>PDTC01000028.1 GCA_002748735.1 Desulfobulbus propionicus | reverse complement strand
GGCCTCATCAAGGATGGCCAGGATGGCTGCAATGAACTGGTCGATATCTTCCTTGCATTCGGTCTCGGTGGGCTCGATCATGATCGCCCCGGCAACCACTAGCGGGAAGTAGATTGTCGGCGGATGATAGCCGTAATCGATGAGCCGTTTTGCAATATCCAGGGTGCTTACCTTGTACTGGTGCTGTTTCGCATCGGAAAAAACGCATTCGTGCATACTCGGGGTTTGGTATGGCAGCTCAAGATGTCCTTTGAGGCGTTCTCTGATGTAATTGGCGTTGAGTACCGCAAGCTGGCTTGCTCGTTTCAGGTCCTTGGCTCCCATGGTGAGGATGTAGCTATAGGCCCTGATCAGAATGCCAAAATTACCGTGGAAACCGTGTACCCGGCCTATGGATTCCGGGTTATCCCAGCGCAGGTGGTAGCTGTCTCCCTCTTTGACCGCCAGAGGTGTCGGCAGGAATTTTGCCAGTTTTTCAACGACGCATATCGGCCCGGCACCGGGACCACCACCACCGTGAGGTGTGGAGAAGGTCTTGTGCAGATTGAGATGCATCACGTCAACGCCGCAGTTGGCCGCATTGATAATGCCCATGACCGCATTCATATTGGCGCCGTCGCCATAGACCAGACCGCCTTTGGCATGGATGATATCGGCAATTTCCCGGATATTGGCCTCAAATAATCCCAAGGTATTGGGGTTGGTGACCATGATCCCTGCGGTATCTTCATCCATCAGCTCACGAACGCTCTCCGGGTCGAGAATGCCGTCGGCGTTGGAGGCCACTGGAACCGGTTTGAAACCGCAGAGTGCTGCACTTGCGGGATTGGTGCCGTGGGCGGTATCCGGGATCAGGATCTTGGTGCATTTCTTGCCCTTGCTGCGGTGGTAGGCGGCAATGACCAGCATTCCGGTTAATTCACCTTGGGCCCCTGCTGCGGGTTGCAGTGAGGTTGCTGCCATCCCGGTAATCGCAGCCAGATACTCCTGGAGCTCGTACATGATGCGAAGAGAGCCCTGGAGGTATTCATCATCAAGCATCGGATGGGCTGCGGCAAGTGCCGGTAACGCCGCCATCTTCTCGTTGATTTTTGGATTGTATTTCATGGTGCATGAACCCAATGGGTACATGCCGCTGTCCACGCCAAAGTTCCACTGAGAAAGACGGGTATAATGGCGTACCACGTCTATTTCACTGAGATCGGGGAAATCGGGACCCTTTCCGGCAAGGGCGGTATCCATTGCAACTTCGGGGACATCCGATGCCGGGATGGACATCGCCGTACGGCCTTTTTTTCCTTTTTCCCAGAGCAGTGGTTCATTGAAAATCAGCCCTGTTGTTCCTGCT
>PDTC01000027.1 GCA_002748735.1 Desulfobulbus propionicus | reverse complement strand
GTAATTTCCAGGATTGATTTGCCCATCAACCCCAGTTTACCCCCACGTTTAACCGTGCGGGTGGAGAGAATCAACGCATCAGGGCCAAATGTATCTTTTACCAGTTTCAACCCACTGGACATATCTGGAGCTTCAAAAACCTTAACTTGCATTGATGGTTACCGTTCCAACTGATTGAATGTTTACGTTTGTGGTTATTTCGTTATGCGAGAGCACCGCCAGGTTCGGGAAATACCGTTCCGTCAGCCTGCGCACATGGGGTCTGATCTGCGGTGTAACCAGCAGGGCTGGTTGCTGACCACCTGGGTAGCTTGAAATCAGGTTGCCGAGACTATCAAGAATTTTTTGGGCAACTGTTGGGTCCAGGGCCAGATAAGAACCGTGCTCTCGATGCTGGATAGCTGTCTGAATGGTATCTTCAACGCTACGATCCATGGTCAGGATGGACATGGTGCCATCTTCCATGGTGAAGGTAGAGGATATGGATCGTGAAAGAGCATGCCGTACATATTCGGTCAAGGTGTCGGTATCCTGGGTCATGGGCGTGTAGTCTGCCATGGTTTCCAGGATAGAGCGCAGGTCGCGGATGGAAACATTTTCCCGCAGCAGGTTTTGCAGCACCCGCATGATTGAGCCAAGATTGAGGATATTGGGCACCAGATCTTCAATGAGCTTGGGATAGGTTTGGCCCAGGTTGTCAATGAGATTTTGTGTCTCCTGACGACCAAGCAGCTCATGGGCGTGTTGTTTTATGATTTCAGAGATGTGGGTCGCCATGACGGTAGTGCAATCCACCACCGTGTAGCCAGCAATCTGGGCCTGCTCACGTTTATCTTCGGTGATCCAGGTGGCAGGCAACTGGAAGGCGGGTTCCTGGGTTGGAATACCGGTGATGGTTTCCGTGACCATACCTGGATCCATGGCCATGCTGTAGCCTGGCATCATTTCAGCAGTAGCTACCTGAACACCTTTCAAGCTGATGGTGTACTGGTTAGGGCTGAGCTGGAGGTTATCCTTGATGTGGACAGGCGGAACAATAAAGCCGCTTGAAAGAGCAAATTGCTTACGGATGGATTGGATACGTTGTAACAGCTCTCCATCCTGGGCAGCGTCAACAAAGGGGATCAACCCGTATCCCACCTCAAGTTCGATGAGGTCTACGTTAAGCATCTGCTCATAATCTTCATCTGGCTTGATGATTGGTTCTGGTTCTTCAATAAGCGGTTTCGCCTTTTCTGCTTCTTTTTCAGCCTTGTCAATGGAGTAGGCTGCAAAAGCAAGTCCTGCCGCGATAACCAGGAAGGGGAGAAAGGGCATTCCAGGAATGAGGGCAAACGCAAGGAGAATTGCCGAAACCACCCACAATGCTTTGGAGTACCTGGTGAATTGGAGTTTGAGTTCAGAGCCAAAGTCTTCCTTGCCAGCTGATCTGGTGACCAGCATACCGGCTGCAGTGGATATAATGAGCGCCGGAACCTGACCAACCAGACCATCGCCAATGGTGAGGATCGTGTAATTCTGGGCTGCATCGGTCATGGGCATCCCTTTTTGAAGCACGCCGATGATAAAGCCGGCACC
>PDTC01000012.1 GCA_002748735.1 Desulfobulbus propionicus | reverse complement strand
TTTTCGCTCTGATATTTTACTGCACTTTTGGTATCTATTTTTTAATGGCATTTTAGAGGCTTAACACATTTTTTGTGTTTTTTGCTTCCTAAGCCCCTATCTTGTTATACTCTGTGTTCCTGTCGGCTTATGCTTGGGAGGGATTCAGTATGTACTTACATGCCTCAAGAACGTTACTGAAAAAGGAGTCTGGTTGTCTTTTGAGAAAAAAGCAGAACTCAGGGAAATAGTGACGGCTAGTATCAATAATTCAGAGGAGGTCTCGTGCTCACGTTGATGCTTTTGGTGATGGTGGTTTTCCTTGTCCTCGGATTCCCTTTAATGGTCCCAATCATTGCCGGGCCGCTGGTTGTTGTCAAAGGTTATTTTTCATCGCTTCCCTTTTCTTTGTTACTCCAGCAAATGATCTCCGGTGTTCGACTTATGTCGCTGATTGCTATTCCCCTGTTTATTTTTGCAGCAAATATTATGACGCGTGGAACTACTGCGGATCGTCTGATTACATTTGTCGTTAAATTTGTGGGACATTTGCCGGGTGGTTTAGCTATTGCCACGTCTGGAGCCTGCACAGGATTTGGATCCATCTCCGGTTCTACCCAGGCAACTGTTGTTGCCATCGGTCAACCCTTGCTGCCACGTTTGTTGAAATTTGGATATTCCAGTTCTTATGCCATGGCTCTAATTATCTGTGCATCCAATATTGCCCTGTTAATTCCGCCCTCCATAGGCATGATTCTTTACGGGGTCGTTACTGGGAATTCCGTTGGAGAACTGTTTATTGCTGGTATCGGACCAGGTATTCTTATTCTCATTCTCTTTTCAATTTACAGCTATTTTCATGCCAAATGGCATCATATTCCTCTGCCGGAAAAAGCTACCTGGAAAGAACGCTGGGAAGCGACCAAGCGCGCACTCCCTTCATTTGTTTTCCCTGTGTTGATTATCGGTGGTATCTACTCTGGGACGTTCAGCCCCAACGAGGCTGCAGGGGTGAGTATCCTCTATGCGCTTTTTCTGGAAATGTTTTGTTACAAGTCCATTAAATGGCAGGAAATCCCAGAAATAGCCCTGGAAACCGGGGTGATTACCGGTGTGGTTTTTATACTCCTGTCCATGGGCGCAGCCTTCTCCTGGGTTGTCACCTTTGCCAGGATTCCCAACATGATCCTGCCGGTTGTGTTTGGTCCAGATCCCAGCCTCTACCATACACTGATCATCATAACTCTGGCCTACTTTCTCGCCTGCATGTTCATTGACAACGTGGTTGTTATCATGGTTCTGACCCCGGTGCTTTACCCTATCGCCATGAACGTCGGCATTGATCCGATTGCTTTAGGGGTTATTGTCACGCTTCAAGCTGCAATAGGGGCGGCGACCCCACCCTTTGGCTGCAATATTTTTACAGCGATTGCCATATTCCGGAGACCCTATTTAGAGGTGGTTCGGGAGACGCCGGTTTTTATTGCTATCCTGGTGATTGTATCGGCTGTTATAATGGTGTATCCAGAAGTTGGTCTTTTCTTAAGAGATCTTGCTTACAATAAATAAACAAAGCATCATAACAGCTTTATATAAAGAAGGAGCCTGGTATGTCAAAATTTGCTTATGATAGCGGCAGATTAAATCTTCCTTTCGTTGGGCACTGCACCTTTGCTAAATCGCCAATCTGTACTGACCTCGATACGTTAGATGCCGATGTTGCTGTCCTTGGTGTCCCCAATGATATGGGCGGTCAGTATCGTTCCGGGTCTCGTTTTGGGCCGCGTGCAATACGAGAAGCATCAACTCTCTTTTCCTTTGGTCATGGTGGCGCCTATGATCATGAGGATGATATAACGTACCTGACAGAAGAACAGGTACGGATCGTCGATGTTGGCGATGCCGATATTATCCATACGGATATGGAAAAGAGTCATGCTAACACAGAGGCTGCCATCCGCAAAATTATAGAAAAAAGAGCAATGCCGTTAATTCTCGGTGGTGACCATTCTATCACTGCTCCGGCTATCAAGGCATTTTCCGGTGGAGCCCCTTTTCATGTTGTTCACTTTGATGCCCACATTGATTTTGTCGATCAGCGTCACGGGGTCAGATATGGACACGGTAATCCTATGCGCCGGGCCTCGGAAATGCCTCATGTGACCGGATTCACTCAGCTGGGTATCAGGAATGTTTCCTCTTCCAACAGTCAGGACTATGCCTACGCCCGAGAGTGTGGATCTGACATCATTTCTGTCAGGCAGGTAAGGGCGATGGGAAAAGACGAGGTCCTTAAACGAATTCCTGCCGGTGTCAACTACTACATCACTATCGACATTGACGGATTCGACCCATCAATTGCCCCGGGAACAGGGACGCCAAGTCATGGAGGGTTCATCTATTATGAAGTCCTCGAGCTTCTCCAGGGGCTTGCTAAACAGGGGCATGTCGTTGGTATGGATCTTGTGGAGGTCTCCCCACCTTATGACCCGACAGGGATCACTTCAATTCTTGCCGCACAGGTACTGATGAATGCTGTTGGCTTTATTTATTATGAGAAGGCAGCGCAGTGAAAAAACGGGGTCAAGCAGTAATAGGTGCTGTTGCTCCGAAATAAACGAAAAACTTTGCGCTCAGCATACGTTGTCAGCTCTCATTTTTTGTGATGCCTGCTGAGCAGGTTCATGGACGCTTTAGAGGAAAGATACAGCATCTGGCTCAGGAGGAAGGTGTCCCTGTGGCAGTGTGGCACCGCATGCAGTAGGGGTCGAGCTCGCTAAAGATATCCAGACCGAAGCCGTAGGCCACCGCCATGCAGCCACCACAGACAGGGCGAATCGAGCAGTCTTTACAGGGTTCTGGACCCTGCCGGTATTGGCGGGCCTGTTTACTGTGATAGAGGTCTTTCAGATCGGTCGTGAGGAGGTTGCCGAGAGGGGAGGGCAGTTTACGGCAGGCATGGACCTCGCCGTCGGGCAGGAGAGAGAGGAAGTTAAAGGCAGCACCACAGCCGAAGCCTGTGCATCCTCCTGTCAGGGTGCATCCAGTGGTTTCCAGGCAGTGGTTGAAGAGGTTGTCCTTGAGGGCCATATGCGGAGCCTGTCTGGCGGCTTGCAGGTAGTCGTGAAGGAACTGCTCGTACGACTCCGGCTGCACCGACGCCAGGGCCGCACCTTCACCAACCATGGCGAGGCGATTGAAGGTGAACAGGTCAACCTTTCCCCTGAGCAGCTCGGCGAGATCCAGGACTTGGGCCTGGTTGGCCCTGGTCAGGGTCAGCATCACCATGGAATAGATGTCGTATTCCTTGAGTAGTTCGAGAAAATCGAGGGTTCGGGCAAAGTGGCCGACTCCGCGGATATAGTCATTGTGTGGCTGCAGACCTTCAAGGCTCACCTGGAAGAACGCTGGAGGATTGATGGCGATGATTCGCTCCAGAGTAGTCCTGTCAGTGGGGTTGCCAAGGATCGCCGTCAGCAACCCAAGAGCTGCGGCCTTTTCGTAGAGTCGGTCAAAATGCGGGGAAAGCAGGGGGTTGCCACCGGAAAAACTTACCTGGCCGGCAACATGGTGACTTCGGCAAAATCGGTGGAGCTGCTCCAGTATGGCAAGTCCCTGTGCCAGGCTCATGGGGTTTCGGTCGCTGCGATCATAACAGTGCCGGCAGTGGAGGTCACAGCGCTGAGTCAGGTGCCACTGCAGGGTGAAGGTCTCGGCTGCGAGGACATTCTCATTCCAGCCGGCCATTGCAAGGTCGGCGCTGCGGCGAATCTGTGATCCCGGGCTGAGGAGCAGGCCTTCTTTGGCAGCGGCATCGAGGATCTCGTCGATGACCTTGACACTTGTTGCTGCATCAGCGGCAACGGCATGGCTGTCAAGCCCCTCAAGGATCATTTTCAAGGCCAGCAACTGGTGTCCGCTTGTCTGGACGATCCGCACCTTTTCGTTAGATCCTGGGCGGTAGACAAGTATGAACTCTTGCCCAGGAGTCACTTTTCCGGCATCACCAGTACGAATTAGTTCGCTCAGTCCGTTCCAGGCAACCTCAACGATTTCCAGGGCCGGATTGACCTGCAGCTGGTCCACTGGTTGTGGTACCGGGATGTTTTCGATCCGGTGCCGTGCAAGATCAACGGCGGCAAGATCTTCGAGCCAGGGGAGGAGGGTACACAAGGAGGAGGGAGGAAAACCTTCTGGTTCAGGAAGGCTTGTCAGGGGATGTATCTGGGCAAGCGTCTGTGCACACAGGGGAAAGAGGTCCTCAAACCTGGTTAGACATGCTGGATTCAGAAGGTGCTCCAGTTCCTGAGGTTATTAGAAAACAGCAAAGCCGACCTCAAAGGAAGCCGGCTTTGCTACAGGTAATCTGCGTGCGACCTGCACGCGGCGTGTTTAACCGCTTCAGCCGCTTCCTGCGGGTTTCTTTTTTTTGATAATTTCTTCTGCAGCCTCAACAGCCTGTTCTGCTGTATCCTTGGCCTCTTCTCCTGCCTGTTCGACAGCCTGTTCAGCAGCGTCTCCGGCTTGCTCTGCTACCTTTTCGACAGCATCTCCAGCCTTTTCCGCGGTTTCTTCAGCAGCGCTCACGGCGCTGTCAGCACTACCGCCTCAGCCACTTGCTGCGGGTTTCTTTTTAATAACCGTTTCGGTGCCACCTGCACCGGGCTTGGCACCTCAGCCGCTTGCTCCGGCATCTTTACTCGCTTCAGCGCTACCTGCGCTGGGTTTCGCACCTCAGCCGCTCCCAGCTGCATGGGCTCCGGGTAGGGATATTCCCCCAGAGCCGAGCAGGCTTGCTACACCGAGTCCGGCGAGCAGTTTTTTCAGCTTGTCATTGCTCATGGTTACCTCCATTAAGGTTGGAACCGCATGGAAAGGAAGGGCCACTTGACCCATCCCTATCACGCAAACAGTACCTGAGTTCATCTAGAGTGTCAAGCGCTGAAGAACCTGGTTGCCGCAGAATACAGAGTACTTCTTTATGATAAAGGATTGCCTGCCGACGGGGATTACCGCTGCAGCTCAGCACCCTTTTTTCTGCAGACAAGTAAAAGGGTAAATCTCTCACAGGTCGAAGGTCGTTTGTCAACTAGGCTCCATGCATGTCCATGGGGAGGAGGCAGCCTGCTTTGGCTGCTGTGTCTTGTTATCGTGGCAACGGTATGACCACTATGCAAGCTGTTCAGGTGCCAATGGCATGGAGTTTGAAATCGTAATTGAGTGATTGGCCGGCCAGTGGATGGTTGTAATCCACAGTGACCTCATCATTGTCAACCGACAAGACTGTGGCCGGAATCTGCTGCGCTTCTCCTTCACGTTCGACGTTCAGCGATAAGATCATGCCGGGTTTCGGGTCAATGCGTCCTGCAAAGGTGGATTTTGGCAGGGTATGCACTAATTCCTTATGATAGCTGCCATAGGCATCTTCCGGGAGCACACGCACTGACCGTGTTTCCCCGGGCTCCATGCCGAGCATACATGCCTCCACAGCTTTAAGAATCCGGCCAGAACCTATTTGCACGATGACCGGTTTTTTTTCGGGAACTTCCTCGATTACTTCTCCAGAATCAAGGGTTACGATATAGCTGACGGTTACGGTGTCTGTGAATTGAACCGGACACATAGTACTCCTTGAACATGGTTGGGTTTATTTGAAGGTGGATACCGCATGTATGTTGCGTAGTCTCTACGGTTTTGCCAAAAAAGTCGTTCTGTGTGGAGGGGTACCCCCCTGACCGATAACGCGAAGAGTGTACTTTTTTTTGTGAAGGATTGCCATTGAAATACGTACAGCGGGTACCTGGCCTTACCGGGCTGAGGCTTTACCCCTCTGACCCCTTCGAGACACTTGACAAATGGATTCAAACCAATACAGTGCTGTCTCTGAGGTGGCGAAAGCGAGGAAACAGTTTTTTTCCTGGGATGTAAGGGACAATATCTCTTTGAGCAGGTCAGACAATGGTTGAGCTTGATTTTAGCAAAAGCAGTGATGGATTGTTACCGGCAATAGTCCAGGATAGTAGTAGTGGTCAGGTGCTGATGCTTGCCTATATAAACGAGTTGGCCTGGCAGCGTACGGTGGAAACAGGAAAGGCCCACTTCTGGAGCCGTTCGCGGCATAAACTCTGGCTCAAGGGAGAATCCTCAGGGCACGTACAGCTGGTGCGGGAGATCTTTGTGGACTGCGATCTAGATACCGTGGTGCTTAAAGTGGAGCAGCTTGGCGGTGCAGCATGTCACAAGGGTTTTCGTAGTTGTTTTTACAGAAAGGTTGTCGATGGGCAGCTGCGTGAGACTGAAGATCAAGTGTTTGACCCGGCAGAAGTGTACGGAAGCTAAAGGTACCGGTGCACTATTTGTAGCCTCTGTTTGAAAAAAGAAAGTCAACCCGGTAAAAGAGGAAGGAAGAGACATCTTTTGCCGCAGATGATGAGGAGTCGACAATGCCCATATTGAAGCTGGGGCTTCCCAAGGGTAGCCTCGAAAAGGCGACGATTGAGCTGTTTGCCAAGTCAGGCTGGCGTATCAAGATGCTGTCGCGCAACTATTTCCCGGAGGTGGATGATCCGGAGCTGGAGTGCTCTATCTGTCGTCCGCAGGAGATGTCAAGGTATATTGAGTCCGGGATGCTGGATGCGGGAATCACCGGTAAGGACTGGACACTGGAGAACGACTCCGATGTGGAGGTGGTCGCTGACTTAGTGTATTCCAAGGTCAGTAAGAGACCAACCCGCTGGGTTATCGCCGTTCCTGGCGATTCTCCCATCACCAGGGTTGAAGAGCTCAACGGTAAACGCGTTGCCACTGAACTGGTCAATGTGACCAGAAATTTTTTTAACGCCCGCGATCTGCAAGTAGATGTTGCTTTTTCCTGGGGAGCCACTGAAGCCAAGGCGGTTTCAGGGCTTGCTGACGCGATCGTCGAAGTCACTGAAACCGAGTCCACCCTCCGAGCCCACGGATTGCGGGTTATCTACGAGATCATGCAGTCCAACACGCAGTTTATTGCCGGAAAAAAGGCATGGGCAGACCCGTGGAAACGTGAAAAGATTGAAAATATCGCGTTGCTCTTGCAGGGAGCACTCCGGGCAGATCGCATTGTCGGACTTAAGATGAATGTTCCGCAACCGCGTCTTGAAGAGATAATACACCTCTTACCAAGTCTTAACGCTCCTACTGTTGCAAAGCTGTACAAGATGGACTGGTTTTCTGTGGAAACGGTGATCTCTGAACATCAGGTCCGGGATCTGGTTCCACGGCTGAAAAAAATAGGGGCTGAGGGCATTATTGAGTATGCCCTCAACAAGGTGATTTGAGGCTGTTACGCCGTCCGACACCAGCAGGTTATGGAAAAGCGTCTTCCTTTTAACCGGGTTGAGTTTGTCTGCTCAGCCTTTACCCTCAAGCAGCTGCCACAGTCCAAGCTCCCTGAAATCGCCTTTGCGGGCAGGTCGAATGTGGGAAAATCCAGCCTGCTCAATCGCCTGTTGAACAGAAAAAGACTGGTAAAGACGAGTTCCAAGCCCGGCAAGACCCAGAGTTTGAATTATTTTTTGGTGGATGAGGTACTCCATCTGGTGGATCTCCCCGGATATGGCTACGCCAAGGTCTCCCAGCACCTGCAGCTGCAGTGGCAGGAGATGATCACCGCCTATCTGCTTGACAGGGAACAGCTGGTCATGGTGGTGGTTATCATGGATGTGCGGCATTCTCTTAAAGAGTATGACCGGATGCTTGTGTCCTGGCTACAGCATCAGCACATACCTTACCTGCCGGTCTACACCAAGGCCGACAAGTTGTCGGGCAATCAGCTGTATCGTAACGCCTCTGCCCTCGATGCTGGGCTGAATATTTCAGCACGTGCACGGGTACTGGCTTCTGCCCGGGATGGGCGAGGTATAGCCGAACTGCAGAGCAGGCTTGCAATGCTTACTTAAAGCTGGTAGTTGTTTTTCTATGAAAGTGTCTGCACTGAATTTCTGCAGAAGTGAAAGGTGTGCTGTTAATTGCAACGCGTTAAGAGGGCCATTCCGATGGAACGCAAGCATGACCTGAAATGCTGGGAGATCATGGATTGCAAGTCCGATGAGCAACAGCAATGCCCATCCTACCGGGAAGAAACGCCTTGCTGGGAGGTCATGCGCAAGCTTGACAGTCCCTGTGTCAATGTCTGTAGCGATTGTCTGGTGTATATATCCCATGCGAAAAATGGGGAAACGATCCTCAGTGACAAGGAAATTGCCTATATTTTCAGGCAACGAGGGCTGACCCCTGGACAAAAGGGTATCTGTTGCCCCCGCTATCAGATTGTTGAGGCTGAAGACCACTCCTGAGTCCCTGGCGTAAGGGTATTACGGAAAAAACCTTCCTGTGCATGTCTGCCTGGCAGTACATGCACAGGAAGGTTTTTTTTGGGGGAGGGGAGAAGGGTGTTTACCGGTCAGTCTGACTTCAACACCGCAAGAAAGGCCCGCTGGGGAATATCAACGTTGCCCACGGTTTTCATTCGTTTCTTTCCAGCCTTTTGTTTTTCCAGAAGTTTGCGCTTCCGGGTAATATCGCCTCCATAGCATTTGGCTGTAACATCCTTTCTTAGCGCCGATATTGTTGTCCTTGCGATAATATTTCCACCTATTGCTCCTTGAATGGCAATTTTAAACATCTGTCGGGGAATCTCTTCCTTGAGCTTTTCACAGGCTTTGAGTCCGCGTTCCCTGGCCTTGCTGCTGTGCACTAGCTGACTGAGCGCGTCCACCTGCTCACCGTTGACCAGGATATCGAGTTTAACCAGAGTGCTTTTTCGATACTCGAGTAACTCATAATCAAAGGAACCGTACCCTTGAGTGATCGATTTGAGCCGGTCATAGAAGTCATAAATAACTTCGGCAAGCGGTAGCTCACAGGTGAACTCAATCCGGTTGGGCATGGGGTAGTGGTAGTTGGTATTCTCACCGCGTCGTTCCATGCACAGGGTCATGACCACGCCCATATAGCGTTCTGGTATATGGATGGTCGCCTTGATATAGGGCTCCTCGATATGGTCTATGGCGCCAGGATCTGGATAGTAGGCGGGGTTATCGACCTCAATCATGGTCTTGTCCTGCATGTAGCAGTGATAGCGAACCGAGGGCACGGTGAGGATCAGCGAGACATCGAACTCACGCTCCAGGCGTTCCTGAACAACCTCCAGATGGAGGAGGCCAAGAAACCCACAGCGAAACCCGAAGCCCAATGCCGCAGAGCTGTCTTTCTGGAAACTCAGGGCGGCGTCGTTGAGCTTGAGTTTTTCCAGGGCCCGGGCCAGGTCTTCGTAGTCGTCCGTGGAGATCGGATAAATAGAGGAGAAAACTACCTGCAGTACTGGCTGAAAGCCGGGCAAGGGAGCATGGCAGGGAGATTCCTTGAGCGTAATGGTGTCGCCGGGGGCTGTATCGGAGACCGTCTTGACGCCAGCGATGATGTAGCCGACCTGGCCGGCTGATAGCTCTGGTTGCGGCGACCGGCTTAGCTTGAAGAGGCCGACCTCCTCAACCTTGTACTCAGCACCATTAGACATGAACTGAATGAGAGCACCGGGTTTGAGAGTGCCGTTGATAACCCGTACGGAAATAACTGTGCCCCGGTAGGCATCATACTGGGCGTCGAAGATAAGGGCCTGCAAAGGTGCCAGTGGATCACCCTCAGGGGGGGGGAGCAGTTCAACTATAGCTTCGAGGATATCCTGCACACCTTCACCGGTTTTGGCACTGCAGAGCCTGATGGCATTACCGTCGAGGCCGAGATCGTCCTCAATCTGGCTGCGAACCTTGTCAGGTTCGGCAGCAGGGAGGTCGATTTTGTTGATCACAGGGATGATTTCTAGATCATTTTCCATGGCGAGGTAGAGGTTTGCAAGTGTTTGCGCCTCGACGCCCTGGGCAGCATCAATGAGCAGCAGTGCCCCTTCACAGCTCGCCAGGGCCCTGGATACCTCGTAGCTGAAATCCACATGTCCGGGGGTGTCAACCAGGTTGAGGATGTAGGCCTTGCCGTCTTTTGCCGTAAAAGGCAGGCATACCGTCTGGCTTTTAATGGTGATACCACGTTCGCGTTCAATGTCCATGGTATCAAGGAGCTGGTCTTTGAATTCCCGCTCGGATACCTGGTCACAGACCTGAATCATGCGGTCGGCCAGGGTCGATTTCCCGTGGTCTATATGGGCGATAATACTGAAATTTCGAATATGCTGCATGTGCTGAGTTGAGCTGTTGTCTAGAGAGGAAGAGTATGTTTCATAAACTGGTATCTTACCATGGGCGGGTCGAAAATAAAATGGTCGAGCCTGTTAGGGATGTTTAAAGTGAGTTTTTTTTCAATTCAGAGTATGGTGGAAAAAATGTTGTGAATGTGTGATACGCCTGTTGATAAAGAGGCCGTAACGGCCGGGACCCTGTCCTTCAGCATCAACCAGGAAAAAGTTATGAGCGGAACAGATACATTAGTCCAAGATCATCACCCGCTGGTGGTGGTAGAGAATACCGATGACAACCTGCCGGCCTTATCGAACCCGGCACTTCATCGTTACCTTCAGGAGATCAGCCAGTACGAGCTCCTCAGCCGTGAGGAGACCGAAGAACTTGCCATTCGTTTTCAGGAGACCGGTGATCCCGAGGCTGCCTATCTGCTGGTGTCCTCAAATTTGCGGCTTGTGGTCAAGGTGGCAATGGATTTTCAGAAGTACTGGATGCAGAATTTTATGGACCTCATTCAGGAGGGCAATGTCGGGCTGGTCCAGGCAACCAGAAAATTTGACCCGTACCGGGGCGTCAAGTTCTCCTATTACGCTGCATACTGGATACGCGCCTATATTCTCAAGTTCATCATGGATAACTGGAGGCTCGTGAAAATAGGTACTACCCAGGCGCAGCGCAAACTTTTCTTCAGCCTGAACAAGGAGAAAAAACTGCTGGAGGCGCAGGGGTTCAAACCCGATGTCAAGCTTCTCGCGGAGCGGTTGAATGTCAAGGAGAGCGAAGTTATAGAAATGGGGCAGCGTATGGACAACTGGGACGTGTCCCTTGAGGCCCCTGTGCGCAATGATTCAGAAAATGAGCAAAAGAGCTTTTTGCCGGCAGACGATCCCGGTATTGAAGAGATTGTTGCCAGCCAGCAGCTCCGAAAGAAACTGGCAGAGATTCTCGGTGGCCTCGAAGACAAGCTTAACGACAAGGAGCAGGTTATTCTCAAAATGAGGCTTCTGAATGACGAGCCCCAGACCCTGCAGACAATAGCCGATGAGTTTAATATCTCCAGGGAGCGGGTACGCCAGATTGAGGCAAATCTTTTAAAGAAGCTGAAAAAGCAATTTGAGAAAGAGATGCCCGATATCCAGGATTTTTTTGATGGCGAAGAGCTGGTGACGGCCAGGAGTAATGAACAGGAGTAATTTTGAGCCTGTTTGTTTTTTTGGGTAGGTTAGATGGCGCCTCAACATGCCTGTACTGGGCAAGTTGACAGACGCCTTGTTGTTTTTGTAGCCAGTCAAATTTTTTAATGGAAATTTTGAGGCGAACGTATGCAGGTACCTTTACTTGATTTGCAGCTGCAGCTCGAGCAGCTGCGCCCCCAGCTCCTTGAATCGGTGGGTGAACTGATTGATTCAACCCGCTATATCCTTGGCCCCAGGGTTGAACAGCTGGAACAAGAGATTGCAGCATATTGCACAACAGGGTTTGGCATAGGGGTCTCCAGCGGAACCGATGCCCTTATGGCGGCAATGATGGCACTGGACATTGGACCTGGGGACCGTGTTGTCACCACACCCTTTTCCTTTTTTGCGACCATGGGGGTGATTCTCAGGGCCGGAGCAGAGCCGGTCTTCGTCGATATTGAACCGCACAGTTTCAATATCGACCCGAACGCCCTGGAACAGGTGCTGCGGGAAGATCATGACCACAGGATCAAGGCTGTCATTCCAGTACATCTCTATGGTCAGTGCGCTGATATGCGGCCTGTCCTCGATAGTACCAGGGAACGGGGTATCCCTGTGATCGAAGATGCTGCTCAGGCTATTGGCAGTGAATATCCGTATCAGGAAGATGGCTCAATTCGGTGGAGACGGGCCGGGAGTATGGGCAAGGCTGGTTGTTTTTCCTTTTTTCCCAGTAAGAACCTTGGCGGGATAGGCGATGGCGGTATGGTTACCACTTCTGATGCGGACTTCGCCGCCTTGCTTGCCTCTCTGCGTAACCACGGTGCTAAGCCGAAATATTATCATAGCATGGTTGGTGGTAATTTTCGTCTGGACCCTGTACAGGCTGTTGTTTTATCAATAAAACTCCCCTTTCTTGAACAGTGGCATCAGGGGCGTCGTCGCAACGGTGACCTGTACAGAAAGTTTTTTAACGATGCCGGTCTTACTGGAAATCCGGTTGTCCTGCCCGAAGAGGTGTGGGGACATCTTCCGGGTGCAGAGGAGCATAATCATCATATCTACAATCAGTTCGTTATCCGGGTGCCGGAGCGGGATCGGTTGCGTGCCTATCTTGGTGAACACTCAATAGGCACGGAAGTCTATTACCCGCTGTGTCTGCATCAGCAGGAGTGCCTGGTAAAGGCAGGGTATCCCTCACCAAGCCTGCCGATTGCCGAACAGGCTGCTGAAGAGGTACTGGCATTGCCAATTTTTCCTGAATTACGCGCTGAACAGCTGGAATATGTTGTGCAAATTATCCAGTCGTTTTATGCAGGGTGATTTCTTCGTGGGTCTTTTCAGCATACATGCGATAGTGCTGGTTTTTCTGCTGTTCTCGACTGTCCCCGCCACAGGTGGTACCGACAGTGACCTGCAGATCCCGGCAAGGGATATCAATGTCCATGGGGCGACAACGCCGCCGATGTGGAAAAACCATTGGGACAGCGCCAGGCAACTGGTTCGTGATAACCAATACCTTGAGGCAAAGCTCCAGTACGAGCGGGTATTGGCCAGTAAGCACACCGTGGATGAGGCTCGCTGGGAATACGCTGTGCTGCTCATGCATCTCGAGGCCTGGCAGCAGGCCGGCATCGAACTGGAAAGCCTTTTGCGTCGTCATCCGGAAAGCAGGAGGTTTACCCTGGCCCGAGCGAAAACCCTGCTCAAACAGGAAGAAACAGGGCGCGCCGCTCGTCTGTACGGCAGGGTCTACCAGGACAGGCCTTATGGCAGGGAGGCGATTGAACCGCTCAAGGGTCTGGTGGCCGCCCTGGAGGCTGACGGCAAGTATGGCTGTGCCCTCCCGCTTCAGGAGCAGTTAATGTTGCGACGTCCCGATGATGTTGACCTCAAACGTCGTGCTGCCGCCACTGCTGCCTCTGCGGGGGACACGGTCCGGTCTGTGCAACTGCTCACTGCTGTTCATCACCATCGACCCAAAGATTTGACCGTATTGCGGGAGCTTGCCCATGCTGAACAGGCACAGGGTAACCATGAGGCTGCCATGGCCAGCTGGCGACTGTTGCTCGAGAAGATGCCGGAGAACAGCGAGGCCTTGCGACAGTTGGCACTTGACTGCAGACTCTCCGGTGACGGCATCCAGGAGTTGATCTATCTTGAGCGTCTGTTGACACTCCATCCTGAAGAAGCTGAACTTTTACGGCGCGCTGCAGATCTCAACATGGAACTGGCCCGGGTGGACCGGGCCTTTCTACTGTATGGAAAATATATGGAACTACACCCGGAAGACCTGCAGGTCAACGGGTTGAAAGAGGCGGCGCAAACAGAGCTGGCCCGCAGTCTGCTGGCTCTGGTGAAAACCGATGATCCCCAGTGGCTCTGGCAGGACCTTGAACACATCACTGCTGAACGTGATGCCGTGTATCTGAGCATGGCAAAACTGCTGCGTGATGAGGGTAACCCGCAGGCTCTGGCACAGGTGCTGGAGGTATTGCAGCAAAGCCAGACCCCAAATCATGAGATCCGTCGGGAAATTGCATTGCTGTTACAGGAAAAAAATGCCATGGAAGCCGAAACACTAGAAAACTGATAAATGTATTTCCGTCACATTTCCACTGTTGTCCGAGAGCCGATGATCAGGCTCACCATATCAAACGTTTAGCATAACAGGCCCTGCCTGCACTGAAGAAACTGGAGGGAACAGATTGATGGTTGAACGAGTACCCATGTCTAAAAAAGGCAACGAGTTCATGCGCAATGAATTGGAACGGCTTGAGCGCGTTGAACGGCCAGAGGTGGTCAAAGCGATTGAAATCGCCAGAGGACATGGCGATCTTTCGGAGAACGCCGAGTATCATGCCGCCAAGGAACGACAGGGACATATAGAAGGCCGTATCTTAGAGCTTCGTGATAAACTTAGCCGAGCTGAGGTCATTGATTGCACGGCGGTGAGTACCAAACGTGCGGTCTTTGGAACAGTGATAACCCTGATGGATATGGAAACAGATGAGGAGGTTACTTACCAGCTCCTAGGACCAGATGAATCAGATGTAGCAAAGGGGTCCATTTCAGTTCTCTCACCGCTTGGGCGCTCTATTCTTGGTAAAGAGGTGGGAGATGAGGTCGTCGCAAGAACTCCGGGTGGAGTCAGGGAATTTGAGGTTGTTGAAATCGCTGCAGGTACTCGTGGATAGGGCTAGGTTACCCCCCCCCGGTAAGCTAAAAAAGTGGCGTGGTTACCCTCTTGCGAGAACACCAAACTGGAAGAGCTCTGTTACCTGGGAGCTGAGCTCTTCGAGGGAATAGTCGGGTTCGCTTCCCATGCTCCAGCCCCTGGAAAGTTCATCCAGGGCACCAAAGATCGTCCATTTAGCGACATCCGGGCTGATATCCTTGCTGAAAACATTTTCCTGCTGCCCTTTTTGGATAATGTCAGCAATAATATTTAAATATTCCGAAAACTTGTTATCGCGGTAGTCCCGAATCAGCTTGTTGGTCTGCCGTAGTTCAATCTGGATAACCTCGGCAAGGTTCCTATTTTTTTTCATCTCTGTGAGATGGCTGCTGATAAAAATCTCCAGCATGATTTTCGGGTCGTCTTCCTTGTTCAGCAGGGTATTGATCTGGTCGATAAGCTTGCCTATTTCCTGCTCAAAAACGGAAATGAGGATATCAAATTTGTTGTTGAAGTAGAGATAGATGGTTCCGTCAGCAACCTTTGCCTCTTTGGCAATGTCGGAAATACGGGCGTTGAAAAATCCTTTTTTGGCAAAAACTTTGGTGGCCGCGCGGATAATTTTTCTGTGCTTATCAGCTGATTTCATTGCATCAGTTGGTGGCTGTCAAAGAAAAAAATGAATGAGTCCTCATTCCGAAGGTAACAGTTTCCGCAGATGTGGTCAAGGAAAATGCCCCGGTCTTTTCAGAGAGAAATCAGTGGTGCAAAGATGTTAGACAGGTGAGTCCCTGCTTGTCGAAGAGGGCTGCATCTGCTACTCTTTTAGGAGTATTTAAGCGTTCAGCCCGGGCAGGCCGGGTCACGCATTATTGACCGACTGGGGGAGAGGAGAGAATGAAAATTCTGGTTATTGGTGGAGGTGGACGTGAGCACGCTCTTGTCTGGAAACTTCAACAGAGTCACAGGGTAACCACGCTGTACTGTGCACCTGGCAATGCCGGAATTGACAGAAGGGCGATTCCAGTTGATGTGCCTGCTGAGGATATCAAGGGTCTGGCTGCCTTTGCCCAAAAAAAGCAGATAGACCTAACGGTGGTCGGCCCTGAGGCTCCCTTGACCGATGGCATTGTTGATCTCTTCCAGCAGGCCGGTTTGCGCATCTTCGGTCCCACGGCAAAGGCGGCCGAACTTGAGGGCAGTAAGGTCTTTACCAAGGGGTTTCTCGAAAAATATGCAATTCCCTCTGCCGCGTATCAGGTATTTTCCGGGCGTGGACCGGCGAAAAAGTATATTGAACGCCTTGGCGCTCCTTGTGTTGTCAAGGCCGATGGACTGGCCGCTGGTAAGGGAGTATTTGTCTGCATGACCAGTGAGGAAGGATATCGTGCCGTTGACCTGATCATGAAAGAACGAGCCTTTGGGGCTGCCGGTAAACAAGTGGTGGTTGAAGCCTTCCTCAGTGGTGAAGAGGCCAGTTTTATTGCCTTTACCGATGGTACCACCATTTTGCCACTACCTTCATCCCAGGATCACAAAGCCGCCTTTGACGGTGATACCGGACCAAACACCGGAGGAATGGGAGCCTATTCTCCGGCGCCGGTGCTGACACCGGCCCTGGAAAAACGGGTGATGGAAGAGGTGATGCTGCCCGCTGTACAGGGAATGGCGGCTGAAGGGAGGCCATATGTTGGCATGCTGTATGCGGGATTGATGATCGATGGCGATACCATTAATGTCCTTGAGTTCAACTGCCGCTTTGGCGACCCTGAGTGTCAGCCATTGCTCATGCGGCTTCGTACAGACCTGGTTGATATCTTTGAGGCATGTATAGACCAACGGTTGCACACCCTTTCCCTGGAAGTGGATCCTCGCCCAGCGGTTTGTGTGGTTATGGCATCAGGCGGATATCCGGAGCGTTCTGTCACCGGTAAACCCATCCTTGGCTTGAGGGCTGCGGCAAAGCTTGGCGACGTGATGGTCTTTCATGCCGCTACCCGGATTGAAAACCGCAGGACCGTGACCAGCGGCGGCCGGGTACTGGGGGTAACAGCTCTTGGCGATACCCTGGAGCAGGCTGTCACCCGTGCATATCAGGCGGTGGCAAAGATAAGCTGGGAGGATTGCCGGTACAGAAAGGATATAGGGCATCGTGCCCTTGCCCGCCTTGCATCGTCAGTGGTTCCTCAGGTGGGGATTGTCATGGGCTCGGATTCGGATCTTCCAGTTATGGAATCAGCGGCACATTTTCTGGAATCGTTGGGGATTGCCTGCTCCATGCGCATCGCCTCGGCACACCGTACACCGGATGCGGCCGTGGCCTTTGCCCGCGAGGCTCGCCAGAGCGGTTTAAAGGTCATCATCGCTGGCGCTGGCATGGCCGCCCATCTGGCGGGCGTGCTCGCCGCCCATACAACCCTGCCGGTGATTGGCGTACCCCTTGATGCCGGTTCCTTTGGTGGACTCGATGCGCTACTCTCCACAGTCCAGATGCCGCCGGGAATTCCTGTGGCCAGCATGGGGATAGGCAAGGCCGGTGCAAGAAACGCTGCGATCATGGCGGCGCGTATTCTTGCCATTGACGATGCTGTCATTGCGGCGAAGCTTGCCGAGCATGCCCGGGAAATGGCAGCGGCTGTCGAGTTAAAGAACGCCCAGCTGTGCCGTTGAAGCAAAAAGCGTTTATTGATAACCCAGAGCTCTGGCGCGCCGTTGACGTCCTTCATGATGGCGGTGTGGTCGCTGTGGCCACCGAGACGTATTATGGACTTGCGGTGGATCCTTTTAATCTGTCAGCGCTGGAGAGACTCTTTTCGATCAAGGGGAGACCTGACCGGAAACCTGTGCTTGTTCTTCTTGGTGCACAGGAGGACGTTGACCGTGTTGTTGCCCATGTACCACCGCAGATGAAAGAGCTCATGGGCAGGTGGTGGCCCGGTGCTCTGACCCTGATTATGCCAGCCCGGCCCCTGGTTCCCGAGCGTATAACCGCCGGTACCGGTACCATTGGTGTGCGTCTCTCCGGGTGTCAGGAGGCCCGGCAGCTGGCCAGCGCCTTTGGCGGTGTTATTACAGGAACGAGCGCCAACCTGTCTGGCGGCCGGCCGGCAACATCGGCTGCTGAGGTGCGTGCCCTGTTTGGTGATGCGGTTGAGCTTATCCTTGACGGTGGCACGACTGTCGGCGGTGCAGGATCTACACTGGTTGGAACTAATGAAGCGGGCCATTTTACCTGTCTTCGTCAGGGCTGTATTCCTTTTGAGGATATTGTTGCTCCCTCCCCGGAAATTGACGTATTCTAGCGACGAAGAGAGACCCCACGCAGGGCGATACTCTTGATAAAGCCACCAACATGGCAAAGGAAGAATTTTTTGGAGATAAACATGGCAGCTTTACGGTGGAACAAAAACGCCGCCCTCGAACAGACAGGCGGTGATGAGGAGTTGCTTGACGAACTGTTTGCGCTGTTCAGGAGCTCCTCTGCCGCCGATGTGGAGGCGTTGGCAAAGGCTGTTCAAGAGGTTGATGCCCACGGGGTGTTTCAGGCTGCACATAGCTTGAAGGGGGCTGCCGCCAGCCTCGGCATTGAAAGCATTTGCTCCCTGGCAACAGCCATGGAAAATGACGCCAGAGCCGGGTCAGTGGAAAAGGCCAGAATGGGGCTGGGCCAGATGAAGGCGTTGCTGGCACAACTGGCCGGTATGTGAACTGGTTTGCAGTTCACATACCGGAAGACTCAGGTTGCTTTTCTGTCCGGTCTTACCAGGGTTTTATAACCTCGCAGTCGCATGCAGGGTCACTGATATCCAAAAAGAGATATTTGGCGTTGAACCCGTGTTTGATTAACTCCCTGTAGGCGAGGTCAGCCCTGGCCCCTGTTGAACAGTGGAGATAGATCTTTTTGTCCTTGGGGATTTCAGCTAAGCGTAAAGGAATTTCATCCAGCGGAATGTTGATGGTGTTACGAAAAATTCCCAATTCCGCGACCTCTTCCTTGGTGCGGGCATCGATGATGACCGCGTCCTTGTCTTCACCGGAGGCTGCCTTGCGGAAGTCCTCTGTTGTCACCTCTCCGGGGCCGGGAATTCTGGTCCAGGAAATTTCGGTCGAGGTGATCGGGCCGGAGACCGTTTGACCTCCGCTGGCAATCCAGCCTTCAAGGCCGCCTTCGACCAGGCTGACAAATTTGAATCCGTAATCGTGAAGATCTTCGAGCGCATCCAATGCCTCATCACCGCCGTACAAGACGACAGGGGCATTGTGCGGAATATCATCAATGCGGCTCTCTATTTTTTCATAGGGGAGGTTGACTGCCCGGGGAATGCGTGCGGCAATGGCATCATGCCGGGGCCGGGTATCGATGAGAACGATATTGCCCTCCTTGACAAATTTCATGGAGGCGTAGTTGGGCAGGCTCTCAGCGATCCAGGCAGGTTCACCATCGAGAAAGACCCGGACATCGGTATATCCCCATTGCTTCGCCAGACCGGCGGAAGCGGTTGACATGCCTCACGTGGGGCCGCCGCAGTAAAAGACAATGGGTATGCTCTTGTCTGTTGGCAGTACCGCCTGTTTTTTCTTTTTGATTTTGGGAACAGGAATGGAAACCGCTCCGGGCAGATGGGACTGATCCCAGCGGCTGGTGGGGCGGGAGTCTACGAGAAAAAGAGGCTCACCAGAGTTGATAACCTCCTCCATTGTCTCCACATCAATTCTGGTAACACCCTCAGGGAGTTTGGCCAGTTTTGGTTTGACGCTCAGTGCGTACTTGGCCTTATCACGCATTTCGTAGGTGATGATGACAGCCGTATTCTTCGTCAGGAATTGAACCCCTTGGGTGGCGTCGTCAAACCTGAGCATTTCGTTTTTGGCTTTTTCCCCCTTGCCGACGCGGACAGAGATGGTTTTTGCCTTGTTCGACTTGCCGGCAACTTTTCCTTTGATGACAAGTTGTTCAGCCTGTTGTTCAGTCTTGGCCGGTGGTTGCGATTTGGGCGTCGATACGTTCTGCTGCGGTGCACAGCCAAATCCCAGCAGGGCGAGCCAGGACACCGCTGCGACAAGCTGAACAGTTTTTCTTTTTTGCTTCACTGTGTAGTCCTCTCTGGTTCAATGAGAAGTAGAGGGAAACCTGAACCGTGTGATTTTCCATCAAGGTCTGCTTAACCCACACTTCAAGGGAGAACTCTTTCCCCAAGGAGGTGATGATGAAGCATGACGAGACGGTGAAACAACAATGTTCAAAATTCCCGGAAGTGTCCAGGTGTCGCTTGACAGGGTCCCACCTTCAGTCTGGTTATATCAGACGGTGTGCAGAGAGATACTTGCCAAAAGGCGTCCCTGTTTGTTTGGTTCATTGACACCTAACCACGTAGTATAGCATATCCTCATGGAAAAATACATAATAGCTTGAAAGAAAAAAACAGCTATACAGGAGGGCATCCTTTGTCTTGACTGGCCGATATTTCGTGCTGCTATGTCTGTTCAAGGCTGCGGCAGTGGCGCTCCACTTCCTGCCATTGCCTGATGAGCCGTTTCTCCGAAACCTTCATGGTTGTTCCCAGCTCAGGGGCAAAAACAGCAACCCTGAACTCCTCAACCATCTGCCGGAAAAGGGCAGCCGCCTCCAGGCAGTGCCTACCCGAGCTGGGAAACTTTTCCAACTGGCCAAGCTGAGTAAGGCTCCAGGTGAGCCGATCAGCCTTGAGGGCGTCTTTATGTGGGTTCTGCTCGGCCCGCTCTATCCTCACGGACAGGGCCTTGAGATACCGGGGCACATCCTGCAGAGCCTTTGCGTCCCGGCTGTGGAGAAAATCACCGGGGAGGATCTGCTCCAGACTTGCCTGAAAGGCCTGGTGCAATTTTGGCGCATAGGTTCGGGAAGTGCGCGTGCGTGTCTCCCAGGTGTTGATTCGGCTTTGGGCTTCGCGACGGCACTGGAGAACTGTAACGATCTGCTGGAGATGCACAGTGGCACTGCGAAGGAGCCCGTCGCTGTTGAGCCGCTTGTGAACCCGTGCAAACTCCTTTTGGGTGGGCAAGGTACCTGCGGCGGTGTCCAGTACTGGAGTCAGGACAAAACTCTGCAGCTGTTCGATCAGTTTCGAGGCCTTGACTGAGAGCCCCAGAGCAAGCCAGGACGCTGAATAATCTCTGATTATCTGTTTGCACTGTTTCCGCAGCTGCTGCATCTCCCGGCCATGTTCCAGACTGTACAGAAACTGGAGCCCTTGTCTAGTGGCCTGCCGGCTCTGCTCCTCATCACTGGTGTAGGTGAGATGAACGCAGCGTTGTCCGGCATCAATAGCAAGACAGGGGAAGTAAACAGCCTGTGACCTTCCCTGAGCATCTCGCATGGCAATTCTGGGAGGCAGCCCGTCAAACTCCCAGGTGGTGATACCATACCGCTCTGGCAGTGGCGTTTCGGTGGGCTGTTCGCGGCCGGGTCGATGCCGTGCCAGCAGGGCCGAGAAAGAGCGGCTGCTTTGTACGATGCGGTCACCATCCATGAGCTGAAATCGCATGCGCAGGTGGAGGGGGAGCTCGTCCACCCGCCACTGCTCGGCAGAGACCGTAACCTGATATGCCCGGAGCAGGCTTTTATCCAGGGCCGTGTACAGCGATCCTCGATAGAGGTCCAGGCTGTCGAGAAGCCTGTCAACCGCCGCTGGCAGCGGAACCAGCCTGCGCCGAATCTGTTTGGGCAGCCGTTTACAGAGAAAAAGCACCTTTTCCTCAAGAAGTCCGGGGACCAGCCATTCGAAAAGGGCAGGAGACAACAGGGGCAGCAGGGGCTCGGGGATATGGACTGTCACACCGTCATCGTCACTACCCGGTTCAAAGCGGTAGCTGAGCTGGAGCTCAATACCTGCGGTCTTGAGCGTTGCCGGGAAACGGTACAGTTCTTCCTGCCTGGGTGCCTGCTGGCAGAGCTGATCCCGTTCCATAAAGAGCAACCCGTGGTTACGGCGTTTTCGCAAAAGCCGGTTCAGGGTGAACCGGTCGTATACACCGGGCAGTCTCTCATGATAAAAGGCATAGAGTTTTTCATCATCGACCAGCAGGGTTCGCCGTCGCAACCGATCTTCCAGTTCGCCAAGCTCCTTTACAAGGCCAAGATTGTGCTCCAGGAAAGGGTATCGACCGGAAAGATCTCCACAGATAAGGGCCTGACGGATAAAGATCTCTCTGGCCTCCTCGCGGGTTGTGCGGTTGATGCGCCCGTAATTGACGCGCCTGCCGGCGACGATCACCAGGCCAAACAGGCTGACCTGCTCTTTGGCGATCACCTGACCTGCACGTTTTTCCCAGTGGGGGTCACTCCAGCTGTAGGTACACAGTCTGCCTGCCAGCGGTTCAAGCCAGCCAGGTTCAATGGTGGCGGCCAGCCGGGCGAACAGCTGCGAAGTTGCGACAAAATTTGCGGCAATGATCCACTTACCGCCGCGATTGTAGCACCCTGATCCCGGAAAAAGCCATACCTCACGGCCGCCGCCGGCCTGGTAGAGGTTCTTTTCTTTTTTCTGGGCGATATTCCTGAGGAACCCGGCGGTAATGGCCATATGGACTGCAGCGTACGAAGCCGGTTCAGTATTGATCTTCAGCTGTTTTCGCTGCCGGAGAATACGTTTGAGCTGTCCATGCACGTCCTGCCATTCCCGCATGCGCTGCCAGCTGAGAAAGTTTTTTTTGCAGAATCTGCCTAGCCTTGCAGCCCCAACCTGTTCCTCTCCCTCATGGAGGCTGTCCCAGATGGCCAGCAGGGTGAGAAAATCAGAGCGGCTATCCGTGAAATGCCGATGGGCCTCGTCAGCTCTCCCCTCCTGTTCCGGTGGCCTGATACGAGGGTCCTGAAGCGAGAGTGCTGCTGCGATAACCAGTGTCTCCCGAAGGGCGCCCTGGACGATACCCTCGATGATGATCCGGGAGATGGTCGGATCAAGTGGCAGTCGTGCCATGAGTCGTCCATGTGCGGTCAGCTGGTCATGTTGATCCAGAGCACCCAGCTCACGCAGGATCTGGAACCCGTCACGGATGGCCCTGCTCCCGGGTTGGTCGATGAAGGGAAAGCAGAGGGGATCGCCCAGTCGCAGGCTGATCATGCGGAGGATGACCTCGGCCAGGTTGCTCCGCTGGATTTCCGGGACGGTGTGTTCGGCCCGGGACAGGTAATCTTCTTCACTATAGAGCCTGATACAGGTACCTGGTCCGGTGCGGCCGCAACGGCCACGACGCTGATCACAGGAAGCCTGGGAGATCCTGCCTATCTGCAGACTGCTGGTACGGGCCCGGACATTGTAGCGGGCGATGCGTGCCCGTCCGGTGTCAACCACAAAGCGGATTCCTGGAACAGTGATCGATGTTTCGGCAACATTGGTGGCGACAATAATCCTGCGTCTGGAGTCCGGGGCAAAGATTCGTCGCTGCTCGCGTCCGGAGAGGCGGCCGTAGAGGGGCAGAAGCAGGTGGCGCTCGTCAAGCTGGCCGTTCAGACTGCCCAGGGTTTCACGGATATCCTGTTCCGATGGCATGAAGACGAGAATATCACCGCCGGGACGGGCACAGATATCAAGGACGGTCTCCACCGCTTTGCGGACATAGTTATCATCTTCATCTTCGAGAACGTCTCGGTACTCCAGGGTAATGGGGTGAAGCCTGCCTGGTATCGACAGTACTGGTGCGGCATTGAAGTATTTGCTGAACTTGTCGGTGTCAATGGTCGCTGAGCTGATAATCAACTGAAGATCGGGGCGCTGCGCCAGGAGTTCCTTGAGGTAACCCAGCAGAAAATCGATGTTGAGGCTGCGTTCATGAGCTTCGTCGATGATCAGGGTGTCGTAGCGGTTGAGCATCCTGTCGCTCTGGATTTCCGCGAGGAGAACACCGTCGGTCATAAACCTGATACGGGTGGTATCAGCGGTGGTATCCTTGAAACGGATGGCATAACTGACAGCATCAGGAGCGTTAGTTTCTTCGGCGACCCGCTCACTGACACTGATGGCAGCGATACGTCTGGGCTGGGTGCAACCGATGAGCCTGCCTGCTGTGCCCCTGCCGCCTTCAATACACATCTTGGGGAGCTGGGTCGTCTTGCCGGAGCCTGTGTCGCCGGCAACGATCAGTACCCGGTGCTGGCGAATGGCCGTGACGATCTCCTCGCGGCATGCTGAAATTGGCAACTGTTTCGGGTAGGTGAGACGCATGGGATCAGGATAAAAGAATCGACGTGAAAAGAAAATCGCAGTATACTTTACTGTACTGAGGGGTATACACAGGGGTATTGTCCGGGCCACCACATCTAACAGGCCACCTATACTCAATACCCGGACAAAAGGCACCTCTAATCCACAGCAGAACAGGAAACGACATGCAGCAGATCCGCAAGGCAGTTATCCCCGTCGCCGGTATGGGGACACGATTCCTTCCCGCCTCAAAGGCCATCCCCAAAGAGATGCTCACCATTGTCGATCGTCCGACCATCCAGTATATCGTCGAAGAGGTTGTGGCCTCCGGTGTCGAAGAGGTTATTCTCATCACCAGTGAGGGAAAATCACAGATTGAAAACCACTTTGATTATGATTTTCGCCTTGATACTGTCCTGCGGGAAAAGAAGAAGACCCGGTTGCGCGAAGAGCTCAATAATATTTCAAACCTTATCGATGTGGTCTCTGTGCGTCAGAAAGAGCCGATGGGGCTTGGGCATGCTATCTGGATGGCACGAAACGTCGTCGGCAACGAGCCCTTTCTCGTGCTCCTTGGTGATGACCTGGTGCAAAGCAAGGTCCCCTGCTGCAAGCAGATGATCGACCTTTATCATCAGGTGGGAGAATCCATTGTTGCCATCCAGCGGGTGCCAAAAGAAGAAACCAACCAGTACGGCATTGTCGAGGGAGAGCCGACCAAGTATGAGCGTACCTACAAGGTCGACCGTATGGTGGAAAAACCTGCTCCCGGTACCAGTGGCTCGGATATGGCCATCATTGGCCGCTATCTGTTGAAGCCAGACATCTTTGAGCTCCTCGAGCGCACCACTCCCGGCCATGGTGGCGAGATTCAACTGACCGATGCCCTCCTGGCACTTTCACGAAAACGGCAGATGTTTGCCTATGAGTTCGAAGGGCGCCGTTACGACGCAGGCGATAAACTGGGATACCTTAAGGCAATTGCCGATTTTGCCCTGGTCCATCCTGAGCTGGGAGAGCCGTTCAGGCAGTACCTGCTGCAAGCCCTTGAGATCACCGACAAAGAATAAGTCCACCATGCCTTACCTGGTGGAGGTGGCGGTTGCCGCCCCATTACACGAAACGCTGACCTATTCACTGCCTGACGAGCTCGAAGGGACGGTCGTGCCGGGGAGCTGCGTTCTGGTGCCTCTGGGCAGAAGGCGAGTGACCGGCTATGTTTTTGGTCCTGCTCCCGCACCGGAGGATTCGGTCGGTTTTCAGGTCAAACCTGTGCTTCGCCTGCTGGCTGAATCCACCTTTTTTCACCCCGATATGGTCGAGTTCTACCGGTGGATTGCTACCTATTACCATTACCCCATTGGTGAGGTTATCCGGACGGCACTGCCCACCTCGCCGTCGGTGAAGAGCAGCCGCCGGGTGAAGGTCAACTCTGTCGGTAACAACGGGCTTGTCGGTACCCTGCAAACAGGGGAAACTCCACCACCATGGCTGGAAAAACTTAAAACAGCAGGTGAGCTTTCAGTCGAAGAGACCGAAGCTGTCTGGAAGCATCCGGCCTCAAGAAAGGTGCTTCAGCGTATGGCGCGGGAGGCGGCGGTTACCATTGAGACCCGTGAGCACAGGGAAGGGGTCAGTGCCAAGCTTGAAACCGTCATTGTTCCGGGAGAGGCACTTCGCGGCTTGATCACGACAACGGCCGCCGCTCACCAGGTGTGTGCCCGGGTGGAAGAGCAGCGTGGTGCCCCCCTGAAGCGTTCGGTCAAAAAAACCCTTACTCTCTGGTGGGACGCCTACTGTACCCAGGGGTGTCGTCCTGTCAGCCGACCCTGGCTTGCCAAAAAGTACTCCGGTGTTCGGGTCGCCCTGCAGGAACTTTCCCGGCATCAGCTTATTGAGCTGCAGCAGCAGCGGCTTTACCGTGATCCTTTTGGCGAGATTCCTCTCTTCCAACCTCCACCCGCGACATTGACGGACGAACAGCAGCAGGTGCTTGCCGAGTTGCTGCCAGCTGTCGAGGCAGGCGTATTTCATCCCTTTCTCCTTCATGGGGTAACCGGCAGCGGCAAGACAGAGGTGTATCTGCAGGCGGTCCAGAAGGCCCTGGATCAAGGGCTGTCCGCCCTGGTGCTGGTTCCTGAAATTGCGCTGGCCTCGCAGCTGGAGGCTCAGTTTTATTCTCGTTTTGGAGAACAGCTGGCCGTGTTGCACAGTGGGTTGTCCCGGGGAGAGCGCTATGATCAGTGGCATCGCATTCAGGAAGGAGAGTGCCGGGTTGTCCTGGGGGCCCGCTCTGCCGTATTTGCTCCGCTGAACCGCCCGGGGCTGGTGATTGTCGATGAGGAGCACGAGCCCGCCTACAAACAGGATGACGGGTTGCGCTACAGCGGCCGTGACCTTGCGGTGGTTCGTGGCAAATTTGCAGGCTGCCCTGTGGTGCTCGGATCTGCGACGCCTTCCCTGACAAGTTTTTTCCATGCCAGCCGTGGCAAATACACCCTCTTGACCATGCAACACCGGGTCAGTGATCAGCAGCTGCCTGTTGTCCAGGTGGTCAATCTCAGACAGGGTCCGCAGTCACGGCCAGACCTGCTGTTTTCCGATGCGTTGATGACGGCCATGCACGAGAACTTCGAAGCCGGTCATCAGACCCTGCTGTTTGTCAATCGGAGGGGATATTCGAGTTTCATGCTCTGCCGTGACTGCGGCCATGTCCTGCAATGTCGGCACTGCAAGGTCTCCATGACCCTGCATCGAGATAAACACCAGCTGCTCTGCCATTACTGTGGCTTTGCCCTGCATCCGCTTACCCTCTGTCCGGCCTGTGGTTCGCAGGGGGTCAGGGGAATGGGCATGGGAACCGAGCGTATTGCCAGGGAGGCCCAGGAGGTCCTGCCCCAGGCGCGGATAGCCCGGCTCGATTCAGATACGGCGAAAAACCGGAAACAGTATCTTGCTGCACTCAAAGAGATACGCAGCAGAAAAGTTGACATCCTGGTGGGCACCCAGATGATCGCCAAAGGCCTGCACTTTCCTGGTATTACCCTGGTCGGTGTGGTCTGGGCGGACAGTGGCCTGGGCATGCCCGATTACAAGGCAGCAGAGCGTACCTTTACCCAGTTGAGTCAGGTAACGGGCCGCGCCGGCCGTGGTGCAACAAGGGGGCGTGTTTTTATCCAGACACACCAGCCGGAACATCACGCGATTGCGTGTGCCAAACATCATGACTATCATGGGTTTTTCAACGAAGAGCTTGGCCAACGCCGTTCCCTCGAGTACCCACCCGTGAGCCGCATGGTAAATATTCGCGTCTCAGCTGAGGAGGAAGAGGCGGTGAAGATAACTGCCGATCGAGTGAAAGTCCTGCTGCAGCGGCGGATGCCTGGCGACCCTGTGCTGCTCGGCCCGGCACCGGCGCCATTGGCCGTGCTCCGCGGTCGGCATCGCCAACAGTTGCTCCTGAAAAGCCAACACCTTGCCCGGCTGCACTCAGCCTGTCGGCTGGTGAGAAATGAGGCGGCAAAACTCTGCGCAAAAGGAGTGAGACTACACCTGGATGTGGATCCTGAAAATCTGATGTAAGACGTTAGCGAGAGGCACTTGTTCGTCCGGTTGCTCATCTGTGAGCAATGAGTATCCTCGGTATATATGCGCGGTGAACAGATCAGTACACCGGGGTGCCCACTGGGAAAAAGTCCGGGGTGATCAGGAGACTTCCCCTTCTTGATCACCCCGGGCTTACTCTGCTCAAGGGGAGGGATCACCGTAGCGGGTATATCCATCCCCCGGATTGCTGATTACTCGATGTTGTTCTGTTTCTGGCTGGAAGTCTGTTTGGCCAGGGTCTTGTCTGCGGTCTACTCTAGCTCCTCCTCGTCTTTGATGATTGGTGTCAGGTTTTTTGCCAATGTGTGTGTGTGAACTGCCTGTGCCGTCGACTTTGCCAGAAACGTGCCCGCTTTTATTTTTCTGTGTAACTTTTTGTTTTTATATATTTTTTTCGTTTTTCTCGTCTGCGGTGTCCACAAGTTTCAGCAAGGGCTGTTACTTTTTTTCCCTGCTGCGAATTGGAGCCGGGTAAAATAGTGGCAGAGGGTTATCTTTGACCTAGCTGAACAGGGAGGGAAATGTGTCTGAACCACAGTCTGCCAAGAGGCAATGGAACCGCTTTGCCATGAGTTCGCCCTGGCTGCTGGCAGCAGCAGCAGCTTTGCTGATCGTCATTGTCGCCACCTTTGCCCTGCACAATTATCGCCTGGAAAAACGACTCATGACCGCAGCCATGCTGCAGCAGGCAACAACGCTCATGCGCGTTCTCCAGTCAGGAACGCGGAGTTCTTATATCAACGACGTCCGTGAAGGACGGTGGGATGGCAGCACTTGGCCTGTCCATGCCCAGCGGGTTATTGAACATCTCTCTGAAGACGACCAGGTTGAGTATCTTGCGGTGATTGACGCTCACGGCACGGTTTTCGCCCACACTGACAAGCAACAGATTGGCCAGACGTTGACCTTGAGTGAACATTTGATGGCACAGTTCCAGGAACATAAAAAGGTGCGATATGCTATTGAACGTACCGTTGGAAGTGGCAGAGTTTTTCAGGCCATGGCACCGTTTGTCCCGTACCAGCAGATTTCTTCCAGACTGCCGAAGTTTGATTTGGAAGACCTTTTTGGAAAAATTTTGTCCTTTGGTGGTACCCTGCCCGCCAAGATACGTTTTCGGGATTGGCAGCAGAAGGAAAACTATTTTGTTGTTACAGGTCTGGATATGCAGCCTTTTGACAGGGCACTTTCAAGACTGCGCATACAGATTCTCATGCTGTCGCTGGCGATGCTCCTCGTTGGCCTGGGCGGCTGGTTTTCTTTGTCAGTGGTGCAGCATTCCAAAGTTTCACAGAAGGCACTCAATGATATTCAGGCGTTCACCTCCCTTCTTGTCGCCCGTATCCCGGAAGGTCTTGTCGCTACCAACGTTGCTGGCCGTATCGTTACCTGGAATGCGGCCATGGGAAAAATTTTGGGGGTCAACAGTGATAAAGCCCTGGGTAGGGTTCCCTCAGAGGTACTGCCGTCATTATTAGCCAGCCTTTTCAAGGAGCAGAGACCTGAGACTTCTCAGGGAGAGGTGCAGGAAATCGCACTAGAATGTACGGGAAAAAAACGGGTGCTTCTTTGTCGATGCTTGGCCATGGCGGATCAGGATGGCAGGTATCAGGGACAGGTACTACTGGTCAGCGATGTCAGTGAAGTACGCAGTCTCGAACAACAGATGCGCGAACAGGAGCGCCTTGCCGCCATCGGCAGGATGGCAGGCGGTGTTGCCCACGAGATCCGCAATCCGTTGAGTTCCATCAAGGGGCTGGCTGTACTCTTACGTGACAAAGCACCTGAAGGTGATACTGATAAGGAACGTGCCTCACTTATCGTCTCTGAGGTTGACCGGGTGAACAGAACGATCACAAATATTCTCACCCTCACCAAACCAGCAGTGCGGGAGTTCAAATCTCTGGATATCCGCGAAGTGCTGTCCCGAGCCATTAAACTGGTTGAGCCAGAAGCGGCATCTCATGGTATTCTCGTGGAGATGGAAGCCGAAGATTTTTTACCGCCAGTCGCAGGTGACAGGGATCGCCTGGGACAGGTACTGTTGAACCTGCTGCTCAATGCGGTGCAGGCCATGCCAGACGGAGGGCTTCTGACCATCTCCGCCCGGGCAAACCCGACAGGCATAGAGATCAGGGTTGGTGATACTGGCGAAGGCATGGATGAGCAAACCAGACAGCAGGTCTTTTATCCTTACTTCACGACAAAGCAGAATGGTACAGGCCTGGGGCTCGCCATCAGCCAGAAGATTATCCTCGACCATGGTGGTTCCATGAGGATGGAGAGCCAGCCAGGGCAGGGCACTGAAGTGGTGATTGAACTGGCGAGTGCTGCCGGTTAATCCCCTGTCTGGGATCCCGCCATTTGCGGTGGCCCCGTGAAATTTTTCTCAAGAAATTGACATTCTGAGGGCGTCAGGTCAAACCGCAGCTCTGCCTCGCGAAGCAGGTCCTGCCGCTTTTTTTGGGGGTTTTCCTGAACAGCCTCTGCTACCCAGAGCAGTGCCTTTTTTACCTTGTTGGAATGGCTGGAAAGCGGTGTTGACGTCATGCGTGAGTGCCTGTGCAATGTTTGTTGTGGATCGTCGGCAATTATACCCATAAGCTGCCTGCAGGACAAGCACATTGACGGCCTGCGCCTGGCAATGTAGAGTGGAGATGGCTGTGAACGTCAGACCGAGGGAAAATCATGGAAAACCTCATTGGACATTTTCTTCTTTCAACACCACAGATGCCGGATCCCCGGTTCCGTGAACAGGTGATCTTCATGTGCGTCCATAATACCGAGGGAGCCATGGGCCTGGTGATCAACAATCCCAATCCGGCAATTACCATGCATGAAGTGCTGCAGGGCATCAATATCTCGGTCTCTGCAGGGCAGCTTCCCCCGGTATATATCGGTGGCCCGGTGGAAATGGAGGCGGGATTTATCCTGTATCGATCTCCAACTGCAAAAGATCCGTATGCCATGGCCATTGACAACGATATCCGCCTCTCCCGTAATGCCAACCTGTTGGCAGCTATCGCCAGGGGCGGAGGCCCTGAAGAGTATCTTTTTATGCTGGGATACGCGGGCTGGGGACCGGGGCAGCTCGAGCATGAGTTGATTGATAACAGTTGGCTGATCGTGCCCGGTAACCTGGAGATCCTGTTTCACACTCCAGACGAGCTGAAGTGGAAAAAGGCCGCTTTTCAATACGGTATTGACATTGCCCTCTTCGGCAACGTGACCGGAACAGCCTGAGCACGTTGAGCAGCAGGTAGCAGGAACATGCAGGAAAACATGTCAATACCGGAAGTTTCGGAAATTTTTGAATGCACCCGATGCGGCTTTTGCTGTCATGGTGAAACGACGGTTTCGCTTGATGCCAATGACCAGGAAGTCATGGTTGCTGCCCTGGGCCTGCCCCGTGAGGAGGTCGCTGCGAAGTACTGGCGAATTACCGGCCAGGTGGTGCAGATGCAAACCGTGAACGGCCACTGCATTTTTTATGATAATGCCTGCGGCTGTACCGTACATGCTGGCCGGCCCTGGCGATGTCGACAGTGGCCGCTGCACCCGAGTATCCTTGACGATGAGGCTAACTTTCTGACCATCCGGGAATCTTGTCCAGGTATCAACCAGCGACTTGACTATCTGCGTTTCTGTGGCCTGCTTGGCGCTATTTTGCAGCAAAAAATAATCGAGGATCGATCAAAAAGCCTGTAACGGAGCAATGAACCTGCTTATTCCTCTGTTGGGCAAGACCAGGGAGCGTTATCTTGCCCAAGGTATCACTGACTACTCCACCCGGCTGAGGCGCTATCTTAGCGTGGAGATGCCTGTACTCAAAGAGCGCACTGCGCACAGCGCACCGCCACAGGAGGTGATTGCCACGGGCAGCGCCATTTTACTGGAGCGGGCGGCAGCTGCAGATTACCTGGTTGCCCTAGACTTACGCGGCACCATGATGGGATCTGAAGAGCTGGCAAAGATGTTGAAAGATCTCGAGGAGCGGGGAGTACAGCAACTCTGCTTCCTGATAGGCGGTCATCTCGGATTGAGCAGCGCTGTTCTGCAGCGTGCCAACTTTTGTTTATCGCTTTCGCCGATGACCTTTACCCATGAACTCAGTCGCCTGCTTCTGCTCGAGCAGCTGTACAGGGCCTGTTCCATTACCGCCGGGCACAAGTACCACAGGTAAAAAAGTGCAAAGTTGCTTGGTCGGCATCAGTGCTCTGGAGTGTGCACATCGCTCACTGAGGGAGTTTTATTGCGAAGCTATGGGGCTACTCCCCCCGCTGCAAGCGGCGGGGTAGTTTATTCGTCCCGGTAGAACCGGTGTGAACCATACTGTTTCACAAAGATCATCTCGCCTGCCCAGGAGGGGTGGACGTCTATATGGTGGTAAAAGGTCGCACCTTCGGTAAAGTCATCCGTGGTCATGGCCTTCAGGGCAATGCGGGCACTGTCGGCCAGGGCGACACGATTGGTCGGCAGGTAGGAATCCAGCTGAAAGGTCCAGCTGAACTGGTACGGCGCGGTCACCACCTGTTCTACACTCTTGTGTTTTTCGACTGCCCTGTTCAAGGTGACGTGGGCAACGGCCAGCTTGCCGATTTCCGGTTCACTGCGCGCTTCATGATATATATTGAGAGACAGCCAGAGTAAGCCTTCAAGAAAGCTCATGGGTGTAATATTTTGAAATTATTTATATTTTATGCTCGTGCAGTGTTCGGCTAGCACGGGTTGACAAGTGATATCGCCTACTATAGCCTATATCAGTGGAAAAAGCATTTGTCCTGGAAACATTACGTGGCATTGTTGACCGGGTAACCTATCATAACGAGGTCAATGGCTGGTCTGTGCTCAAGGTGAGCCCTTTTGGCGATTTTGGTGAGCAGGCCGTGGTCACCGTCCATCAGTCGCGGGTCTTTGCCGGGGCCACCATGGAATTTAAGGGCTCCTGGACCGTGCATCCTCGTCATGGTCGACAGTTCAGAGCTGAACAGGCAATCGAGCTCAAACCGGCCAGCGCCTCTGCCCTGGAAAAATACCTGGGATCGGGGTTGATACCCGGAGTTGGTCCGAAAACAGCGAAGCGCATTGTTCGTTACTTTGGCGATCAGACCCTGGAGGTGTTTGAAAAAGACATTGAACGTCTTATGGAGGTCCCTGGCATTGCCAGTAAAAAACTCACCTCCATACGATCAGGCTGGGCCGAGCACAGTGCCATCCGCGAAGTCATGATGTTTCTCCAGTCGCATGGTATTTCCACCTTGTTCAGTGTTCGCATCTTCAAGCAGTACGGGGAAAACGCCATTGCCCTGATCATGGATAATCCTTACCGGCTGGCTGTGGATTTCTATGGCATTGGTTTTTTTACCGCCGATAAGGTGGCCCTTTCCATTGGTTTTGCCGAGAACTCTTCGCAGCGGGTTCAGGCCGGGATACGCCACGTACTGAGCGCTGCCCGGGAGCAGGGACACTGCTACCTCACCGAGGAGCAGATTATCAGCCAAGTGGGTGAGCTGCTCCGCTTTGATGCCGGTGCTGTCATCCCTGATCACCTCCAGACCCTGGCAGTAGAGCATCAGCTGCGTGTCCGTGAGCTGCCCGACGAGCAGGGCACCAGGAGCTGCTATTATGCCCGAAGTCTATTCTATGACGAGGAGTATGTAGCCCGGCGCCTCGCTGCGGCGGTTGCCTGCCACGATATTGATGCGGCCCGGGTGGAGCGCTGGCTTGTCCGTTACGGGACAAAAACAGGCATGCAGCTCAGTGAGGAACAGGCGACAGCGGTGCGGGGTATCATCGGTCAGCGATGCGCTATTCTCACCGGCGGCCCGGGCTGCGGCAAAACCACCACCACCCGGGCGCTGGTCGCCCTGGCGCGGGCTATGCAACTTCGGGTCCTGCTCGCTGCTCCAACTGGACGAGCTGCCCAGCGCATGAGTGAGGTTGTCGGCCTCGAAGCCCGGACCATCCATCGGTTGCTGGAGTACCAGGGCAGCGGCTTTAAGCGAGATGATGCCAATCCCCTTCAGGGCGACCTGTTGATCGTTGATGAATCCTCAATGCTCGATATCAACCTGACGGCGTCTCTGCTCAGGGCTGTTCCCCTGGAGATGTCCCTGCTCTTTATCGGGGATGGCGATCAACTGCCGTCGGTTGGTGCCGGTAATGTGCTCAACGACCTTATCGCCTCCGGCTGCCTGCCCTGTTATCGTCTCACCACTATTTTTCGGCAGGCCCAGGAGAGCCAGATTATCAGCTTTGCCCACGATATCAACGCGGGTATTGTCCCTCGTCTGAGCTCACCGTTCAAGAACCCCGAGATTTGGAGGCAGGCAGACTGTTTTTTTATGGATTCTGATGAGGCGACCCAGGCGCAGCTTGCCTTTATCAGTCGGGTAAAACAGGAGTTTGCCGATATTACCAGTCGCGAGGCCCTGTTTGACGACCCCTTTGTTGCTGCTGCTGAACCGGAGTCGCTGGATGGTACAGAGGCCTTTGGTTTTCAGGTGCCGGAGCAGTTTCGTCATGTTGAGCTCAATCAGCTGGTCACCGCTGATTCTGCAGCAGACGAGTTGCTGGCGGTTGCCGCAAAGGTACATCCATGGTCTTCGCTGTACTATGGATTAACCGCTCTGGAGGTGGTCCGGCGGTGCTATGGCGAGTGGGTCCACAAGTATCTTCCCGGAGCCGAGATTCAGGTCCTCTCGCCGATGATTCGTGGCAGCCTGGGAACGGCCAACCTGAACAGGACTCTCCAGCAGAGTGTCAATCCGGCAAGCGCTGCCAGGGCTGAGCTGACTCTGGGTGAACGGATATTTCGGCAAGGTGACCGAGTGATCCATCGGCGAAACAACTATGACCTTGAGGTGTTCAACGGCGACATCGGTACCATTGAAGCGGTGAACACCTCTGACCTGCGTCTGTCCGTGCGTTTCACCACCGATAACCGGCTTGTCGAATACAGCCGTGAACAGATAACCGAGCTGGATCTTGCCTACGCCATAACGGTCCATAAATCCCAGGGGTCTGAATTTGACGTAGTGATTCTGCCGGTGCTTACCCAGCATTTCCGGATGCTGTTCAGGAATCTGGTGTACACAGGGCTTACCCGCGCCAAAAAGCTGGCACTCTTTGTCGGTACCCGGCGTGCTCTGGCCATGGCTGTCCACAACCAGGACACGACCAGGCGCCAGACCGCGCTGCAGTATTTACTTAAGGATGCTCCCAATCGTTGAAGGCTTGCCAGCAGTGTGACAGTGGCCGGAGTTTTGAAAAAGCGTCAGGAGATACAGGAGGCGTAGCTTATGCACGAAAAACAACGATCATCTGACCAGGATCCTGCAACAGCAGCACAGCCCTGCGCCACCTGTGGCGGAACAGGTCATGTCAATCTGTTTCGCGGTGAGAGCCGCTTCTTACTCAGTGTTGAAGAGTGCCTTTTGTGCAATGGTACAGGTATTGAGCCCCTGATGTCTGATCTCCCAAAAAAATAACGCTGATATTTTTGTGTAGAAGGTAGAGTTATTTTACTACGAGAGATCGTGCTGGCGTGTGCCGCGAAAACCGACTTGTTGAGGGGGGCTCTTGATACGCGGAATGGACCTCTGCTTGCGGTACGTTCCAGCGCATACTACGGATGGCGGAGCAGTGAGTGTAGAGTGCACTCGTTGGTATCTGCATCAATAAGATAAATAAGGTTGAAAAGGAGAGATCTTATGGCTGCACTGACAGTTTTTCACAGTGGAAATCCAAATTGAATGTCATGCAAAAAGGCTATAGGTATAGCCGAAGAAATGAAAAATATGTTCGGAGAAAAAATTAATTTGAACATTTTTACGACAGACACTGAAGAGGCCCGGAAGTATAATTTCAAAAGCTCAACAAATGTACTGTTTGAAGGCAACTTAATACCATTAGATATCGCATTGGATAAGCAAAAAATGACAAGTTTTCTTTCGGAAAAAATCTCATAGAGAGGGAGGATATGAAAATACTATTTATTATCTCCACAGATGACGGCGAAACAATATACAATGCAATGAGACTTGCTAATACAGGCGTAAAGAAAGGCGATGAGGTGATTGTTTTTATGCTTGGTAAAGGTGTGCTGTTTGAGCAGTCAAGCTCGGAGCAATTTAATGTAATGGCACAGGTAAACCAGTTTGCAGGAGACTTTTATGTCTGAGGTATCTGCATGAAATCCCACGGTCTGGAGGGATCAAGCACATGTCCTATTGCATGGATGGATGATTTATATGAACTTGTCAGAGAATCCGACAAGGTGCTTAATTTTTGAGAGTTGCTGTTGTATAATATTTTTACGAAAAAATTTTATAAAATAATGACATAAACTGTAATCGGGAAAAGTTGTACGGCGAAGCAATGCAGCTTTTTCCGGCCGCTTCTGCTCGGTATTATGTGCGTAATCGTAGACGAGCAACGGAACTATGTTATAATCACTGCCTGCTTGTACGATCGAACTCGAAAACGGTTGAGACAGGGGAGAAAGGGGGGGAATGCGCATAATGTGGCAGCTATCCTGTTAAACGGCTCAGGGTGAGAGAGTAAAGCCGCTCTGCCCATGATCGACAGATGAAGAACGTCAAGGATTGCAAAGCAGACAGTTTTGCATATGTCTGAGAGTTAATATCAGGGAGTAGAATCATGCATAAAAGAGTTGTTATCGTCGGAGCTGTCGCTGCCGGCCCAAAGACTGCCTGCCGCCTGCGGCGGCTGCAACCGGACTGGCATATCACCATGATCGATCAGGATAGCCTGATCAGCTACGGCGGGTGTGGTATCCCCTACTATGTGGGCGGTGATGTCAGTGATGAAAGCGAGCTGCGGGCCACCAGTTTCCACGTGGTCAGGGATGCCTCCTTTTTTGCACATGCCAAGGGCGTGGAGGTGATGACCTCCACCCGCGCTGTTGCCATTGACCGGGCAAACAAGATCCTCAAGACGGTTGGAGTGGATTCCGGAGAGGAGCGGACGCTGCCATATGACGCGCTGGTTCTGGCAACCGGTGCGGCCCCGGTGCAACTGCCGCTCAAGGGTGCTCACCTGGACGGCGTCTTCACCATCGCCAGCCTGCATAAGGCCATCGCCATCAAGGAACGGGTCGCCAAAGGTAAGGTCGGAAAAGTAGTGGTGATCGGTGGTGGGGCCATTGGCATTGAGATGGCCGAGTCCATGGCCGATCTCTGGGGGCTGGAGACCGCGCTCGTTGAGTTCATGCCCCAGGTACTGCCCAAGGCTGTGGACTGGCCAATGGCGAAAATGCTGGAGACCCATCTCAGGGAAAATGGTGTGGAGGTCTTCACCGGTGAGTCGGTGGTGGAGATTCTTGATAACGGCCACGGCGGTGTAGCAGGTGTTACAACGGACAAACGGACCCTGGAAGCCGACCTGGTGATCATGGCGGCAGGGGTGCGTCCCCGCTCGGAGCTTGCCAGAGAGGCCGGGCTCGACGTGACCTCCTGGGGGGGCATCAAGGTGAACATGCGCCTGCAGACTTCTGATCCGGACATCTACGCCGCTGGTGACTGTATTGCCACCACCCAGCTGATCACCGGCAAGGAAACCTTTATGGCCATGGGGTCACTGGCCAATCGTCAGGGGCGGGTGGTCGCTGACAATATCGCTGGTAAGCCGACGATGTTCAAGGGCGTGGTGAGCAGCTTCATCATGAAGGGCTTTGAGCGCTGCATCGGTTCCACCGGCATTACCTATGAGAGTGCCCTGGCCGAGGGCTACGATGCCGACTACTCGCTGACCTCACCTGCGGATCGGGCCCACTTTTTTCCCGGCCAGGCCGTGGTTATCTACCTGATGGTCTTTGATCGAAAGACCCGCAGGGTCCTTGGCGTCCAGGGGTTTGGCATGATGAACGACTCGGTGAGCGCCCGTATCGATGCCGCTGCCGCTCTGCTGAGCACCGGCGGCACGATCGACGATTTTGGTCTAGTTGAGATGGCTTACGCGCCGCCGTTTTCCTCGGCGATTGACTCCCTCAACGGTGCCGCCTACACTGCCGACAACCTGTGCGACGGGAGGATGCGCCAGGTTGACCTGCAACGCTTTCTTGACTGGATGGAGGATATGGACCAGGAACCGGGCTGGGCTGTCCTCGATATCCGGCATCCCCGCGAGGCCGAGCCCTGGGTGGACCGATTTGGTGGTGATCGCTGGGTCTCCATGAACTACGAGGAGGTGCGGGCCCGTCATGGTGAACTGCCTGAGGGCAAAACCTGGATTATCGTCTGCAACGCCGGCACCAGGTCGTATGAGGTGCAGGTATTCCTTGACCGGCTGGGAAAGACGGACAGTCTTGTCCTGGGCGGCGGGCTCAACGTCATGGCACGCCTGGGGGTGGATTGGTTTGTAACAAAGTAGGGTTACAAGCCTGCAGCAGGCTATTGAACATCCTTGTGAGAAATGCAGGGCTAAAAAAACAATCAACTCTCCCGCTGCTCGTCGCGGGAGAGTTGATTGTTTTCAGGCAGGTGGTTGTCGGATACAGTGAGATCTGTTGGCAGTCCCTGATTCTTCTTGAAAAATAGAGGGCGGTAAGCCCTGTTACGTTGTTGTCTTCTCCTTCCAGTCGGGTCGCAGTGACAGCTCGGTGAGCTGTTTGCGCGAGACCGCTGCCGGCGCTTCGGTGAGGGGGCAGGTGGCCTTCTGCGTCTTGGGAAAGGCAATGACGTCACGGATGGATGAGGAGCCGGTGAGCAGCATCAGCAGGCGATCGACGCCAAAGGCGATACCGCCGTGGGGCGGAGCGCCGTGCTCCAGGGCCTTGAGCAGGAAACCAAATTTTTCCTGGGCCTCCTCTGCACCAATGGCTAGGGCCTTGAAGATTCGCGCCTGGGTCTGCCGATCATGGATACGGATGGAGCCCCCCCCGATTTCATTGCCGTTGAGTACCAGATCATAGGCCCGGCTGAGCACCTTGTCGGGCTCTGTGTCAAGTAGCTCAAGCTGCTCCTCCTGGGGAGCTGTAAAGGGGTGGTGAATGGCCACATAGCGTTTGGCTTCGGTGTCATATTCCAGGAGGGGAAAATCCGTGATCCAGAGAAAGTTGAAGGAGGTCTTGTCGATGAGGTCCAGGCGCCTTGCCAGCTCCAGACGAAGTTCGGCCAGTACCTGGTTGGCTGTGGCAGCCTGGTCAGCCCCGAAGAGGATCAGGTCGCCGGGCTCGGCATCCAGGGCCTCGCCCATGGCCTTTATCTCTTCAGGAGCGAAGAACTTGGTGATGGGGGACTGCCACCCGTCTTCCCGAATCTTGATCCAGGCCATGCCCCGGGCTCCGAAGCGGGCCGCATAGGCGGTGAGATCATCGAGATCCTTGCGGCTGAACGTCGCGCAACCCTTGGCGTTGATCGCTTTGACCACGCCGCCGTTGGTAATGATATCACGAAAGACCTTGAAGCCGCAGTCGGCGAGGAGGGTGGAGAGGTCGACGAGCTCCAGGCCAAAGCGGGTGTCCGGTCGATCAGTACCGAAGCGCGACATTGCCTCTTCATAGGTCATCCGTGAAAATGGCGGAGCAGGATCAATACCCCGTGTCGCCTTGAACACCGCCTTGATCATCCCTTCGGTAACAGCGATCACCTCTTCTTCGTCGACAAAGCTCATCTCCATATCAATCTGGGTGAACTCGGGCTGCCTGTCGGCACGCAGGTCCTCGTCGCGGAAGCATTTGACGATCTGAAAATAGCGGTCCAGCCCGCCGATCATCAAGAGCTGTTTGAAAAGCTGCGGAGACTGCGGCAGGGCGTAGAACCTGCCCTGATTCACCCTGCTGGGGACCAGATAGTCCCGGGCCCCCTCCGGGGTTGACCGGGTGAGCATCGGCGTCTCGACTTCCAGAAAACCGATGTCGCTGAGATGGTTCCGCACCGCCTGCACCGCGATGTGGCGCATGATAAGGTTCCCGGCCAGCTCCGGTCGCCGCAGGTCCAGATACCGGTACTGCAGGCGGAGGGAGTCTGAGACCTCGGTGTCCTCGTCCAGAGGGAAGGGGGGCGTTTCACTGGAGTTGAGGATGCGCAGCTCGTCGACGAGTACCTCAATAGCGCCGGTTGTCAGTTTGGGATTTTCCATGCTGGGTGGTCTGCGGTCAACACGACCGTGCACCGCAATGACCCATTCGCTTCGCAGCTGATGAGCCTTGGCATGGACAGCCGTATTGATCTCCGGATTGAAGACCACCTGGGTGAGCCCCCAACGATCACGCAGATCAATAAAGATGACGCCGCCGTGATCGCGCCGGCGTAGAACCCAGCCCATGAGCGTTACCTTTTCGCCGAGGTGATCAGGACCGAGTTGATTGCAGTTGTGTGTTCGCTTAAGCGTACCCATTGATTCCATAGCTGTGCTAACTCCGATTTCAGCGGGACGATTGCCCGATACAGGGAACGTTGAATACTAAGATTTTTCAATCAAGATCAAGGTAGACGAAATATTTTACCGCAGGCATCTAGTTGATATTTCGCGGATAAAATTTTAAGCATACCACAGAGATTGGAAAAAAAGGCAATTATTCGAGGTTCCCTACGGTTTATCTTCACCCTTTTGGTGCGTTTGTTTGTTCCTGATATCTTTTTGTCTGCGGGAAATTTTACTGGTACCTGCAGGATGTCAGCCGATCACCTGCAGCAGGGCCTTGGCCTGATCAGTGGTATCACCGGTCAGGGGAAAGGGGCATTGTTCCTGGGTGCGCATGTCACGCAGCACGGCTTCGCCCTGTTCAAGCTCATTCTCTCCGAGGATCAGTACCCGCCGGGCATTAATCCGACCGGCCATCTTCATCTGGGCTTTGAGTCCCCGGCCGCTGTGGTCCATGCCGATGTGGGCGCCAGCCCTTCGCAAGTGTGTTGCCAGAAGGACAGCATGGCGTGCAGCAGCGGTTCCCAGCGTCGCAAGGAAGAGATCCATGGCCGCTCCCGGAATATCCTTTTTCTGCTGTTCCAGGAGCAGGGCGATCCGTTCCATGCCCATGGCAAAGCCGACACCGGGCAGGGCAGGTCCGCCAAGTTCTTCGATAAGCCCGTCGTAGCGACCGCCAGCGCCGACAGCCGCCTGGGCGCCCAGGTCAGTGGTGAGAAACTCGAAGGTGGTTCGGGTGTAGTAGTCAAGCCCACGGACCATGAAGCGGTTGATGGTGTAGGGCACGTCGAGCAGGCAGAGGGCATCGCGTACCTCCTTGAAATGGGCATCGCAGCTGGTGCAGAGGCCCTCCAGCAGTGACGGAGTGTCCTTGGCGACCTGACGGCAGGGCGCTTTTTTACAGTCCAGCACCCGCAAGGGGTTGGTGGTGGTTCGCCGGCGGCAGTCATCGCAAAGGTCTTCCTGTCGGGTTTCAAGAGAACGTAGCAGGTGTTTGCGGTATCCGGGGCGGCATTCCCTGCATCCCAGAGAGTTGAGTTCAAGGCTGACGTCAAGGCCCAGTTCGGTGAACAGCATGTCGGCCATGGCGATCAACTCGGCGTCGACCATGGCTTCATCGGCGCCGATGACCTCGGCATCAAGCTGGTGAAACTGGCGCAGTCTGCCCTTTTGCGGACGTTCATGCCTGAACATCGGGCCGATGGTGTACAGTCGGTGCACCGGCTGCTGCACATGCATGCCGTGCTCGATGAAGGCACGCATGATCGAGGCTGTGCCTTCGGGCCGCATGGTGATGCCCTTGTCGGCAAAAGTGTACATCTCCTTTTCGACCACATCGGTGGCTTGACCGATGGAACGAACAAACAGTTCGGTGGCTTCCAGGATGGGGGTGCGGATTTCTCGTAGTCCGAATCGTTCGAAGACTGAGCGGGCAATCCTTTCAATATACTGCCAGCGGCTTACGTCCGCCGGGAGAATGTCCTTGAAACCGTTGATGGCCTGTATTTTCAATGGTATTCCTCTGCTGCTGAAAAAAAGAACCACTGCGGGAATATCGCAATGGTTCTCCAAAAAGATAAATTTACCCCGGAACGAGGCAATACGTCAAGACGTTGCCGCGAATATATGGTAGCATAAGAGAAAAGCTGGAAAGTGACTGCCGTTTATCTGTTTGCCATCTCTTTGTCTTGGGTACTTCTTGACAAACCGGGAAATCCAGCTCATCTTTTTCTTTTCTCTTATTTTTTTATCGCGCAACAGGGAACAGGGCGGACGTTCTCTAAGATCTGTCTCCTGACGCGGTATCGACAACCTAGTGAAGCGAGAACGTATGAAACTGCCGGAGTTGAAAATTGGTTCCTTTGTTGCCCGTATCCCTCTTATTCAGGGAGGGATGTCAATTCGGGTCTCCACCTCGAGCCTTGCCGTGGCCGTCGCCGAATGTGGCGGTATCGGTACCATCGGTGGCTCGGGAATCCCTGTCGAGGAGTTGAAGGAAGACATCCGTACGGCCAAGAACCAGACCGCTGGTGTCATTGCCGTCAATATTATGTATGCCATGAAAGATTTTTACGAGCTTGTCATGGGGTCGATCGAGGCGGGTGCTGACATGATTATCACTGGGGCAGGTTTTTCCCGGGATATCTTCAAAATTGGCAAGACCCACAATATTCCGATCATCTCCATTGTCAGTTCGGCAAGCTTTGCCCGTCTCGCGGAAAAGCTCGGAGCTGCCGCCATTATCGTCGAGGCTACCGAGGCTGGTGGCCATCTGGGTACCAAGGTTAAGCTCCGGGAACTTTTTCCCTCTATCCGTAAGGTGGTCTCCAGGGTGCCATTGATTGCTGCCGGCGGGATCACTGATGGATACGAGATGGCGGAACTGATGGATGCGTATGATGCTGATGGCGTACAGATTGCGTCGCGTTTCGTGCTCAGTGAAGAGTGTTCTGCTGCACCGGCATTCAAGGAGGCTTATCTACGGGCCGGTAAGGAAGATATTGTTGAGATTGAGTCACCGGTCGGCCTCCCCGGTCGCGCCGTGCGTACGCCGTTGATTGCAGAGATGGAGAGGGGAGAGGATGTTTCTTCGGCAAAATGTCTGTACCGGTGTCTGAAAAAATGTAGTTACAAGTACTGTATCAACGAGCGCCTTCGTGCCTCATGCGAGGGTGATATCAAACGAGGCCTCGTCTTTGCTGGTGCCAACACCTACAAGATGAAGGAGATCTTGCCAGTCCGGGAGATCTTTAACCGGTTTGTCAGTGCTGCCGAGTCGGTGTACAGAGAAACGCTCCGCTGAGCGGGGTTGAGACAGGCGTATTATGGGTACCAGGTCCATGAAGTCACGGCGGAACGTCTGTAGACCCGGGGCGAAGCAGCCGGTGGAACCGGCAGCATCTGCAGATAAAACCCGGGATGGCGAGGCACCGGTTATTATTGGCAAGGATGATCATCCCATCCGTGAACAGAATATTGACCGGGAGGCACTCAAGGTCTTGTATCGGCTCCGTGATGCCGGATTCAAAGGATATCTGGTGGGCGGCGGTGTCCGGGACCTGTACCTGAAAAAACGGCCCAAGGACTTTGATATCTCGACAGATGCGCGGCCAGGGCAACTGCGCAAGCTGTTTCGTAACAGCCGAACCATCGGCAGGCGATTCAGACTTGTACAGGTCTTTTTTCGCGGCAACAAGATCATCGAAGTCTCAACGCTCAGGTCACGCAGTGAGTATACCCTTGATGATCAAGAGGTGCTTCCCTCGAACAATACCTTCGGGACCCTGCAGGAAGACGCTTTTCGCCGTGATCTTACCATCAACAGCCTTTTCTATGAGGTGGAAGGACACACTATCATTGATTATGTGGGTGGGGTCGATGACCTCAACTGTGGCGTCATCCGCATGGTCGGTGATCCGGATCGTCGTTTCACCCGTGATCCAGTGCGCATGATGCGTGCCATACGTCATGCAAGCCGTACGCAATTTACGGTCGATGAGGATACCCTCGCTGCTGTACGCCGTAACCTGGCCAAACTCGAGATCTGCCCACCCTCACGGATTCGTGACGAGGTCCTCAAGGACCTGCGCTCAGGAGCGGCGCGGCCGTGGTTTGATCTTTGCCTGGACAGCGGTCTGTGGACGACCCTGTTCCCAATCTATGCTGAGTTGCTGAACAGTACACAGGCCGATATGGTCAGGCAGGAGCTGCGGGCCTATCTCGGCGTCCTTGATCGCCTGCACCGGGCCAGCAGTGATAACCCAGAGGTGCGGCTGGAAGACTCCTTCCTGTTTGCCGTGCTGCTGCTGCCGTGGGCCTGCCGACAATATGACCTGCCGGATCGTCAGGTACGTGGACCTGAGTATAACCGCCTGTGCCGGACCCTTCGTGATGACCTGAGCGCACACTTTGCCGGTCGATTCAATCTCAAGCGGATGGCACGAGAAAACATGACCAGCCTGTTGGTGAACCTGTCGACGTTTCATCTCCAGCAAAAAGGGGAATCCTGGCCTAAGTGGTTGAAAAAGAAAAGCTATTTTGCTGATTGCCGAAGGTTTTATGCGGTTTTCGCCGAAGGTCGAGGGGAGATGACCGCCGATTCTTCGTTGTTCACTACACACCATAGGGGACGGCAGGGCGATCCTGTGAAGAGTGGCGCCAGCCGCAGTTCCCGCAGACGTGGCGGCGTCAATCCAGCGTTTAGCTCAAGGCGGCGGGGCGTTTTTGGCCTGCGAAAAAAATAACCAGACAGGACCTGAGCGCACCGTGCGATTTCTTCTCTACAATATCCGTTACGCGACCGGCGAGGGCACCCGGTTTCATCTGCCTTTCCCGTATGCCGGGTATCTTCGCCATTCATCACGCAACCTCGACCGGATCATCGGGTTTCTTAAAGAAGAACAACCTGATATTGTCGGCCTGGTAGAGGTGGACAGCGGCTCGTTCCGCATGCATCACCAGTGCCAGGCCGAGGTGATCTCCGAGCGGCTCGGCCATTATCACCTGGTGGAATCAAAATACGGCAATGGTTCCGTTGCTCAGCGTCTGCCGGTTATGAAGCAGCAGGGCAACGCGGTATTGGCCCGAACCCCTATCCTCGATCATTCCTTCCACTATTTTCAAAAGGGGGTGAAACGGCTTGTCATCGAAGCCAGGTTGCAGCAGGTGACGGTCTTTCTCGTCCACCTGTCACTCACCTATCGCAACCGTCAGTATCAGCTGGAGCGACTCTACAATATCCTTCGCGGCGTCGATGGCCCGGTTATTCTTGCCGGTGATTTCAACGTCCTCCAGGGGGACCGCGAGCTCGGACTTTTTCTCGGGGCCACCGGCCTGGTCAACGCTAACCGGGAGCGGCAGCCCAGTTTTCCAGCTGCCGCTCCGAATCGCCAGCTGGATTTTATTCTGCATTCCCGCCACCTGGAAGTGCGGAACTTTCGTGTTCCGTCCGTGCGTTTTTCTGATCATGTGCCGATGATCTGTGACTTCGAGTTTTGTGATTGAGCCGTCGTTTTTATGGGATCCACAGAAAAAACATACGGCTTTGCAGGTGTTTTTCTAAATTGTTATTGACAAAAACCGTGACGACCGGCTCAATAGGTGTTGTTTTTAGTGTATCTGTTGCGTCTTCGCCTTGTTGGACACTCTCGGCATACAGAGTTTGAGAAGGGTGCAACGGTTGTCAGCCCTTGAGGAGCCATGGAAGGCTGGTTTACAAAGCCTTGCGGCTCGTTCCCGGTGGTATTGATCACTGCCGGGTGACATCCTGAAGAAAAAATCAACCTTATTTCAGGGAGGAGAGTAGATGAAACGTCTCTTGAAAAGTATTACCGTGACAGCGACGATGATAGCAGCGACAGGTGTGGCCTGTGCTGGAACCCTCAAAGATGTGCAGGATGCCGGGGTGATCCGTGTCGGTGTCAACGAAGGGCTGTTCGGATTCTCCAAGGCTGATGACAAAGGGGTCTGGCAGGGACTGGATGTTGATACGGCCCGCGCCATCTCTGTTGCCGTTTTTGGCGTACCAGACAAGCTGAAGTTTATCCCCTTGACAGCCAAGACCAGAATGACTGCCCTGCAGTCCGGTGAAATTGATGTCCTTACCCGGAACCTCACCCAGACGCTTAGCCGGGATACAGCCATGGGGCTTGATTTTGTTCATGTGAACTACTATGACGGCCAGGGGTTTCTCATCGCCAAAAACCTTGGTGTTACCAGCGCCAAGGAGCTTGACGGTGCGACGGTCTGTGTCTTGCCCGGCACCACCACCGAGCTCAATGTCGCCGATTTTTTCCGGGCCAACAAGATGGAGATGAAACCGGTGGTCATCGAGAGTACCCCTGAGCTTAACAAGGCCTTCTTTGCCGGACGTTGCGACGTGCTGACCTCGGATGTCTCGCAGCTCGCCGGTATCCGTGCGGTCGCCCCCAACCCCGATGATTACGTTATCCTCCCCGATGTCATCTCCAAGGAGCCATTGGCCCCGACAGTCCGTCATGGTGACGACCAGTGGTATGATATCGTCAACTATGCGGTTATGGCAATGATCGCTGCCGAAGAGCTGGGAATTACCTCAAAGAATGTCGACGAGATGCTCAAAAGCTCTGACCCTAAGATTCAGCGGTTTCTGGGGGTATCCCCCGGTAACGGTGAAGCCCTTGGCCTGGATGAGAAATGGGCCTACAACATCATCAAAATGGTGGGGAACTACGGCGAAGTTTTTGAGCGCAATGTCGGAGTGAACACCCCGCTTAAGCTTGAGCGCGGACTCAATGCCCTGTGGACGGAGGGAGGACTGATGTATGTCCCGCCGTTCAAGTAAGCCATCCAGGAAGACCTCACGGTAGCGGAAACCTGGAAGCTGTGAGGTTTCCCTGATCTCTGTACCAGGGGTGTTCCCAGAGAATGCCCCTGTCCTTTGTCTGTCGAGTTGACCCGGTCTATGAGTAACGAGCCTCTTCCCACCAATGCAGAGCCTGTTGTGATGCCTGAGAAGATTCCCTTCTGGCATGACGCCGACAAACGGGCCATCGTTTATCAGGTGCTGGCAGCGGGAATGGTGGGACTGCTCGGTTACTACCTGATATCCAATACTACGGCAAACCTGGAGAAGCAGTCGATTGCTACCGGATTTGGCTTTTTGAAAAAAGAGGCCTCGTTCGAGATCGGCGAGAGCATGATCGCCTATTCTGCGGCCGACACCTATGCAAAGGCGCTGATCGTCGGGGTACTCAATACCTTCAAGGTCTCCTTTATCGGGATCTTACTGACAGTGGTGCTCGGTACGCTCATCGGTGTTGCCCGTCTCTCCTCCAACTGGCTGGTCTCGAGGCTGGCTGCCGCCTATATTGAGGTGTTCCAGAACATACCAGTGCTTTTGCAGCTGTTTTTCTGTTACGCGTTTTTTTACGAGATGCTGCCACCGCCCAAAAAGGCACTGGAACTTTTTTCCGGAGTGTTTCTCTGTAACCGCGGCCTGATGTTTCCTGTGCCAGAACCCCATCCAGTATACTCGTGGATGCTGGCGGCCTTTTTTCTCTCACTTGTCCTGGTCTATCTGCTGAGACGCTGGGCCAGGGCCCGGCAGGACGCCACTGGCCTCTCCTTTCCTGTTTTTCGTACTGCCCTGGTGCTGGTTATCGGCCTGCCCCTGAGCAGCTGGCTGCTGGGCGGTGCGCCTCTGGCCATCGATGTTCCACAGTTGAAAGGGTTCAACTTCAAGGGGGGAATGAGCGTCAGCCCTGAATTCACGGCATTGCTCCTGGGACTGGTACTGTATACGGCGGCCTTTGTTGCGGAAGTGGTGCGGGCTGGTATCCAGGCGGTGAGTCAGGGCCAGACCGAGGCGGCAATGTCGCTCGGGCTCAAGCCCGGCCAGGTGCTCAGCCTGGTGATCCTGCCCCAGGCTATGCGGGTGATTATCCCGCCGCTTACCAGTCAACTCCTGAACCTTACCAAGAACAGTTCTCTGGCTGTGGCCATTGGTTATCCGGATTTTGTTTCTGTGGCAGGGACTGCCATCAACCAGACCGGTCAGGCCATTGAAGGTGTGGCCCTGATCATGCTTGTCTACCTTTTTTTCAGCCTGAGCACCTCAGCCTTTATGAACTGGTACAATAAAAAGACTGCCCTGGTGGAACGGTAAATGATGACGGTGAAACCGACATCTGCCGCAGGCACTGAGTCCATGAAACCGCCAGCCTCCCAGGTCGGTGTTCTCGGCTGGATCAGGAAAAATCTGTTCAGTGGTGTCTTCAACTCGATCCTGACCCTACTGGTCCTCTACCTTTTGTGGAAAATCGTGCCTGTCCTGGTAAACTGGGCACTGCTCAAGAGCTCATGGGTTGCCAGTGCTGAAGAGTGCCGGGAACTCGACGGCGCCTGCTGGTCGATTATTCCTGCGAATCTTCGGTTCATCATCTTTGGATTTTTTCCTGCCAGTGAACAGTGGCGGCCGCTACTCGCCATGGTGGTATTGGTGCTGCTGCTCTTCTACAGCCAGAACCGGCAGCACTGGAAACGTTCACTTGCCTCTCTGTGGGGGGTGGGGCTCCTGGTGATGGCGGTGCTGATGAAGGGTGGTCTTTTCGGGCTCTCTGCGGTGGAGAGCTCGCAGTGGAGTGGCCTGCCGCTTACGCTCATGCTGAGCGTGTTTGGCCTCGCCGCTGCCTATCCCCTTGGGGTGGTGTTGGCGCTGGGCCGGCAATCAAAGATGCCGGTTATCAAGAGCTTCAGTGTCATCTACATTGAACTGATTCGAGGGGTGCCGCTGATCAGTATGCTGTTCATGTCCTCGGTGGTGTTCCCCCTCTTTTTGCCCGAAGGTTTGACGGTGAACAATATCCTGCGGGCCCAGGTCGCTATTATCCTCTTTACTGCCGCCTATGTGGCCGAGGTGGTACGCGGCGGCCTGCAGGGCATTGCCCAGGGGCAGTATGAGGCCGCTGAGTCGCTGGGGTTGAATTATTTCCAGACCATGCGCCTGATCGTACTGCCGCAGGCACTCAAAATCGTTATCCCCCCCACAGTCAGTGTCCTGATAACCGCCTTCAAAGATACCTCGCTGGTGGTGATAATCGCCCTGTTCGATCTGCTCCGGACTTCGCAGACCGTGCTGAGTGAACCCAAGTGGATGGGGTTTTCTGCCGAGATGTACGTCTTTGTCGCCCTGATCTATTTTGTCTGCTGTTTTTTTATGTCCAACTACAGTCGCCGGCTCGAACGGGAGTTGGATACCGGCCTTTAGGTGCTGAGTTTCCGGCACATGGTGCTGTCGGAGATCCCTGTAAATTTTAACGCCAGTTTTTTCCTCATGACAACAGTACAACCTGAACAGGATGATATCATTATCCATATCCGCGGCATGCACAAGTGGTACGGTGAATTTCATGTGCTCAAGGATATCAACCTCGATGTGAGCCGTCAGGAGCGTATCGTTGTCTGCGGCCCGTCTGGTTCTGGGAAATCAACGATGATTCGCTGCATCAATCATCTGGAGGAGCACCAGAAAGGGAGGATCGTCGTTGATGGCATTGAACTCAACAATGACCTGAAGAACATTGAAAAGGTGCGTGCCGAGGTGGGCATGGTCTTTCAGCACTTTAACCTGTTTCCCCATCTGAGTATCCTCGACAATCTCACTCTGGGGCCAATCTGGGTCCGCAAGACCCCCAGAAAAGAAGCGGAAGAGACGGCCATGTACTACCTGGAGAAGGTGCAGATTGCCGAGCAGGCAGGCAAATATCCTGGGCAGTTATCTGGCGGCCAGCAGCAGCGGGTGGCCATTGCCCGAAGCCTGTGCATGAAGCCCAATGTGATGCTCTTTGATGAACCGACCTCAGCCCTTGACCCGGAGATGGTCAAAGAGGTTCTGGATGCCATGATTGAACTGGCGGAAGAGGGGATGACCATGCTGGTGGTCACCCATGAGATGGGATTTGCCAGGAGTGTCGCTCATCGGGTCCTGTTTATGGATGAGGGACAGATTGTTGAAGAGAACAGTCCCCAGGAGTTTTTTGACAACCCCCAGCATGAGCGGACCCAACTGTTTCTGAGTCAGATTCTTCACTGAACCGTTGCCTGCAGATCCTCGCGGGGCCTTTATGCACTTTCCTCTTTTGCTGCCAATGCAATCACTGCGCCGTTACGGCCTGTGATTCCGCCAGTTTCCCTGACAGCCCTGCGGTAAGAGTAAAACCGGGGATCACACTGGGTGCAGATGGATGCCTGGTAAATATGTTTATCCCGTAGCCCTGCATTTGTGAGTTGTTGCCGGGTGATACTCCAGAAATCGAAATGGCAGGTGCAGAGGCGGTGGCGCCACATCCATTCGGGCAGTTCCTTTTGGTAATGGATGAACTCCGCGCAGCAGGGGCCCAGCGACGGACCGATGAGGGCCTGGAGATTGGCGGGATCACTGCCGTATTCCTCGCACATCCTTGCAACAATTTTACCTGGCACGTCAAGCACTGAGCCGCGCCAGCCGTTGTGTGCGGCTCCCACAGCGCTCTGTTGCGGATCGTGCAAGAGAATTGCCTGACAGTCGGCATGCTGGATTAAAAGTCCTACACCGGGAAGGTCGGTGAGTAGGCCGTCATAGCCTGATGTCTCGGTGGCCAGGGTATCCCCGGCACTGTCAATGACAAGGAAACGGTCACCATGTACCTGGTGGACAGTGGCGAGCCTGGTAAGAGAGAGTGTCTCCTGCACCTGTCTGCGGTTCTCCTCAACCTTTTTTTCCTCATCTTCAGTGTTGAACCCGAGGTTGAGCCCCTGGAACAGGCCCGTACTCACACCGCCGGCACAGGTGAAAATTCCATGGGGTGAAGCCAGTGCTTCGCAGGTCAGGTAGGTAAGGCAAGTTGTTTTACAGGTCTGTACATGCATGGAGAAGTTTTGAACGTCAACCGAGTGACTTGTCTGCCGCCGGATGGGAGACCGCTCGGTGCGGTAGATTTTGGCCTGTTACGCACAAAGCGTCTGGTACCTCCCTGAGGTTATCCGCAACAGGTCGTCCGGGACGAGTTCCAGCTCCAGCCCCCTTTTTCCGGCGCTGACAAAAATGGTGGAGAGGTGCTGGGCTGTTGCGTGGACAAAGGTGGGCAGTGCTTTCTTTTGGCCGAGAGGGCTGACGCCGCCCAGGACATACCCGGTTGTCTTCTCAACCAGTTTTTTATCGGCCATGGTCATTTTTTTTACACCTGCGGCTCGGGCCAATAGCTTCAGGTTTAACTGCGAGGTAACCGGGACAACGGCAACGTAAAGCTTGGTGTTTTCATCAGCCACCACCAGCGTTTTGAAAACCCGATCAGGGATGACATCGAGCTTTTTCGCGGCCTCTTCACCATATGAAGGGGCTTGCCGAGAATGGCCATATTCATGAAGCGTGAAGGTAATTCCGGCTTTTTTGGCAGTGTGTATTGCTGGCGTCATTTTTTTGCTCCGGGTAAATCGGCGGTGGCCCGTCCCCAGGAGAATGTCATCCCCTTGTGCGTCTATCCTGACGAGAAAACTCTCTCTACGGCCAATGCCATCGAAGTATTCAACAGAGTGCTCTGCAACGCCATTTCAACAGCAAGAATTTTTAAGATCGCTCTGTCCTGAAGAGCCTCTTATTCGTGAGATCCAGGACTGCTGAAGAGCGGACCAGGCCAATAAAAAGCTGGAAGCCTTAATTGAACAGGTTTCTTCTCGAATATTAGAGAAAACTCCCGGTGGGTAAGAGGGCACAGGTACACAGAGCTTCTCCAACTTCCCGATTATCTGCCAAATGTTCTGGTCATAAACGTAAAAACAACGTGCCATTTACGGGGTCACAGCTTGAATCGAGATCTCCACCCGCCGGTTTTGCGCCCTGCCATCCGGGTTGTCTGTGCCATCAGGATTGGTATTAGGCGCCACAGGCTGGGTTTCGCCATGTCCCATAATCTCATAGTTGGCTTGAGCACCGCCCTTTTCGACCAGCCATAGGTGAACCGCCTCGGCCCGGCGCACGGAAAGCGACTGGTTGTAATCGTTCGCGCCCTTGGCATCGGTATGGCCATGGATTGCGACAACACCTTTGGCTTTATGAAACGAGTCGGCTATTTTGTCTGGTGAGAGGTTGTCAAAACTTTTACGATATCCAAAAGGGAGCAACTCACAAATAACCTTATAGAAAGATTCTCAGTTCTGGTCAAGGGGTCCATCAGTGGATCTGATCGTACGGTTTTCAAGGGCTTTATGCCTCCTCTTACGTCAGCTGAAAACATGATGCAGTCTTGTTGTGATCAAGGAGTTAGGTTGCCCCTCTACATCCTTGCCGGTAACTCCCTGGTATTGCCGGGGTATCGGAGAATCCTGACCGTTCTTGGGAAACAGGGGGGTGACGGTATGCTAAAAAAGTAGCATCGGAATATTGGCGAGATTGCTGTGGTAAATTCTTTTTGGATGTCCTGATCTTGAACGAAAAATTTCAGCAGCCAAGATCTCCTTTGTTTTTTAGTTCTTGCTAATTTACGCAAAAAACTCTACCCTGAGAATTGGGCAAAATTCCACCTCTGCTCGTTGCCGGCAGCTCATTTTTTGATAATCGGCGTCAACAGTGGGGGAAGGCCCCAAAAAACAGAAACTGTAAGTTCTTCTACTCAGGAAAGAGGTGATACTATGCTGTACTCTTTATTCAATCGACTGGACCGAAAACAGCCTTTTCCCCGGGCAAACGCGCATTGTGATATTCCCTGTAAAATCTACGATCCGGCCGTAGCCCAGATAAGCGCATTGACGGTCATCCGTATGGTAGATCTTATTACCGAGCTACAGGACAAGGGGGAACTCGGTCTTACCGATAATGCCAACCTTGTTCGTCTGGTCAATGAAAAGGAAGCTCATGCGCTTAAGGTAAAAGAGGAAATCCGGGTTATCTGGGGCGATTATTTCAAGCAACCTCAGTTCGACCAGGTACCACAGGTTCATGAGCTCGTTCATGCCATCATGATGCAGGGGTCAAAATGCAAGCAGCATGTGGACCGGGAAATGGCTGTGGAGTTACTCAACCTCGTCAACAAGTTTGCTGAGGGGTTCTGGCTCACCAAAGGGGTGAAGACCTACACGGCTACCTGCCCCTATCCGCCATCAGAGCAGGTGGTCTATCCCAGGCTTGACGGGTAAGGTTCGAATGTGCTGAAGGTTTTCAGCGTCAAGGGCTCAAGTATGGAGCCGACGCTTGCAGATGGTGACTTTGTCATCACCTTCAGCTGGTTTCGTTCTCCCCGCAAGGGGCAGCTGGTTGTCCTGCGGCACGATGACCTGGGTATCCTTGTTAAACGGGTGAAGCATCAGACCCCTCAGGGATACTGGGTGGAAAGCGATAGTGTGCACGGCGTCGATTCCCGAACTCTGGGCATTGTTTCGCCTGAGCGTTTATTGGGAACGGTGTTGTTTGTCGTGCGTCGACCATAACTAACAAAGCGTATCAATCAAAAAACAGCTGCTGTGCAGCACGATGAGGAGTTTATGTCATGGAGCATTCGGTTGCCCTGAACTTTGAGGGAGGGGTTGTCTTTCGTAACGTCAGGCCTACCAGTATGTTGGTGGAAGAGCTGGAACAAAAAAAGATCGAATATGTGCAGGTGGACCCCAAAGAGTTGAAATACGGTTCCTGGGGGCTTGTTCTGGTCTTTAAGGATAAGGAGACCAAGGACAAGTACACAGAAGGGCAGTTGCAGTATGCGCCTGGCTGGTTGCCTGGGCAGCGTAAGGAAACTCAGCGTATTAACCCGCTGAAGGCAGCGAAGCGTTCCGTACGACGAAAATAATCCGCAGTATCAAGGGGGCAGCACCTTTGTGTTCTGCCCCCTTACTTTTTCCTCCACGGCCGGGAAAGCCCTTTCTCGCCAATTTCACCGTATGCCCTTGCAGTTTATAGCAGCAGATAAAAAAATGTATTTTTAATGAGAACGGCAAATTTCTACAGGTAGATGTTTAGGTTGCGTTTGTCGCTTATTTTTTCCCTGAAAGTTTTGCCCAGGAGTCACGCAGGGTGACAATCCGGTTGAAAACAGGATGCTCCCGGGTGCTGTCCACGGGGTCAAGGCAGAAATACCCCTGGCGCTCAAACTGAAAGCGATCTTTGCTGTCGGCATTTTTCAGCGAAGGCTCCACCTGGCAGGTGGTGAGAACCTTTAACGAGTCTGGGTTGAGAAATTCCTTGAAGTCTCGACTCTTATCAGCATCAGGGAAGGCCTCTGAGAAAAGCCTGTCATAGATGCGGACCTCTACCTTTTGGGCATGCCGGGCGGAAACCCAGTGAATCGTTCCCTTGACCTTGCGGCCATCCGGTGCTGCCCCCCCTCTGGTTTGGGGATCATAGGTGCAGCGTATCTCGACAATGTTACCTGCCTCATCCTTTATCACTTCCTGGCAGGTTACGAGATAGGCATAGCGCAGCCGCACCTCGCGGCCGATGGACAGGCGGAAGAATTTTTTTGGCGCATCCTCCATGAAGTCAGCCCGTTCAATATAGAGTTCCCGGGAGAAGGGGACATTACGTGTTCCCATTTCAGGACGTTGCGGATGGTTCTGGGCCTCCAGTTGCTCTTCGCGCTCTTCCGGATAATTGGTGAGCACCAGTTTTACCGGGTCAAGAACACCAAAAACCCTGTGGGCATGCTCGTTGAGGTCATCACGGACAGCATTTTCAAGGACTCCCATGTCGATCCAGGATTCCCGTTTGCCGATACCAATGGTCTCGCAGAAATTTCGCAGAGCCTTGGGGGTATACCCGCGTCGCCGCAGTCCTGAGATTGTCAGCATCCTTGGATCATCCCAGCCGCTGACGTGGGCTTCGTTGACCAGTTGCAGGAGTTTGCGTTTGCTGGTGACGGTGTAGTTGATGTTGAGGCGGGCGAATTCTATCTGCCTGGGGTGTTCGGGTGTTTCCAGGGTGTCGAGAACCCAGTTGTACAGGGCGCGATTATTTTCGAACTCCAGGGTGCACAGCGAATGGGTAATGCCTTCGAGCATGTCGGACAGGCAGTGGGTGAAGTCGTACATCGGGTAGATGCACCAGCGATTCCCGGTACGATGGTGTTCGGTTTTCATGATTCGGTACAGCACCGGGTCACGCAGGATGATATTGGGTGAGGCCATGTCTATTTTCGCCCTCAGCACACAGGTGCCTTCCTCGAACAGACCATCACGCATCTGTCTAAACAGTTGCAGATTTTCCTCAATGGAGCGATCGCGGTATGGACTCGCCTTGCCTGGTTCGGTCAGCGTCCCCCGGTGTTCGCGGATCTCTTCCATGCTCAGGTGGCAGACATAGGCCTTGCCTCTTCTGATCAACTGCACGGCAAAGTCATGGAGTTCGTCGAAATAATCCGAAGCAAAGTGAAGATGCTCTTGCCAGTCATAGCCCAGCCAGCGGACATCGCGTTTGATGGCGTCCACATATTCGTCAGACTCCTTGTTCGGGTTGGTGTCATCAAAGCGCAGGTGACATTGACCGGCGAACTCCTGAGCCACACCAAAATTAAGACAGATCGATTTAGCATGGCCGATATGGAGAAAGCCGTTAGGTTCCGGGGGGAAGCGGGTAACAAGGGAGGCGTGTTTTCCTGTGGCCAGATCTTCTGTAATGATCTGGCGAATGAAGTCCAGCGGTTTCTTGGGCTGTTCCATACCTTCAGCTCTTGGGGTACAGGTGATCGATGGAGGAGAGACGCCTGGTGACGGTGTCCTGCCCCAGTGTCGTCAGGATATCAAACATACCCGGTCCGGCGAGCTGGCCCGTGAGTACGGTCCGCATGCCATTGATGAGAATGCCGGGCTTGATGGCAAGTTTTTCGGCGAGCGCCCGGGTGGCCTGCTCTGCAGATTCGGCGGTAAACGGCTCCAGGGAGGAAAAAACTCTACCCAGCTCGGGTAGCCAGGTGGCAAGATCGGGGTGCTTGACGATGTTTTTTCTCAATGGTTTTTCTTCAATGGTATAGGTGTCATCGAAATAGGCCCGCCCGGCAGTGGTAAAATCCTTGAGGGTGTGAAAACGGTCGCGGATCAGGTTCAGCGTGGCATGGTACCAGTCCTTGCGATCAGTGGCGTAGCTCTCTTTCCAGAGGCCTTCCGCTTCGAGCTCTTTTTGTACCAGCCTGCCAAGTTCCTCCAGGTCCATCTCCCTGAGATAATGCTCGTTCATGGAGATGAGCTTGGGGTCTGTAAAGAATTTGGCATCACCTGGTCGGTAGTTGAAGACAGCGTTGACCTTGCTGATGCGCTCCAGGGTGAAGGCGTCGATGAGTTCCTCACGGCTGAAAAATTCCTGCTCTGTTCCGGGGTTCCACCCCAGAAGAGCCATGAAGTTACAGACTGCCCATGGAAGAAAACCCCGGTCCCGGTAGAACTGGACGGCAACTATTTCGCCGTGGCTGCGTTTGGAAATTTTTTTCTTTTTGAGATCAAGGGTGAGTGGCATGTGCGCAAAAACCGGGAGCCTCGCACCCAGAGCCTCATACAGCAGAACCTGTCTGGTGGTGTTGGTCATGTGATCCTGGCCACGGATCACGTGGGAAATACGGTCGCGTATATCGTCGACCACATTACAGAGCAGGTAGAGGGGGCGGCCGTCAGAGCGGACGATGACAAAATCTTCGATCTCCGCGTAGCTACGTTCTATACGGCCGAGTACGACGTCATCATAGCTCAGTTTGCCCTGGCGTTCCGGCACCTTGAAACGGATGACAGAGGGTCGACCTGCAGCCTCCATGGCCTGGACCTGCTCCTGATCAAGATGGCGACAGGTGCCGTCATACCCGACAGTGCCTTTGTTGGCCAGCGCTGCCTCACGTCGTGCCTCAAGCTCCTCCTTGGTACAGAAGCACTTGTAGGCATGGCCTTTTGCGAGGAGTTTTTCTGCAGCAAGAACATGGTCTTTGGCAAACTGGCTCTGGAAATAGGGTCCCTCATCCCAGTCGAGATCAAGCCATGCAAGTCCGTCAAGTATCCCTGCGATGGACTCTTCTGTGGAGCGCTGGGCATCGGTGTCCTCTATCCTGAGGATCAGTTTTCCCCCGTGTTTTCTCGCAAACAACCAATTGAGCAAGGCGGTACGGGCGCCGCCGATATGCAGGTATCCGGTGGGGCTGGGTGGAAAACGGACTCGGACTTCTTCCATACTGTTTCCTGTAACGGTTGAGAGATAACGTTGGTGCCCTGCCATGCTTCAACTGCTCGCAGGAGCTTGTCTCTTGGTGGCAATACCTTGCCGCCGTGAAAATCGTTTTTTATATCGCGTCTGCCGTTTCAGTTCAAGCCAAAGATGGGGTTGGCAGCTGTCTTCGTCGCCCTTGGACAGGAAGAATTGCCCGGCGAATTTATCATTGTCGGTATCTGGAAATACAGGTATATTCCCATGTTCATCGTCTTGTTTTCAAGAAGTAAAATGGGAGTACAGGCGCAGTGAACATTTTCGCGATGAACTGGCCCGTGCGTCTTTACCGACGGACCTATGAGTTGACAACTGTTAGCAAAAATCAGGGGGCGTTGCCATGACCGAAGAAGGAAAAAAAACGCAGTGCTGTCCGGAGGGCAGGGTCAGGGATGCCCAGGGCCGCTGTGTGATGCCGGAAGTGACCTTTAGTTCCTTTATCCTTTCGCTGAACACCTCGGCGCTTTATCACATGGGAGAGCTGGCGCATCCGCAGGATGGCCGCAAGGTTGTGGACCTCGAACTGGCCAAGCACACCATTGATACCATCGCCATGCTGCATGAGAAGACCAGGGGCAATCTGGACAGTGACGAAGATGAGCTGTTCAACCGGCTGCTGTATGAGTTGAAATTGAGATACGTGAAGGTGAAAAATCAGCTAGCGTGAAGTTGCCGTCATGAGCAGGGTGGTACTGCAGGCAGCGGCTAAAGTTAATCTGGTACTGCGGATAACCGGACGCAGAGAGGACGGGTATCATCTGCTGGATTCACTCATGCAGAAGGTCGCACTCTACGATCGTCTTGTCCTTGAGCTTCGGGCCACTAATACCATTCGATTAACCTGTCCTGCCAGCGACCTGCCCGAAGACCAGGGCAATCTTGCCTATCAGGCAGCGGCACTGTTTTTTGCCGAACTGGGAGAACGGGCCAGTAACGGTGTTGATATAGTTCTTGAGAAACAGATTCCAGTAGCTGCAGGTCTTGGTGGTGGCAGCAGTGATGCTGCCATGGTGTTGCGAGGGTTGAATCTCTTGCACGAAGATGTTTTTTCGTTTGATCAGCTTATGGCCATGGCACTTCGACTTGGAGCTGACGTGCCATTCTTGCTCCAACCCGAGCCTGCGGCCTGGGCACGGGGCATAGGAGAACAGCTGAGCAGGGCGCTTCCCCTCCGCGACTGCTTTATGGTGCTGGTGACCCCGCAGATCTCCGTGTCAACCAGCTGGGCCTACCAGAATTTTGTGTTGACAAAAAAAGACGGAAAACGTAATTTTACCTGTTCACTTCAATCTAAAATTTCTGTTTTTCCTCGTGACAGCGGGGTCCTGGTGCCGATGGAGAACGACCTGGAATCGGTAACCATTGACCGCTATCCTGAGATTGCCGAACTGAAACGGGAAATACTGGAACGAGGTGCAGACGCTGCCCTCATGTCAGGATCAGGACCGACAGTTTTTGGCCTGTTCAGCGACAGGGATGCAGCGATCAGTTGTCAACAAACACTCCGGCGTCGTTATGTGCAGGCGTATCTTGTTCTTCCGTTGACAGGCAAGGAAGAACAAGCTGTTGCTTTTGTTGACTGATGGATGCAGAAGGATAAAAAAAAGAGCAGGGCTGGGGAGTCGTCAAGTGGTAAGACACAAGGTTTTGATCCTTGCATTCGGGGGTTCGAATCCCTCCTCCCCAGCCACAAGAAAATGAGGTCTTGCTGATGCCCAGGACTATGCATGTGTTCACCGGTAATGCCAATCCCGTCATTGCCAGGGAAATCTGTGAGTACCTGGAGATCCCGCTTGGCGCCGCTGAAGTGAAAAAGTTTTCTGATGGCGAAATCTCCGTGGAAATCCAGGAGAATGTTCGCGGTTCCGACGTCTTTGTCATCCAGCCGACCTGTCCGCCGGTCAATGATAATCTCATGGAACTGATCATCATGATTGATGCCTTGCGCCGCGCATCTGCCCGACGTATCACGGCGGTGATACCTTACTATGGCTACGCGCGGCAGGACCGTAAGGTTCGTCCTCGTGTTCCGATTTCGGCAAAGGTTGTTGCCGAGATGATTACTGTGATAGGGGCAAGGCGTGTGCTGAGTATGGACCTGCATTCAGGGCAGATTCAGGGTTTTTTCAATATCCCGGTGGATCACCTGTATGCTGCCCCGGTCTTGCTGCGCTATATCAGAGAGCATTTCCCGGACGAGGTCATCATGGTCAGCCCCGATGCTGGCGGAACTGAGCGGACCCGAGCCTTTGCCAAGCGCCTCAATGCCAGCCTGGCCATCATCGACAAGCGTCGCGAAAAGGCAAATGTCTGCCAGGCCATGAATGTCATCGGTGACGTCTCGGGAAAAACGGCAATTCTGCTTGACGATATGGTCGATACCGCCGGAACACTCTGTGGAGCTGCAGAAAAACTTCTGGAAAACGGTGCCAAGGAAGTCCATGCCTGCTGTTCACATGCGGTCCTGTCGGGGCCGGCCATCGATAGAATTCAGGAGTCCTGCATCAAGACGCTTATTGTGACCAATTCGATTCCCCTTAGTGAGCGGGCCCAGAGGTGTGAAAAAATCATTGTGCTTTCAGTGGGTGAGCTGCTCGGAGAGGCCATTCGACGGATACACGCAGAAGACTCGGTGAGTTATCTGTTTGTATAAGTACGTTTTCAGGTGACTACATGCGATGGACTGTTGTGTCCATCATTGAATATGATGTTTATCTTTTTGGAGGTTTTCCATGCTACAGGTTGAGATTGATTCTGCGGTTCGCACTGTTTTCGGCAAAGGGGAGATGCGTCGCCTGCGCAACAACGAGTTTACCCCTGCCAGCCTCTACAGCGGCGGCACCCCCCCCATTGCCCTTCAGTTCAAGACAGCAGATCTGTTCAGGAAACTCAAGTTTATTCATGGACGAAATGCGGTGATTACCGTGAAAATTGCGGGTGACACGGCGGCACAGCGTCATGTGCTGGTCAAGGAAATTCAGAAAGATGTGGTCACCGACGAGCTCATCCATGTTGATTTCCTGGAAATTGACCTGGAAAAGGAACTGGAGTTTGTGGTTCCCCTTAAGTATACTGGCAAGGCCAGGGGCGTGGAAATGGGCGGAGATCTGCAGGTTTATCGCGACAGTATCCGCCTCAAGGGACGGCCTCTCGAAATTCCCGATGAAGTTGAGGCCAATATCTCCAATCTCGACAAGGCTGGTGCCCCTATAACCTGCGGTGATCTACAGGTTACCGGAGAGGTGACCATGCTGGAAGCAGCAGACGTTGCCTGCATTGAGGTGGTGTAGTTTACGTCTTGAGCTGATCGGCCGATTGCCACGTGTTTATGACTTCAAGGGTCGGAGGATTTACCTGCGGCTCTTTTTCTTTGTAGATTTCTTCACCGCTGCCGCTAAGACCCATGGGCACACCTGTCTTTCTGATTGCCGGGCTTGGTAATCCTGGTGCGTCGTACGAGAAAACCCGGCATAATCTCGGGTTTCGTTGTGTCGACACTTTTGCCGAGCGTCAAGGATGGCACATAGTGCAGGCCAAGATGCAGGGACTGTTCTGCAAGGAGCGGTTTATGGACGTTCAGGTACTGCTGGTGAAACCGCAGTCCTACATGAATCGCTCCGGGTATTGTGTGCGGGCCCTGGCCGACTATTTTGACGTTGATATGTCCAGACTCATAGTTGTTCATGATGATCTGGACTTGGCTCCCGGGCGAGTGAAGGTGGTCTCAGGAGGAGGCGCTGGCGGTCACAATGGCATTCGTTCAATCATCGCTGCCCTTGGCAGTGATCAGTTTGCCCGTGTTAAAATCGGGATAGGCCGTCCTGCAGATCACGGTGTTGCCGGAATGCCGGTGGATCGCTTTGTCCTGTCCCCTCTGGGAAAAAGTGAACTGGAGTTGTTCTGCCAGCGCAAAGATCTGGTGACCGAAGCCCTGGAGATATTTCTGGAAAAAGGTGTACAGCACTCCATGCAGCAGATAAATGGGAAAACCTGATGCCACAGGCGCTGATCCCTGGAGTTTTCCGCATACCTGTGCCTTCCGTACCACAACGAGGCATTTCTGCCAACCTCCTTGATATTGTCTTTCTTTCATGCAACTGTTTGCCGAAGCTGGAGAACTATGGTATAGTTAATCCCTTAGTCAGGTAGACAATCTGACCTGGCGCTTTCAGCTGTTTTTTTCAATTTGCGCCTCAAGCGTCGTTTCGGAAGGTGTACGTTGTCAGTGCCTGATTTCCATTGGACAGGGGACCGATGAAACCAGGAAGCGACTGATCGTCCTCATTTGGAGGTATTTGTGTTCTCAGTTGGAGATATGGCCGTTTATCCGGCCCATGGCGTTGGTCTGATCGAGACCATTAAAACCCAGAACATAGGCGGTGTTGATCAGTCGTTTTATGTCATGAGAATTCTTGACGGCGACATGACTATCATGATCCCCACAGCCAACAGTAAAAACGTTGGCCTGCGGGCAATTATCGGCAAAGACGAGGTCCATAAGGTCCTTGATATCCTTAAAGAGCGTGATATTAAAATTAACTCGCAGACCTGGAATCGTCGCTATCGCGATTACATGGAAAAGATTAAGACCGGGTCGGTTTTTGAGGTTGCGGTGGTGTTGCGCGATCTCTTCCTGCTCAAAGAGGACAAGGATCTGTCCTATGGTGAGCGGAAGATGCTCGACACAGCCAAGAGTCTTTTGGTGAAAGAACTGTCACTTGCCAAGAAAACTGGTGAGGACAAGATCGAGAAGCAGATAGAGAAGATCTTTTGCTGAGGTATCAGAGTTTCTGACAGTACCCTGAGACTGCTGTTGCGCGCGCTCCACATAGCGTTGCCAGTTGCCGTTGTGATGTCCGTCCAGAGTGATTCGATCACTGCCTCTTTGCCAGAGTTTTGAACACATCCACTGACGTTACCCAGTATGAAAACGTTGTTGCACCGGATGATGATGCCGATGGTGCAGTGCACTGTTTTGTCGTTGATGCGGTAGACGCGAAACAGCGTCTTGATCGGTATCTTGTTCGGCTGCTTCCCGAGTACACCCGTTCTGCCATTGCCCGCCTGATTCTTGCCGGAAAGGTACGTGTAGATGGAAATGTCTGCCGCAAAACCGGCCAGCGTGTCCGTTCAGGAGAGCGCATAGCCGTCAGATCGCTTAAAGAAGAGCCTGTTGAACTTGTTCCTGAGCCTGTCGACTTTACCGTGCTGCATGAGGATGAGCACCTGATGGTCGTGGTGAAACCCCCGGGACTGGTGGTGCATCCCGGTGCGGGTCATCGTCATGGAACCCTTGCCCACGGCCTGCTCTATCATTGTCGCGGTCTGGCCTTGCCCGGAGTTGATTCAGCTCGTCCTGGAATCGTGCATCGCCTTGATCAGGATACTTCCGGGGTCATGCTCGTCGCAAAAACCGAGGCTGTACGCCATCAATTAATGGCAGACTTTAAGGACCGCGCCATTGGCAAGACCTATGTTGCGCTGCTTGCCCGGACACCAGCAGCCGATGCTGGTCGGATTGTTGCTCCGCTGGGCAGACATCCTGTGCATCGGACAAAGATGGCTGTTCGGGAAGACAGCGGAAAATTTGCCGCGACCAGCTGGCATATTCTGGAGTACCTTGCCCATGGCTGCTGTTACGTCAAACTTGACCTGGAAACCGGGCGTACGCACCAGATCCGGGTCCATATGGCCAGTCTTGGCGCCCCTGTGCTCGGTGATCGTCTGTATGGTGGCGTTCGGCCCGCTATGCCAGCTGCGGCCCGACAGATGCTGCACGCGGCAACACTTACCTTTACCCATCCTGTCACCACTGAGGGGCTGCAATTCACCGCCCCTCTTTTTGCAGATATGCAGCAGGTTCTTGAAACCCTGCGCAAGGGGGAAGCGTGAGGCCCAAAGTCCTGGCCGTGACCGGAGGGATCGGTTCCGGTAAATCAACGGTCGCCCGGCAGCTGGCCCGAGCGTGCGAAGCAGAGTATCTTGATCTTGACCTGGTCTGCCGAGAACTTCTGCAGCCGGGTGGTAAGGGACTTCATGCGTTGTGCCAGGTTTTTGGTGCGCGTTTTCTCGATATGGAAAAACGCCTTGACCGCAAAAAGCTCAGGCAGGCGCTGTTTACGGATGCCCGGCTCCGGGCTCGTGTTGATGGCCTGTTGCACCCCCTGGCTGCAGCTGTTGCTGAAGAAAAACTTGAAAAATCTCCTCGTGCGATGGCGGTGGCTGACGTGCCCCTGTTATTTGAGGCAGGCTGGGAGAAGATGGCGGATCTCATCATCGTCGTGTGGGCACCGGAAGCTGAGCGGATCAGGCGCATTGTCAGCCGTGACCAGGTTACCCCAGAGCAGGCCCGGGCCGCTCTTGCCGCACAGATGAGCCTTGAGGAGAAGATGAGGCTTGCAGATTATCGCCTCGATAACAGTGGGAGTCACGAGTCAACCAGGCAGCAGGTGAATACGCTTGCCAAACGATTGCTTGCCGGAGAATTTTTCACTTGATTCTGATGTTTTTTTGAGAAAGATCTTGACAGTCTATTCCAAAGTAAATACAAAAGGACAGGCACAGCAAACAGTAACGTTCGTGCCTTGTTCTTCTGTTCTTAATAGATCCTGTTGACAAATATATGCGATACTTTTTCTCTGCAGTTAGGAGAATGTGCAGAACGTTGCCTTGATCCGCAGATTGTTCCCGCCTTGTATCACAGACTCCATGGATATGATGTTGGGGTGTACGTATACTATCCTGTTTGACTACAATTAGCTGTAAGCCATCCGTTATTATTGAAATCCACTGTTTCCGAAAAGACACCTGTCGCAGACATCCGGCATGAGCCGTACCTGCGATGACATGGGGCCGCAGGCGATGCCTTAGCCCTGCCCCCGACATTTTGACCGCCACAGGAGGAGAGACTGGTCAATGAATGCCAATGAATTGAAAAACAGAAAAATCAAGGAACTTGTTACACTTGCGGCATCTTTGGGTATCGAAGGCTACAGTACCATGCGCAAGCAGGAGCTGATCTTTGCCATTCTCAAGGCCCAGGCCATTGAGGACGGTAAACTGATGGGCAGCGGAGTTCTCGAGGTACTGCAGGATGGGTTCGGGTTCCTGCGAGCCCCTGATTACAATTATCTTCCCGGACCAGATGATATCTATGTCTCTCCTTCACAGATACGTCGCCTTAATCTTCGAACCGGAGACACTATCGAAGGAGAGGTACGAGCGCCTAAGGACAATGAGCGCTATTTTGCCCTGCTCAAAATCAACTCCATCAACTACGAGCTCCCAGAGGCAGCACGCAACAAAACCGTTTTTGTCAATCTTACCCCATTGCATCCGGAGGAACGTATCAATCTGGAGATGCAGCCCGACAATTACTCCATGCGGGTGATGAATACCATGAGTCCGCTGGGAAAGGGGCAGCGCGGCCTGATCGTTGCCCCTCCCAGAACCGGGAAAACGGTATTGATGCAAAAAATTGCCAACTCCATCGTCCATAACCACAAGGAGATTGTCCTGATTGTCCTGCTCATCGACGAGCGGCCTGAGGAGGTCACTGACATGAAACGCAATGTGGATGCAGAGGTGGTAAGCTCCACCTTTGATGAGCCACCCCAGCGGCACATCCAGGTTGCGGAAATGGTTATTGCCAAGGCAAAGCGGCTGGTTGAGCACAAAAAGGATGTCGTGATTCTGCTGGACTCCATAACCCGCCTGGCCCGGGCCTATAATACCGTGACACCCGCTTCCGGCAAGATCCTCTCCGGTGGTGTCGAGGCCAATGCCCTGCATCGTCCCAAGCGTTTTTTTGGCGCCGCCAGAAATGTCGAGGAGGGCGGTAGCCTGACCATCCTTGCGACAGCGCTTATCGATACTGGTAGCCGCATGGACGAGGTTATCTTCGAAGAGTTCAAGGGCACCGGTAATATGGAGATTGTACTTGACCGCAAGATGGCAAACCGTCGTATTTATCCGGCCATTGATATCCTTAAGTCCGGCACCAGAAAAGAAGATCTGCTGCTACCCGAAGAGGAACTCAACAGGATCTGGATCCTGCGAAAACTGCTCAGCCCCATGAACCCGGCAGATGCCATGGAGTTCCTCGTCGATAAGATGTCGCAGACCAAGTCGAATGAAGAGTTTTTTGCCTCCATGAATCGATAGAGCCTGTTTTTTTCCTTTTAAAATATTACAAAAAAGGTATATTACGCTGTTAGACATTAGTACTATTACTTGCGACCCTATGTGTGGAGGATTGGTTAATGAAACCTGATATCCATCCGGAATATCATAAAATTAAAGCGGTATGCGCCTGCGGCCACGAAGTTCCCCTGGGCAGTGTCAACAAGGAAATGAAGGTGGAGATCTGCTCAGCCTGCCACCCCTTCTTTACCGGCAAGCAGAAACTGATTGACACTGCAGGACGCATTGAAAAATTCAAGAAAAAATACGCCAAACATCTGGAAAACAAGAAATAGTCAATATTTCTGTTAGCATCCACATGCGGGGCCTTTGCGTCGTGTGTGGATTTTTTTATCCTTTGGTTACTTGCCGCTACGTTTTTCAACGCCGTTTATCGTCAACGCGGGGATGTTATGTTTGAAAACCTGCTCGATATCGAAGATCGACGCAAAGAGCTGGAGATGCAGCTTGCAGACCCTTCGTTGGTCAGTGATCAGCAGCATTTTCAAAAAGTCGTCCGCGAGCATGGTGTTGTGGCAAAACTTGCGCAGCTGCACGAGCGCTACCGGCAAGTGGAGCGAGAGCTCAAGGCCAATGAAATGTTGTTGTGGGAAGAGGCTGAAGACCAGGAACTGGTTGAGCTTGCCAGACAGGAACAGGAGGAGCTTGAAGAGGAGAAACAGCGTCTCGAAGAAGAAATTCGTCTCAACCTGCTGCCCCGTGATCCCAATGACGAGAAAAATATTTTTCTCGAGATTCGCGCCGGTACTGGTGGTGATGAGGCAGCACTGTTTGCCGCTGATCTCTACCGAATGTACAGCCGCTTTGCCGAGGTTCAGGGCTGGAAGGTGGAGACGATGAGTTCCAATCCCATTGGCATCGGCGGGTTCAAGGAAATTATCGCCCTGATCAGTGGCGATCAGGTGTACTCGAAACTCAAGTTCGAATCTGGCGTTCACCGGGTCCAGCGAGTACCCGAAACCGAGGCCCAGGGAAGAATCCATACCTCAGCGGTTACCGTCGCCATTATTCCCGAGGCAGAGGAGGTGGATCTCCATATTGAACCCAATGAACTGAAGTTTGATGTCTACCGGTCTTCAGGGCCCGGTGGCCAGTCGGTCAATACCACTGATTCAGCAGTACGCATCACACATCTTCCCACTGGCCTGGTTGTCACCTGCCAGGATGAAAAATCACAGCACAAGAACAAGGCAAAGGCCCTGCAGGTCCTTCGGGCCAGACTCCTTGATCGCATGGAACAGGAGCGCCAGGACCAGATCTCCCAAGATCGCAAAAGCCAGGTGGGGTCTGGTGATCGCAGTGAGCGGATACGCACCTACAATTTCCCGCAAGGACGGGTGACCGATCACCGGATCAACTTGACCCTGTACAAGTTGGAGCAAATTCTTTCCGGGGCGTTGAATGAGATTGTCTTGCCCCTCATCACCCATCATCAGGCAGAGTTACTCAAGACCACGTACTGAAACCATGCGTATTGTCGAGTTGCTCGAACTGACCGGTGACCGACTGCAACAGGCCGGCATCGAAGAGTTTCAGAGCGAGGCTCGGCTACTCCTTCAGGAAAGCCTGGGGCTTACCCGTAGTCAACTGTATCTTCGACTGAAAGAAGAAGTCTCGCCAACAGCTGCGGCAGCCTGTGAAGGGGTGATCAGGCGGCGGCTCCAGCGTGAACCCCTGGCATATATTCTTGGAAAAAGAGAGTTTTGGTCGCTGGATTTTCAGGTGGGACCCGGAGTGCTCGTGCCCAGACCGGAAACCGAGTTTCTCCTTACCTGTGTCCTTGATGAGATACAAGGAAACAAGCGCCCTGCTGACCTGGTCCTGGACCTGTGTACCGGCAGCGGCGTTATTGCCACCGTCCTTGCCAGGGAGCTGCCATGCCGGGTTATGGCTATCGACCTGTCCGCAGAAGCCCTTGTCTATGCTGAAAAAAATATTCGTCAACATGGGGTACACTCTCGAGTTCAGCTCGTTCACGGTGATCTGTTCGCTCCGCTTGCTCCACTAGCATTGGTTGATGTACTTGTCAGCAATCCACCGTATGTCGATGAAAACGAGCTGCCACGGCTGGCCCCCGAAGTCCGGTGCTGGGAGCCCAGACAGGCCCTGGCTGCCGGCAGCAAAGGAATGGACTGCCTTGTCCGGATTGTTGACACTGCCTGGCAATATCTGCGGCCAGGTGGCCTGTTGTGCTGTGAAATCGGGGCAGACCAGGAGGGCGATGTCCTGGAGCTGTTTGCCTCACAGGAGCAGTACACTGAAGCAACAGTGCGTTATGACTGGGCTGACCGGCCACGGGTCGTTATGGCCAGCCGTCGCCCTGTCCCGACTGCTGGGTAAGTGGTCATTGTTTACAGATAATCATTAGATGTTGAGACGTGAAAGGATATGGACAAGTTACTTATTCGAGGCGGACGGCCTCTCAACGGGACTGTAGAGATCAGCGGTGCCAAGAATGCAGCTCTGCCGCTGATGGCCGCAACATTGCTGACGCCGGGTTGGCATACCCTGGAAAATGTTCCTGATCTGCGCGACACCCGCACCATGCTGCGGGTACTGGAGACCCTTGGTGCCAAGTACACGCGAGAAGGGTCCCAGGTACGCATCAATACTGCTCACCTTAGCGGTGCTGAGGCCCCCTATGAGCTGGTCAAGACCATGCGTGCCTCTGTCCTTGTTCTTGGGCCGTTACTGGCGAGGGCCGGTTATGCCAGAGTATCTTTGCCCGGTGGCTGCGCCATAGGAGCCAGGCCGGTCAACTATCATCTGCAGGGATTTGAGCAGCTGGGTGTGCGTACTGAACTGGAGCAGGGGTATGTGGAAGCCAGGGTTGAAGGGTATATGCAGGGGGCTACCGTTTACTTTGACACTCCTTCTGTCACCGCTACCGAGAATCTGTTGATGGCCTCAGTGAAGGCCAGGGGCGTGACAGTCCTGAAGAATGCCGCCCGTGAACCCGAAGTGGGCAATCTGATCGAAATGCTCCGCAGCATGGGCGCAGAGATTGAGGGTGATGGCAGTGATGAGTTGACCATTCGAGGGGTAGAGCACCTCACCCCGGCTCGGGCCAGCATCGTTGACGACCGGATAGAGACTGGAACATACCTGATTGCAGTGGCTGCGACAGGCGGAGAAGCTGAAATCAAGGGATGTATTCCCGCCCACAACTCGGCACTGGTGGAGAAACTGCAACAGGCCGGGGTTATCGTTCGACAGGGGGAAAACTCCTTTCATGTTGTCTGTCCATGGGGAGATGCTGGAAATACCTGCCAGTTACAAAGCGTAGACGTCCGCACCTTGCCATATCCTGGGTTCCCCACAGACCTTCAGGCGCAGTTCATGGCCCTGATGGTTCTCGCCGAAGGTACAGCCATTATCACTGAATCTATCTTTGAAAATCGTTTTATGCATGTGGCTGAACTGCAGCGGCTGGGGGCGGACATCACCATTGACAAGTCTTCAGCGATTGTTCGGGGCGTTGGTCGTGAACGATTATGCGGAGCCCCGGTCATGGCCACGGATCTGCGTGCCTCGGCATCTTTGGTTATTGCCGGGCTGGCTGCATCCGGGGTTACCGAGGTCCTGCGAGTCTACCACCTGGAACGCGGATACGAACATATGGTTGACAAGCTGCAGGCGTTGGGCGCAGATATCGAGAAGGTCAGGGCGGAGTGAGACTGACAGCGGCTTCCGGACCGGGCAGGAGGAGGCGGACCTCGCATCCCTGCGGTTGCAGGTTGATGACCTCCACCTGGCCTCCATGGGCGTCGATAATCTGGTGAACAATGGCAAGACCGAGTCCTGTGCCTGACTCCCGGGTAGAGAAGAACGGCGCAAAGATATGCTCTTTTGTGGCCGGCGCTATCCCTGGACCGGCATCAATGACCTTGACGACAAGGAGGTTTTCGTCCTGATCTGATTCACGGGCCTGGAGGTGAACCTTGTCTTTGGGATTTTTTGCAAAGGTGCAGGCATTTTCCAGCACATGCCTGAACACCGTCTGGAGCTGTTGACGGTCACCCCAGGCATCGATATTGGCGGCAATATCTACCTGTATACGGGTGCAGCAGGGGGAGGGGAGTGAGGTTACCACTTCATCGACCATGCGGGCCAGGTCAAACCACTCTGCCTGAATCGCTGCTGGCCGGGCAAACTGGAGAAAGTCTGTGATGGTTTTGGCCATCCGCTTGGATTCTCGCACGATAATCGATGACGTAACCTCCAGGGTTGCGTCGTCGATGGTCTCTCCCTTTTCCAGTGATAAGAGCTGGGCTGAACCGGAAATCGCTGCAAGGGGATTGCGGAAATCGTGGGCAATTGAGGCGCTCAGCTCTCCTATGGCCGCCATCTTTTCCGCCTCACGGACTTGGCGTTCCATCTGCTCGATCTTGCTGATATCCTGCAGGGTGATCACCTTGCAGTTGGCCTCCTCTATGGGCGCCCCGGATGTAGCTTCGGGCATCTTTAGCTCAGAGATAGAGTAACCGGCCCGGATAATATCGCCTTCTTGTTTTTTGAGGTCACAGACATTCCGTCGATTGTTGAGATCCAGGCGTATTTCTGGAAACAACTCGGCGAGGGGACGTCCGGCGACCGCGTCCACCAGATAGCCGGTGATGCGTTCAGCGGCATGGTTAAAAGAGGTGATTCTGTCCTCTTGGTTGGTGGTTATGATACCTGTGGGAATGTTGTCGAAGATCTGCTTGTACAGGAGAGAGAGGCGATCATACTGCAGTACCGTGTGTGAGAGCTGTTCTTCGGTCGAGCGCAGTCTTCGCGAGAGCATGGCACTGAGCAGGGCAACCAGAAAAAAGGTGAGCCCATACACGGCAAACAGGCTGCTGCTGTACAGGTAGTTCTCGGGGTGGATGTATGGTGTGGCAGCGAAGTATCCGGGGAGAATATTGTAATACTCGAGAACAAGGAGCAGCCCGTAAAGAATGGTGGCTGCTGCTGCTGGCATGAGTCCACCAATGCGATAGAGAATCAGGCCGCCGGCAATAACAGGAAAGATAAAGACAGGGGTGAAGATCGACTGGGAGCAACCTGTGGCATAGACAAGGACTGCCGTAAAAAAAACGTCACTGAGCAGCTGAATGCCGCCAAAGCGCTTCAGACGCTGTCTGTGTCTTTGCAGGATGAAGGCGGAGCCAATGGAAAACCCGAAGATGAGCAGGAGAAAACATAGCGTGAAAAACAGGGGTGGGAGAATAACCTCAAGCCCTGCTCTCCGGATGACAAGGGTAAGGCCAATGAGTAGACAGAAAAGGGTCACTCTGATAACCAGTAACCAGAGAATGTGATAGGCCAGTTGCTGGTCGGTGTCCCGCACCGGGATAAGCAGTGTTGGTCTGCGCGAAGAGCTTGCCATGGTGCCTAGTCTATCTCGTATTTTTTTGTCTTGTATCGTAAGGAGCGAAAACTGATCTTGAGGAGATCCGCAGCCTGCATTTTTGAGTTTCCGGCCTTGTCAAGGGCATGGAGAATCATCTTTTTTTCCACATCCACAAGAACGTCCTCCAGGCCTCGTTCAAAGAGTTCGTTTTCATCCTCAGCTGCGATAAACAGTGGTTCTTTACTGCTGTCGCCGTTGCGTCGACGACTGGAGACAATGAGGTTATCGGGTAAAATGATGTTTGAGCTCTCCAGCGCAACACCGCGTTCTATGATATTTTCCAATTCACGAACATTGCCAGGAAAATCATAATTCATCAACACTTCCATGCCATAACTGCTGATGGTTTGTACTTCCTTGCCAAGAAGTCTTGCATATTTCTTTAGAAAATGCTCGACCAGGACAGGCACGTCGCCTTTGCGTTCCCTGAGGGGCGGCACCCTTATGGGTACCACCGCGAGTCTGTAGTACAGGTCTTCCCGAAAGCTGCCTTTGACGATTTCCTCCTCAAGGATACGGTTGGTGGCGGAGAGGATGCGAACATTGACCTGCCGGGTACGCGTTGATCCCACCGGCATAAATTCGCGTTCCTGCAGTACCCGTAAGAGCTTGGTCTGGATGATAGGGGTTAACTCGCCGATCTCATCAAGAAAAGCGGTCCCCTCATCAGCCTGTTGGAACAGGCCGGCCTTGTCGGCCACCGCGCCGGTAAACGAGCCCTTGACGTGACCAAAGAGCTCGGACTCCAAAAGGCTTTCCGGAATGGCGCTACAGGTGATCGGCACAAAGGGTCTGTCGGCAACCCTGCTGAGTTTGTGGATGGCCTTGGCCACCAGTTCTTTTCCTGTTCCCGATTCACCGTAGATGAGCACATTAGCAGGCGTGGGGGCAATGCGACGGATCATATCGAAAATTTTCACCATTTCCGGGCTTTGTCCGATAATATCCGGGACGCCTCTGGCTGTTTCCGCCTGTGCTATCCCTCTTTTTTTCAGGGCAGAACGGATAATGCGTTTGATCTCATCGACGTTGAAAGGCTTGGTGATGTAGTCAAAGGCGCCGTTTTTCATGGCAGAGACCGCATCCTCGGGAGAGGCAAAAGCAGTCATCATGATAACAGCCACCTCAGGATAGCGCTCTTTGATTTCTGCCAGCAAATCCAGACCATTCATCCCTGGCATACGGATGTCGGTGATGACGAGGTCTGGCTGGTTTTTTTCCGCATGCAGCAGTGCAGATGCGCCGTCTTCGGCCGCAGAGACCTCATATCCTTCCTTGGTAAGGAGGATCTTGAGGAACTCCCGCATGCTCAGTTCGTCGTCGACGATCAGAATGGATGTCATGGATGAAATTTGGAAAAAGTAAAGAAGCTCTTATGTTACACACTATTCTATCGTCTTGGTTGGCGGCAAGTCAAACACTATTGCCGGCCTGTCTTGTTTACTTTAGCCAATAAATGGGGTAATGTTTGCCCCTGAACATACCATTCATACACGTTTACCAAAGAGATACACAGCGCCTTGACGGTTCAGGAAAAATTTGAAAAACAGCCGCTCACCGAGCATCTCGCAGAACTCAGATCCTGCCTGATTATTTCTTTTATCGCCGTGGGCATCGGGTTTGCTGTGGCATATGCCATGATCCGTCCTCTTGGTGACTGGTTCTTCCGGCCGCTTATCAGCGTCCTGCCAGAGAGCAAGGGGCTTATTTTTACCTCCTACCAGGAGGGGTTTTTTTTTATCTAAAACTCGCCCTGGTCTGTGGGGTGCTTCTGGCGGTTCCCGTGCTCATGCATCAGCTTTGGAGGTTCATTGCTCCGGGGCTTTATCACCACGAAAAAAAGGTGTTGGTGCCGTTTTCTGTGGTTTCCACCCTCTGTTTTTTTGCCGGAGCGATGTTTGGCTACTTTTTTGTCTTTCCGCCGGCCTTTCGTTTTCTTATCGGGTATGGCAGCGAATTTCTTGAACCCATGCCGGCAGTGAACGAGTATTTCTCCTTATCGCTCAGGTTGCTCCTGGCCTTTGGTGTTGTTTTCGAGTTGCCGGTGCTTTTGGTGTTTCTTGCAAAGATTGGCGTGGTTAACAAGGATTTTCTCCGTAAAAATAGAAAATACGCACTACTGTTAAGTTTTGTAATAGCTGCCATTCTTACCCCAACTCCAGATGTGGTCAACCAGCTGTTTATGGCTGGACCGTTGATCATTCTCTATGAGGTGAGCATTCATGCGGTGGGGGTGTTTGCCAAAAAAACGTTTTTAGGGTTTGAAACAAAGGAGCAGGGATAACTACTGCCGACTGGCAGCTAACAACCGAATTTTTCGTCACTGAATCAGCACGAAAGGAGGATGTTATGACCTATATCGACAAGTATGAACTGGCGCTTGCAGTGGGACGGCCACCTACCATCCGTACCCTTTTTCCAAACTCCCGCGCCCTGTTGGTGAGTGGCAAGGTTATTGACCGGGCCATGCTGGCCAAGGGACAGGCCATGACCATTGCCGCCAATGGCCGCAGCAATGTGGTGATCAGGGGGGCACTCAAGGCCGCGCAGCGGGCCCGTGCCGCCCTGCTTATTGAAATCGCCCGCTCCGAAGGTGGACACAATGCCTACTGCGCCACTAATTACTGGAACATTGCCAGACGGGTAGACGCCGCCTGCAACGAACTGGGCATCACTGTTCCTGTGGCTGTCCATGCCGATCACTACGGGATTAAAAAGCCTTCGGATATCCCTTTTGCCTGTGCCGAGATCCCCTCCTTGTTTGAGGCCGGCATCACCTCCATTGCCATTGATGCCTCACATATGCCTGATGCCGATAACCTCCTTGCCAATATAGAGCTGTGTCGATATGTCCCTGCCTGGGCAGGGTATGAAACCGAGATCGGTGAGATTAAAGGTAAGCTGGGTCTGTCAAACGAAGCAGAGAGCCTGTTTCTGATTCGCGGACTCAATGCCCATCACCTCTATCCGGACTGGATTGCCCTGAACAACGGAACATCCCATGGTATTGAAGCTTCCGCTGCTGGCATTCAGGTTGAACTGACGAAAAGTATCCACGAGGCCCTGGCCGGATACGGTGTTTCCGGGGCACAGCACGGTACCTCAGGGAACAGTTCCGAGCGGTTACGAGCTATTGCCAGGGAAACTCGAACGACCAAGGCCAATGTGGCGACGGCGCTGCAGATGCTTTCCTGGGGCTTGCAGGTCGATGATTACGGCAATGCTGTTTTCAGCGGCGATGATCTCCTCAAAGTTGAAGGTGAGGGTGTCTCAGAAGAACTGTGGGCTGAGATGAAAGCCTACGCCCAGACAAAGGGGTACAAGGGTGGAGCGTACAAGAACCTGAACCTGCCGTTTGAGAACAGGATCAATGGTCAGCCCCGTGTCATTCGTGAACGCATGGAGCGGCGAGTAGAAGATTTTGTTTTTTACCTGCTCACCGAGGTGTTTAACGCCTCAGGGACAGCCCGGTACGGTGTCGAGGCGATACTCGATGCCGGGTCCTACGATATCGGCCCCAAATGCGGGCGGATCGAATCAGTTGATGAATGGACCGAGGCGAAGATTCGCGAGAAAGCAGCTCTTTTGGACACAGACAAGGGACCGGAAGGGGATTTTGATGACTGAGAGCTCGGGAAGATTAACAGGGCCTGACAAAACAAAAATCCAAGGGAGAAATCGGGGAATGGAGAAGATACTGGTGACAGGAGCGGCAGGTTTTATCGGGCATGGCCTGAGCCTTCGTCTCCTGGATCAGGGGAGAACCGTGGTCGGTGTGGATAACCTGAATGACTATTACGATCCAGCGCTCAAGCGCGATCGTCTCGCCCAGCTTGAGGCTTCTGCGCGGTACACCCATTACGGGTTTGACATGGCAGACCGTGAGCAAACCGCGGAGATGTTTGCCCGGGAGCGTGTCGATGCCGTGGTCAACCTGGCAGCCCAGGCCGGGGTCCGGTATTCGTTGGTCAACCCGCACAGTTATGTGGATACCAACCTGGTGGGATTTGTCAATATCCTTGAAGGCTGCCGTCATAACCAGGTGAAACATCTGCTGTATGCCTCTTCCAGCTCGGTGTACGGCGCTAACACCAGTATGCCGTTTTCTGTGCATGACAATGTCGATCATCCGGTCTCTCTCTATGCTGCGTCAAAAAAGGCCAACGAGCTAATGGCCCACTGCTATTCCCATCTTTACGGGCTGCCAACCACAGGGCTGCGTTTTTTTACGGTGTACGGTCCCTGGGGTAGGCCGGATATGGCGCTTTTTCTGTTCACCAAGGCAATTCTGGAAAATCGCCCCATTGATGTCTTCAATAATGGTGATATGGAGCGCGATTTCACCTACATTGATGACATTGTCGAGGGTGTTGTGCGGCTGGTGGATCATCTGCCAGAACCCAACCAGGACTGGAGTGGTCAGCACCCTGACCCTGCCAGTAGCTACTGCCCCTGGCGGGTGTACAATATTGGCAACAACAATAAGGAAAAGCTCATGCGTTATATCGAGGTGCTTGAGCAGTGCCTGGGCCGGGAGGCCAAAAAGAATTTTCTTCCGCTGCAGGCGGGTGATGTCCCGGCAACTTATGCCAACGTTGATGACCTGGTCCGGGAAATCGACTTTAAACCGGCCACCAGCATTGAAGAGGGGATACGCAAATTTGTTGACTGGTACCGGGGGTACTATCAACCCTGAGAGTAGGCGGTGTGTAAAGGCTTGCTGGACAAGGGGGAGAGAGTATTACTTGCAGTGGTACTGTGATGTCATAATCCGCAAAGCGTTATCTACGAGGTGATACGTATGCGAAAATGCATCTTCATACTCTGCCTGGCAGGTGCGTTCTACTACGGCCATACCCAGGGCTACACCAAGCCTGCTCTCCTTTTTGTCAAAAAGGTAACGATGAAAATCGTCCATGTTGGCAGTACTGCGTGGCATGACGTGAGCGGGTGGGTCTTTTCTGAGGAGCCTGTGGTTGAAAGTTTTCACAACAAAGGGCGGCAACACAAAGATTGACCTGCGGGAGAGCATCACCTAGAAGGGTGAGCGATGATCACCAGGCAGTGTTGTGCCGGATGAAAATGAGCCAATGAAAATATATACCGGTACAGGAGATGACGGCAGAACCAGCCTTTTCAGTGGGGAGCGGGTAGCAAAATCAGATCAGCGCCTGGAGGTCTGTGGAGAGCTTGACGAATTGAACGCTTGTATTGGTGCTATTGCCGCCACCTGGGAGACGCAGGAACCAGAGCGGAGCCGTGAACTTTGCCATATCCAGGGCTGGCTGCTCGATGCCGGCGCTTGGCTGGCGACGACGCCAGCCTCCCCAGCCGCTGCTGCGCTGCCACCCCTGAAAAAGGATCTTGCCGATAGTCTGGAGACATATATAGACACGATCTCTGCCGCTCTGCCCGAACTCAGGCAGTTTGTCCTACCCGGCGGCCATCTGTCTGCAGCGCATGCCCATATGGCACGGACCGTCTGCCGCAGAGCCGAGCGCCGTGTCACAGCCCTTCCCCTGGAGAAGACAACAGAGGTAGCATCAATACCGGCGATTGTCGTTTTTTTGAACCGCCTGTCTGATTATCTGTTTGTCCTTGCCCGCTACCTGAATCATCGGCACGGCCAGGGTGACCGCCTGTACCCGGAGTAAGCAGCCACAGGTGAAATGTTACCTGAACAAAGAGTTTGTTAGCAGTGTGCCTGCAATAAACCACATAACCCCGCCAATGAGAACATCGAGTATCTTCCATGCAACAGGTTGCCTGAACAGCGGTGAGAGTAGCCGAGCACCGTAGCCAAGAAGAAAGAAGAAGAGAAAGGAGGCCAGCACAGCTCCAGAGAAAAATTGATACTTCTGCTGAGGGAACTGGGTAGAGATAGAACCCATGACAAGAACAGTATCAAGATAGACATGGGGGTTAAGCCAAGTGAAGGCCAGGCAGGTCAATACAGCGGCGATAAGTGGTGTTTTTTTGTCTTGAGCAGCAATCAGTGCCTCGTCTTTTTTCAATGCTGACCAAAAACTTTTTGCCCCATAAAAGAGGAGAAAGGCCACGCCACCAACAAGCGCATATTTTTCAACATAGGGGATTTTTTCTGCAATCCAGGCGAAGCCAAAGATGCCGACCGAGAGCAAGAGGGCATCGGAACCAGCACAAAGCAGGCAAAGCAGAAAAACATACTCCCGCCGTAAGCCCTGCTTGAGAAGAAAAGCGTTTTGCGCACCAATGGCAAGGATCAGGCTGAACCCTAAAAGCAGGCCAGAAATAAAACCTTCCATGGACAACGTTTCTCTCTACTTTCTCCAGGGGCAAAAGAGGGTGCAGCCAGGGAAAAACTCTGTATTCTCCGGAGTCACTCGCCGTTTTCTGGTGTCTTCTCTGTGGATCCTTGCGGGATTTTTAGTTCTTCCAGGGCTTCCCTGATGATTCCTGCGGTGTCGATCCCGGCGTTTTTCCAGAGTTCAGCCTGGGGGGCTTGCTCAACAAAGGTGCTGGCATAGCCAAGCACACGAACAGGAAGGTTGAGATGCTGCTCAGCGAGCATCTGCAGAACGGCGCTGCCAAACCCGCCGTTTTTGACGTTATCCTCGATGGTGATCACTCTACCGGTGGTCGAGGCCCAGTCAGCTATGAGTTCATTGTCCAGCGGTGTGATAAAGCGGGGGTTGATCACCGCTGCGCTGATCCCCAGTTTCTCCAGGTCCTCGGCCGCCTCCAGGGCTGGGTACACCCGGTTGCCCACCGGCAGCAGGAGTATGTCACGTCCTTCTCTGAGCAGCTCTCCCTTGCCCCTGGTGAGCAGGGTAAACTCCTTGTCGAGTTCGACACCAAGACCGGTACCGCGAGGGTATCTGATGACTGTCGGCCCTGGCGTTGCTGTTGCCGTGTAGAGCATGTGCTGCAGTTCGTTTTCGTCTTTGGGCGCCATCACCGTCATGTTGGGAATAACGCGTAGAAAGCTCAGATCAAAGACACCGTGATGGGTGGGGCCGTCATCTCCGACAACGCCTGCCCGATCCAGGGCAAAGGTGACAGGCAGGTTGGGAATACACACGTCGTGGACGACCTGGTCAACGGCGCGCTGCATAAAGGTTGAGTAGACCGCAACCACCGGCCGCATGCCGCTCGTGGCCAGGCCTGCGGCAAAGGTCACCGCGTGTTGTTCGGCAATACCCACATCAAAAAAGCGCTTGGCAAATTTTTCCGAAAAAGGTACCAGCCCGGTGCCGCTGGCCATTGCTGCGGTAATCGCGGTGATACGGCTGTCCTCTTCTGCCAGTCTGCAGATGGTCTCCCCAAAGATTTTGGTATAGGCGGGTTTAGGGTTTGTGCTGGCCTTGGGTCGTCCGGTCTCAACAGTAAACGGGCCTACGCCATGATAGGCGCCTGGATTGCTTTCCGCTGGTTTATAGCCCTTGCCCTTGGTGGTAATCACATGAAGCAGTACCGGACCGTGACTGTGGTCCCGTACGTTTTTCATGGTTTTTATCAGGGTGTTCAGGTCATGGCCGGGGATGGGGCCGATATAGGAGAACTTGAATGCCTCAAAGAGGATACCCGGTGTAAACAGGTTCTTGAGGTTGATCTCGCTCTTGCGCAGCATGGTGAGGATGTTCTCGCCCACTGAGGACAGTGCCATAAGCCGTTCTTCAACATGATCCCTGATCTGGCGCATGGCCTTGCCGGTCAGGCGCTTGTTGAGAAAACTCGACATGGCGCCAACGTTTGGCGAGATCGACATCTCGTTGTCATTGAGGACAACGATCAAATCCTTGTCCAGATGCCCGGCCTGATTGAGGCCCTCAAAGGCGAGACCTGCGGTCATGGAGCCGTCACCGATAATGGCGATGACCTTGCCGGCCTCGTCTTTCAACTCCTGAGCTGTGGTCATGCCAAGGCTGTAGGAGATCGAGGTGGAGCTGTGCCCGGTTTCGACCACATCATATTCACTCTCTGCGCGTTTGGGAAAGCCGGAGAGTCCCTGGGGCTGGCGCAGCGTCGAGAAACGATCGCGGCGACCGGTAATCAGCTTATGGGCATAGGTCTGGTGACCGACATCCCAGACCAGTTTATCCGTGGGAGTGTTGAAGACATAGTGTAGCGCCAGAGTCAACTCGACAACCCCGAGACTGGGAGCGAGGTGACCGCCGTTTTTACTGACCGTCTGGATAATGGTCTCCCGGATCTCCTGGGCGAGAACCTCCATCTCGGCAGTGTTTAACTGCCTGAGGTCAGCCGGCGAGTCAATGGAGTCCAGCAGACGATACTGCTGGTCGGTCCGAGGGTCGATAACGAGCATAATCAATTCTCCCGGTCGAGGATGTAGTCTGCCAGAATACGCAGGGGCTCGGCCCGCTGGTCAAAGAGGCGTAAGGCATGATGGGCCGTGGCAATCGCCTCCCGGGCCAGTTCTCGTGAGCGTTCAATGCCGTACAGTGAGGGGAAGGTGGATTTGTTCTTTGCCAGATCACTTCCCACCGGCTTACCCAGTACTTCGGTGGTGGATTCCAGGTCAAGCAGGTCATCGGTAATCTGAAACGCCAGGCCAATGCTGCGACCAAAGGTCTCGAAAGCCTTTTCCTGCTCTTCACTGCAGCCACCGACAATGCCGCCGCTGACCACGGAAGCGGTGAGCAGGGCGCCTGTCTTGGCGCTGTGCAGGGTACTGAGCAGTTCTTTGCTGATAGCGGTGTTCTCGTAGCGAATGTCAAGGCTCTGGCCGCCGACCATGCCGAGGCTGCCCGCAGCTCGGGCAATGGCATGGATAATGCGGAGTCTTGTTGGTGGTGGCAGATCATCGGCAAATGCCGGGCTGCTCAGGAGCTCGAAGGCAAAGGTGAGTAGGCCGTCTCCGGCAAGGATCGCCTGAGCCTCCCCATAGACAATGTGGTTGGTGGGTTTCCCGCGCCTGAGATCGTCGTTGTCCATTGCAGGCAGATCATCGTGGATGAGGCTGTAGGCGTGGATGCATTCCAGGGCACAACAGACCGGCAGGGCCGCAACTTCTGCCTGGGGCGTGTCGCTGACCGTGTTGGCTGCAGCCAGGCACAGGATAGGGCGCAATCGTTTCCCCCCTGCAAGAAGGCTGTAACGCATGGCCTCGATGTGGTCAGCGAACGGGCCTTCTGGTGCGAGCATCTCCCGGAGCAGGGCCTTTTCAACCACTTCACGTTGCCGCTGGAGATAGACCTTAAGCTGCACTGTCATCTTTTTCCTGAAAGGGTTCTGTCGTAAGTCGGTCGTTTTTTTTCAACAGCAGCTCCACACGGCCTCGGGCATCTTCGAGTTTATCGTTGCAGAATTTGACGAGGCCGATGCCCTCGTCAAATTTTTTAAGGCTTTCCTCAAGGGTCAGCTCGCCCTGCTCGAGTTCAGCAGTGATACTCTCCAGTCGGGAAATCGCTGTTTCAAAGGTCTTCTTTGCCATGTGTTGCCGATTTATGTGGAAAAGGGTAAACAAGAATTATACGTCCTGCAAGTATATATACTAATCTGCACATTATACCTTTCATGTACCGGTTTCAAGGACTCATTGGCAATGTTGGCGACCATTGATCTTTTTGCCCGCTGGCTTCACGTGGAACGGGGCTATTCTCCGCATACCGTTGACGGTTACCTCCGTGATGTTCGAGAGTTTGCAGCGTTTTGTGGAGAAGCGTTCACTGTGGAGCGATTGAGCAGGGAACAGGCCCGAGGCTATGTGGCTTCACTCTATCACGGGACATCCAGCGCCACTGTGGCCCGGAAGCTGTCGGCACTCAGGACATACTTTCGTTTTCTGCGGCGTGAGCAGCTCCTCCAGCGCGACCCACTGGAAGGTATTGCCAACCCAAAGCTGGCCCGGCATATCCCCACGCATCTCAGTGTTGACGAAGTCTTCAGTTTGCTGGAAGAACCCTCCCCCCGGGACACCTTTTATCTGCGGGACCGTGCCTGTATGGAGCTGATGTATGCCACTGGCATGCGGGTGTCAGAGCTTGCAGCCTGTGACCTTGACGACATTGATACCCGGCAGGGTATGGTCCGGGTACTCGGCAAGGGCCGCAAGGAACGCCTGGTTCCCTTTGGTCGTGCCGCTGCCGAGGCCCTGAGTGCCTATCTGCCCCAACGAGAACAGCTGATCATTGCCCGGTGTACACGGGGACATCAGCCAGAGCGCCGGGCATTGCTACTCAACAGTCGGGGAACTCGACTTGGTCCCCGCAGTATCGAGCGATGCATCAAGATGTATGGACAGCGCGCCGGTATTGCCGCGACGGTCACCCCGCATGCCCTGCGGCACAGCTTTGCCACCCACCTGCTGGAGATGGGCGCTGACCTTCGTACCGTCCAGGAACTGCTCGGCCATGCCAGCCTTTCCACCACCCAGCGGTACACCCACTTGAACATGGATCATCTGACCCGGGTCTATGACCAGGCACATCCTCACGCCAGTGAAAAACACTGATTTTTTTTGCGTTACTGCTGTTCGTGCTTAAGGTGGAGACGAATTGACCTAAGATACCCGATGACAAGAGGCTGGTCTATGCAGCAGCAAAAAGTACGGTCAACCACGATTATCGCCATTCGCCACCACGGTCAAGTGGTGGTGGCCGGCGATGGCCAGGTTACCCTCGGCAGTACGGTTATGAAACATCAGGCCCAGAAGGTTCGCCGCATGTACAAGGGGCGGGTGATCACTGGCTTTGCCGGAGCAACCGCCGATGCTTTTACCTTGTACGATAGACTAGAAGGCAAACTCGAAGAGTTCAACGGTAATCTGTTGCGGGCTGCGGTGGAGCTGGCCAAGGACTGGCGCATGGACAAGCTGCTCAGGCGGTTGGAGGCCATGCTCATTGCCGTTGACCAGGAGCACAGCCTGCTCCTCTCCGGCACCGGTGATGTTATTCAGGCTGATGACGGTATCCTCGCTATTGGTTCGGGCGGCCCCTACGCCCAGGCTGCGGCTAGGGCCCTGGTCAACCATTCCTCACTTGACGCCGAGGCGATCGCCAGGACCGCCCTGGAGATTGCCGGGTCCATCTGTGTGTATACTAATGAGCATATCACCTTGGAAAAACTTTCAGAATAAGGGACAGCAAGAGATATTTATGGCATCACTCACCCCCCAGGAAACCGTTACTGAACTTGATCGCTATATTATCGGCCAGGCCGAGGCAAAACGCTCGGTGGCGATCGCCTTGCGTAACCGCTGGCGTCGTCAGCAGGTGGAGCCGCCCTTGCGCGAGGAGATCGCCCCGAAAAATATCATCATGATCGGGCCCACCGGGGTGGGCAAGACCGAGATAGCACGCAGGCTCGCTCATCTGGCCCAGTCACCGTTTATCAAGGTGGAGGCGAGCAAGTTTACTGAAGTGGGATACGTGGGCCGTGATGTCGAATCCATGATTCGCGATCTCACCCAGCTTGCCATCAACATGGTCACCAAGGAAGAAGAGGTGGGCGTACAACAACGGGCGAGGCAGGCCGCTGAAGAGCGCCTGCTTGATCTGTTACTGCCGCCGGCACAATCCGGCCAGCAGCAGCCTCCTGGCGGCACCGTTATCGAGCTGGGCTATGACAATAAAAATGCTGGGACCACGGTCGGCTCCACCCGGGAACGGCTTCGGCAGATGCTCAGGGCTGGTGATCTCGATGAGCGCACCGTTGAGATGGAGATTGCCGGGAAGAGCGGCAGCCCTACTGTGGAAGTGCTCGGGGTCACCGGCATGGAGGATATGCAGAGCTCGCTGCAGGATGCCTTTTCGAAAATATTTCCTAAACGCAAAGAACGGCAGACCGTCAAGGTTCCCGAAGCGATGGACCACCTGGTCAGGGAAGAGGTCGACCGGTTGGTGGACCATGAGAGCATCACCGCAAAGGCCATCCGTCGTACCGAACAGAGCGGGATTATCTTTTTAGACGAGATTGACAAGATTGCCTCCCGCTCAGGCCAGTCTGGTGGCGGCGGGCCAGAGGTTTCCCGCGAAGGGGTACAGCGTGATCTGCTCCCCATTGTCGAGGGAGCGACAGTGACCACCAAGTACGGACCAGTGCGCACCGATCATATCCTGTTTATCGCTTCTGGTGCCTTTCATCTCGCCAAACCCTCAGATCTCGCTCCGGAACTCCAGGGACGCTTTCCCATTCGCGTTAATCTCGATGGCCTGGGCGAAGAGGAGTTCTACCGGATACTGACTGAGCCGCAAAACGCTCTTGTCCGGCAGTATAGAGCGATGATGGCCACCGAGGGCATTGAACTGGTGTTTGAGGAGGACAGCATTCGCGAGATGGCAAAGATAGCGGTGCGGGTTAACGAGAAGACCGAAAATATAGGGGCCCGCCGGCTGCACACCATCATGGAACGGGTAATGGATGAGATCAGCTTTGACGCCCCAGCCTCACCGCAAACCCGTTTTCATATCACCGCTGCGTATGTTCGCCAGCAATTGGCGGATATTGCTGGAGATGAAGATCTGAGTCGGTATATCCTTTAAGGGGGCCTTGAATACTGAGATTTTTCAATCAAGATCAAGGCATACGATAGCGTATACCGCAGGCATCTAGCTGATATTTCTCGGATAAAATTTTACGTATACCACAATGAGTGGAAAAAAAGCAATTATCCGAGGTTTCCTGAGGTCTCTATAGAGATAGAGCAATGGCAACCCTTCCTTTTTCTGTAGAACCTGAGTTGAAGTACTGTCTGCGCTGCCAGGATGAGTATCGTCAGGAAGTTACCCATTGTGCCGAATGTGGATTGGCGTTGACAAGCGGCCGGGATCTTCTTGGCAAAGCCAACCAGCAGCTGGCCAGCAGGAAGAAAAGAACCATTGATGAACCGATGGTGGCTGTGCGAAAAGGACCGGTTCAGCAGATTAAGCAGGATCAAGCGCTACTGGCTGAGCATGGTCTTGCCTCGGTGGCTGACGGCAGCGATCCGTCATGCAGTAAAGGATGTTGCGGCAGGGCAGAGCTGATGCTCTATGTGCACGAAGCCGACCTGCAGGCAGTGATGGAACTTTTTCAGGAAGACTATATCCGGACGACCGGCATCGAGGCCCTTACAAGTACCGGCGCCGTTTATCAAGGTGATGGCGCCGAGATAACCTGCCCGGCCTGCGGGTATATCTTTGCCACCGATGAACAGGCCAAGTGCCCTGACTGCGGCCTTTGCTTTATGTAAACAGCAGCGGTTGTCTACCTGCAATCCAAGTCGTGAGCACAAGCCGGCTGTGCGCTGGGACAAACGTCGCCAAATTTCCCACTGTTTTTCGGTTCACTTTTTTTTGGTTATTCAGTACTATTTCCGGTGAATCTTGATGCCTGCAGTCAATGCTGGGCTTCAGCCTGACCTCCAGGTCCTGCCAGCATTGGCGTGCTAGGTGGTTACCCACGATTTTGTTCACTTTAACCCATGGAGAAACGCCAATGAAGTCCCCCGTAAGAGTAGCAGTCACAGGTGCAGCCGGGCAGATCAGTTATTCGATTATCTTTCGTATCGCCTCTGGCAGCATGCTGGGTCCAGATCAGCCTGTCATCCTGCAGCTCCTTGAAATCCCTCCGGCCATGGACGCCCTGAAAGGTGTGGAGATGGAGCTCATGGACTGCGCGTTTCCCCTTGTTCAGGGGGTTATCACCAGTGATGATCCCAATGTCGCCTTTAAAGACGCAGATATTGCCTTTTTAATCGGCGCACGCCCCCGTGGACCGGGCATGGAGCGCGGCGACCTGCTCAAGGCCAATGCCGAGATCTTCTCCGTGCAGGGCAAGGCGCTCAACGATCATGCCAGCCGTGATGTCAAGGTGCTGGTTGTTGGCAACCCGGCCAATACCAACGCCCTGATCACCCTGAAAAATGCCCCTGATCTTGATCCGCGAAACATCACCTCAATGATGCGGCTTGACCATAACCGTTCACTTTCACAGATTGCCGAGAAGGTTGGCTGCCATTCCACTCACATCGAGAAAATGGTGGTCTGGGGCAATCACAGCGCCACCCAGTATCCTGACATCAGCTACGCTCTGGTGGATGGCGAGCCAGTAAAGGGCAAGGTGGATGACGACTGGAATGTGAATACTTTTATCCCGGTGGTACAGCAGCGCGGTGCCGCCATTATCAAGGCACGCGGAGCGTCCAGCGCCGCTTCTGCCGCATCGGCCGCTGTCGATCACATGCGCAGCTGGATTCAGGGAAGCAACGGGGGCTGGGTGAGCATGGGCGTGTTCAGCAAGGGCAACTCCTACGGCATTGACGAGGATCTGGTGTATGCCTTCCCCATCATCTGCGAAAATGGCGAGTGGAAAGAGGTGACCGGTCTTGATGTCAGCGATTTCAGCCGGCAGCAGATGGAGGTCACCGAGAAGGAGCTGCAGGCAGAGCGCGATGCCATTGCTGATCTGCTTGGGTGATCTCTCTGTACTGTCTTGTAAACCGGGCACCTTTGCGGGTGTCCGGTTTTTTTTTTCAATACATTGTTCCGGCGCGCTGCGCACGCCGGAACAGCGAGTTGCGCTCTGCACTCGAATGATTAGTTCCGATGTGCGCTAACTCGCGCACCGGAACCAATCATTCGAGCGCGCTTCCCGTCAGCCTCGGCAGACTACGTCTGCCGAGGCTGACGGGAAGCCGCTCAACTCGCTGTTGTGCCGAGCTGCAGCTCTCCTGGTCGCCTTTTTGTCCCCTCCATTTGACTGACAATAACACGTGTACCTGTAAAGATGTTTCCCTCTGGGGCACAGGAGGGTTGGTGTTAAGGATATACTTCAGGTTCAAGAGACTGAGGTCCATACAGTCTAGTGAGCGCTATCTCTCTATCATCGAGAACAGCCAGTTAAGAGAAAGACCTAAGGTGAGGCGGTTATCAGGCATACAGAGGTGGAAAACTGGTATCCCAAAGAGTCTCTTTCCGGCGTACGAGAAAGAATAAACCGACAATGTGGCTACCCTGGTGGTTTCCCTGCAGTCTGATCAGGCCGGCTCATGGGTTCGACCAAACCTTCGGTAGCGGCAAGCGTGCGCACGCTCAGCATAAAGGTCGATGGCATGGGTAGACTGCGGTTTTCATCGAGGAGGCCGAGTGTCCGGGCCATGAGCAGGGAGCCGATGGAGTGAATTCCCTCCTGGTTGTCACAGATGGTCTGCATGCGTAGGGCATCTGTCAGCAATGGCAGCATGTCAGCCAGGGTCTCTTTCAGTCCGTAGAGTTCCTGCTCCACCAATTCAGGGTGCCGGGTGCCGAAACGCGCCACTTCCGAATCTTCCGGCCGGGTGCCAAATAGGTTGTTGATAACTGCCCCGGCAAGGCGAAGCCGCTGAGCCGGCTCAAGCTCAGACTGCCGCCCGGCAAGTGCGCTGACAACCCTACGGTAACACACCATCTGTACGGTGAGTATAGCCTCCCGCATCACCGGGATCATCTTGGAGTCGGGCCAGTCTGTGCTGCCTTGCTGCTGTCCGCTCACAGAACCATCCTCACCTCGGCCAGGGCAGCGAGCTGGCTGTACAATGTCAGCCGATCCTCATCGCTACTCACCTCGACCTCAAGGATCACACTGACATAGCGTCCACCTGAGCTGGTGTTACCGACCCTGATCTCACAGGGACGCTTGCTGATGCAGGCAGAGACAGCTTGCATCAGCCCATCCCGGTCTATGCCGATGACCCGATACTGCCAGGAACAGGGATAGTCAATATCCGGCCTGTCGCTGTTCTGCTGAGGAAAAAAGGTTTGCATGCGTGCCTTATACAGCAGCCTTTTTGGACTGACAACCGCAAATCAACGAACAATTCCCTTTTCCGTCGCATAGTGCTATAGTCGTATAATCCACGGGTACGCGGTATTTTTGTCCCTGCCCATTACAGGCTTCGCCATCACTAACAGGAATATTTTCACCATGCTGCTGATCCTTGCCCCCTCCAAGGGACAAAATTTTGACGGGCCTGTGCCAAAAGTCCAACTCACGCTACCGGCATTACTGGAACACACCAAAGAACTTGCCGCTCTTCTCAAGCAGATGTCCCCTGACGAGCTCATGCAGTTGATGAAGATACGTTCGCCGCTTGCCAAAACAACCCAGCAGCGGTTTGCCGACTTTCACCTCCCCTTCACCCAGGACAATGCCCGACCAGCCATCCTTACCTTCACCGGAACCATGTACGAGGCGATAGACTTTGCCAGCCTGCAGGCAAGGGGGTATAGGTATCTTCAGGAGCACCTGCGCATTCTCTCCGGATTTTACGGGTGCCTGCGACCATTTGACCTCATGCAGCCCTACCGCCTGGAAATGCAGACCCGCTTGTCCACCGATCGTGGAGATACCCTGTACCGTTTCTGGGGGCCCCTCATCACCGAGGAACTCAATACCGCTCTCTCTTCCCTGCGAACACCGCTGCTGGTTAACCTGGCCTCCACCGAGTATTTCAGGGCGATTATTGGCAAACAGCTGAACGCGCCCGTGTTGCGGATCACCTTCAAGGAGGTTGACGCCAGGGGTGCGCGAGTGGTGGCCATGTATAGTAAACGGGCCAGGGGGCTCATGGCCCGCTTTGCCGTAGAGGAGCAGCTGAAGGATCCACAGGGGCTTAAAGACTTTACCTCGGGCGGCTACCGCTTCTCACCCAAGTTGTCCACAGAAGGGGAATGGGTCTTCACCAGGCCGCGCAGCTAAGTTTGCCGTTCAGGCCGAGACCTCGGCGCCGTTCACCAGGGTGATCTGATCGTTTAGGGTAAACATATCAAAGAGATAACCAAAGCCAAACAGGCCAAGGGTGAACAGGTACAGGACTCCGGAAAACCATTTCCCCATGTACATCCGGTGTATCCCAACAATCCCGAGAAAAACCAACAGCAGCCAGGCCAGAGTAAAATTGACCCGACCCGGTGTGAAGCGGATGTCAGCGTCACGTACCATGCCCGGAATCAGGAACAGGTCGACAATCCAGCCCACGAGAAAGACCCCGAAGGTGAGCAGGTAGATGGTGCCGGAGATGGGCTTGCCCAGATAGAACCGGTGGGCACCAATAAAACCAAAAATCCAGATGAGATAGGCAACTATGATATTGTGGGTGGCATGCTGTTCCATAGCTCTTCTCCTCTACATCGTTGCTGAAAACTGTTGATTCTCGCCAGGCTTGCGGCAACCCGCTCAGGGGCGAGACGCCCGCTGTCAAGGAGTTCGGTGATCGCCGCGACACCTTCATCGACAGCGTCTTCCCGCGGAGAAAGGTTGTTGCCAACGATGAGCAGGTCGACCCCGGCTAATACCGCCATCTGTACAGCCTGACGATATCCCCATTGAGAGCTGATGGCCTGCATCTGCAAATCATCACTGATAATTACCCCGTTAAAACCGAGTGTATCGCGCAGCAGCCCCTGTACTACCTCGGGTGACAGGGTTGCCGGCAGGTGCTTGGCATCCAGTCCGCTGTGCACCACATGGGCTGTCATGATTGCGTCCCGATAGCCCTGCCGGATCAGGGTGGTGAAGGGGACAAGCTCCTCTGCAACCCAGTCGTTGCTGACATCGACAAGGCCCAGGTGGGTATCACCGGTAGCGCTGCCATGGCCGGGAAAGTGTTTGAGACAGCAGCCAACCCCTGCCTCATGATGCGCCTGAATACAGACCCGGGCACAGGCCGTTACATGTCGTGCATCCGCACTGAAACTCCGGCCAAACCGGCCGATAATTGGATTGTTGGGATTACGGTCAAGGTCGACCACCGGCGCGAGATTGCAGTTCACTCCCACGTTGGCAAGCTCCCGGGCCATGCCTCGATAATAGCGGTACACACGCTCCACGGTCTCCCTCCCCAAGGCCTGTGCTGAACGGGACTGTGCAAATCCGTCCTCATGCTTGAGCCGTCGGACCTGACCTCCCTCCTGATCGACGGCGACAAGCAGGTTCGGCTCCAGGACACGCAGCTCGGTACAGAGTTTCTGCAGCTGCCCAGGTGAGGCAATATTTTGACGAGCTCCTCCCACTGTACGGTCAAAAAGGACCACCCCGCCAAGGCCGTGCCGCTCAACGACGCGGTACAGCCAATGCCCGTCAGTAAGACGGGTTCCGGTAAATCCTGCCAGAAACATCTGTCCAGTTTTCATGCCAGTACCTCGTCTGGATCAACCCTTTTTTTTGCCAATACTCTGACACGTCAACGTGTTTTGACGCCTTCTTCTGTTTTTTTTCGTTTTATCGCCATTCCTGACAGGTAGCCACGTTACGGCAAAAAAATGCAAAAAATTGAACTTTTTCTTTATCTGGCATGCTTCTAGCTAGAATAACAATAAAAAAACAGATAAAGTAGTCTCTCACGTCTCCCGGACTTCCCCAAAATGAAACAAGGGCACCATGAATACCAAAAACATTACCCTCCCACTTGGTCAGTTCATCGATACTTCGATGGACAACCTTTTACACGAGTTGTCTCATTATAAAGAGCAGTCCGAGCATCTGAAAAAAATTAACGAGCTGTACCAGCGGATGTCAGGCATTCTCGACCTGCCCACCATGTTGGAGGCTTACTCCATCTGGCTCGCCGCGTATGTACGCCACGAACTCATCGGTTACCGTAACCCTGCCAAGAAACGGATGCACATGTACTGTTCCTTTCACGGTCCCCAGCGTCGCCAGATTGTCTCGGTTGCGGAAACAGTCCTCTCCCGTCCCCTCGAGTCTGAAGAGCGCTGTGTCGTCTCCGATGATTTCCACAGCTATACGTGGGCATTTGAATCTGCTGATTGCTACGGCATGCTTGTCCTGACCCGCCAGGGGGCGGCCATTGATGAAGCCGAGTTGTTTCTGGTGGATCAGTCGCTGGCGGTGCTGGCCGACCCACTCAAACGGGCCCTGGACTATGAAGAGGTTTTCTCCCAGGCCCGTAAAGACAGCCTCACCGGCCTGGCAAACCGGGCTGTCTTTGAAGAGCGCATTGACTCGATCATTGAACAGGCCAGGCGGTATAACCATCCATTGACCCTGGCCTCCATTGATCTGGATCACTTCAAGTCAGTCAATGACGCCATGGGACATCTGGTCGGTGACCGGGTCCTTAAACAGGTCGCCGGGGTGATGAATGGCCAGGTTCGAGCCACCGACCTCCTGGTACGCATGGGGGGCGACGAGTTCATCCTGGTGCTTCCCAACACTGACATCATCGCCGCCCAGAACATCGCGGCACGGCTCTGTGACTCTATTGACCGCCTCAATATCACCACTGTTTCCGGCAAGCTGGCGGTGAGCATCGGCCTGGCTTCCTGGGAACAACATTTGAGTCGGCAACAGTGGATTGAGCATGCCGACGACATTCTCTACCAAGCCAAGGCCAACGGTCGGAACCAGGTAATGGTCAACTAAGGCTTTCCGCCCGTCCGCTTTCCGGTCGAAACGTGACCGGGTATCCTGAGTCAGGTTTCCGGTATCGTAGAGTAATCCTGGTTATTCCTGCTCCCGCAGCGTAATACGCAGGGGAATCACGTGGAGTGCGTCATTCTGCTGGACGGTGGGATCAAGTCGCCAGCCCTCACAGACCAGCCCGTTGCCCAGGCGGGTTTGGATATCCTCGACCAGCCCCTTGATGTTGATCACCGGATGCCGGGAAAAGACATCGGGGAGGCCGTAGGTGAGGTTGCAGGCCAGGCAACAGCCCGGCCGCTGCCGCAGGTTCAGGTGAAACTCCAGTTGCCGGCGCTCCTCGTCGAAACCGGAAAAACTCAAGGCAATGTCATACGCCCCTTCGCTGGCGTCACCAAACAGGGCTTCAAAGAAAGCATTGGTCCGCTCTGGGGGAAACAGTGCCTGGACCGTATCGGAACTGAAGATGCTCGAGTAATCTGTCATGATCTGTAAGGAATCTGTCTGCGGGCTGACGGCCTGCCCAGGCGGCCCGCTGCCGCCATCACCACCGGCACCCCTGTTGCTGAAAGAGAGAGAAAAGAGACCACCGGTCTCCTTCCTGTATCCGGGAACGCAACCGGCAACCCCAATGTAGTCTCCGCCCGGGACAGTGTCAACAGAGATTGCAGCATCACTTTGGCTGTGGTAGAACAGCGCTCATGTATCCTCCAACTGATCGGACCGACCTCGCCGGCGATCAACCGGTAGCCGTTCCTGCCTGGGAGCTGAATCCGGCCCAGTATCAGGCCGTTACCCACCCTGCTGGCCCGGTACTGGTGATTGCTGGTGCAGGCAGTGGCAAGACCCGTACCCTGGTGCATCGGGTAGCGTATCTCCTGGAACAGGGGGTTGACCCTGCCTCCATTCTGCTCCTCACCTTCACCCGCCGGGCTGCCCAGGAGATGCTGTGGCGTGCCGGGCAGCTCACCGGTCAGGACAGCCGCGCAGTGACCGGTGGTACCTTCCACGCCACTGCTAACTTTCTGTTGCGGCGCTATGGTCACCACCTTGATATTGGCTCCGGGTTCACTATCATCGACCGGGGTGATGCCGAGGGCATCGTTAACCTGCTTAAATCGTCGCTGGGGTTCTCCGGAGCCGGCAAGCGCTTTCCCTCCAAGCGTGTTATTGTCAACCTGCTTTCAGGCGCGATCAACAAGGCACGTACCGTCGAGGACCTGGTCTACGAGGGCTACTTGCACCTCTCTGAGTTCATCGACGACATCTACACCATCCGCGAGCATTATGCCCAGTTTAAACGGGATAACGGCCTGATGGACTATGATGACCTGTTGGTCAACTGGCGGCGGTTGCTTGCTGAGTCACCCGAGGCCCGCGAGGAGATCTGTAACCGTTTCACCACCGTGCTCGTCGATGAGTACCAGGATACCAACCCGATCCAGGCGGAAATTGTCCGGCTGCTTGCTGGACGGCAGCATAATGTCATGGTGGTCGGTGACGATGCCCAGTCCATTTACAGCTTTCGTGGTGCTGATTTCCAGAATATCATGCGGTTTCCCCAGCAATACCCCGAGACCAGTATCATCAAGCTCGAGGAGAACTACCGCTCAACCCAGCCCATTCTGGAGTTGACCAACTCGATCATTGCCCATGCCGAGGAACAGTTTACCAAGACGCTTTTTAGTAACATCAAAGGTGAAGAGCTCCCCCTGCTGTATGCCGCCCGTGATGAAGCCGCAGAAGCGCGATGGGTTGCCGAACGCATTGAGCAGTTGCAGAAAGAGGGGATCGCTCTCTCCCAGATCGCGGTCCTGTTCCGCTCCGGTTACCACTCCTACAAGCTGGAGATGGAACTCGCCAGCCGGGCCCGCGAATATGAGAAACGTGGCGGCTTAAAGCTCACGGAGTCGGCTCACATCAAAGACGTGCTCTGTTTCTTTCGCGTGCTGGTCAATCCGTGGGACACCCTGAGTTGGAACCGTCTGCTCCTGCAGCTGGACAAGGTTGGCCCCAAGACTGCCCAGAAGATCACCCAGACCCTCAAGGATGCCGATGATCCCATGCAGGTGCTTGTCAACATCAGGCCCGCCCCTTCATGGGAGGCGGGTTTTGAGGCGCTACGCCAGACCCTTGACAAACTGCAGGGCAAGGATATCACTCCGGCAGCATTTTTTGATACGGTCATGACCTACTATGGCCCGGTTTTCGAAAAGATTTATCACGACGACTATCCGAAACGGCGTCGGGACATCGACCAGCTTCAGGCCTTGGTAAGCGGGTACGGCGACATCCAGAGCTTTGTCAATGACACGGCCCTTGACCCCCCGGAGACAGGGGCTCAGGGAGAAGGGCCGCAGACTGAGCGGCTGGTGCTGTCCACCATCCACTCGGCCAAGGGACTGGAGTGGGATGCGGTTTTCATCATCGGTTTGGCCGAAGGCCGGTTCCCCCATCAGAATGCTGTTCCTGGCAGCCAGTACGAAGAGGAGCGCCGTCTGCTCTATGTGGCCACCACCCGGGCACGCAAGGCCCTCTTTCTCACCTATCCGAGGGAGCTGGTCACCCCGGACAGAAAGTTTCAGCGCACCGCCATCTCCCCTTTTCTTCGGGAAATCCACCCCGGTCTATATGTGGAGGAGGCAGTGTCGCCACCGGACAGTGTCGGGCAGTTTACCCTTGCCGAGCCCCGTTTCCGGGGCGCTGCACGCAGAAAACTCGGCAAAGGCAGTGCTGCCGTTCAGGGCGAGAATCTAGAGGTGGGAACCACGGTGGAGCATCCATTTTTTGGCCGCGGTACCATCCAGGCTGTTCCCGGACCGAGACGGGTTGAAGTGGCCTTTGCTCGCCACGGCAGAAAAATCCTTCATCTGGACTATGCCAACCTGGACATTGTTGACTGATGTGCTCTGACCACATGAAATTTTCACAGGCGCTTGCCTACTTGAACAGCCTCCAGATGTTCAAGATCAAGCTTGGCCTGGTGGCCATGGATGAGGTCCTGGCGCGGCTCGATCATCCGCACCGGCAGCTGCGGATGATTCACCTGGCCGGTACCAACGGCAAGGGTTCGGTGGGGGCAGCTTTGACGTCGATGTTTACGGCCGGTGGCTATGAGGTTGGTTTTTATTCCTCCCCGCATCTCGACTCGCCCCGGGAGCGTTTCCGGATTGGCAAGCGCTTTATCAGTGAAGAGACATTCACCGACCTCCTCGCCTTGATCCGTGCACGCCTGAACGACATGCAGATCACCTACTTTGAGTTCACCACGGCCATGGCCTTTACCTGGTTTGCTCAACAAAAGGTGGATCTCGCCGTTATCGAAACCGGCATGGGGGGCCGGCTGGACGCCACCAATGTGATCAGGCCAGAGGTCAGCGTCATCACCAGTATCAGCATGGACCACGAACAGTACCTGGGGGATACTCTGGCCAAGATCGCCGGGGAAAAGGCGGGTATCATCAAAGCCGGAGTGCCGGTAGTGACCTCAGTGAACAACAGTGAGGCCCTGCAGGTGATTACTGATAGCTGTAGCCAAAAGAACTGCCAGCTTTACCTGTTGGGCAGGGACTTTTCCTTGGCTGCCGATAGCAGGCACTATTCGGGATGCCACTGGCAGCTGCCCGATATACCTCTGTCCCTCGCCGGAACCCATCAGCAGGAGAATATCGCCCTGGCCCTGTGCGCTGCGGAGTTGCTCAGGGAGAGACTTCCGCTTGCGCCTGACCATCTTCGTCAGGGCCTCGAGCAGCTGCAGTGGCCGGGGCGCCAGGAACGCCTGCCGCCGCGGCGGCCCGGCCACGCCTCCTTCCTTCTTGACGGTGGCCACAATCCCGCCGGGATTGCCGCGCTGAAAACGACCTTGCAGGAAGAGGCGACACAGCGACGTGTTCACCTGATCTGGGCAGCCATGGAAGACAAGCACACCATGGCTGCCCTCTGTAGCCTGCTGCCGCTGGTGCAGACCTGCCTGCTGACGCGGGGGACCTCTGACCGATTCAGTGCTCCCGAAGCACTGTTCCAACAGGTTCCCAGAGATCAGCGCCATCAAGTGCGCACTGTCAGTTCCGTAGCCAATGCCCTGGACATTGCAGAAAACATCGCCGGGCCAGAGGATATCATCTGCGTGGCTGGTTCTCTTTACCTGGTTGGCGAGGTTCGTTGTCTTCTGGTTGGGCCGCTGGTCAGCTGCCAGTGAACAGAACGCACGGTGAGCCCAGTAGAAGGAGATGAACGTGGTTTCCAGAACGATGGCACTGTTTTTCTCTGCTGTTCGTTTGACCTGATTGTTTACAGCTAGGTCATTCATTATTTACACAGAGTCTTTCTTCAGGTGTCCGGTTTTACCCTGAATCCTCAGGAACTTCTTCTCAAAATATCCAAGGAGTTTATGCCTGAAAATACTCTCAATTTTCCTGTATAACTCTCTTTGATTTTTAAAAATATTCCCGTTGATAAAGGCTTATCCTGTATTTAAAAAAACAAGGAGAACAACTATGGAGGGAACAAGCAAGCAGAAAAGTAATCAAGAATTGAAATTACATATAGGAGAAGAGCAGATAATCATTCAGCGTCGTTACGATGCATTGAGTGCTCTCAACGATTTGTTAATTGCAATTTGGTTTTTAAAAGGAAGTTTTTTCTTTCTTTCAGATTCTTTGGTAGAAAATGGTACTTGGTTATTTATTTTTGGCAGTGCTCAATTATTTGTTAAACCTGTAGTAAAGTTAACAAGTCTAGTCCACCTGCAACGTATTTATGTAAATAATTTAAAGTGGTAAGTAGGGTTATACCAAGAAGAGCTTGCACATTCTCTTGGTGGTGATTATGCGTTTCTTACATGGCTGATTACGTTCTTCATCTAAGAGATGACGTGCATGCCAAGCTGCTTTGAGCTTTGCAGGGAAACCCCTTACCCTTTATCCCCGATGAACAGCCCGCAGCACTGAGCCTTCATTCCTTTTTTCTGATATAGTCATAATAGGAGGCACCATGTCCATTGATACATTCACCGCCGATGATCTCTACTTTTCCCTGCTTGATCGGGAAGAGATCGCTGTTCTTGATGTTCGTAACAACACGGATTTTTCTCGTTTCAAGGTAGAAGCACCATTTCCTTTTGCCATGGCGAACATTTCCTACTTTGTTTTTATGGAAGAAGAGAAAGAAAGTGTTGCTCAGGTTCGGCAATTTGCCGGGGACAGACCGGTTCACATTGTCTGTGCAAAGGAGGGGTCGGCCAAGTATGTGGCTGAGATCCTAGATAAATACGGTTTCAACGAGGTCCGTTATCTAGAGGGGGGGATCAAGTCTTGGGGTAATCTGCTGGTGCCGGTACTCCTCAATCCTGGCGAAAATTTTCAGCTGTATCAGTTTATCCGGCCAGGTAAGGCCTCCTGTTCGTATGGGCTTCTTGCAAAAGACGAGCTTATGCTCTTTGATGTTACTCGTCGTATATCTTTGTATACAGACTTTGCTCAAAAAAGAGGAGCAAGGATCTCCCGGCTTTTTGAAACCCACCTCCAGGCAGACTACATTTCAGGCAGCCAGGCGCTGGCCGAGGAGACCGGGGCGGAACTCTTGGCCAACAAGAGTGATTTTGCCGATGCCCAATTTACGTATACTGAACTGGAGGATGGTTGCAATTATGCGCTACCGTACGGGCCCACGGTCACGGCACTGTTTACTCCCGGGCATACCCCTGGTTCCACCTGCTACCTTATCGACAATCGCTTTTTACTCAGCGGCGATACCGTTTTTCTGCAGTCCGTAGGACGCCCCGACCTTGGCGGACAGGTTGCCGCCTGGTCGGACATGCTCTTTGCCACTCTTCAGGAGATTAAGGCCATGGATTCGGCGCTGTTGATTCTCCCTGGACATTACAGGGGCTGGGATGAAGCACAGCAATTTGGCGAGTCCCTCGCCTTTGCCGACACCCTCGAAAATGTCCTTGCCCATAACCGTGCCATCTACGCCACCAAGACGGCAGAACAGTTTTTTGAGTTTATTGAGGCAAACATGCGCAAACAGCCCGAGGAATATGCGACAATCCGCCTGATTAATGCCGGCCTGCATGCCGTTGACGCTGACAAGGCAGAAGAGCTGGATCTTGGCAAAAACGAGTGTGCCGCCAGTATGTACGCCGCGCAGCAGGAGGCAAAAAACGGCTGACAGGTAGTTTTCCAGTTAACAAACAACACGCATACATCACATGGACGAACACTACTTCAGCCTGGATGCTCCGGACGAGGCCTTCATTCGCAGTGAAAAGCAAAAGGCGCGCAAACTGCGCAAGACCAGATGGTGGCAGCAGAAAACCAGCTCTGGCAGATGTCATTACTGTGGTGTGCAGGTGGGGTTTTCCCGGCTGACCATGGACCACAAGATCCCCCTGGCCCGTGGAGGGCGTTCTACAAAGGATAATCTCGTCCCCTGCTGTAAACCTTGTAATGCGCAGAAGCAATCACTGCTTCCCCTGGAATGGGAAGAGTACATGGCCCGGCTCGTCGCCGACCAGATGCGAACACCAGTAGAGTAGGTAATTGTGTTGTGACGCTGCCTGACGTGTTTTTCCTAAAAAAGGCCTTGGCGATGAATGTAACAGTTTGTTATCTATGGAAAAAAACAAGTTATGTAATCGTTTGTCGAGAATTGAAAAGAGATGTACAGAAGACATGGAAGAGTATATAGTTGTTACGTCTGACGATATAACACTATTACTCTTATACGTTATAATGAAGAAGAAAAATACATGAAAACAGGGAGTAAAATTGATCAGTTAAATAATGATGCTTACATGAACGGCTATACGAGGGAAACTTTTTCTAATTACGAGTTATCTAAACATAATCTTGATCTATTAAAGGGATTAGAACCTGCCCCAGAAGCAGGTTCGTTTTTTGCTCATTATGGAACTAACAAATGAAAATGAAATAAAGGATAAAAAATGCTAATATAATAATAGATTTAATTGAAAATGAGCAGGAGCTTTATGATTTTCTTGAGAAAGAAGGAAGTTTCACTGAATGCGATTAAGTTGTTAAGCCTTAATCAGGCTAGATTAATTTAAAAATAATAAATTTTTTATATATTGTTAATAAGCAGTTGAAAACTATTATAACCATGAAAATATATTCGTCGCCAAATATAACCATGGTTGCTCATGTAAAAAATATACTTGAAACGCAAAATGTTAAATGTATGATTCGCAATCAATATATTAGTGCTGCCCTCGGTGAAATTCCAGTTAATGAATGCTGGCCAGAACTTTATATAGTTGATCCCGGGCAAATTGAAAAAGCAAAAGAGATAATAAAAGAAATAACTGAGCCAAATACTGAAAATTTTCCTGCATGGGTATGTCCAACATGTCACGAAATTATTGAAGGGCAATTTACAGCTTGCTGGAATTGTGCTGCTAAAAGAGAAGTATAAAAATTATCAGATAACAGGCTATTTCACCCGACTAGTTTCATTATCGGAACATAGTGTTGCGTTTTGCGCTCACTGTTAATGTTATTTATCCCCTCAAAAAAAGGGGCATAATGCAGCCAGGGCCCCCATTTTTTCCCTTTTACTTGCAATAAAGCGGCCAAAGAGGTAGGTTGACTGCGTCCGTTCAGGAAATCCACAAAAGACAGTGGATGGGTAGCTCAGCTGGATAGAGTGTTGGCCTCCGAAGCCAAAGGCCGCGGGTTCGAATCCCGCCCCGTCCACCAGTTTTTCTCTTTAATATCAAGTAGCTGCCTGTTGACCTTGCCCCCTGAAAAATAGTGGCAGAAAGGTGTCAGGGGAAATGGTGTCAGCCTTTCCTTTTTCTGAAAGTCGTCCAGATTGACCACCTTCGTGTCCCGGCACGTTACCGGTGTCTGCAGGACAACCTGGTTCTGTTTTACACGTGCTTGATGAGCTTCGATGACGGTAAATCGCGTACCGAAACCAACCCTTGAGCCTGCATTAAGCGGCTCAACTTGTTTTAACGATTAAAAGCAAATGAAAACCAGGCGTACAATCAACCTACTGTAAAAATATTGTAATCATCCAGAAGGGTTCAATCAATTTGGGATGAACTATCGGGTAGGCTTGAGGGGAGCTTTGAGATGAGCAAGGGCCAAGAAACAGTATCGGATTTTCGACTATGCGCTGCACGACAAACAGAATCAGGCTGTACAATGCACACAGGTATCCTGCGTGTTTGTCTGTACAGGGAAGATTGAAGTCAGCAGGGGCAGGCCCGGCAGGCCTGCCCCTGGTAACTGTTAATCAAAAGAGATCAACGGCTTGATGATATTGTCTTCTTTGCTTGCCATCATGTGGTAGGCTTTTTCAATTTCATTGAAATGGAACCGGTGCGTGGTCATCTTGGTGGGGTCAACCCGCCCGTTTCTCAGGAGGCGAAGCAGTCTGCGTAACCGTACCCGGCCACCGGGGCAAAGTTGTGTCTTGATGGTCTTGTCGGCCATACCTACACCCCAGTCGAGGCGTGGAATGTTGATGTAATCTCCATGGCCGTGGTAGCCCATGTTGGCAATGGTTCCGCCGGGACGGGTGGCTTTGACGCAGTTCTCAAAGGTAATCTGGGCGCCCACAGCCTCCAGGGCCGCATCGACGCCAAAGCCTTCTGTCAGCCTTTTTATCTCCTCGACGGCATCAACTTCGTTAAAGTTAATGAGGATGTCAGCACCATACTCCTTGGCCAGCTCGAGCCGCTGCGGGTTGTTGTCAACAGCAATGACCACTGCAGCACCCTTCAGGCGGCAGCCGACCACACCCATCAGGCCCACAGGACCGAGACCAAACACCGCAGCTGTACCGCCGAGCGGGATGTTAGCATTTTCAGCACCCTTGAAGCCAGTGGACATCATATCCGTTACATAGCAGGCCTGCTCGTCGGTGACATCGGCCGGGATCTTTGCCAGGTTGGCGTCTGCGTCATTGACATGGAAATAATCAGCAAAGCAACCATCCTTGATGTTGGCATATTTCCAGCCGCCGAGTGCCTCGGTGCACTGTGAGGTGAAGCCTCGTACGCAGTTAACGCATTTGTAGCAGGGTGTGATGGCGCCGACGACTACCCGGTCACCCGGCTTGAAGGAAACTACTGCATCACCAACCTTGTCGACAATACCGCAGGCCTCGTGTCCCAGGGTGAGGTTGGTGCGATCACCAATGGCACCCCCAACGGTATGTACGTCAGAGGTGCACACTAGGGCATGGGTTGTTTTGAGTATGGCATCGTTGGGACCTGGAACAGGAATATCTTTTTCCATGATGCCGACTTCACCAATCCTCTTCATGACAAAAGCTCTCATCTTTCCAGACATAACGCCTCCTTACGGTACGAGTTGTAGATAAGAGAGTAATCTGGGTAAATAACTCTCTTTCCCATGTAACCTCCTGTGAATACGTCTTTCCTCCTTGACTGTGTTTATATCGATGTTTGCTTCATGCTCCCAAAGGAGATGCAGCTGCTTCAGATCGTTACGGGTAAAAGGGCAATAGCAAAGACTACCACAGCAAGAATAAAGGTTGAGGCTGGAGCCAGAGTTGAACTCGCTGGTTTTTCAAAGATCTCCTCCGTTTCTCTGAAATACATGTTAACGATCAGGCGGAGGTAATACCACATGGAAAGGATACTGCTGACAATGGCCAGGACCGCCAGGGCCACCTGCCCTGCGTTAATGGCACTGATTATAATGTACAGTTTGCCAAAAAAACCTGCTGTTGGAGGAATTCCGGCCATGGACAAGAGGAAGACGGTTATCGCTGCTGCCGACCATGGATGGGTTTTGGCCAGTCCCTTGAAATCATCAAAACGAACCCGGCGCTCATCCTCACCACTCAGAAAGGAGAGAGCGGCAAACATACCGAGGGTGCTTGCCGAGTAGGCTGCCAGATAATAGGCAATGACCGCACCGGTAAAACCTGTGGGGTTCACTGCAACGAGGGCAATCAGCAGGTAGCCTGAATGAACGATACCTGAAGCCGCCAGCATTCTTTTCAGAGAGTCCTGGCCAATGGCAATAAAATTACCTGCAAACATGGTGAGGACGATAACATAGAAGAGGACCGTCACCCAGCTGCTCTGCAGGCTGGTGTTGATGAGCAAGAAATTGGCCAGCAGGGCAAAGGTCGCGGTCTTGAGGGCAGTGGCCATAAACCCTGTGACCGGCATGACCGCTCCTTCGTAGACCCCCATGACCCAGGCGTGGAAAGGGAAGGCTGCAACTTTGAACAGCAGCGCAAACAGGATGAAGAGTGAACCGCAGACAAGCGCTGGAGAACTGGTTATCCCCTGATTTTCCACAAAGACACTGATCGCCGCGAAATGTGTGGAGCCGATACCGGCATAAATGAGCGCCGAGCCCATGACAAAAAAGGCCCCGGCAAAGGCCCCGAGCAGCAGGTATTTGAGCAATGCTTCAACAGCGGTCAGGCGACGACGGTCATATCCTACCAGTACATAGATGGCCAGAGACATGGTTTCCAGACCGATGAACAGGGTGATCAATTCCTGTGTCATGGTGAGCAGGAGCATACCACAGATGGCAAACAGCAGCAGACTGTAGAATTCGGTGGAAACGACAGGGTTATCGCGAAAATAGGTGTGACAGCTCATGGCAGTGAACAGGCCGCAGGCAAGAATGATCAGTCCGGTGGCGCGGGTGAACTCGTTGACAACCAGCATCTCATTGAAAATGCTGGAAAAGGGGATCGTTCCGCCTGTGTGGACAAAGAGCTGGGTCACAAAGGCCAGCCCACATGTTCCCATGGTGGTATATGCGGCGACGTCAAGGTGCAGCAGGTCGGATGTCGACAGCAGCATGAGCGTCAGGGCGCCGATACCTATGATGATCAGCGGCAGGAGGAAAAGGAGTTCGGTGTTCATGGTCAATTTCGGCTCATTGCTGGTTGATGGGCAGTTCGTTGCTCCCCGGGGTATGGGCAAGATGCACAGCCGGGGCGGCGAGCACGTGGCGCTGGGCCGAGGCTTCAATTTTTTCCAGGAACAGCTGCGGATAGACGCCCATGAAGAGGATCAGGAGCATTACCGGGGCAAAGGACAGGGCCTCCACTAGCGAGAGGTCACGAACCTTTTCGCTTTTACTTGTTGTTGTTTGAAAAAAGACCCGTTGAAACATCCAGAGCATATAACAGACCCCAACGATGACGCCGGTGCCGGCCAGTACCCCGATACCAAGGTTGAATTTCACCGCACCGACAATGATGAGAAATTCACCGATAAAGCCACTGGTGCCGGGCAGACCCACCGATGCCAGGAGGGCGATGGCAAAAAACAGGGCAAAAAGAGGTGCCCGGGTGGCAATGCCGCCGAGGCTGTCAATTTCACGGGTACCGCAGCGTTCTTCGAGCATGCCGGCCATCAAAAAAAGCACACCGGTTGAGGTGGCGTGGGCAACGATCTGGTAGAGGCTGCCGGTGAGCCCCTGCAGGTTCAGGCAGAAAACACCCAGAGCGATGATGCCCATATGCGAGGCTGAAGAAAAGGCGAGCATGCGCTTGAAATCTTTCTGTGCTATGGCGGCGATACCGCAGTAGAGCATGCTGATGACACCGGCGGCGGCCAGCAGCAGTGCGTAACGGGCGAGTTCTCCTTCAAAGACAGGGACAACGAAACGGATGACCGCGTAGACGCCGATTTTCGCCATGATCGCCGAGAGGACAAAAGTAGCGGCCGGAGGTGCTTCGGTATAGGCGTCCGGCAGCCAGGTGTGCAGGGGAAAGAGAGGGATCTTGATGGCAAAGGCCAGCATGAAGCCGGTAAAGGCCAGCACTGCCAGTGGTCCGTTCATGCTTAATCTTGAAAGGTCAGCAGCGTTAAAGCTCCAGTATCCGAATTGGGCATGGTGAATCACACCGAGATAGACAATTGCCGCCAGCATCAAAAGTGAGCCTGAAATGGTGTACAGGGTGATTTTAAGGGTGGTGAAAATTCGATTTTCACCACCATACAAACCGATAATGAAGAAAATCGGTAGGAGCATAAGCTCCCAGAACAGGTAGAACAGGACGAGATCGGCACTGCAGATAGCCCCGATCATGGCCCCCTGGGTGATCAGTAGGCTACCGTAAAAGCCTCTGCTTCGGGTAGCGAGGACGAGAAACACCAGGGGGAAGAGTAGGGTGCAGGCGAACAGGACCAGGAAGCTGATACCGTCAATACCCAGGGTATAACTGATACCCAGTGACTCGATCCATGGAATATGGTGGACCATCTCCAGGTTTCCGCTACCCTCGAACCGTTTGAAGACTTCCAGTCCCTGGACGAAGACAGCGGTTGAGACGACCAACCCGGCGGTACGGGCGATCTGACCTCCGACCTGTGTGATCAGAATCGTCAGCCCTGCCAGTATCGGCAGGAAAACCATGATGGTGAGAATATGTTCGGACATCTGTTCCCTCTCTGCTAGTGCAGCGATTGCCCGACCAGCCAGCTCAGTACCGAAAGTCCGGCCACCATCGAGATGGCGTAGATACGGACATAGCCAGTCTGGAGTGTTTTGAAGGCCGCTCCCAGACGCGGATATATCCAGATAACGGTCTTGGACGGCCTGTCAGTGACAGTGGGCTCCACAAACTGCGATATCATTGCACCAAGCGCTTTATAGGGGGCGACCAGGAGCGTGTGGTACAGTTCGTCCACATAAAACTTGTGGTAGGCAAAACTCGAAAATCCTTGAAAAACAGGTTGCTGAGCGCCGTGGCCAAACTTGCGGTAGGCAACGGTTATACCCATCGCAAAGGCGGCGACCGAGGCAAGCACGGCAAATATTTCTCCCCACAGGGAACCATGGGGATGATGTTCAGTGAGGCTCGGTGACAACCAATGGCTGATCATCTGTTCGCCGCCAAAGAGTCCGGGCAGGTTGAGGAGGCCAGCGAAGGCAGCACCAAAAGCAAGAATGACTAGGGGCCAGGTCATCACTCTGGGGCCCTCGTGGGCATGTTCATAGATATGCTGGTCACGCGGTGAACCATGGAAGACCACAAAAATCATACGGAACGTGTAATAGGCGGTCAGGCCGGCCACGGCGACGCCAACAAGCCAGACGCCCCAGTGCCCGGTTGCCAGGGCTGAGTAGAGGATCTCGTCTTTGCTGAAAAATCCCGAGAAAAAGGGGCAGCCAGCCAGGGCCAGGGCACCGACTATCATGGTTCGGTAGGTGAGGGGCAGTTTGTCCTTGAGACCGCCCATTTTCCAGATGTTCTGTTCGTGGTGGAGGGCATGGATAACCGCACCGGCACCGAGAAAGAGCAGGGCCTTAAAGAAGGCATGGGTGAAAACATGAAAAATTCCGGCTGAGTACGCGGCAACACCGGTGCCGGCAAACATGTAACCGAGCTGACTGACAGTGGAGTAGGCCAGGACCTTTTTGATGTCGTCTTGGAACATGCCAAAGATGGCAGCGAGAAGGGCGGTGAGGATGCCTGTCCATGCAATAACCAGCCCAGCGGTGGCTGCATGGGCATAGAGAAAGCTGAAGCGGGCGACCATGTAGACGCCGGCAGTGACCATGGTGGCGGCATGAATAAGTGCTGACACTGGGGTCGGGCCAGCCATGGCGTCAGGTAGCCAGACATACAGCGGTATCTGGGCCGATTTGCCGGTGGCACCAATAAAGAACAGTAGGCAGACGGCCAGGGTCATGCCCGGTGCCAGGTGATGGGCGTTATGGGTAAGGCTTGGGTAGTCGAATCCGTGGGTGCCGATACCCCAGAAGAGCAGGGCCATGCCAAGGATGAAGCCCAGATCGCCGACGCGGTTGACAATGAACGCCTTGTTGCCGGCAAGGACATTGCTGCGGTCGTCGTTGAAATAGCTGATCAGCAGGTAGGAACAGAGGCCAACACCTTCCCAGCCGACGAACATCACCACCGGGCCATCGCCGAGCACCAGGATCAGCATGGCGCCGAGGAACAGATTCAGGTAGCTGAAAAATTTGGCGAATGTCTTGTCACCGGCCATGTAGCCGATCGAGTAAATATGGATCAGAGAGCCGATAAAGGTGACGAAGAGCAGCATCAGGGTACTCAAGGGATCGGCGAGAAAACCCATATTCACATGCATCTCACCCACCTGGAACCAGGTGAACGCCTTGTAGACCAGGACACGGGAGTCTGGGGGTAGTCCTTTGAGCTTGAAAAAGATGACCAGGGCAAAGATGAAGCTGAGCACTGGCCCGATGGAGCCGAGTATGCCATAGAACCTTTCGGGCAGAGGTCTACGGGTGCAGGTGAAGACATGCAAAAGACCGATGACCACGGCACCGGTGAGGGGCAGCAGAGGAATGAGACCGAGAGAGGTTGTCTGTTCCATGGTCTTACCCTTTGAGCAGGCTGAACACGTTGGTGTCCAGGGCACTCTTGTGCTTGTGCAGAAGGATGACGACTGCTAGTGCCAGCGCCATCTCAGCGGCGGCAACGGCCATCACCAGCAGGGCCAGGACATGACCATCCATATTTTCGTGCAGTCGTGAAGCAGCGACAAAGGCCAGGTTACCGGCGTTGAGCATCAGCTCGACGGACATGAATACCGTGAACACGTTGCGCCGGGAAATCACCCCGAGAACGCCGAGGAGGAAGAGGATGGCACTAAGCATAAAGTACTGTTGAATCATGATGTCCTCCTCCTCTGTTGCGCCAGCACTACCGATCCCACCAGTGCCACCAGCAGCAGGATGGAGACGATCTCAAAAGGCAGTAGCCAGTCTCTGAACAGGACCACACCCAGGTCATGTACTGAGCCGAAGCCGTTGCCGAGGATAGTGGCAGAGGTTGCCGGCAGGCCACGCACTGCGGTGAACAGTAGGTTGATGATCGGAACCAGCAAAAGACCGCCGCCAACAAAGAGGAGGAGGCGACCGTTTTCAACCGGGAGATCCTCTTCTTGAATATTGAGGAACATGATGATGAAGAGGATCAAAGACATGATGGCACCGGCATAGACGATGAGCTGGATAGCGAAGATCAGTCTGGCTGAAAGCAGGGCGTAGAGCCCGGCCAGAGCAATGAGTGTCACCACAAAGCTCATGGCGCCGTTCATTGGATGCTTGAACAGCACCAGGCCGACGGCACCGAGTACCGACAGCAGCGCGAGTCCGTAAAAGAGCCATAGGGAAGTCATGGTCTCAGGCGCCTCCCTTTTTGTAATCTTCTTCGCTGAAGGCCCCATGGGGGCTGAGCAGCTGGTCAATGCCCAGTACCATTTTTTTGCGGTCATCTTCTACTACCGAGAAGATACCGGTATCCATGCGGATGGCATCCATGGGGCAGGCTTCGACACAGTAGCCGCAGTAGATGCACTCGGACAAGTCAATGTCAAAACGCACCGGCATCTTTTCGGACAGGCCATCCTGACGCTCGCCTGCCTCAATAATGATGCAGTTGGCCGGGCAGTTGGTCTGGCACATGAAGCAGGCCACGCATTTGATGGTGCCGTTATCATGGGTGGTTAACCGGTGCCGGCCCCGCCAGCGGGAGGTGATCTCGGGTTGCTGCTCGGGATAGTGCCGGACCAGCAGCCGGGAGTTGTCCCGCAGGTTGGTCAGGAGGTGACGAAGGGTCACCCCCATCCCCCTGAGGATTTCAAGGAGATAAATGCGTTCGGCCGGCTCGGCTCCGTGTCGCTTTATGGTGGTGGTCTTTATGGGCATAATCTTCCTCTAGCCGATGGCGACGACGACCGCGCTGGTCACGAAGATGTTGATGAGGCTGAGCGGTAACAAGGTTTTCCATCCGAGTATCTGCAGTTGATCATAGCGGAATCGCGGCAGGGTCCAGCGCACCCAGACATACACGAAACACATGAAGAGTGTTTTCAGCAGAAAGGTCAATGACTGCAACAGTGCCACCAGGATGCGATCAGCCGAATCACTGGAGGCGAACAGCAGATATCCGGCCAGCAGCAGGACAATGAACCCAACTAGGCCCCAGATCAGTCGTGCATAGACGTTTGCCTCGCGTATTCGGGGGTCATTTTCCCGGGGATACTGGCTCCTGTTGGCCCGGCGCATCCATTTGATAAAGAACCATGTCACTGCAGGGATGACCAGGATAAGGAGAAAGGCTATCGGCTTGGCAATGGCCACGAGTGTTTCGGTAGAGAGCCAGGGGATCTGGTAGCCGCCGAAGAACAGGGTGACAATGATGGCGCTGGAGACAAACATGGCCACATATTCTCCCATGAAGAACAGGGCAAATTTCATGGCGCTGTATGCCACATGGAAACCGGCAACAATCTCGGACTCTCCTTCGGCAAGGTCAAACGGCGTACGGTTGGTCTCTGCAAAGGCAGAGACAAGGAAGATGATAAAGCCAAGGGGTTGCAAGACCACACCCCACATGGGAATGCAGCCAAACAGCAGCTGCCCCTGAAAACGGGTGATCTCGGTGAGGTTGACCGAGCCGTAGACCACGAGCAGGCTCACCAAAGCCAGGCCCATGGGGATCTCGTAGCTGATAACCTGGGCTGCGGCCCGCAGGCTGCCAAGGATACCGTACTTGTTGTGGGACGACCAGCCTGCCAGAATGATGCCGTAGACCGCAAAGCCTGCACAGGCAAGAAACCAGAGGATGCCGATTTCCAGGGGCAGCACCTGCATGACATACTCTTTGCCGCCGAGAACCAGCACATCGGCAAAGGGTACCACGGCAAAGCTCGCCACTGCCGTGAAGAAGACGATCATGGGAGCGAGGACAAAATAGAGCCGGAAACGAACGTGGCCTGGAATGATGTCCTCCTTGAACGCCAGCTTGATACCGTCGGCCAGGTTCTGTACCAGGCCTGCGGCACGAAAGCCAAAAATACCGGCACGATTGGGACCGGAGCGGTCCTGAATGAAACCGGCACCCCGGCGTTCCATCCAGACCAGGATGGCAACACAGGACAACGGCACAAAGGCCCCGAAGGCCACCCGAAGAAGAACCATGATGAAGTCAAGCATGGCTGACCTCGCAGTCATTGAGTTTCAGGCCTGTCTGCGGCACCTGGTCGGGACGTAGATCCTCGAGGGCGGGAAGTGTCTCTCCCAGCAGACTCCAGGCGGCGGCCGTATCCGCCACTGGTCCACCCAGCCGGTGGAGCAGGTCAATGAGGTGTGGCGCTGGGGTGTTTTTGACGACCGCTGTCCGAAAATGCTGGAGTATCCCGTCGCAGTTGATCACGGTGCCGCTGTACTCGCTGTAGGTCGTCACCGGCAAGGCAACGGCAGCACTCTCAGCCAGCTCTGTCTCACGACCGGTGAACAGCAGTATGGTCTTTTTCCCGAGTTCCTCAAGCAGTTCGTCATCATCTTCGGTGAGCTGCGGGGCTCCACCCGCGAGCACCACCAGATCGCTTGCCCTAAGCATCGCTTTCAGGCCCTCCCTGTCCGTGGGCACCCCCAGGATCTCCAGGCCGGCACGGTTGGCAGATTTATCGTCACGGATCAGGAAGTCATCACCATCGCCCTGGCGGATACAACCGTCGCTGTAGCCAGATATTGCCGCATCACGATCAGTGGCAAAGGCCTGGATTGCTGCGACCTGTTCCAGACAGCAGTTGGGCGAGACCCAGAAGAGCAGGTCGTGGGCCTTGCTGAGGTGCTCTTTGGCGATCTGCAGCCCTTCTTCCAGAGAGACCTCTTTCCCTGCCGCAAACGGCTGGGTCAGACGGGCTTCGTTTTCCAGCCTGTAGGTCATGCGGCCTGCATCGCAGATGAACCAGCCATTGACCAGTTCATTGGCACGGGGACGGTAGCGGTAAATTTTGTCGTCTCCGTACTTTTCGCGATTATGATCGATATAAATAGCACAGCCCTTGCTGCAACCGTGACAGACCCCGGCATTTTTTTTCAGGAACCAGACCCGCTGCTTAAAGCGGAAGTCCTTGCTGGTCATGGCTCCCACCGGGCAGAGGTCGACGACGTTGAGGGCATACCTGTTGTTCAGGGGCTGCCCGGGAAAGATCTCGACGCGGGCCTGGTCGGTCCGGTTGACAATACCCAGCTCCCCGGTTTTCGTGATGTTCCTGGTAAACCGGACACAGCGGGCGCAGAGGACGCAGCGTTCCTGATCGTGAACCACCCCGCAACCGAAGTCCATTTTTTTGTCTTTGGCGACCTTTTCCACCCGGAATCGACTGTCGGTGGCATTGTAGTCCATGTAGAAATCCTGGAGCTTGCACTCACCTGCCTGGTCACAGACTGGACAGTCTATGGGATGGTTAATGAGTTCTAGCTCCATGATATCACGTTGAATCTTCTTGATATGCTCGGCGTCGAGCAGCACCTTCATACCCTCGGCGGCCGGAGTCTTGCAGGCCGGAACCAGGGGGGGGCGTCCGTCTTCGATTCCCACCAGGCAGAGGCGACAGTTGCCGTCGGCGCCCAAGGCCGGATGGTAACAGAGATGGGGGATCTCGATTCCCACAGCACCGATGGCATCGATGAGGTTCTTTCCTGCTTCAACCTCGACTTCCTTACCGTTGACGAAGAGTTTAATGGTTGCCGCCATGGCCTACCCCTGAGCCTCGGATTGTTGCAGAGATCTTTCCGGCCGGACATAGGCTTCAAATTCGTGCCGGAATTTATCGAGATAGCTGCGAACCGGCATAGTGCAGGCTGCAGAGAGCACACACACTGTCTTCAGCTCAATGTTGTCACAGAGCTCGCGGAGCAGATCGACATCCTCAATGCTGCCCTCGCCATCGATCAAGGACTTGACAATTTTGAGCATCCAGCCGAGCCCTTCGCGGCATGGTGTGCACTGGCCGCAGGATTCGTGGTGGTAGAACTCAATGAGGTTCTCGACCAGCCGCACTATATCCACGGTTTCATCAAGCACGACAATGCCCCCGGAACCGAGCATGGTGCCATGTTCGGCCATGGACTCATAGTCCAGTGTCACTGTGGTGCATTCTTCAGCGGTGAGCACCGGAGTTGAACTTCCTCCAGGGATAACCGCCTTGAGCTTTTTCCCCCCGGCAACGCCGCCGGCGAGCTTGTTCAGGACCTCGAGGATCGGCAGGCCAAAGGGCAGTTCGTAGAGACCCGGCCGGGTTACGTGACCGGAGATGCCGAACAGGTGCGTCCCGGCGCTTTTTTCTGTGCCATACGCCTTGTAGGCATCTGCACCGTTGTTGATGATATAGGGCAGACTGGCGATGGTCTGGACATTGTTGATGATGGTGGGACAATCGTAGAGCCCCATCACTGCGGGGAAGGGAGGCTTACTGCGGGGCTGACCCTTCTTGCCTTCGATGGATTCCAGGAGTGCGGTCTCCTCACCGCAGATATAGGCACCAGCGCCGCGATGTACGGTGATATCCAGGCTGAAGTCGTGCCCCGCGACCTGCTCCCCAAGGTAACCGGCTTCGTAGGCCTCATCAATGGCCCCCTGTAGCACCTTGACCTGGGTGGTGTACTCGCCGCGAATGTAGATATAGGCATGGTGAGAGCCGATGGCCCAGCAGCAGATGATGATGCCTTCGATGAGCATGTGGGGGTCGCGAACGAGGATATAGCGGTCCTTGAAGGTTGCCGGCTCTGATTCGTCGGAGTTGACGGCAAGATAAACGGGTTTGTCGAGATCCTTGGGGAGAAACGACCACTTGAGCCCCGAGGGAAATCCAGCGCCGCCACGGCCGCGGAGACCCGAATTCTTGACCTCGTCAATGACCTGGGCAGGCTCCATGGAAAAGAGCTTGTCGAGGGTGGAGTAGGCGCCATGCTCCTTGGCCACCTCAAGCCGATGGTTCTCTTCCTGGTCGAACCTGGCGCTGAGAATCTTTACCTCCATGGTCATCTCCTATCTGAGCCCGTCCAGTACGGCCTTGAGTTTTTCCACGGTCATGTTTTCGTGGAACAGGCCGTTGATCTGTACCACCGGAGCGGAGCCGCAATGGCCCAGACACTCCACTTCTTCAAGGCTGAATTTGCCGTCCTCGGTGATGGCACCGGGGGGCAACCCCAATTCATCCCTGAGATAGTCAACGATCTGCTGCTTGCCCAGCAGATAACAGGAAAGAGTCCGGCAGACACAGATGTGATACTTCCCCACCGGGTGGAGGTGGTACATGGTGTAGAAGGTGGCACACTCATAGACCTTGCTGGCAAAGGTGCCAATGCGGTTGGCGATATAACCGATGGCCTCACCGCTGATCCACCCTTCCTGCTCCTGGGCGAGCCAGAGAGCCGGCAGAATCATCGATTCTCTGAGGGGATACCGTTTGATGAGGCGCTCAAATTCGGCATCCCGCTCCGTATCATACTCAAAGGCGTTGCCGGTGAAGATCAGCTCTGAACGGTTGCTCATCTGTCCAACTCCCCACCGATGATGTTGAGACATCCCAGGTTGATGATCACATCGGCAATCATTTCCCCCTCAGCCATTTCATGAAACCCCCCCATGATATAGAAGCAGGGTGGACGGACTTTCACCTTCCAGGGACGTCCTGAACCGTCGCTGACAAAGTGATAGCCCAGCTCACCGTTGGCCGCTTCAAAGGAGTTGTACCACTCTCCCACAGGAGCCTTGACCCCCTCAAACACCAGTTTAAAGTGGTTGGCCAGTCCCTCGATATTGTTGTAGACGTGTGATTTGCTGGGCAGGGCCACATGGTGATCGTCAACATGGATCGGCCCTTCCGGAATCATCTTCATGGCCTGCCGGATGATGCTGATGGACTGGAAAATTTCCTCGTAGCGAATGAAGAAGCGGTCGTAGATATCCCCGGTAGTGCCCACGGGAACACTGAAATCAAAGGCGTCGTAGTTGTAGTAGGGATTTGTCTTGCGTAAATCAAAGGGAACCCCCGAGGCGCGCAGGCACGGCCCGGTGAAGCCATAACTCAGGGCAGTTTCCGCGGAGAGCACGCAGACGTTCTGGGTACGGTCGTGGACGATGCGGTTTTTGAGTACCAGCTTGAGTGAGTCATTGACGCCTTGCTCGATATCCTTGAGCTGCTGCTCCATGTCCTCTTGCCAACCGTCGTAAAAATCACGGTACATCCCGCCAATGCGAGTAAAGGAGGAGGTGAGCCGGGCCCCGGTAAGACGGCTGAGAAAGTCGTAGCTGGCCTCTTTTTGATTGTAGAGGTACCAGTAGTTGGTAAGGCCGCCCATATCCACGAGGTTGGCGGCGATACATACCAGGTGGTCGTTGACCCGCATAAATTCAGAGAGGATCACCCGCATGAACTTGGCACGTTCGGTGATTTCCAGCCCCAGCCACGATTCTACCGCCTTAACATAGGCGATGTTGTTGATCAGTGAGGAACAGTAGTTGAGGCGGTCGGTGATCGGAATAACCTGGTTGTAGGTGAGGTGCTCGGCAGTTTTCTCAAAGCCACGGTGCAGGTAGCCTATCTCGTTGACATTCGCCTTGATGGTCTCGCCATCCAGAGCGGCAAAGATGCGGATGGCGCCATGGGTTGCAGGGTGCGAAGGTCCGAGATTAAGAAACATGATCTCGGTGTTAATGTCGTTCATGGCGGCTTCATCAATGCCGTTGAACGCCAGCCGGGCCCGAATCTCTTTTTCGAGGCTGTCTGTCTCGTAACAGACCTGCCGCTTGTCAATGGGATAGTCTTTGCGCAGCGGGTGGCCTTCGAACTGCCAGTGATTGAGAATCCGTCTGAGATCTGGATGACCGTTGAAACGTATCCCATACTGGTCGTAGGTTTCCCTTTCTCCCCAGTCGGCAGATCGCCACAGGCCAGTTGCCGAGGGTAGACCTGTTTCAGGATCAGCCACCGGAACCCGCACCTGTACCAGCTGGTTTTCCTCCCAGTTACGCAAGGTGTAGACCACGGCAAAACGCTGGGGCTGGTGAACAGGGTAGTCCAGGTAGTCAATGGCCGTAACATCAAGCAGCAGTGAAAATCCCCGTTGATCTTTCAGGGCGGTCAGCGTCTCGGTGAGCTGTTCTGCCTTAACGGTGATGAGTGTTGCTTCGTGTGCGGACTGACAGTGGGCGTGTGGCAATGCTGCCTGTAGATTCGTTGGTACCTGCGCCGTCGCGGTCATATCAGTCAAGGATCCCTTTGAAGTGCCTGGTGCGGTCCTGGAGAACCGACTCGTTACCGATCTGTTTTTGAATTTTGATCAGGGAATCAAGTATGGCTTCAGGGCGTGGCGGACAGCCGGACACATAGACATCGACCGGAATGATCTCGTCAATCCCCTGCACCGTGCAGTAGTTGTCATAAATGCCCCCTGAGCTTGCGCAGGCTCCAACCGCCACCACCCATTTCGGGTCACACAGCTGCTCGTAAATCTGCTTGAGGATTGGCGCCTGCTTGTAGGTCACGGTGCCGCAGACGAGCATCAGATCCGCCTGGCGCGGAGAAAACCGGACAACTTCGGCACCAAAGCGGGAGATGTCGTGCTGGCTGGCCGCCGTACTCATGAATTCAATGGCACAGCAGGCGGTACCAAAAACAAAAGGCCAGAGAGAGTACTGGCGTCCCCAGTTGACTATTGCGTCTAGCTGGGTGGTCAGGACTGAATCACCCAGTTTTGCTTCAATTCCTAGCGCCAATTGAGAACCCCCTTTCTCAGGATATAGACGAGGCCGGTGAAGAGCAGCACCATAAAGACCACCATCTCAATGAAGCCAAACCAGCCCAGCTCTCGCAGGCTGACCGCCCATGGGTACATGAACACCGCTTCGATGTCGAAAAGAAGAAAAAGGATGGCCATCAGGTAAAACTTGACGCTGAACTTCTGATCAGCGGCACCGACAATTCTGGCGACACCTGATTCGTAGGCAGAATCTTTGATGGGATTTTTGGACCGGGGACCGAAAATGGTGGTGGCTGCCATGAGCAAGGGAATAGCTAGTGCCAAGCTGAAAAATATAACAGCTGAAAGGGCAAGCTCGGTACTCATGTAACCTCCTTTCCGTTACCGGGAGGGTGTTTGTTGAAAAACGCCCAGGAACATTCGAGTAACGCTACTTCTATGATCTTGCGACTGATGCATACCAGTTTAGTCGTTTGTGGTCAAGTAAAAAATATAAGATACCCATATAGTTAGGTGGGCCTTTGTTTGAGAGGTCAACAAAAGAGATGTGTGGAAAAGGCGTAGTGTGTAACTAGTTTAAAAAAAGAGTGAACAGCTGTTACACTGGCCAAAAGAACTGGTGAATGCAGAGGAAAAAGGAGCTGACGCTCAAGGATGTCAGGGAACGCCCCGTGTCTCTGTCTGGAACGAATGCGTTTGAACGGCTTTTTTCTCCTGCCCATTTTGCACAAAGGTGCGGAAGCCGGAGACGGCTATCGTGATACTTGTGTCCTCTGTCAAGATTATAGTGGACAACAAAAGGAGAATGATTATTATTTATTAGGTCTTTCTTTATAATTTTAACTCAGGAGGATTGAGTAATGCAGATGAGTCCATACCGAAATGTGGCCCTTGCGTGTGTTTTGTCTCTGGCTTCCCTTGTTGGTTGGAGCTTGATGGTACCGACTGACAGCCTGGCTCATTGCCAGGTGCCCTGCGGCATCTATGATGACCATGCCAGGGTGGATGCCATGTTTGAAGATGCAACAACCATTGAGAAAGCATCAATGCTTATCACCCAGCTCGCCGGCAAAGGCGATGCCCAGTCCCAAAATCAGCTGGTTCGCTGGGTTATGACCAAAGAGAACCACGCGGAAAATGTCATTTCCACGATCAGCAATTACTTTCTTACCCAGCGGGTCAAGGCCAGTCAGGAAGATTATGCTGAACGTCTGGCCAAGCACCATGCGGTGATGGTGGCTGCCATGAAAACCAAGCAGAATACCGATCCCAAGTTTGTCGAAGCACTGAAGAAGGCAATTGAGGGTATTGCCCCCTATTATCAGCCAAAATAGAGAAATGAACTGAGTTGTCAACGTTAACGGGGAGCAGCGCTCCCCTACGGAGCGCCGGGTTCCCGGCGCTTTTTTTTACCACATTTTTTGTTCTGCGTTGTTGGCCAGTTCGTAGAACATGGATTGAATGAAACACCTTGCGTGTATCAATGAAAAGAAATTTTTAAAACGAGGATGCTGGCAATCACGGCAGGGAAAGATACGCGCTGTTAGAGGACCTTGGAAAAAAGAAAAAAGGAGCATGCCATGCTGATAGGGAAAAGGGTGCTGATGGTGGTAACACTTTGTGCCGTAACCAGTTGGTGCCAGGCACAGGAGGCAACCAGGGAAGGCGGGACGCAGAAAGCGGAAGTAGAGTGCCAGGCCGAGAAAGCAACGGTGGCGCTGGAAGCGCAGGAAGAGCCAAGTAAATGGCAGCAGGCAGGGCAGGAGGTTAAAGAGGCTGCCTCGGCTGTGGGTGAGGCGACTCAGGAGAGTGGTGCCAAGGCCTGGGATAAAACCAAGGAAGTGAGCGCTGAGGCATGGGACAAGACTAAGGAAGTGAGCGGTGAGGTCCTGAACAAGACCAAGGAGGGGGGTACTAAAGCCTGGGTGAAGACAAAAGAGGGAGCCAAGAGCGCATGGGACAGTGCCTCAGAAAAAACAGGTGAACTGTGGAAGAAGACGAAAGAGAAGGGGGCTAAGGCCTGGGAGCAGACCAAAGAGACTAGTGGTGAGGTACTGGATACAACCGAGGAGGGTAGTGGCAAAGCCTGGAAGAAGACCAAGGAAGTGAGCGCTGAGGCCTGGGATGCCACAAAGGAAAAGGGTACTGAACTTGTGGAAGAGGGCAAGGCTCAATATAAAAAGCTTATTACACCGCCAGAGTCGACTGAAGCTGGCTCCACAGCTCAGGAGCCGTCTGCTCCCCCACAGTAAAAAAAACGACTCCCCACCCATCGACTATAAGCCGGTGGGTGGGGGCGGGCGGGTTAACTGTCTAAAAATGACTGATCAAATTGTAACGATCAGATTTACAGGTCATCCACTAGGGCGCTGCTTTTGGCATAAGCAGTGCTTCTTGCTTCAAAAAAATCTGTTTTAATAAGATTGGCGTTGCTGTACTGGCTGACCCACCTCATACTTTCAGGCTCATCGGCGTGCCCATCATATATTCCTGTAAATCCAAGGTTTTCGCATCGTAAGTTCCCAAGATACATAATATAATCGCTGACCATATTCTCGGTGAGGCCATCGATGTTATTTCCTATGACATAGCGTCCCCAGCGAATTTCCTGCTCACAGCCTTCCTTGATCATTGCCCTATAGACATCGACTTTTTCCGGGGTGAACATTTCAGGTTCTTCTTTTTTTAGCTCCAGTAAGATGTTTTTAAATAACCAGAGATGGGTGTTTTCATCTCTGTTTATGTAGCGAATCTCTTGGGCGGAACCCGGCATTTTCTGATTGCGTCCCAGGTTATAGAAGAACATGAAACCACTGTAGAAATATATTCCTTCAAGGATGTAGTTGGCAATACAGGTCCTGATGAAGGTAAACATGTCCTTCTTTTCCTGAAATTCATTATAGAGATTACCTATATAAGTGTTTCTCGCCAGCAGCATTGCATCGTTCTTCCATTGATACAAGACTTCGTTTCTTTGTTGTGGTTCACAGATTGTATCGAGCATGTAGCTATAGCTTTGACTATGTATTGCTTCCTGGAAAGATTGAATTGTCAAACATAAGTTGATTTCATTCGCGGTGATATACGCCCCGACCTCTGGGAGATTGGCAGTCTGTATACTATCGAGAAAAACCAAAAATGATAATATCTTATCGTATGCTTTTCGCTCTTCGTCACTAAGGTTGGGATAATCTTTTTTATCAGTGCCCAGGTTTATCTCCTCAGGTATCCAAAAGTTATTCATGGCCTGTCGATACCATTCACTGACCCAGGGGTATTTCATATTATTAAAGTCATTGAGATTGGTGGTGTCACCGTTCACCATTCGTCTCTGACTAATATCTATGTTTCCCGCTGGATTGAACAGGGGTTTTTTCTTTACATAATCCATAATCTTCCTGTTTTTTCCTTTAAAAACAAATTTCTACCTTAAATTTTGAGAAATAAACTTACGCTCTCAGCTTGAGCAACTTTCACATTCTTCCACTTCAAGACTCTTTGACCGTATATAATATATGGTCTTGACGCCCTTTTCCCAGGCGAGAAGATAGAGGTTTAACACCCCTCTGAACGTGTACTCATTTGTTATATAGAGATTCATACTCTGGGCCTGATCAATATGCCTGCTTCTCACTCCGGCTGCCTTTACAGACCATTGTTGATCAATGACATGGGCATTTTTATAGTACCAAGTGGTTTCAGCAGATAGCTCCGGGGCAACTCGTGGCAGGGTCCCATTCTTTTTTTCTTCAAGGAAATATCTGTTCATAATGGGGTCAACCCCGGCTGTGGTCGCTCCTATTATGCTGGTGCTGCTCGTCGGTGCAATGGCCATGAGATAGCCATTCCTGAGACCATGTTGAGTAATCTCTTCTCTGAGTTCACGCCAATGTTCGTTATCATATCCTCGCTTCGTAAAATATTCTCCATTTTGCCAGTCACTTCCCGGAAAATATTCATAACTCCCTTTTTCAAGGGCAATATTTTTGCTGGCTCGTATGGCATAGAGGTTTATTCGTTCAAAGAGTTTATCGACAAAGCTGAGATGTTCCTCGGATTCCCAGGGTATCCTCTTCTTTGCCAACATGTGATGGTAGCCGCTTATCCCGAGGCCAATAGGCCGATACTTTTCGTTGTTAATCTTTGCATAAGGCAAAGGAAAATAGTTGAGATCTATGACGTTATCAAGCGCTCGTACCGCTGATTCAGTAACCTCTTCCAGCTCTCCTTCTGGGGAGAGATCGATATTGCCCAAAGAGAGACTTGCCAGATTGCACACCACGAATTCCCCTGGCTTGGTGACGGTAACCACCACCTTTTCACCATCGATTTCCTCTATTGTCTGGCTGAGTGTCCTGATGGAGTCCATGTTCTGAGCGATTTCTGTACAGAGATTACTGCAATAGATGATACCCCTGTGTGAATTTGGGTTCATCGCATTTACCTGATCTCTGTTAAAGGTAAAGGGCGTCCCTGTCTCTACAGCACTCTTGATAATCAGCCGCAACATGTCCTTCATGGAGATCGTTCTTTTACTGATTCTGCTGTCATTGACACAATCTAGATATCTGTTTTCCCATTCCTCGCCGTAACAATCTTCGAGACAATAGCCTTTTATCTTTTTTATCTCATGGGGACACATCAGATGCCAGTTTCCATCTATATCCTCCTTGGCCTTTTTCCAGAACAGATCAGGATAACATATGGCGGGGAAGACATCGTGTGCCTTCATCCGGTCGTCGCCATTATTGGTCCGAAGCCCTAAAAACTCGGGAATATCCTTATGCCAGGCATCGAGATAGACCGCTACTGCACCCTGCCGTACGCCCAATTGATCGACAGCGACAGCGGTATCGTTTGCCAGCCTGATCCACCTGATGACTCCGCCGGCAGCCCCTTTAAAGCCCCTGATGTCGCTGCCTGAAGAGCGCACTTTACCAAAATAGAGTCCCATTCCTCCGCCAAACTTACTTACCCTGGCAAAATTATCTATTGATCGGTAGATGCCCTCAAGGCTGTCCGGGACCGTATCAATAAAGCAGGATGACAATTGGAAGTAGGGTTTACGGGCATTGGCGAGGGTGGGCGTGGCCATGGTTACCTTCAAGGTGCTGAGCATATCATAAAAACGTCTCACCCACATCAGCCTATTCTCGCCTTCCTTCATTGCCAGATGCATGGCTATACCCAAAAACATCTCTTGCGGTTCTTCCAGGGGTTGATTGCTGTGACTTCTAATCACATATCTGGTCAACAGTAAATCAAGGGCAGAGTAGTTTAACAATCTATCTCTTTTTTCATCGAGAAAGCTTGCACATTGCTCTATCTCTTCTTTTGAATATGCGTCAAGTATGTATTTGCCATACAGTCCTTCTGCTGTAAGCCATTTCAACTTGCTGTAAAATGAGGTAATCTGGAACTGATCTAGTTGAATATATAGCTTTATTCTGAACTTAAGTATCAATATTCTTGCAGCAATATACTCCCATTTTGGCGCTTCTTGGGTGGTCAATTCTACTGCTGCTTTGACTAAAAGAGTCAGTCTTTCATGCAGACTTAGCTCTTTTTTGTAAAAGGAAATGAACTTTGAGGTGAGAAAATGTATATAATATATCTCGTCTGTATATTCTTTCTGAATATCCTTCAAAATGTCATCCAGTTCACTGAGATCTGGAAAATAATCAACGATAAGCTGTCTGGCACGTCTGCTTTTGCTTCGCTCATTTCTGTATATGATGTAGCTCTTCAGTACCTCGTAATGATTGAGTTCCGTCAAGGCCCTTTCGACCTGATCCTGAATATCCTCGACCTGAACCATACCGTCCATGGCAGAATCCAAATTCAACAGGGATTCGACCTTGGTGGTTATTGCGTTCATCTGCTCCTGGTCACAATTCTTCTCAACACTTGTAAAAGCCTGTTGCACGGCATTTTCTATCTTGCTTATATCGTATTCTTCGAGATTTCCGTCTCTCTTTCTTATTTTCATTGTCCGTCTCCACCTGTTACTTTTCCCTTTTGTCATTTTCTGGAAAAGTAAGGTAATTTTAATATGTTGTATCTTGTTTTTTTAACCCATAGAAGAAGTGTGATAAAAGCTACAAAGGCGTCTGTCTACGTCAATATGGCTGGGCACAACCATACGGTTGCCATACAAGAGTACAGACATCACACGAACGGCTCACTCAACTGCAAAGGTGCTTTATAAAGAGTTTTTATCGACGAGAATATCACGCGGGGCCAGTTGTGAAACGATCCATGGGCACTGCATCTCGCGAGGATTAGAGAATTAGCAGAGAGAGCCAAAGATAGCAACCAAAAGGAGCGAGGAAAAATCTTTTTGCTGTTGCAAAAAAGTTATCAATATTTACGAGAAGAACAAAAAATAATCAACATATTTAGATGATTGCCTAAAATTGCCGACTTGACAAGCTCTCAGGGCAAAGGGGGCCAGGGATAGTGTGAAAAAAACTTGACAGAGGTCATTGGGCCCTGTTGTAGTTTAAGTGATTTCAGGTGCATCATTGGCTAAATGACGCTTAATAGGGAACCCGGTGCGAATCCGGGACGGGCCCGCCGCTGTAACCGGGGATGAACACCGTAATATGCCACTGACAGCAAGAGTGTCGGGAAGGTGCGGTAAGTAAGAAGAGCCGGAAGTCAGAAGACCTGCCTGAAATACAGAGGAGTGATTCCCTGGACAGAATTGCTCATCGATACGAGGATAAAAGAGGGCATCCCCGGATCATTGTTGTTGGTTCGGGGATTTTTTGTGAATTTCCCGCACCACAGTCACCAACTTCATGAAGGAGGGTTGTATGCAGAAGATTGTACAGGCGGGGTGTCTCATGGCGTTTTTGCTGACTACAGTGGCTGTCGCTCATGGCTCGCAAGGTATGGAGAAAAGGAAACCTGGGAACAATGCGATTGTTCTCGCGTTTTTTGGCACGACTGTGCCGAGCGCTGTCGAAGCGATTACAAACATTATGCATGTTGTGCAGGAAGCCTATCCAAACACCGAGGTGAGACTGACGTTCACTTCCAATATTATTCGTGGTGTCTGGAAAAAAAGACAGGGTGAGGCTGAAAAATGGTTGAATCAGGGGGTTCCTGGAGAGATCCTTTATGTAAAAAATTTTATTGCTACTGTTGGTGACCTTCTCGAAGATGGCTATACAAACATTGTCGTTCAGCCTACGCATATGTTTTTTATGGAGCAGTCGCATGACTTAATGCAGTATGTGAACGCACTTGCTTCTATCCGTACAATGAAGAGGAAATGGAAGCCTCTTGATACCATGGTTATGGGCCGTCCCGCTCTCGGTATGCCAGGGGACGTCTATTCCTATCACGAAGACATTGAAAAGATGATCGTCACTCTTGCCGATGATGTGGAGCTGGCAAAAAAAGAAGGAGCAGCTCTCATATACATGGGGCATGGCAATGAGCACTGGTCAACTGGTGTTTATGCAGAGGCGGAGAAAAAAATGAAAAAAATGTACCCTGATGCCACCATTCGTATTGGTGTTGTCGAAGGAGATCCTTCTCTGGATGATGTGCTGGCGTCCTTGCAACAGGTCAAGACGAAAAAAGTGATTCTCAAACCTTTTATGATCGTTGCCGGAGACCATGCAACCAATGATATGGCGGGAGACGAGGAAGACTCCTGGAAAAATATTTTTGTCCAAGAGGGCTATGAGGTCATGTCGGTCCTTGAAGGATTGGGTAGCAATAAGACCTTTGCCCGTCTTTTTGTGGGCCACATAGCCGATGCCGCAAAATCCAGAGGCCTGAAGCTCGATTAGCCGTTACTAACTATCCTTAAAAAGGAGAGTTATTGTTTTGATTTTTTGAGTAAAAAGCTTTACAGGAAACCCTGGCAGGGGCTTCTGCGTTGTACGCATTCCGGGCTGAGTAGCCATGGTTCGGCCCGGAATGTAAGTTTTTTTCCGCGAGGGTGTCTTGTGGTTTTTGGGCCTACTTCATCCGCCACCGCAATGTGGACAAGGCAAGGTCAAGGAGAGAAAACCCACTAAAAAATTGCCTGCTGAAAGGGGACGCTGTCTTCAGTAAGCTTGTTATTGAGGAACGTTTCCTCCTCAATAAACCGGCCGAGCACCCTGTTTATGCCTGTTTTTGTCAGAGATTCTGACAAGGTAGTTACAGAAAAAGGGAGAAAACCTTAACTAGTTTTTTTCTTTTTCATCTGTCGGAAAAGAACAAGGTAGAGACCGGTCACAGAGAGGATAACAAAAAAAATCTGAAAAAAGATTTTCAGAAAATCGCCCAACGTCTGGTTTATCCAGCCAAGTCCGGATTTTTTTGAAAAAAGTGCATCATGGTCAAGTTCTTTTGTCAGGATCTTACCGGTGGTGGCATCTATCGTAAGAATGGTGAACCTCTTTTTATCGACAACCAGGTAACGGTGGATCTTTGGTTGGTACCGCAGTTCAAGGTCTTGAGGAGCACCGTACCTACCTGTGGTTACGTCGCTCAAGACCTGCTGAATTGTCATCCTGGTAGCAGGTTGTCCAGAAAAATTGGCGCTTGGCTGCACACTGTATACCAAGGGCAGGACAAGGAGTTCAATGAGCCAGAGTATTGTAAAAACAGCAATATAAATACCAAGCCACTTGTGAAGAAAGCGCGACCACCTAAGTACCGTAATTTTCATGAGAAGACCAAGCCAAACCTTCGCGCTTATGGAAGCCATAAGCGCGTTTTTTGGTAGCGTTCAACAGTCAATACAGGCCTCCACACCAGCAATCAAAAAGAGAGCAGTTTCTGGCCGTTGGTTTTTTACTCATCTTTGAGGTCAGAGTGGCTGCGGTGTCGACCTGCCCTGCTGGTTATCTGCAACGGCAAGGTAATGGTCTGTTCAAAATCGATAACGAATGGTCAAACCAAAAATTTGTGGATCTCCGGACTGGCCGATGGGTTGGGATCCCGGAAATTCAAAGGCCACGGCTTCATACTCTGTGTCAAAGACATTCCTGGCCCAGAAAAGGACATCCCATTGCTCACTTTCTACGCCCAGATGGATGTTCACTAAGCTATATGCGTCCTGTTTCAGTGTGTTGGCGTCATTCCAGTAAAAATCGCCGATACCATTCAACTCGATACGTGAAAACAGGCTTAGGGTGTTACTGAGTGGTCTGCGGTACTGGAGGGCCAGATTGTAGGTGTATTCCGGCGCAAGAGGCATCTGATTATCTGAATAATCGATGTTCGAGAGCTTGTCCATATACGCTGTATAGATGGCCTCTGTATAGCCAATGCCTGCTTCAAAAGTCAGCCCCCTGGCAAGCAGTGCGGTTGACTCCAGTTCAAATCCCCAGCTTCTGGCCTCTCCTCCATTGCGTATGACAGTATCGGCGCTGGGAAGCAGTTGTACAACCTGCTGATCTTGAAGTGTAATATAGAACAAGGCAGCATTGGTTGTCAGGCGATCCTGCAACCAGGAGGCCTTTACGCCAACTTCGTAGTTCCAGCTGTACTCGGCATCAAAGAATTGATCTGAAGCATCCATGTAAGCGGGGTTAAACCCTCCGCTTCGGTAGCCACGGGTAACCCCGGCATAGACCATGGCGTCCGGGGTCTGGTGATAGGCTATCTGCAGCTTTGGCAAAAGGGCCTTGCTGTCCTGAGTTTCGTCCAGGTTTGTCTGGCCCAGGGGCATGGTACGGGAGTACATCTTGCCGGTATATTTGACATCGTTACGTTCGTAGTCATAGCGAAGCCCTGCAGTTACCTCAAGAGTATCAAAGAGATTGTAGGTAAACTGGCCGAAGAGTGCACCACCAGATGTTGAAACGTCAGAAAAACCATCTCTGTTGACAGCCTCATCAGGAAGCATAAATCCTGGGGCAAAATTGAGGTTGAGAAAATGTTCCTTGTCCTTGCAAAATCCATACAGGCCGACCAGCCATTCCAGCCTCCCTCCAGTCTCGGTTGAGCCCAGGCGAAACTCCTGGCTCAACTGCTTGTCATCAATTTTTTCCCAGGCTGTTATGAGGGGCAGGAACGTAAAGTCCTGATCGTTTTTGGCCATGTCGTCAAAGGTGCGATACGCTGAAATGGAAGTCAGAGTAAACCGGGGAGCACTGTAGGCGATGCGCAGACTCTCGCCAAAAACATCGCGTTCATATGCACCTTCGTAATTATAGGAGACCTTATGAGGGGTATCTCGCAAGTCATATAGGTTCCCAAGGGGAAAAGCCCCGTCATCGACGTTTTCCGTGTCTATCCCCAATGAAATATCCCATTGAGAAGAAGGTATCCAGCGCACGCTGGCTTTTCCTCCTATCGATTTGCGAAAATCTACATCATCGTCTAGGAATTCGTTTTCCGAAAATCCTTGGCGCGATTGGTAATTGCCGGAAAAACCCAAAAAGAGTTTGTCCTCAATCAGTGGTGTCTGGAGATGGAGACCACCCTGATGCAGGTTATATTTTCCGTAACTGTATGTAGCAGTGCCGTGAAATTGGTTGTCAGGTTTTTGGGTAACAATGTTGATGACCCCGGCCAGGGAATTTCTTCCATAGAGCGTCCCCTGGGGGCCGCGCAGGACCTCAATCCGCTCAATATTGAACAAGTTGAAATCAAAAGTTCTTGGGTCCATATAGCTGATATCATCCACATAAAACCCCATGGCTGGTTCGTTGTTCACCGCGCCAATCCCTCGGGAAAAAATATAGGATGTGCCCCGTATCCCCCAGTTAGCAATATAGAGATTGGGCGTCAGGTTGGATAGATCCTGAATAGTTGTAATACGGGCGTCTGCGATCTCAAGCTCCGAACGTACAGCAATGCTCGCGGGGATGTCCTGCACCTCTTTTGAGCGTTTTTCTGCAGTGACCAGAACCGGTTCAAGCACAAGAGGGTCACCTTGCTCTTCAACTGCCTCTGCCAGGGGTGGAAAGAAGACACAGAGGAGCACGAGTGTTTTTTTCATTTTATCATAAAGGGATATCATCGAGTAGCGAGTGGACATGGTTATCTCCTTACCTCTTGTAAAATGTTAGAGAGCGGTCTCGGTCAGGCAGCATTTTGTCCTGTGGACGAAATCCAGTTTTTGCGCAAGGATACCCTAAGTCTATTAGCGCTGTCTAACACACGCTGAACATCTTCCGGCATTTGCTGAACCGGAAAAACCGCAAGCAGGGATTAAAGTGGAGGGAGAGAGAGTATTCTTCGCTGGCGCACTTCTTTGAGATAAGCGCTGGGTTTGACCTTATAGTGGTTGCGGAAGGCTTTCGCAAAATGGCTTGGACTGCTGAAGCCGGTGGCATAAGCGACTTCTGTCACGTTCATTTCCAGGGTATCGAGTAATTCCTTGCCTTGTTGCAGTCGATGCTGGCGTAAGTATTCAAACACGGTGACGCCAAATTCGTGTCGAAAACCCTGATTTAGCTTTGTGTGAGACAAGGAGACTGCCCGTGCCAGCTGGAAAAGCCCTGGCGGGGCCAGAATATTTTCAATGAGCAACTTCTTTGCCGTATGAACGCGTTCAATATCTTTGGGAGTCAAGGAACAGGCGATCTGCGATGAGGAGGCAATCATGTCAAGTTGCAGGACAATCAGCTCCAGCGTCTTACTTTCCAGGAAAATCTGTTGGAGTATACCCTCGTATGGACAGGCCAAAAGCTGATTGGCAACGCTTGTCATCGAGGGATTGAGCTGTGCCTGCTGGCATAGATAGGAGAAACACTCTTCGTTGATCAGGCGTTCGACAGCCGGGGGCAGGGCATTGGCTGAGTTGTGGAGATGTTCTTTGCAGTATCCCGCAAAAAACACTGGGTCGATATGGATAGCGATCATGCGGTTCCGATCAGTTCCACCTATTTCCATAAAACCTGAAGAATGGGGAAAGGCTGAAACGACATTCAGCCCTGGTTCACCGTTAAAGGTCGTTTCACCCTTGCCATGGGCAATACAGTAGAGTGGTTGCCCTGACAGGTGATAGGAAAATTCCAGGGGGGCATCGTTTAACTCAAAATCAACTCGTGTTGGTTCTGCAGGGGGAAGATCAACAAGGCTGAGCTGAAGGCCGGGTCTGAGAGTAAACTGTTTCACTCCCTGGTCAAGGTGTTGAGGATGTTCTTTCTCTGCTCTTTGTTGATCCCCTTCACATTGATTTTTCATTATTTTTTTGGAAATGGCAGGGTTTTTGACATATCAAGGTGTCTTTTAAGAAATATCAAGCTGTTAAAGCTAGCAAGAAATTGCTGCAGTACACATCGTGCAAGCATATCTTGCTTTTTGCATAATCACACCAAATTATCAGCAAAAAGTTACAGAATTTTTGGGGAGACGATATATGCTCCTCTTGTGCAAAATCCAGTGGTTTCTTCCTCAACTGGACAGGATATCTGCTGGCCTCTCAGAGTCGTATTCTTGGGACCCGAGCTCTTGAGGTTCATCAAAAGTACTCTGCGTATAATTTACAGCTTGCCTGACCCGCTTTACCAAAGAGAGTATCTGGTCATTTTCGCTAATAAAATCAGGAGAATCATGGGACCATAATTCCCCACTAAGGGTATAATGTGGTTGGAGCCAGATTCACAGCCAACCACATTACAGCGTCAATGTCCTTTCTCCAGTATTTTCTCACTTGCATCACGAACCTGGGCTAACTACTCTATCTTCTGTACGTATTTTTTCCGTAACGTAGTAGGATCAATAATGAGAAGAGTCTGTTGTGAAATATATTTTGCGCCAACGTCCAGAAACTTCTGTTCAATTTTTGCCCCCAGCGAACTGTTGCCCCGGTTTCTGCTTAATCTCTTATGAGTTGCGTGTAGAGAAATTGGTTCATCAAGGCTGCGGGCTGTCCCTGTCAGATGGACTGAGCCGCTTGATGAAAGACCAAAGAGCATCTCTTCAACAAATCTGCTCTGGATTTTACCGAAATCTCTGCAAAGTTCACCCGAAAAATTGTGAATTTGTTGTCGTAATTTCTTGCCTGGTTGGTGTATTCTCATTTGAGAGCCTGTGGGTAAGTAGTGGTGATAGCGTGGAAGCATTACCTTTTACTATTAGCACCCCAAGCTGTTTTGAATTGTAAAAACTTCACCCGATTTTCCTTTTTTTATAGAGTTTCACTTGTCTTTCGAAGTAACCTTATGATTAATCGCTGGTTTTGTGATATTGGATGAAAGAAATGGATGAAGTCCTGGTTTTCATATCTTGATTTTTATTGCTGCTGCCATTATTGTCACCACAGAGTTTATTGATTTTTTCTACCAATACACTCATCGGGGTGCTGATAGTTTTGCCTATCGGCTGAGAAAATACTCGTTGAACCTGCTCTGATTAGTATCGGCGAAGGGATTTGAGATGTTTCAATACCGTGTTTGTCTCCTCTGTTGT
>PDTC01000022.1 GCA_002748735.1 Desulfobulbus propionicus | reverse complement strand
CTATGGAATGATCCCGAGTATGAGTCGCAAAGGCAACTGTTGGGATAACGCTCCGACAGAGCGGTTTTTTAGAAGCCTGAAGTCGGAACGGTTATCCGATTATGCTTTCACCACCAGAAAGGCGGCCCGGGACCAGACAATCGACTATATCGTCTATTACAATGGCATCCGTCTGCACTCGACTCTGGGATATCAATCCCCAGTCATCTATGAGAAAGAACTCTTCCGGAATGCTGCTTAATCCAGTGTCCGTTTTTACTTGACCATTACAAAGTTGTCCATAACAAGTCGAACCTTTTTAGCGAGAGGGTAGCGGACATCAAGCATTTTCTTCATTTGTATTGCCCAATCCTTTTTGGTTCGACGCCCAGTTACCGCCACGTGCCTCTTCCCTGCCAATGGCTCAACTTCCATAAAAATCTGGGCAACACCATTATGAATATATGCATCGTCAAGTCGAGCAGGCTTGCCAGGTTCACACGGTAGAGGTGTACGCATTTCACCAACCAATTGTTTACAGGATTCATCCATGCATACAACTGGGTAATCTGGATCATATGGCAGATGATAAATCTCCAGCAGATCTTCCATTGCAGCTACGAATGCTGCATTTTGTTTTGGCGGTATTTTCCAGTACTTTTTGAGGTGAGGTTTACATTCATTTTTTTTAATATTCGCTGGACAGTCATATGAGAAACAGACTTTGCATATTCAAGATCAACAGCTTTTTCAGCTAGTAACCTGACTGTCCACCGCCGGTAACCTTTCGGCGCCTCTGAGCAGGCCAAAGCGATTAATTGTGCTTCAAACGCTTCATCAAAAATAATTTCTCGTGGTGGCCTTGTTCTTGGTTTTCGAACGAGTGCTTCTTCAAGACCTTGTTCAACGAACCTCTTCTTTAACTGTTCGATAGTCCTGCTTGTCATGCCAAGAGCTTCTGCTACATCCGCAACTTTCCATGCCGGGCCATCTTCCGATGCATCGCAAAGCAACAGGGCTCTGGCATGAATAAATTTCTTGGCAGGGGTTTTCCCGTTTCGTGTGAGTGCTTTTAATTCGTCGCGTTCCTCAGAGGTTAATGTAACCCTGTATCGTGGTGTCATAATAGCCTCCCTGTTGTAGCTGGCTAATTATACACCATTTGCAACCTACACAAAATATTATATGTTACATGGCACTAGTGATATTTGTTTATTAAAAATGCAGTATTAGAAGCAGCAAGATCCTGAGTAAAACACTTAAGAATTTCAGAAAATTTTCGCTTTGATATTTTACTTCACTTTATAAAACTATTTTTTAATGGAATTTCAGGAGGATAATACATATTTTGTGTTTTTTGCCTCCTTATCCCCAAAATTATTTCAAGTTACCTACTGCATAAGCCTGAATGTTACGAGTTATTTTGCAATCACGGTAAGCTGCGATTAATTCATACAAAAGACTAATTGAAGTAACCTATCTTTATTTTTGAGATTTTTTCATAAATATTTTTTGTTTTCGTCTCTTTTAACAGTTTACAAATTCAGTAATGCATCCTACGCTTCACGTTTTCGAGGTTGAACGTAGTTCTGCAAAGCACAAGACATAACCTCAGATAGAGCATGACACATCTTGTCTATCTCACCACTTTTTAATGTAGGGTGTACGAGAAACATGAGTCCTGTTTCTCCAAGTTCCTGCGCTATGGGAAGTCTGTTCGCAGGGCGAAAACGGCCAGCAAAAGCCTTTTCCATATAGACTTCAGGGCAACTCCCCTGATGGCAGAGCACACCTTGTAACCGCAGCTCACTGATTATTCTATCTCTTGACCAGTTGCGGGAGAGCTTTTCTGGTCTGACAAACAGATAGTGTTTATAATGGCCGTGAACCATATCCTCTGGAACTTGCACACAACGAACAAGACCATTTTGAGAGACAGAGCTATCTATAGCCAGGCAGTTCTTGTGTCTTTGCTCCCTCCACTGATCCACTTTTTTAAGCTGGATTCGCCCAATGACCGCTTGCATCTCTGTCATACGCCAATTCGAGCCAAAGCTTTCATGCAACCATCTGAAACCTTGAGGGTGAATTCGTTTATAGACGGTATCATGGTTTTTGCCGTGGTCTTTATAACTCCATACAGATGACCATAACTGTTCGTCATTGGTGGTGACCATGCCTCCCTCTCCACCCGTGGTCATAATTTTATCTTGACAAAACGACCATGCACCAACATCACCAATAGTTCCAACAGAGCGTCCCTTATATTGAGCGCCATGGGCTTGAGCACAATCCTCAATAACCTTGAGATCATACTGCTGGGCAAGCTCCATAATCGGATCCATATCCGCTGGCATTCCGGCAAGATGAACCACTATAATTGCTTTTGTTTTCGAGGAAATAACCCTTGCTATTGATTCTGCGGTAATATTTTGACTATTGCGATCAACATCAGCAAATACAGGAATTCCTCCCACAAGCACAACAGAAGAGGCTGTAGCAATAAATGTCCGTGGAGTAGTGATAACCTCGTCTCCAACTCCAACCCCAACCGCCCTTAAAGAGGCTTCAAGTGCAAGGCTGCCATTGGCAAGTGCCACCGCATAGTTGCTGCCCGTCCATTTCGCAAATTCAGTTTCAAATAAATGACAATGCTCACCGGTCCAGCTATTGACTTTGCCAGAAAGTATTACTTCTTTGACAGCTTCCACCTCCTCCATGGAAAATGAAGGCCAGGGAGAGAACTCTGTATTGATCATTCAACCTTCTCCCTTGGTTACAAGAGGCAAGGCAGGTACGCCGGCAACAACAGCATTATCGGCAACCGTTTTTATCACAACGGCACCTGCACCAATTATAGAATCTTCTCCAACCGTCACCCCTTGGATGACTTGAGCGCCCATTCCCACTAAAGTTCTGTCACCCACCATAACTCCCCCTGCTAAGTGGGCTCCAGGACTTATATGAACAGCATCACCAAGATGACAATCATGATCAACTCCAGCACCGGTATTTACGATGCACCCCTCACCCAGTTGAGCGAACGGGCTAATAATCGCACCAGCAACGACCAACGTTCCCTTCCCTATCTTTGCATACGAACTTATTACAGCCTGTGGATGCAATAAAGATACGATAGGCGCCCCAAGTTTTCGGATCGCCAATAATTTTTTATGACGAATAGTATTATCACCTATGGCAACAAAAACGCCTGAAAATTTATGTATTCTGGAAGAGAGATGCTCACTGGTACCATCAACTGACCATTTTGCATTTCGTTTTTTCGCCGGCCATGCATCGTCAAAAAATATAATTTTTTCCCAACCCAACAACTCTGCAATTTCCGCAGCAACCTTTCCATGTCCACTAGCGCCAAGGACTGCTAAATTACTCACTACCGGTACCCCTAAATTTTTCCATTGTTACTGATCCTTCTGAGCTTATACCGTCTTTTATCAACACTTTTTTGAGTGTTAAAGCGAGGATTTTGAGATCGAGCAAAAAGGATCTGTTGTCGACATACCAGAGATCCATCGTAAATCGTTCCTCCCAGCTTAAAGCGTTTCTCCCATTCACCTGAGCCCAACCAGTAAGCCCTGGCAGAACGTCATGTCTTCTCATTTGATCTTTGGTATAGAGAGGTAAATATTCCATCAAAAGAGGACGGGGCCCAACAAGACTCATCTCTCCTTTTACGACATTCCACAATTCAGGAAGCTCATCAAGACTGCTCGCCCGTAACATTTTGCCAAAGGTGCTGAGCCGGTCACTATCACTAAGAATGACTCCATTTGCATCTGTTGCATGAGCCATCGATCTGAATTTTATAAGCACAAAAGGATGCCCTTTATATCCTGGCCGGGTTTGCCGATACAATACAGGCGCTCCCATTCGTAGTCGAACCCCCAGAGCAACAAGTAAAATAAGTGGAAGAAGAATCACTAAAAGCAATATCGATAGCATAAGATCAAAGGTCCTTTTAACGCCCACTTACATTCACCTGTTGAAAAAAATATTAATGAATCTTTTGGCAAGGATTTTATAATCGTGGTTTTTCAAGGCGTATTCATATCCATTTTGACCTAATTTTATTCTGGCATCTTTTCCCATTTCATAGAGCTGAATGATGGCATTTGCAATACCGGTAGAGTCTTCTGCCGGCAAGGTAAACCCTGCACAGGCTTCTTTTACCGGTTGATAGGGGGAATCAACAGAGTAAACTATCGGTTTACCACTTATAAAATACTCCGGCAGCTTATTAAGGGAGGTGCCAAACTGGTACAAACGATTTTTATGAAACGCAGCAAAGCATACATCGAAAAGATCAAGGACAGAGGGGATTTGATTTTTAGGTACAGCCCCCATATACTTGACATTATCCAGTTCTCTCAGCTTAATTTCATTTACCAAAAACTCTGCTTCTTTACCTGACCCCACGATAACAAACTGGATCTCTTTCTTTGTTTTGAGCAGCTCTGCTGTATCCAAAAGCACATCAAGCGCGTTAGCTTTTCCAAGGGTTCCCGTATATCCAACGATCATTTTTGCTTGAGGGATCTTCTCTAAAAATTCATCTGTCAGGTCTTTTTTCGTTCCAGCAATCTTTGTGGTAAAACCGTTCGGAATCCATGTAAATTTTCTGGGATCAAGGCCATGTCGCACCATATGTCTTGCGGCATAGGGAAGATTAGAAATAACTTGAGCCGATTTTTTATAGGCACGGCGTTCAATCCATTGTAAAAAGAGAACAAAGGGGTGATAGCGCGAGTAACCTCCAAGCTCTATCAAGGTTAATGGCCAGATATCCCGAACCTCAAAACATAGAGAAGTATTCTCAAACTTGCTTGCCACATACTCCACACCTAGAAAAGAGATCAACGATGGAGATGAACATAAAATTACATCAGGTTTCTCAGGTAGTTGTCTAAACAATCGAGTGAGCTTCCAGCTAAACATAAACTCGTTGACGATCCGTTTTTTACTGTGAGCATTATTGTATCTGTTTAATTTTACATAGGTAATGTTAATACCTTCTACTTTTTCTATCTGGATTGGAGTCACAACGACTGGTGGTTTGCTCAATAAATGTGTGTAGCTTGCAGCGATGAGATGCACATTGTACCCCAGGCGAACCAACTCTCTTGCAAGATAATAGTGCCTTCCCCCGATGCTTGTTTCAGGGGTGGATCCGTAATAATTAACAAACCAGATAGTTTTATGAGAATCTGCCATTACAGATTTCTATCAAATCCTTTTGATGAAAAATAACTTTTTATTTAAAAAGAGAAAGATTTTTCTAACTTTAGAACCTGTACATATTCTGCTCAAGTAGTCTAGAACTTTTTTTCAGTACCGTTTATATATAAGTAGTTGTCTTGTATAAAGCCATATCTTTTGTATGATTGAAGTTTTATTTTTTTAGAATCGTGAAGCTTAAAAACAGGTAGGCCAATTCTTGCATGATTTTCTTTAGAAAATACAAATCGCCTTGAACTATTCATATAGGCAATTATTAAAATAGAAAAAATAATAAAACCTATTTTCATCCGTTTTATTTTAAAATTAAGATAAAAACACTTTGCCATAACCACAGCGATCAATAAAGGAAAAGGAATTATCCAAAGCCAGCGCCATGATGCTGTCGCATATGTCGTTTTTCCTATAAATTCAGAAGTATAGGGAAAAATAAGCATTATAATAAGAAGAAGCACGAAATTTCTAAGAGGTTTTTGAATATTTCGATCTGTCACACAAAGAGGGCAAAGCATTAAACATAAAAGAGCAAATATTCCCCGAAAACCATCTCCAAGAACAAATTTTAACATTTCAATATTGGTTGTGTGCGCCTGCAGGCCGTGAGATGTATGTACAGCTCTTCTGTCAAAGCCAAAATAAAAATGCATGATAAAAGCTAAGAATACAGGAATTACAAAACCCCATGCCAGCATCATGTTTTTTCGTATATCCTTTTGGGACAACGAAATATTTGCAAATATAAGCAATCCTAAAAGCATGGGGCCGACAATAATACCAGTTGGCGTACATCCAACCCCTGTCGCCAGCGTAAAGAATAAGAGTACTGCATACCTTTTTGCTCCGGTTCTGTAAAATTCAAGGAAGTAAAAAAATATCGCCGGTATAACAATCGTTACAAAAGCAGCCTTACCTTGAAAAAGCCTTGCCAAACCAAAGTTTGCATGGGTTCGGTGCACATCCCCCCACACAAGCATTACAAGCAAAAAGATACCCATGCCAACAACCCATTGATTGCCGACAAAAAGCCTGAGCAGCCTCCAGTGGACAAGGACGGCAAATGCAGCAAGACAAGATGGAACAAGAAAGTAATAGGTGACAAGAATAGGAGCGCCTGTAACGAGACTCACAGTTGCCAAAAAAACTTCAAAATAAGAAAGAGAGTAGCCCTTGCTAATTCCTGTTGGCATATCATCTAGAGGAATGTACAAATGATCCAGGAACAAGACCGCCAGGCCAAGATAGCCTTCATCATCAGCATCAGGCCTATTTAAGCAGAGGGTAATAATTATAGCAGCTATTATAAATCCACAGAGAAAGAAGGACTCTTTTTTTGTTATGATTGGAATAAAACTCTCTTCACTACAGGCGGCCAAATAAAAAAAACTGGCAATAAAAATACAGATACTAAAAATGAGCATATGAATAAGGTGGAATCCAATAAAATAACTAATGATTCCTGAAATTGTAAAACTTGCATATGCTACAAAAAAAAAGTCGAAAATATTTATTAGTAATTTTACATTCAAAACAAATTTATCAAGAAATATTATCAAATAATGTATCATCAAAAATGATGCATAAACAAATGAAAAACATACGTAATGAGAAAAAAATAGAGTGCAAGAATCCTGTCGTCATTCTTCAATTAGCAAAAAGAGGAAATCGTCAGTCAGTCTATATTTTGTGTCGGTATGGGGGCAAACAGTCTCGCCACTTCCTTCGAGAGGGAGATCCAATTGTTCTCCATAGGCACTCATCCACCCTATCTGTCTTGCCGGATTGCCGACCATAAGCACGAATGGCTTTACATCCTTATTGACAACGGAACCAGCTCCAATGAAGGTACTTTCCCCAACGGTAATGCCACATACAATCGTACAGTTTGCCCCAAATGTTAAACCGTTACAGACATGAGCGGACTTATACTCATCTTTTCTGGAAATTGTCGAGCGAGAATTATATACATTGGTAAAAATCATGCTTGGGCCAAAAAAAAAACATCATTTTCCAAGACAACAGCGAGCTTAGCGGCAGGCCGGCAGACAAAGTCTGCCGAGGCTGACGGGAAGCGCGCTCGAATGATTGGTTCCGGCGTGCGCAGCACGCCGGAACAGTAAATAGACAGATACAGATACGTTGTTCTGGATTTTAACATTGTTGCCGATAATCACCTTGCTGCCAACAAAAACATTTTGTCCCAGTGAGCATCCCTTGCCAACAACAGCACCGGCACAAATATATACCCGATGCCAAATTCTTGTCCCTTCGCCAAGAACTGTCCCGCTGTCAACAATTGGCCGTTTCATGAATTTGATGAACCATATACTGCTGTCCCGAATAGGACAGAGTTGAAATTTGTTTGTTGATTTTACTGGGGGTTGTAATGGCAAATCCCCTATTTTCAAAACCAGGTTGCCTATTCCATTTGCTACCCCCTTGCTGGCTGTCCAAATCCAGATATCTGGAGGATGGCCGAAGGGATCATGCAGCCAATCGAGCAGGAGCCTATAAGTAAAGAGGTTCAGGCACAACATGGTCGCCAGGTTTGACATCGACCATCCGAATTTTGAAAGGTGATGGAGGTATTTCAGTAATAGTAAGGCAATGAATCCCCCCGGGTTTGTCAGAGACCATTTAACTTGAGAAAATGAATCCATGAACAAACGAATATTATACTCTCCCGAAGTACGGGAACGCACGGTTCGACTGGTGTTAATTAGAGTTTCCTCAGAAAATCATAATGCTCTTCTGAGAGATATTCCTGGCAAGCAAATTGACACAAAGAATTGATAAACAAAATCCTTCAATTTTTTCATCCATGACAGCCAGCAGGTAAAAACACAAAAAAATGGCAGGGTTTTCCCTCGTATCTTCAACAGAACCATCAGATTCATTACCAGAAAGATACAGTTGCTCTATGCTTCTGAGGTGTTCTGTAATCTGGCTCGGATAGCGTTCAACCGATAGCCATTTTTATCTTGTCCGAACTTCCCTTCAATCGGGATTCTGTTTCGACTGTCTTCTCTGCGCTGCTGTTTGCGTTGTTTCAGTTCTGTTTATTTGCTTCTGTCTCCTTTGGCGGACGCTCCAGAGCCTTGCCACCGAAGCGCACGCCCAACTCCTTCAGAAAGTGTCTGTTGTCACGAGTACCATAAAGCTGGTCTGCGAGTACAGTCTTCGGCAGACAGCCAAAGCGGTTCCTGTACCCTTCCACCTGGCTCGTAAGATCCGTACTCTCATTAAACGCATCCCAGCCAATCCTGTCGACAAAAGCGAACCTGCCGGCAGTCTACTCACCCTGTTCTTTGCTCCAAATTCAGTGCTCTTCCTGCCTTGGACGAACATGAGGTTGAGACACAGAGACAATCCGATCCTCACAGTGTCTCTCTTTGGTCTGATACATCCCTTCAACTGGATGATCCAGTAGTGCCGCTGCAGCTTGTACTCCAATGGGAAGGGAGGACAACCCACCGCATCAAGCAGCTTCTCAATATGAGAAAAGTTGCGCCGCAGATACTGCAGCTGGCCTCGAATGGCGCTGCGGCGAATTGAGGCTATCATCTTCTTGTTCTTGGCCTGTTTCAGATACTCCTTACGGGCTCGGTGCCGATAGGTACGTGGCTTCCGCGTGCCCTTGTTTGCCGGATCTTGACAGAAGAGGTGATGCAGGCCATCTATCAGCTTTTCGGAGATCTCTCGCGCCTGGTTCAAGAGAGACAGATCGGTTGGATAACGAATCCTCTGCTCGCAGATTGTCGCCTCCATCAGGATCCTGCCAAAATGATCCTTCTCTGGGGTAACAGGGGGCTTGCCAAGCTGGGCAAGAAGTACATTTACAAAATCCCTGAACAGATCAACACCCATTCGTTTGCGGATCTCGACAAAGAGACTCGGAGCAAAGGGTTGTTCGCCAGTAAAAGAAGAGCGACCAACAAAGAACTGGAGGTATGGATTCTCCTGTATCTGCTGAACTGTCTCCTCATCACTGAGGTTCAGCTTGTGCTTGATCAGCATGGCCCCAACGACAAGATAGATCCGGGCAAAGTCATCCCAGGGGATAACTTCACTCAACTTCACCCATCTGTTCTCGGGATCCAGCTTGCCGCCAAATGGGAGATGAAAGCCGTCCAGGGTGAGCTGGCGATTGCTTGTAGAGGTGATCATGTGCAAATATTTTTGTGAGATTTTGTCATTTTTACTTGCACATTATATCATATTTTTGATAATTATTCTATTATTATCATATGGTTATTTGATTTTGAGGGTAATCTACTTACGTGCCGACGTGGTCAGGCTTTGTTTACGTGGCCTTTGTGACGGACGTGTATTCGCGATCGTCGGTTGGCGAGTTTTAGACGCACTAGAGCACAAGCCCTGTGGGCGAGAGGCAAGCCACGAGGTGTCTACATCACAGCAATCGAGGCAGTCAATATCTGTCGATTCGCTATAGGGAAAGACTTGCTGAGGCGGGTTTTGCTGCGTCGGTTGGCAGCGTCGATGATTCTTATGACAATATTGGCCGAGACAATTAACGGCTTGTACAAAGCCGAGGTGATTCACAAAAGCGGCCCGTGGAAGGATTTGGAGGACGTTGAATACGCAACACTAAATTGGGTCGATTGGTTTCAGCGCCGGATTCTCGAACCGATTGGTGATATTCCACCCGCTGAGTTCGAAATGTTGTATTATACGAATACTGAGAACGAGTTGCGTGACTCAGACAAAATACTCTCCGATAAACCCGGGGTAGTGCAGTATGTCTGATCTGGGGTGAACCACTACATTTGATATTCGGGAAGTATCCTGTGAAGGGTATTTTTGATTCCAGCAATGTCAAAAACACGAGCCTTTGCTCTAAGCTCTTCCACTACCTCACACGACCTATTGTTAAGAATATTCTCACCTCGAAGCACCATAATCTTCTCATGACCTGTTTCAACAACTCCTTCTCCTTGGGTAATAAGCTCTTCATACAGTTTTTCACCTTCTCTCAACCCTGTAAATACAATTTGTATATCCCTATCAGGACGTTTACCGGCAAGTTTTATAAGATCTTTAGCCAATTGATGAATGAGGACAGCTTTCCCCATTTTCAAAATAAAAATTTCTCCTCCAGTCCCCATGGAAGCAACTTGTAAAATGAGTTGAGCAGCTTCCTCAATTGACATAAAATAACGAGTAACTTTTGAGTCAGTAACAGTGACTGGGCCACCATTTTCAATCTGCTTTTTAAACAGAGGAACAACAGAACCCGATGAACCAAGAACATTACCAAACCTCACAGCCATAAAAATAGTTCGGTGCTCAATATCTTTGTCTCGTACGAGAGCTCTCCAGGCTGAAGAAAATTTACCATCCCAATCTTCAGATGCGTAGGCAAGCATCAGCAGCTCTGTCATACGTTTTGAGGCCCCCATCACATTTGTGGGACGTACGGCCTTATCGGTTGATACAAGAACGAAGCGTTCAACGCCATGAATAATCGATGCTTCTATTATAACTTGCGATGCAAAGATATTGTTATGTACGGCCTGCCAAGGATTTTGCTCCATCAAGGGTACATGCTTATAGGCCGCAGCATGAAACAATATTGTAGGCTTGTATTTTTCAAATATCTTCTTCAGAAGTGGGACATCCTGCACCTTACCCAACACAACCGAAACTTCATCAATATTATAATCATGACGAAGCTCCATTTGGATTTTGTAGAGATTTTCTTCGCTGGAGTCGAGCAAAACAATCTTACCAGGCCCAAATTTTAGAACCTGTCGCGCAAGCTCAGAACCAACTGAACCTCCAGCACCTGTAATCAGTACAGTCTTTCCATATATGCATTGATCAATAAGATTACTTTCAAGTTTTATCTCTTCTCTACCAAGCAAATCTTTATATGAAATATCACGAATAGCTCTTAATGAGCCTTTTCCTCCAATTATTTCACCATAGCTCGGTATAATCTTGTAAGGAATATCAGTTGACCTACACCACTTTACAATTCTCTGCATTTGCTCAGCTGTTGCTGCAGCTAATGCAATAAGAATTTCATCTGCACTTGTATGCTCAACGCATTCCTGAATCGTATCGATCCCCCCCCATACAGGCACATTATGAATCCGCAATCCCTTTTTCTGAGGGTTATCATCGAGAAAGCCGACGACATTATAGGCTAGTTGTTGATTTTTTTCAATTTCTCTGACAATTTTCTCTCCCGAACTCCCGGCACCAATTATCAAGAGATTCTTTTTATCGCCAGCAGCAAGAGCAAATCTTTTTAAACCATCGTTGAGATACCATCGTATAAAAACACGCAACCCACTTATAAATAGAAAAGTCAGAACTGTATCTACAACCATTATAGCACGAGAAAAACCGGTAAAACGGTTGCCAATAAATAAAATAGAAACAATTATAAGAGACGAAAAAAAAACTGCTTTTATTATGTTTTGTAGATCTTCAAGGCTTGTATACCGCCACATTCCGCTATACAAACCCATCATGTAAAAGACAGGAATTCGAATTGTTATCGCAAGTGGTACAAACATGAAAAAATGTCTCATGTCACCTGCTTGAAATTGAAATTCAAACCGAATCGCATGGGAAAGAAGGTGAGAAAATGTAATGAGTAAACAATCTGCAAATAACAAAAACCATAAATTACGGTTCGATAATCGTCGTTGCAGACTCAACAGTTTTTTCTTAATAATTTTAATGATCCTTCGAATTACTTTAGACAAAATCTGCGTCCGCTATTGCTTTTACTTGATTGCGTAAAAGTTAAGTATTTTTATATTTAGTCTCATTTTTTCAGGAACGCCTTACCTTAACCGAATACTCCACTCCGCTGCCCCAGAAAACAGAGGAAGAAGCCAAAGGCCATGGCAATAAGCCCCATGACTCGAAGTTGCCCGGGATGCATTTCCAGGAGCTGCCGAAGCCACCGCTGCATCCCTTCGGGTGCTGCCAGGTAGGGTAATCCTTCAAGAATAAACACGAGTCCAACCAGCGTAATGAGCAGTTTCATGCCTCTATCCTAACAAAATGACCAGCGCCTTGCAATCATTCACCAAAGAGGTTGACAACCTCCCCTGTAAAACAGTAAAAGTTTTTTTTGTCAATACACTCCTGCCACATATCAGCCATAGGGGCTGACCGCTTTTTTTACAGCATAAACGAGCACTCTCATCCTATGATCCAATCGCCCTCAAGATACAGGGAAGCCGGTGTTGATATCGACAAGGGAAATGCTTTTGTCGAGCGCATCAAGGGTCTGGTCTCCGAGACACATCGCCCAGGCGTTCTCACCGATATCGGTGGCTTTTCCGGACTGTTTGCCATCGGCGACAAAGGCTACAAAAACCCTGTGCTTGTCGCCTCCACCGATGGTGTCGGCACCAAGCTTGCCGTTGCCAAACTCTGCGGCCGCCACGATACCATCGGCATCGATCTGGTGGCAATGTGTGCAAACGATGTGGTTGTTTCCGGGGCAACCCCCCTGTTCTTCCTTGATTACTTTTCCACGGGCAGTCTCGACATGGAGGTAGCCGCTGATGTTGTCAAGGGCATCGCACAGGGATGCAAGCTGGCCCGTTGTGCGCTTATTGGCGGCGAGACCGCAGAAATGCCAGGGCTGTATCAACCAGGTGAGTATGACCTTGCCGGGTTTATTGTCGGCATCGGGGAGCGCGACAACCTCATTGACGGTAGCACAGTGCAGGCAGGTGATCAAATTATTGGGCTGCCCTCATCTGGCATCCATTCCAATGGTTACTCGCTGGTACGTAAGGTCTTGTTCGAAGAACAGGGCCTTGATCCTGACGCCTCAATTGAGGAGCTCGGCTGCACGCTGGGAGAGGAGCTGCTCCGCCCGACCAAGATCTATGTGGACAGCCTGACCACCTTGACGCGCAGGCACACGATCAAGGCCCTGGTGCATATCACAGGTGGCGGCTTCTTTGATAATATCCCCAGGGTGCTGCCCGATGGCTGTGGTGCCGTGCTCAATCCTGCTGCATGGTCAAGACCACCAATATTTACCCTGCTGAAGGAAAGGGGCAAGATCTCCGAAACGGAGATGTACAGAACCTTCAACATGGGTATCGGCATGGTTGCGATTGTCGCCGCTGAGGTGGCGGAGGAGGTCCTGCTTCAACTCAAGGATCTGGGTGAGGAGGCCTTGCTGATCGGCGAGATCAGCGAGACTCAAGGTTCTCAACCGCAGGTGGTGCTTGAAGGCGTAGCCTAAGCCTGAAAAAAAGTATTTTTCAGGCACTGCCGCAATCAGCCGCCCCCCCTTGCAGCTTGTACAGTCCATGCCTGAGCGCCGGCAACACTGCAGCCAGATTCTCCGCTGCTGCCTTCTTGCTGCCTGGCAGGTTAATAATAAGCGTCCCTGCCCGGATACCGGCAACTCCCCTGGACCAGACCGCCTGCACGGTTTTTTTCAGGCTTTCGCCACGCATGGCCTCGGCAAGTCCAGGCACCTCCATGTCAATAACCTGCCTGGTGGCCTCTGGCGTCCGGTCACTGGGGGCGACGCCGGTCCCGCCGGTGGTGATGATCAGATCCAGATCCGGAGCATCCGCCCACTCGACAAGGGTCTCTTCGATCAGCGCCTGCTGATCCGGCAGGATCAGGTAGCGCTCAACAGTATAGCCTGCCTCAACCAGCATCTTTCTGAGATGCTGGCCAGAGGTATCCTCACGCTCTCCCCGCGATCCCTTATCGCTGAGCGTAAGGATACCAGCTCGATACTGCTGTCCTTCAGGCTTCATTACTCCGCGTCCTTGCTGGCCTCGATAATTTTTTCAGCCAACTGCGCAGGCACCTCCTCATAATGCGAAAACGTCACGGTAAAATTCCCCAAACCGCCAGTCATTGAGGTGAGATCAAGGGCATAGGTCTGCATTTCAGCCTGAGGAACCTGGGCGTTGATCACCTCGTACTTACCCGTCGAGTCCATGCCCAGGACCCTGCCGCGCCGACTGTTGAGGTCTCCCATTACATCACCGACGCTGTCCTTGCCCACGCGGACCTCGACATCCATAATCGGCTCAAGCAGCACCGGATTGGCATCAAAGACCCCTTTCTTGAAGGCGAGTGAGCCGGCGATTTTGAACGCCATCTCCGAGGAATCAACAGTATGATAAGAGCCATCTATCAGGGTGACTTTCAGGTCAACGAACGGATAACCAGCCACCGGGCCCCGCTCCATGGCCTCGATAATGCCTTTTTCTACCGCCGGCCTGTACTGCTGCGGGATGACACCGCCGACAATCTTGTCAACAAATTCAAACTGTTCTCCTCTGGGCAGTGGCTCCATCTCAATGGTGCAGTCGCCAAACTGGCCGCGACCACCTGACTGCTTTTTATGTTTGCCCTGCACTGTGACCTTCCCCTTGATGGTCTCCCGGTACGGTACTTTTGGCAGTTTAAGGCTAAGCTCCACGCCAAACTTGCGTTTGAGCTTCTCGGCAATAACCTCCAGATGCACCTGCCCTACCCCTCCGATAAGGACCTCCTTGGTCTGGTTTTCACGCAGCAGCTGCAGGGTGAGATCCTCGTCCAACATTCTGGTCAGCGAGCTGAACACCTTTTCTTCATCGCCCTTTTCAGCGCTGACTGCATAGCTGATGACCGTAGGCATAGGGGTGAGGGCATCAAAGAGCAGCGGTGAGCTTGCAGCGTGCAGGGTATCGCCGGTCACGGTCTCTTTCAGTTTTGCCACAGCGACAATCATCCCGGGTATGGCACTGTCAACCTTTTGTTGTTCCTTGCCCTGCATCACAAACAGGGCACCAAAGCGTTCCTGCAGCTCCTTGTTGGCGTTATAAAAGTTGTCTCCCTGCAATGTTCCTGAAAAAACACGAAAAATAGTGAGACGACCGGCAAAGGGGTCAGCCATGGTCTTGAAGACCTGGGCGGTGAAAGGCCCATCAATGCTGGGTTCGATCTCGACAATCTCCTCATTTTTCGGGTCAGTGCAGGTTCTGGCCGGCAGCTTGTCTGGCGAGGGCAACAACTCGACAAGGGTATCGAGCAAGACACTGGTGCCTGCATTATTCACTGAGGCCAGTGGCAATACCGGTGATACAGCTCCCTTCTGCACCGCCTTTACCAGGCCACTACGTATCTCCTCAGCACTGAGTTCGCCCTCCTCGAAAAATTTCTCAAGGAGATCGTCATCGGTTTCAGCCACGTATTCCATCAAGTTTTCCCGCAGGGCCTCTACCTCGTCAGCCAGATCTGCGGGGATCTCGGCTTCTTCGACCTTGCCGGAGCCATCAGCGGCAAACATCAGGGCCTTGCCACCAAGGACATCCACCATCCCCTTAAAATCGTCTTCAGCGCCAATGGGCAGATAGAGCACCACCGGGGTAAGGTCGAACTGCTCGCGGATCTGATCAACGGTTTTCTGAAAATTGGCACGCTCACGATCCATTTTTGTGATGCAGATGACCGAGGGCATCTTACGCGAGCTGACAATATCGACAAACCGTTCGGTCTGTGGACGGACGCCAAGCACGGCACCAATGGTGAGGATAGCACTGTCTGCGACGTTGGCGGCAAACAGCGACTCATTGACAAAGTTGTCGTCACCAGGGGTATCCACCAGAAAGATGTCGTTCTTTTTCCACTTGAGATGACCGAACGAGGCACCAATGGTGATCTTGCGTTTTGTCTCTTCAGGCTCGTGGTCCATGGTGGAAGAGCCTTCGTCCACTTTACCCAGCCTGTTCACGACACCGCAGGTATACAGCAACGCTTCGGCAAGCGTTGTCTTTCCACTGTTGCCATGTCCAAGGAGTACCGCGTTGCGGATCATTCCGACTTCCTGCATAAAGACCTCCGGTAAACAGGTTAAAAAGGTAAAAAAACACCACTGGTGAGGCAGCTGCGAGGACCGCAGGGAGAAAAGCGTTTCACTTTCTCTGTATCAGTGGTATCCATCTTCTCCAGAAAAAACAGATTTCTATATATTCGTATTACAATTGCAAAGTCAAGCGATAACCCACAGTCTTCCACGCTTCTACACGCTTTGCCCGATGACAGAAAACACAGAGACGCATTCAGGTAAGATAGCAAGATCTGCAGGCTCAGTAAGCGTTGCGGTCATGTGCAGCCGAGTCCTCGGACTGGCAAGAGAACAGATCTTTGCAGCCCTTTTTGGCGCGGGCTTTGCCTATGACGCCTTTATCGTCGCTTTCCGAATTCCCAATCTTCTCCGCGACCTGTTTGGTGAGGGGGCGCTCTCTGCCGCCTTTGTCACCGTATTCTCCGACTACGATGCCAACAAGGGAGAGCGTGCCACCTGGCGACTGGCGAGCACGGTCCTGGTTTTTCTGGCCATGCTCATCAGCTTCCTGACGCTTGTCGGTATTTACTGGGCAGAGGACATCGTCAATCTGCTCGCTCCTGAATTTCACTTCTATGCGGGAAAGACAGAGCTGACCACGCAACTCACCCAGATCATGCTCCCCTTTCTCTTTTTTGTGTCCATGTCTGCAGTGGTCATGGGGATGCTCAATACCAAGGGGCATTTTTTTGTGCCGGCGCTGTCATCAAGCTTCTTCAATCTGGGGTCGATCATCGGTGGTGTCAGCATGGCCTGGATACTGCCACGGTTCGGGTATCCTGCCATTATGGGGATGGCCTGGGGAACGCTCCTGGGGGGAGCACTACAGCTGATGATGCAGCTGCCCACCCTGCGGCTGGCCGGATTCAGGTTCATTACCCGCTTGAACTTCCATGAGCCAGGGCTTAAAAAGATCATGGTGTTGATGCTTCCCGCCACCATAGGCCTCAGTGCGACCCAGATCAACATCTTCGTCAACACCAATTTTGCCGCGAGCTGCGCCCAGGGTTCGGTGTCCTGGCTTAACTATGCCTTCCGCCTGGTACAGCTCCCCATTGGTCTGTTTGGCGTCGCCTTTGCCATCGCCGCTACCCCGGTGCTGGCTAGACATGCGGCGACAAAGGATATTAGCGGGCTCAGGCAGACCTTTACCTCCTCCCTGGTGATGGTGTTCAGCCTGACCATCCCGGCATCGGTTGCCCTCATTCTTCTAGGCAGCCCGATAATCCGGCTCATCTTTGAGCATGGGGCCTTTACCGCCACAGATACGCTGCGGACCGCCGAGGCACTCTCCTGTTATGCCACAGGGTTGTTCGCCTACTCTGCCATCAAGGTGCTGGTTCCGACGTTTTACGCCATTGGCAAGACACGTTATCCGGTGATAGGCAGCTTTCTCGCTGTGGGGGCGAACATCCTTATCATCAGCTCCACCATTGACGTCCTCCAGCACCGAGCCATTGCCCTTTCGACCAGTGCTGTCATGGCACTGAACTTCTTCTTTCTGGCCGTGGTGCTGTATCGGCAGCTACAGGGATATCCGCTCAGGGAACTGCTGCTGGGGCTGGTGAAAATCTGTTTTGCCACGCTGGTGATGGCGGCGGTCCTCACAGGTTTACTGACAGTGCTTGATGACTGGCTGCAGGGCATGATCATCATGCAGTTTCTTGCCGTTCTCCTTTTGGTGACAGGGGGAGGTGCCGTCTATGCACTGGCCCTCTACCTTGCCCGTCTGCCCGAATTTATCCGGCTCTATCAACAAGTTGCCTCACGTTTTAACCGGCCAGCATGACCGGCCAGCACAGCCCACCTGTGACGATTACCCAACAACGATCTTGAAGGCGGGCGGTACGAGAATGTTTTTTTTCACCGCACACTGATCAATGGCCCGGAGAATGCCAGCCCGATATTTTTCCGGAAATCCTTCTGGTAGTTGCAAACGCAGCTCCAGCCACTTGATCTCCGGCTTGTCAGGGGTGCGTTCGTAGGCCATACTCAGGTGCAGGCCTGCTGTGGACAGTTTCCTCGCCAGACAAAATCCCCTGGCATAAGACGCGGCACAGCTGACAATCGAGGCCAAAAACAGTTCAAAGGGCGAGGGATACTCGGGAATATCGACAGCCCCGGGATTTTCCGAAATGATAACATGCCTGCCTACGGTCGCGCTCACCTGCGAAGCGCTGGGAAAAGCAACGTCAATACTCTGTTCCATGCTGTTCTCCTTATGCAACTACCCCATGCAAAAGCGGGGAAAACCGCTGCTACCATCTCACAAACGAAGATCGCGCAGCAGAGCTACCTGTGCCAACAACGCCACTACGGCAGTATCCACATGCAGGATACGCTGCCCCATGGTACAACCGGAAAAACCTGCGGCAATGAAACGATGGTACTCATAATCGCTCCACCCTCCTTCAGGGCCAACAGCGAGCAGCAGCGGGCCAGGAGCAGCGGGAAAAACCTCAGGCAAACGTGCTGGTACGCCCGGATGAGCGATAACCCCCGGTGATCGCAGCCTTGGTAAAACATCCTCGATAAAGGGTTTGAAACGATGCTGCAGCTCAACAGTGGGCAGCCGGGTGTCCATTGCCTGTTCAAGCCCCTCCACAAGCAGCTCCCGGATGCGCTCTGGCTGCAGCACCGGAGAGTGAAAATAGGATTTCTCCACCCTGGCGCTACGGACAAGATAAAAGTGGTTGACGCCCAGAACCGTTGCCTGCTTGAGAATACGCTGCAACATAACTGGTCTGGGAAGCGCGAGAATGAGACCAATATCCGGCTGTCTTTTGGGTTTGCCTGTAAACGCAACACTGAGGATCGTTTCCGCCGGGGAACGCTTCTCGACAAGACCAACTCCGACTCGGCCATTAACCTGGCCAATCTTCACCGTATCGCCCTGACGGACATTGAGCACCTCGATCAGGTGCCTGTGCCGGCGTCCTGTCAAACAGAGGAGATCACCCCGGAGTTCCTGCTCCTCAAACAAAAGCAGATTCATAAAGATCCCTCTTCCTGTACAGAGGGCACCCTGGCAGCGCTCAGGTCGTCACAAAACATAGCAGAAGGTGTTTTTGAAAAGCAACATATCAGCATCACAATGCATAGCAACCCTGCAAACTCTCTGTTAGCTTGTCAAGGGAAAAACGTCAGAATCAGAAAAAAATATCTATAAAAACCAGTATATTACTTGAAAGGCGCAAATGACGAAAGCAAGAGAACAGAGCGGCTTGACTGATAATCAGTTGTTGCTCTTACAGTGCTTGGCCTGTTCTGCCCCTGGACCATACCGACTGTTGTCTGTCCTCTCGGTGTGAGCTGGGAAGGACATCCTACCCAATTGATCTGCAGAACAAGGCAGAGTGGCAAGCAGAGGATAACAATATAGACAGAACTAGACAGACAAAAAGATTGCTCAAGGGTTCTCTTGTTGCACAACACCGCGGAATACGCCTTACAAACGCTTCTTATGGTTTCATGAAGCTCTCCCTGATTAGTTCAGGAAGCTGAGAGAAATATCGTCCCACATCTGTGGGGGTGTGTGCGTCCGAACCTGCCTGCAACCAGATCCCCCTCCTCACAGCCCGGCCGATGATGTCGGTCTCCGGATAGGGCATACCCCGGTGGGGGATACCCGAGGTATTGATCTCTAAACCAATGGACCGAGCAGCCATGGTGTCGAGCAGCGCGTCGATCTGCTGATGATGCGCCCTTGTCAGGGTCATCTCTGGCATGTGCCGTAGAACGGCGTCAAGATGGCAGAGGAAGCTGACATCAAGCGCCTGTATCGCCTCCAGAAGAGTGGTAAAGTACTGTGTTGCCACCCGTTCAGCCCCCTCTTCCATCAAGGCCTTCATGTTGAAGGAAGATTTGCTGACCATATTGTAATGGCCATCAGCGATCCGGTAGAAGTGGTAGGAGAGGCCGACAGTTTCTACCGGGTACTCCTCGAGGCGGGCACGAATCTCCTCAACCTTTTCCGGGTTGTAACCGGTCTCTACACCCAGACGGATACGGATCTTATCCCTATATTTCTGTTTGAGCCGCTGCCCCTCCCTGAAGTACTCTTCAAAGTCTTCTGGTGTGAGCCAGGTGCGGTGCGGGTAGGTGATGCCGACCTCGAGATGTTCCAAAAAGGTCAGACAGGCCAGGCCCTTCTGGATCGCGGCCTGAACATACTCTTCCATCTCGCCTTTGGCATGCAGACAGAGCCGGGTATGGACATGGCCATCAAGGCTGGTATCTATGGTGGGCCGCATGTTCAGCCGTTGCAAGGCGCTGGAGTGAAGTGTCGGCGTGGTTGCCTACCGTACCTCAGGCATTACCTTTCGGAAAAAAATGGATGACGCCGTCGATGTCCGAAGTGTCACAGATATCACCTTGTTCCATGCCAATATCAACAACGTCAAAAAGGCCGTTCATATCGAGGGAGAGCGAAGGCCCGTTGGGTAGGTGATAGACAAGCGTCTCGGCCTTGGATATATCTATAGGGTTGAGCAAAAGTTTTTTCATAAGTATGTACAGTAACCATTCGTGGATTGATGTCTACCAGCCTTTTACCATTTCTGTAAAGAAATAAAATCCAATTGATGCACAACCGTTCTTTTTTTCTTCCCTCTCATCCCTCCAGGAGTACCTGCCAAAGAAAAAAATGAATGGGGATTCACCGCCGGCGACACCTATATACCTGAAAAAATTTATCTTTTTTTATGTTGATTGACAGAACCCTCGAAGGTGTTATAGTATTTTGCCACCAATACGCTGTCTTTCTTTTTCATTGCAAGTGAGGGTGCATAATGACCGGCGATCAGCATGTCGACAAGGGATTGTTTGGGGCGACTGACAAGAATCCTTCGAATATTTTGCCGCAGAAACTGACACTGGATTCCCCGTTGCAGTTTGCCTGTCATCCCGGGGTGAGTTGTTTTACCGCCTGTTGTCACAATATCAAAATTATCCTGACCCCATATGATATCCTGATGCTGCGCAAACGTCTGGGAATTTCATCAGCCGAATTCATCACTCAGTATGCCACCCCCGAGTATCTCGAAAAGACTGATATGCCTGGAGTACGGCTCAAACTCGATGAAGAGACAGGTGGCTGTCCCTTTGTCACTCCTGAGGGGTGTACCGTCTATGAAGACCGTCCTTCAGCCTGTCGATATTATCCGGTGGGTATGGCCGATTTTCATGAAAGTGGAGAAGAGAGCCGGGAAGAAAAATTTTTCTTTATTGTCAAGGAACCGCACTGCAAAGGACATGAAGAACCCAAACACTGGACCATCAGGGAATGGCGGGCTGACCAGGGCGTGGATCTGCGTGACGAGATGAACAAAGAGTGGCTGCGGTTGGTGATGCGACGCAAGTCATTCGGTCGCCAGGCCGAGCTCAGTGAACAGGCCCAGCGCATGTTTTTCATGGCCTCGACCGATCTGGAGTCCTTCAGGAGCTTTGTCTTTGACTCGCAGTTTCTTCAAACTTATGAGGTTGATGCCCAGACCGTGGAGAAGATCCGCGACGATGACGTGGAATTGATGCTCTTTGCTTTCAAGTACCTGGCCAGTGCCCTATTCGGTGCCCAGGTGTTACAGCTCAACCAGGAGAAGGTTCGCGCCAAGATTGCAAAAATGCGTAAGAATCAGGAGGAGAGCCTGCGTCGTGCCGAAGAGGAGTACCTGGAGTTGAAGAAGGAGCGGGAACAGCAACGCCGCTCCTTGCAGGCTGGAGGTTAACCCTGGAAAGGAGAAGCTTTCAACTACGTTGGCAGCTGCTAGAGAGACCAGGCTGACTTTCGGTAAGGTATACTCGCTGTTCTGGCGCGCGCAGCGCGCTGGAACCTCTGCATGCTGTCTCAACAAGTTATCTTTGCAAGAGCCCCCCCTATATCTGCGGTAACTTTTCCCAGATGCCGTAACTACCAAATCTCACCGCATTGCCTCGTTGTTTTTTCTCAAGGTACCCGTAAAAGCGACAGTGGACCAACAGATCAACAGCTGACAGAAAAAAAGAGGTCCACACGAAACCGCCGCGGGCAACGGGGTCGTCAGGTTCCCGTTATTCGAGGCTGCGGGCAATTATCTCGCGCACATCACGACTCAGCCTGACATTCTCACCGATCTCCTCCAGATGTTTTTTCATCAGCCGGCCCCGTGCTTCAGTAAATTTTCGCCACAGGGTGAGCGGGGTGAGCATCCTGGCTGCCACCTGGGGATTGAGTGCATCAAGGGCCAAAACCTGCTCACCGAGAAACTGGTAACCGCTCCCGTCCTCTGCATGAAAATGGAGGTGATTATAGCTGCAGAACGTACCGATAAGGGCTCGGACCTTGTTGGGATTGCGTAGGGTAAAGGCAGGATGCTCCATAAGGGCCCGAACTCGTTCCAGGGTGCCGGGAAGACTTGAAGCGGCCTGCAGGGCAAGCCACTTGTCCACAACCAGGGGATCATCCTGCCACTTTGCATAGAAATCGGTGAGCAGCTCATCGGCAAGTCCCTGCTCAGCTTGCACCACTGCTGCAAGAGCGGCGATACGATCTGTCATGTTACCGGCATTCGCATACTGCAGGCGTCCCAGCTCCAGCAGTTCGGGTGCAAGACGTCCCTGTCTCGCCCTGCTGAGCAAATACTGTAGACAGCAGTTACGCAGTGACCGACGACCGCTTTCTTTGGCCGTGAAACGATAGACGTCATCATCTGTGCTCAACTGCTGATAGCGATGGAGTAACTCCTCTCGGAGCTGTCCTCCAAGATGCGCCTGCAGTTGACGTCGTACCTCAAACACACGTATCGGATCTATGCGGTCAAGATGCTGACCGATCCAGGTCTCACTGGGCAGGGTAAGCATTTTGGCAAGAAAGGCATGCTCTTCCTGGTCGTCGAGCAACACCGTTTTTACCGCTTCAATCAGCTGATCATCAGGCCCGTCATCTGGTTCATCTTCTCGCTGCTGGAGCCTGGCAAGCAGGTGCCTGAGCATCAGTTGCTGTCCGGCATCCCAGCGATTGAAGGCATCGCTGTCATGAGCCATCAGCAACGCCAGCTGGCTCTGGGGACGTTCAAACACCACCTTAACCGGCGCTGAAAAATTACGCAGCAGTGAGCACACCGGTTTTGCCGGAAGATTTGCGAACTCAAAGGTCTGCTCAGCCTCGGTCAATTCGAGAAGCCGGGAGACTGCGCCATCTTCCAGAGGTATGGGGCGGCCATCCTCTTCTGCAAGGAGCCCGACAATAACCGGGATATGAAAAGGGAGATTGTCTGGCTGGCCTGGAGGCGCAGGATATTCCTGCCGGAGAGTGAGCCTGTAGGTCTGGCCATGCCACTCCTCGGAGATATGCAGCTTAGGTGTTCCCGCCTGGGTGTACCAGCGATGAAACTGATGCAGGTCCCGTTCTCCGGCATCTGCCATACACCCGAGAAAATCTTCGCAGGTCACTGCCTGACCGTCATAGCGTTGAAAGTAGAGATCCATGCCCCGACGAAATCGTTCCCTGCCCAGCAGGGTGTGCTGCATACGAATAAGCTCCGCACCCTTGTTGTAGACGGTCACCGTATAAAAATTGTTGATCTCGACAAAGGCATCTGGTCGCACTGGATGGGCCATGGGGCCGGCATCCTCGCGAAACTGCACAGACCGGATTATATTGGCGTCCTGAATGCGTTTAACCGGCCTCGAGCCCATATCGGCACTGAACTCTTGATCACGAAAGACAGTAAGCCCCTCCTTGAGACTCAGCTGAAACCAGTCACGGCAGGTGATGCGGTTACCCGTCCAGTTATGGAAGTATTCATGGGCAATAACCCCTTCAACACCGGCAAAGTCGGCATCGGTGGCTGTTTCTGGTAACGCCAGTACATACTTGGAGTTAAAGATATTGAGTCCCTTGTTCTCCATGGCCCCCATGTTGAAGTCATCGACAGCGACAATCATGTAGATATCCAGGTCATATTCGCGGCCAAACTGCTCTTCGTCCCAGCGCATGGCTTTTTTGAGGGCTTTCATGGCGTGAGCGCACTTGGCCTGATTGCGTGGCTCCACGTAGATGCGCAGATCAATCGTCCGTCCGCTCATGGTAGTAAAGCTGTCACGGATACAGACCAGGTTACCGGCCACCAGCGCAAACAGATAACAGGGCTTGGGAAAAGGATCATGCCAGGTGGCCCAGTGACGACCATCAGCAAGATCTCCCGAATCGACGAGATTGCCGTTTGCCAGCAGCACCGGAGCTTCATTTTTTGGGGCAATAATGGTCGTGGTGAAGACGCTCAAGACATCGGGTCGATCGGGAAAACAGGTGATTTTGCGAAAACCCTCAGCCTCACACTGTGTACAGTAGTTTGCTGATGATCGGTACAACCCTTCCAGAGCTGTATTGGCTTCAGGATTTACCAGGGTGACAGTGGTGAGCGTGAAGGGCTCGACCGGCACCTCGGGGATGGTCAGCGAACCCTGAGAAAAACTGTATTCATCCTCGTCAAGCAGCCTACCGTCGATTTCCACGCCTTCCACATCAAATTTTTCACCATAAAAAACCAGCGGCTTTTTGGCCGGACCGTTGGCGCGGCATTGCAGCGTAGCCGTTATCCGGGTGGCAACCGGGTCAAGCTCCACCCGGAGATTAACGGCATCGACCAGGTACTGGGGCGGCGTGTAATCTCTAAGATATATTTTTTTTATGTTGTCCATGAGGATTCCTGTGCTATGAAAAAAGGGTTGATATTTTGCCGGTGGTCCTGCATACAGCAGCCAACGAGCTGAAAATAGAGTATCAGCGCGGTAAAGGCAAGCAGCGACCTGCCTCTTACCCAATATCTTGTTTACTTCCTGCCCAGGTCAACAGTAGCGTATGCGTACTCACTATACTGTCGTTATCGCGGGTGCCGGACCAGGTGGGTTGAGCGCCGCAAAACACCTGGCAAAAAACGGCTGCCGGGTTGCGGTTCTTGAACAAAAGTCCACCATTGGTGACAAGGTCTGCGCCGGGGGTATTACCTGGAGCGGCCTGATCAGCAGAGTTCCCGACCACCTCATCCAACAAAGTTTTCCGGAACAGTTCCTCTCTTCGCCCCTCCAGCGCGTTGTTGTTCGCAGTGACAACCCCATCATTGCCACTGTTAACCGGAGAGAGCTTGGTCAGTGGATGGCGGCCGAGGCAGCTAATGCAGGCGCTGATATCATACCCGAGGCCAGGGTGCAAAATTTTACAGGGAGAACTGTACAGTTTACCTATAAGGGCAGCCCGCGCAAGCTTGTCTGCGATTACCTTGTTGGTGCTGACGGCGCAAATTCGCGGGTACGCCGCCTACTCGGGCTTGGTACACGGCGCAGAGGCCTGGGACTGAACTGCCAGATACCAGGACAGCGCCACACGATGTGCTGGCATCTTGAACGGCGACTGTTCGCCACTGGATACGGGTGGATTTTCCCCCATCGCAATACCTTTTCCATAGGAGCATATGCGGACAGTTCATTGTTTGATTTCAGAACCCTTAAAACACGCCTGTTCCAGTGGGCTGAGCAAAGAGGTGTGACAATGACCGCCGGCCACCTTCGTGCCGGTCTTGTCAATTATGATTATCAGGGGCACAGCTTTAACAACATCTTTCTGGTGGGTGACGCGGCAGGGCTGGCGTCGGGACTTACCGGCGAGGGCATATACCCGGCGATTGTTGCCGGTGAGGAAGTAGCCCGGCATATCTGCGGGGCAACGCAGCTATCACCGGCGATGCGTCATCTGCTCGCCCGTCACCGCCGTCACACCCGCCTGCTGGAGTTGGCCACCAGAACCGGACCAGGTTGTTCGGTACTCATGGAACTGTCGCTACTCCTGCTTCGCTGGAAATTTCTTGATTTTACCTCCATGGAAATGGCAAAGTAACGTGCTCCGCGTTCTTGACGAGCATGCAGAAGTGCCGATGAAAGAGAGCAACAAGGCCCATGTCCACCCCTGATACGCTGCAACCAAAAAACCGTCGGTATACAGGCCTCCTCAATCTGCTGTTCCTCTGTTTTACCGGAGGGGTACTGCTGTTTTTGTTGAATGCGCCACCTGAAACCACACCTCCTCTGCCCCAGGACGATGCTCACACGGTTTTTCGTCACATGAAAAAGAAAAAGGCCGAACAACAATGCACCCCCTGTCACAGCGCCAAAGGGACTGCACCTCTGGCTGATACCCACCCGCCACCCTACCGCTGCCTGTTCTGCCATAAACGGGAATAGCACTCATGCGTCAGCTTCAATACGTAGTTATCTGCCTGGATCAGCAGTAATACCTGAAAAAGGTAGTGAAAGGGTTCTGTTTGCTCAGGTTCAAAGGGTCCAGTTCTGCGAGGAGACAATGCCCCTGGTAAGCATCTATCTTGCCACGCATATGGAGAAAAAACGGTCACCCCCCTCACCTCTGGCCAACTGCACCTCGGAGCTGCAAAAAGAGCAGCACCCCTGTTGCACACAACAGGATAACAACGGTTGATCGGAGGGGAAATCTATAGAAGAAGCACAGATGATGCGCATATCAAGGGAAAGCAAGAGCGCAAGATCTTCTGCAAAAAATTCGAGAGATGGCGATAATAACATGGCGCCAACAGGCCGCTCCGGCTGATCCTTCAGGTCGGCGCAGCCTGTTTATCGAGGAAAACAATCAGAGAGAACCTCCGGTCACAGGCCAGAAAAGCCGGCTCAGGACTTCATCCCAAGATACTGCTTCCAGTTATCAGGGGTGTTCTTGATCAGGCCTCCGAGCACCTTGCCGGAGACACTGTCCTCAGACCACACCGGCTGCAGATGCAGCACCGGCTGGAAACCAGCATCATTGATAAACACCGTAATTCGCTCAGCCTCCCTGTCCAGGGAGCATGGTAATTGTTTGAGGCAGGCGCCAACCCCGGAGATATTGGCTAACTGCCCAGTGCAGAAGATGTACCCGTCGGTTACGTTTACGGAAGTGCTGTTAACGTCGACGCGCTTGTATCGTCGCAGATCCTGTGTATTTTGCATAATCTTCTCTGCCTCCTCTGTCATGGAATTGACCCGGAGAACCAGCACGTATATCTTCTCTCTTCTCTTTTTTTTAGTATATCACGTTATCGCTGCAAACGGTAACAAAAGCGCCTTTGACAGGGGTAATTCTTTGGTACTCCTAAAAAAAGAAAGTGTATTCAGATAACTAGCAATATGTGCCCCTTCAGGGTTCGCTTTTTCCGGGGAACCCCTCCTTTCTCAAAGGTCTCGCCGCAACATCGGACTGGTTGGACCAGTTCAATGTACCGGTATACTTGGCAGTTCTTTTTGCACCTTGCCCGCTGTCTTTGCACTTTGCTCTTTCGCCCTATCAATCCAGGCGCGGTACAGATTTCTCCAGTATCCCCTTGCTTTTTTCTCGAGCATCTGGCATGCAGATGCTGGTGGTACAGGTGCCGCACCCTGCCGTCCCATGGTCTCGGCAGCCACACTTCCCAAACATTTTTACCAGCGAGAAGCCAGATGTACAGAAATTTCAGAATAGTCCCCGGCATCATCTTCGGACGCGGATGCTTCAATCAGTTAGACGATATCCTGACCCCCCATCGGATAACCAGCGGTGCTCCCATGGTTTTTGTGCTCGATGATGTTTTCCGGGGTACAGCACTGGAGGGGCGCCTCCCGCTTCGCTCAACCGATACCCTCCTCCACGTCAACGTCAAGGATGAGCCCAAAACCGGGTATATTGACGAGCTCGTGCACACACTCCAGGAACAGTTTGCCGTCTGTCCTGACGGTATTATCGGCATCGGCGGCGGCTCTACCATGGATATTGCCAAGGCAATCAGTTTGTTGCTCACCAATCCTGGATCAGCCCAGGATTACCAGGGCTGGGACCTGATCAACAATCCAGCGGTCTACCATGTGGCCGTACCAACACTTTCCGGTACCGGGGCCGAAGTGTCGCGCACCACCGTCCTCACCGGCCCGGAAAAAAAGCTGGGGATTAACTCCGACTACACCCTTTTTGACCAGATGGTCCTTGATCCTGAGCTCACCGCTGATGTGCCCAAGGAACAGTGGTTCTATACCGGTATGGACTGTTACATCCACGACGTCGAGTCCCTGGCCGGTACCTACCTTAACGCCTTTAGTTGCGCCTATGGAGAAAAATCCCTGGAACTCTGCCGCCAGGTCTTTCTCGAAGACCACGAAGATGCCAGCGACAAACTGATGATGGCCTCCTACTTCGGCGGCATGAGCATTGCCTACTCCCAGGTTGGGGCCTGCCATGCGCTCAGTTATGGCCTCAGTTTTGTTCTTGGCACCCACCACGGTATCGGCTGCTGCATTACCTTCGATTATCTGGAGGAGTTTTATCCACAGGGCGTTGCAGAGTTTCGTCAGATGATGGACAGGCACGACATCACCCTGCCCCGCAACCTCACCGCCGAACTCTCCCGTGAATCCATGGAGACCATGGCCTCGGTTGCCCTGGGGCTGGCGCCTCTCTGGGAAAACTGCCTGGGACCGGACTGGCAGCAGATCATGACCAAAGAACGGGTCCTGGAGCTGTACAGCCGTATGTAAACTTGTTGACGTTTCCACCGTAAGGCCTGCTGCAAACGGCCTGAGGTCTGCACGGGCAAATCTGCCCTGGACTCAATTTCCGGTCGTTGTGCTGTACTGTGGACAGGCCGGGTTCGTGTACGCTGTCAAGGTTGCAGTGAGCGAGCCAATGGCAATGCGCGAGTTTATCTTCACCGGCACCCGGCACGCATCGTCAGTCACCCAGATAACCGTATCACCACGTTTATCGTACAACCCCTTGAAGGGCATGCGCGGCTGAAGCTCAAGGGTTTGTACCTCACCGAAGATGGAAGCAAGGCTGGGTCGACCCTGGAGATGAACCTGTACCAGATGATACTTTTTGTCTGCAAACGTTGGTACCTCTCCCACCCCTGACGGATAATCGAGAACCCTGCTGAAATAAAACCCGGTAAACTCGTTGTGCACCGGGCCTTGGACGGTAAACTGGATCTCCGGTTCATCATTTTTCTGATAGTGAACCTGCCTGGTCTCCTGAGTATACCGGGTCAGACGTCTCGTCTCTCTCTTGCCCTCCTGCTGATGTACCTGGTACCGGCGCGGCAGCATCGAAGAAGAGCTCATCGTGGTTACAAAGGTATCATCCACAGGATAAAGGGCCCGCAGGAGACCATAGTCGGAGGCCAGCGCTGTGATCGTCACTGTTGTCTCGTTGTTCCTGCGAAGCTCGAGCACCAGGTCGCCGACCTTTACACCGCCGGTCCAGGCAATGGTGTATCGCAGGGTTTCCCCACCCGCACCGACAATGGCCAAAGCCTCGTTGTTGATGGTGGGCGCTTGCGCTGCACTCGGGCAGGGGCAGGCGATACACAGCAGCAGGGCAAGAAGGACAGGCAAGACCATGGTTTTTTCCCTCAGCACAGGAGCAGGGTTTTAGCCAAAAACAGGGGCAGATCGATACGACCATTGTTCATGATGAAAAAGACCCCCTGCACTGGTGACAGAGCGGCAGGGACGGCAGGCTCGTAAAACAATTGCCGGCGCGAGGGGGAGAAGAGATTGTCTCTGTTTGAACGTGCTCATCCACAGCAGGACCGCCGGTTTTTTCAGCAGTCCGGCCCCTGCCAGCGCCTGGTACTGGTGACCGAAATATCAAGCAGGTCACAGATACGCATTGTCAGATCGTCAGCCATCTCGGAAAGCCCGCGCGGTTGACTGTAAAAAGAGGGCATAAGCGGCATGACGATGCCACCGGCATCCTGGACTGTCAGCATATTACGTAGATGTGTTCGGTTAAACGGTGTTTCGCGCACCGCCAGCAACAGAGGGCGTCGTTCCTTCAAGGTGACATCGGCGGCTCTGTGAATAAGATTAAGACAGGTACCACTGGCGATGGCTGCAAGACTGCCCATGGTACACGGAAGAATGACCATCCCCCGGTAACGGCTTGACCCAGATGATGGCCGGGCCGCAAAATCATCAACTGCATACCAGCGCCGCACCCCTGGGAGTTCTTCTGCAGTAAACCCCAGTTCCCATTTCAGCACCTGACGGCCGGTTGCGGAGATGATGGCCTCGACCTCAACCTGGGCCGTTGCCAGCCGGTTCAGCAGACTCGGTACATACAACATGCCTGTGGCTCCGGTTATGCCGAGCAGAAGACGGTCGCTACCCATGCTATTTGCGCCCCTGATACAACGAGACGATCCCAAAGGTCAACGGACGGCGCTCGACCCGAGCAAAACCAGCTTCACGCATCATTGCCAAAAGCTCTTCAGGCTCGTAAAAGGCGGCAATACTTGAGGCGAGGTATTCATACGCCTCACGGTCACCGCTCACGAGCCCTGCCACCTTGGGCAGCACCTTGTTGAGATAAAAGCTGTAAACCGGCTTGACAACCGGGTTGGTGGGTCGGGAAAATTCGAGGATCAACAGCTTTCCCCCTGGTCTCAAAACCCGGTGCATCTCCTGCAAACCCTTGCGTGTTCGGGAAAGATTACGGACACCAAAGGCCACGGTACACCCCCAAAAGGTGTCAGCAGGTGCAGGGATCTCCTCACCATCACCGCACACCGCGAAAATCCGGTCTCTGCGACCATCGTCTGGCAAGGCATCAACGCCGGCACGCAGCATGTCTTCACAAAAATCCACACTGATCACCTGTCGGCTCACAGCCTGGCGGGTAAGCTCGAGAGAAAGAGGTAAGGTGCCAGCACAGAGGTCGAGAACAGGTCCATCAGGAAATTCACGCAGCGTCCTGGTGGTGGTCCAGCGCCAGTATCGGTCAATCTGCAGCGAAAGGAGCGAGTTCAGCAGATCATAACGATTGCTGATGGCGGCAAATTTTTGCCGCACAAACTGTTTTTTTTTCTCAGCGCTGGCAGTTTTACTCTCAGACTGCTGCTTATGCATAAGACGACAATATGTTGCTGTTAGACATGAAAAAGAGCGAGACACAGCTGCAGAAACCTGCCTGAACGCTGCCCTCCTGCATTGCCCCGGTTGGCCAGTATACGTTGACAGACTCTCAAGGTTTGCTGTTCAAGATTTTCCGGGAACACCTGAAAAAGCCCCCATGACAAGGAGCTTGAAACCACTCTCTAGAAAACTGGTCAGTCAAGGAAGTACCGCAATTTTTCCCTGCGGCTCGAATGCCGAAGCCGGTTCAGCGCCTTTTTCTCTATCTGCCGAATGCGCTCCCGGGACACGTTGAACCGCTTACCAATCTCTTCAAGGGTATACTCTGCTTTTTCGCCGATACCAAAACGCAGCCTGATAATTTTTTCCTCCCTGTCGGTCAGCGAGGAGAGCACCTCGGTCACCCGGTTGGCGAGCTCGCGGTTCTGTACGGCATCATACGGTGATTCTGACTCCTGATTTTCGAGAAAATCACCCAGGGTCGAATCGTCGTCTCCCACAGGTGTTTCCAGGGAAATGGGCTCGCGACTGGCCTCCAGGATCGCCAGGATCTTGTCCATGGGCAGATCGGTCCGTTTGGAAATCTCCACAGGTGTCGGCTCTCTACCAAGCTCCTTGAGCAGAGAATAAAAGGCCTTGAAAAACTGACTGCGTAGCTCAAGAAAATGCACCGGCAACCGGATAGTGCGTGTTTTGTCAAGGATGGCCCTGGTGATGGCCTGCCTGATCCACCACGACGCATAGGTGGAAAACTTGTTGCCCTTCTTGTAGTCAAAGCGGAACACTGCGCGCATCAGCCCCAGGTTGCCTTCCTGTATCAGGTCGGCCAGGGTCAGCCCCTGGTGCATATACCGCTTGGCGATACTCACCACCAACCGAAGATTAGCACGGATCATCGCGTCCTTGGCTGCCTCAATAGAGCGGAGGTAAGCCTCGATCCTGGCATTCAGCTCTATCAGCTCACGCACATCCGGATACTTACTGGTCGCCACCACCACACAGTGCCGCATATAGTTGAGCTGCTGTTTTTTCGGTTTAAGCGTGGGATCTTTGCGTTGCCAGATATCAATACGCTCCACCAGCATCTTGATCTCGGGAGCACCGGAAGTATTGGTGCGAATAGCCTCAATAATGGCATCGAACCCTTCACGAATGGTCTTGGAATACTTTGCCTCGTCCTCCGGAGTCAGCAGATCAAACTGTCCCATCTCCCGGAGGTAGGTGGTAGTGGTTTCTTCGGACTCATGATCTTCGCTCTCGGGCAGGGCATCAACGACAACCTCGTCTTCACCGGCGTTTTTGGGACCCGTCCATTCCTCACCTGAAAGTGTCTTCTTTTTTCCTGATTCTTCCTGGGTGACAACTTCTATATTGTTTTGTCCTAGAAAATCAAAGAGTTCCTCAATTTCACCTGGATCTTTGATTTTTTCCGGCAGCAGCTCGTTAAGGTGCTGAAAGGTAATACACCCCTCATTTTTACCGGCCTCCAGAAGGTCATTTTTGATACCCGAAAGCACTTGGCACTCCCTCCAGGACTCAGCTATCGTTGATAGGGAAGATCACGATTTGCAATCATAAAAGCAAACAAAATAGTAAAAATAACATATTATGCCGAACGTATCAAGAGCAGTCACTATGACCGCCTCCACACGCTGGCATTTTCAGCGTATCTCTCATCTCTTCAGTTTACAATAAAACCTCTCAAGTGATAAGAAAAGATATGACACATTTTGCAGAAGTAAATATTCTCGACCAACGATCAAGCGGCATTCTTCTCCCTCTTTTTTCCCTGCCTTCATCCTACGGCATTGGTGACATTGGTCCATCATCCTGGAAATTCATTGATTTTCTTGCCGCTGCTGGCCAGAGCTGCTGGCAGATCCTGCCCTTGTCCCCGATCAATCAGGTGGTTGATAATTCACCCTACATGAGCAGCTCTGCCCTTGCCTGGAACCCCCTTTTCCTCAGCCCTGATCTCCTCCTTGACCAGGGGCTGCTCTCCAGCAAAGACCTCCCTGCCTCGAAGCACAACGAATATCTTGTCGACTACGCTGCAGTTGCCCGGGAAAAAGCTCGACTGCTGCGCCGTGCCTGGAACAGGTTCGGCAGCCTCGGCAACTACGGGCAACTACAACATTTTTGTGAGCAGCATCACTGGATTCAGGACCATGCCCTCTTTACCGCGCTCAAGTCAAGATTCCAGCAGCAGCCCTGGTACGAATGGCCGGAACCGCTGCGTCAACGCCATGCCAAGGCAATCCAGGAGGCTGAAAAAGAACTGCATGGCGAGATCCAGTATGCCGTTTTCGAGCAGTACCTCTTTTTCCACCAATGGCAGCTCCTCCGGCAGCATGCCCAGAACCGAGGCATACACATTATCGGGGACCTGCCGATTTACGTCGCCCTCGACAGTGCAGATGTCTGGGCTCACCAGGAGATCTTTTCTCTTGACGCCCAGGGCCGCCCCGTAGAGGTGGCCGGCGTCCCTCCTGATTATTTCAGCCGTCTCGGCCAGCTTTGGGGCAACCCACTGTACCGCTGGCACGAATCACCGCAGCTGACGGCACGCCTGTTTGACTGGTGGGAGTCCCGATTCAGGGCTACTTTTGCCATGGTCGATCTTGTCCGGATTGACCATTTTCGTGGTTTTGAAAGCTACTGGGTCGTGCCTGCACACGAAAAAACTGCAGTTAACGGCTCCTGGCGACCCGGCCCGGGAAAACCCTTTTTCCTTGAGATGCTTCGCCGGATGGGGCCGCTACCGATTATCGCTGAAGATCTTGGCGTGATTACACCTGCTGTTGAGCAGCTGCGCGATGAGCTCGGCTTTCCGGGCATGAAGGTTCTCCTGTTTGCCTTTGATGGTGCTACCGATAATGCCTATCTTCCTCACAACTGTCCGCGCCGCTCTGTTATCTTCACCGGAACCCACGACAACGATACTGCGGTAGGATGGTATCTGAACCCGGACATCAGCCCTGAAGCCAAGCTAGGTGCTAAACACTATGCCAATCAACAGGACCTGTCTGCGGCAGTGTTTCATCGAGACATGCTCCACCTGGCCCTGAGCGCTCCCAGCAATCTCGCTCTTCTCCCCATGCAGGATGTGCTCGGGTTTGGTAACGACTGCCGGATAAACATTCCAGGCACCAGCCAGGGAAACTGGCGCTGGCGCTGTGCCCCCCGCTTTATCACCGACGAACTGTCGGCATGGCTCAAAGAGGAAACCGCTTTTTTTGGCAGGATCCCGACTGTTCGAGCCGTACCGGAGCATTGTGACGACGGACAGAACACCTCTGAGACCACCGGTACTGCAGGTTCTTCATAACCAGCACAGCTTACGAGATTGAATCAACCAGGCTCGTTGTAAAACCGTCTTGACATCCATTGGCAAATATTTTATGAAAGCGCCTACACCAAGGCCCCATCGTCTAGCGGTCTAGGACACCGGCCTCTCACGCCGGGAACAGGGGTTCGAGTCCCCTTGGGGTCACCAGCATACACGAAGCAGATAAGGCAGGCGCCCAAGCCTGCCTTATCTGCTTGTAAAAACATGTGTACAGTCTCGTCCACGGCCTATCCTTACACGACCTCCCTACCAGACCTCGACAGCTCCTTGAGTGTGGCCGTGAGCGCTCCGCGCCTGTTTTGCTCGGCAAAATGCCTTCCCCTGCCCAAGGCCTTTTCTGTGTAACCAGGAGAGACTTGCGCTTCAGCCGGACGCATCTCCCAAAAAAAAAGGCGACCCGGCCTAATCAGCCGAATCGCCTTGATTTTCGATGGGGTGAGCGATGGGACTTGAACCCACGACCTCCGAGGCCACAACCCGGTGCTACCACCAGCTGAGCTACGCTCACCACGAAATGTTGGCCTTTATACCCGCATGGCAGGTATTTGGCAAGAAGAAAGTCCGGACTTATGTCAGCTCTTTGTGGCAGTGCTTGCACAATGTCGCCCGTTTTTTGACAAGCTCGGCGCAAAAGGGGCATTCCCTGAGAAACTGGGCCTGGAGCAGCGCTGCGATACTGGTGTTCACACTATGGCGAAGCTCTTCATTATGAAAGGTATGGTTGCGCAACGGCTCAACGCAATCCAGTGTGTTGAGCTGCGTCAGCAGGTCAGCGGCGCGCTTACGACCGCGGAGATCGGCAGACTCATCGAGCAACAGCGTCAACACCGGCTGCAGGTTCTCCTCGGCCACGCACGTTTCAAGCTGCGCCAGGGCCTCTTTTTCCTTGCGATACCGGGTGTCCTGTCTTTCCAGATCTTCGAGACTGACCACGCTGCCGGTGAAGGCATCCTTACCGGCGACCATCATGGTGTAACTTTCACCACCCGAGGGCAGCTCCATATACCGATAACTACCATGGCGACCGTACTGCTTCTCAATAAATTTCCACCCGTTAGCATACAGTGAGCATTCATCATTGAGGCAGACAAACATGTATTCAGAGCCCCAGCCAAGGCCGTCACCAACATGTATCGGCGGTGTGTGGCAAAGGGAAAGAGATTGCTGGCAATGCGGGCACTGACGTGTTTCCTGTAAATATCCACGCAGTTGTTGAAGGATGGAATCTTGACTCAGCATTGAAACGTAACACTCCGATTATGACTTGGGTTAGCAAAAAGCAATGGCACGCTGACTCTCCATGCGTGCCTGGGAAATACTGAAACATACCCTGATTGGCCTCTACAGGGGCAGGCGGTCCGTGGGGCAAATTCTGCGCCCCTGTTTTCACCCCACAATTTGCAACCCTAACCATCAGGCAGGCTCAGGTCAACGCAGACCCGGAACAATCATCCCAGCACGTCATCCACGGCTCTGGCCTGCTCCATTCTCTCCTCGAGAAAGGTGTCGCCAAGGTGGGTTCTATTGGCCTCAATCAGGGTACAGAGCGAATCAATACGACCTGCATCTGCCATGTCTGCCACCTGCTGGAGGTTGCGCAGAAAATCGTGAACAATCTTGGTGGAGGCCCCGGCCGTTGCCATGATCTCTGCATATGTTCTGGGATTCTGGAAGTGTACCCGCGCCATGGCAAGGATGGGGTACAGGGAGGTCAAGGTCGAATGGCTGAGGATATCATCGGTTGCAATCCGGTTTTCCTTGAGGGTGAGTGCCAGGGCTACGGAGATGACCGTGGGGAGTTTTTGGCCGACCCCCATGAGCAGGTCATGCCTGTCAGCAGGATCATGGTAGATTCTGGCGCCGAGTTTATACAGAAAGGCCTCAAACTCCGAGCAGAAACGGGCACTGCGGGCGGTGCGCACCACAATGGCATTTTTATCCTTCATGGTCACCGCCTGGGGGCCCCAGAGATTATGGACAAGCATCACCTCCACGCCGGGAGGGGTGACCTCTACTGCTGCATCCAGGGGGGATTCCGATTCACCGGCAAGGAGAATCAAGGCCTGGCCATCCTTCATGAGCCGACCATAGCGGCGCACCGTCTCAATGGTTGCCGAAATCGGAACACAGCAGACAACCACATCGACCTGCGCGATCATCTCCTCTGGTCTGCGCCGAGTGCTGCGACCACAGACTTCGACGCTGTACCCTTCAACGGCGAGACGCTCGGCAAACCAGGTACTCATCGCTCCAGTACCGATGAAACCGAATGAGCGGATATGCTTGGTTCGCATATCAAGGCGGGGAAAACTGCCCAGTACCCGGATGGCTCCGGGTTGCCGGATCACCCGGCCTTCCACCTGCTCCACCGCAGCCCTGACCATCTGGCTCTCGATATGCCCCTCCACCTCTAAATAGATGCGCAGTTTTTGGGTACGGATATCGTTTTCAGAGCGCATATCAAGGATGTTGATTCCCCGCCGGGTAAACTCGCCCAAGATATCGACGAGCATACCAACCCTGTCATCAAGGGGCTCTGTAAAGAGGACTGTGGCATCGTAGCCGGTGGCTGCTGCCTGCTCACTGGCAAACACGGCGTAGCGGGTACGATTGTACGCGACAACTTCACGGCGAACCACGCCAAGCCCGAGCGCATCAAGTCTTTCAACGTCATCAATGATGCCGTAGCCAGATGAGCGGTAGAGCCGCGACAATGCCTGTTCCGTATCCGGTACACTCAGGAGGGCGACATCGGCGAAGTGTTCTTCCAGATAGGCTTCACATTGCGTAAAGGCAGACCGACAACCGACAATGGTATGCAGGTCGTCCAGGGTGTCGGTAGGGCTCAGCAGGCCCAGCGCCAGGTCAGACTGCAACACCACATTGTCGATCCAGAAACCGTACCTGAGCTGGTCAAACAGCCGGAAGGACTGCTTGTTCTCCCCTTCACGGGTGTTATAGACGGGTACTACGGCCTGGTCTACCTCTCCTGCGGCAAAGGCGCTGAGCAGCTCCCTGACATGGGGATACAGGCGCACGTTGCGGTGGCCTGCATAGTTGCTGGCTGCCAGCCAGGCCTGTCCTTTTTCAGGGCCAATGGTTGCAATACTGCTCATATTCGCTGAGCCCGGATCACTGGATCTTCAAAAGATGCTGCCATAACCGGTATCACCCCAGTCACTGGCCACACTTTCCCCCAGGTCAAGACTGACGATTCCGGGGGATATCAACTACTGTACAGTTCAGCGCGGCCAGACCAGGTTTCTGTGAATCCAGCCCTCTACCTGCGCATGGCTGATCCTGATCCAGTCGCCCTTACTCCCTTCCTTTTTCAACAGCACATCTTTGACGACCGTACCAACGATGCTGGTATCAGTCCCTGGGCCGCTACGGATATTGCACTCTTTGGAGGTCACGATCACAAAGGGCGTATTGGAGACTAATTTTTCGTAGATCCAGCCTTTATCACCGTCAACGTCAACAACTTTGAGCCACTGCCCCTTTCTGGACATGACACTGAGAGGATAGTCTATTGGCAGTTCATACAGCACCTTGTAGGAGGTATCGGGGCCGGAGCGAACATTAACACTGTTCTTGGCAACACTGACATAATCCCCAGCCAGTGCAGACAGGGAAAGAGCTCCTGTAAGGGCTGCAACAGCAAGACCACCAACAATGACACGTTTAATCCTACGCAACTTCATTCCATTCTCCTTTATTGATGAACAACTGTCATGGTTTTTCTCCCAACAGCAGCAGATACTCCTGGTTTCCCTTAACGCCGGTGACCTCGGCGGGGACAACCCCTTGACAGGGCAAAGCCAGTCTCTGCGCACAGGCGCAAACCTTGGCGATCGCCTCCCGGTGCAACGCATCACCAGTGACAACACCACCTGCAGCCACCTTGTCCCGGGCCAGTTCAAACTGGGGTTTGACCAGGGCAACGATGCACGGTGGCCCCTTAAACAGGGGTACCAGCGGCGGCAGCAGCAGTTCCAGCGAGATAAACGAGGCATCGATCACCGCCAGATCAACAGGGTCAGGAACAGCCTTTCTGTCAAGATATCTGGCGTTAGTGCGTTCCAGAACAATGACCCGGCTATCGCTGCGTAATTTCCAGGCAAGAATGCCATAGCCCACGTCCACGGCATAGACCTTTTTTGCCCCCCGCTGTAACAGGCAGTCGGTGAACCCTCCTGTTGCCGCGCCAACATCAACACAGATCCTGCCAGATGGATTCACCCTGAAACGCTCTAACGCACCGTCAAGCTTATCGCCACTGCGGCTGACGTACCGCCGAGTCGCCCGAACCCTTACCTCGACCTCGGGTGACACGGAAAAGCCAGGCTTGTCACAGCGCTGTTCATTGACCATCACCCGGCCGGCCAGGGCAAGGGCTCTGGCCACTTTCAGGTCTGCGGCCAGGCGGCGCTGCACAAGGAGCTCATCCAGCCGCAACTTCTGCTTCACAAGCTGCGTACTTCTCTCTAGTTACAGGTTTTCCAGCCGTTTTGCCGCAAGACCAGCCTCCTTGCTGTTTGCATAGTCGGCGCGCAGTTTATTGTAGATGATTTTGGCGGTCTCCATATCGGTGAGTTTCTCAAAGCTCATCCCCTGCCTGTACAGGGCTGCAGGCGCCAAGGGGTTTTTAGCGTGATTGGAGATCACCTTCTGATAATCCAGGATAGCCAGATCGTACTCCCCCTGGTTAAACAGACACTCACCCATATAGTAGAGGATCTTTGCCGCTGTATCTCCTCTCGGGTTTTCAGCAAGCAGCTGTTCAAACGTCCGATAGGCCTTTTCAAACTGTCCGCCCTCATACAGACTCATCCCTTTGGCCAAAAAATTGTCCGCAGGAGCAGGCGGCGGTGCCGATGTCTGCTTTGCAGGTTTGCTGGTGGTGGCCACAGGGGCCCCCTCGGTGGGCGGCGCTGAGGGTCTTCTTGCTTCACTTGTCCTCGTGTCAAGGGTCACCTTTTTTGCCAGGGGAGTAATCCTGACCTGTGCCCCTTTCTTCCTCAGTTTACCGGCAGCTGAAGCAGCAGCTTTTCGTCTCGCCTCTTCAGCCCTTCTCGAGGCCTCACGGGCACGATTTTCCGCCTCCCTGATTCTGGCCTGCTGCATTCTGTCCAGCCCAGAGGTGACCTGGGCCATCTTCTGCTCCATGAGCTGCAGGCGCTGTTCGTTTTCCATGCGTAGTGCCTCAAGCACTTCCTGCATGGCGGCAAGATCTTCTTTGACCTGCTCCCTGAGCTGCGTGCTCTGATGAGCATTTTCCTCGAGTAGCGAACGAACACTGAGCAGCTCATTCTCCACCTCGTCAAGCCTGGAGACTGAAGAGGCCTGGCGCTTTTGCATTGGATCCACGGCAGAGCTCTTGACATCCTCCACCTTCTGGTTCACGGCCCGGAGCTGATAGTTGAGCTCACGCATATCCTTTTGTGTCGCACACTGGCTGAACAGCAAGGCTGCCCCACTGATCAGGGCAAGGTTTCTAATAGTGCTCATAACGGCTCCTTTTAACATCGCTTGTTGTCGCTGTTGCTGTTGAATTCTCTCAAGTATCTGTGGTGCAAAACAAGGTCAAGGGCTGCGAAAAAAATCGCCACTGTCGCCTATGGCTTGCGTCCAGACCACTGGGGATAGGCTTGATTTCCCGGCAGGTTGAATAACACTCGAAAATTTTTGCCATTGCGATTGGCAATACATATCTCCGAGCGACCATTACGTTTTCGTGTAAAGGCAAGTTGTTTGCCATCAGGGGACCAGGTCGGACTTTCAAAGTCACCCCAGCCTGAGGAGATCTGGCGGCGATGGCGACCATCCACCCCCATGGTGAAAATCTGATATCTGCCCCCCACCAGCCCAGTATAGGCAATCAGGTCTCCCTTTGGTGACCAGCTGGGCTCGGAGTTCTCCGAGTTCTCAAAGGTCAGGCGCTGCGTACGGCCTGACTTCAACGCCATCTGGTAAATCTGGGGTTTGCCGCTACGGTCGGAGACAAACACGATCTTTGAGCCATCAGGGGAACAACTGGCTGACACGTTTATCCCTGAACGGCTGGTGAGCTGGCGAAGAATTTTTCCTTTGCGGTCCAAGAGGTAGAGATCAGGTGAACCGCCCTTGCTCAGGGTTACAATCATCTGCTGGCCGTCGGGCGTGAATGCCCCTGCCAGGTTCATCCCGCTGTATCGTGACAGCAATTTTGTCACCTTGGATTGGCGCAGGTCAGTGATGTAGAGGTCCTGGTTGCCGTGGTGATAGCTTGAATAGGCAAGGAAATGGCCATCCGGAGTGAACCGCGGAGAAACACAGAGATGGCGATGCTTGGTAACCTGCCGGGGATGAAGTCCCAAAATATCGGAGACATAGACCTCTTTTTTGCCGGTCGCATCAGAGATGAACGCCATGGCGCTCCGACTGATACCAGGCTCGCCAGTGAACTCCTCAATGAGCCCATCGCAAAGTTTGAGAACCATCTCTTCCTGCTGCCGGGTAGAACCACTATAACGTCTCCCGCCAAGAAGGCGATTCTCTGCCACATCCAGTGGCTGTCCCTCAAGGCTCAGTCGGTCTCCAGTGGTGGAAAACTGCCCCATGATGACGTAGTCAACCCCAAGCCCTTTCCAGTTGGCCTCCTTCACCCTCCCATAGCGCTGCGGATCAAGAACCTCTATGAAACCGTGCAGCTCCAGGGCCTTGCTGAGCAAGTCTGCGGCCTGCCTGCCAATGGCACCGTTACCGGTGAAATCCGGGACAGCGATAACAATCTTTCGTACATCCGAGGCGGTCACATCCAGATAGACCCGCTCCGCCTGAACCTGGCCGGCAAGCCCCAAGAGTGCCATGCCCGTGAGCAGGCACGAAAAAAACCTTCGAACAAAACGTTTCATAACGATATCCTAATGGGTATGAAAAAGTTTCAACACCTGTACTCTTGCTAAAGATAACCAAGAGCGTAACCACTTGCAAATGCGCCAATCTTTGTCTTGAGACTTCCCCTTACATGGAAAGTTCTCCTGGCCGAAACACAAGCCCCACTTCAAGACTGGACCTTCGCAAAAGCCTTGGAAACGGTGGCATGGGGGTGGCCAGGGCAATGGTCTTCTCGACAAATTCGTCAAAATAACGATCACCGGAACGCTGTTCCATTTGCATCCCAAGCAGGTTGCCATCAGGACCGAGCCTCAGCACCACCACCGCCTTGAGCTGGTTGTCCCAGGCCCGCATCTCGGGAAGCACCCAGAAGCTACGTACTCGCTGGTGCAACGAGGCAAGATACTGCTGCAGAGCCAGCTCCTCCACCTGTTTACGCCCCTTGGAACCCGACTGCCCCGAGGGTGTCACAGTTTGGCGCATGGCGGCAAGCTCTTTGCGCCGTTTACGCAACTCTTCATCAGCAAGGCGTTGTTGCCGTTTTGCCTCGGCCTCCGCCTCTGCCAACGCTGCTTCCCGGCGCATTTTTGCCTTGAGTTTTTCAACATCTCGTTTTTGCTGCTCTTTTTCTAACCGGCGCTGTTCGCGCTCTTTTTCTTCGGCAAGCCGTGTGTCCTGAGCCCTTTTGATCTTTCGTTTTCTCGGTTTGATCGAGATCGGCTTGGCCTCGACAACCGGTTCAGGCGCGGCTACCGGTTCAGCGACGGCAACTGCCTCCTGAGGTTCAGGTGGCGGTGACGGCTCCACTACAGGCGGTTCCGGTTCTGGAGGTGGCGGTGGTTGAGGGTTGGCCGGAGGCGCAACCTCAACCGGGGTCGGCATGCTGACCAGATCCACAGTCACGATCTCATCGAGGATGGGTTTGCGATCAATGAGGGAAGGGAGATAGATGGCCGCAGTAAACACCAGCACGTGCAGCAGACCTGCGAGGACAAAGGCACTCCTCCAGCGTCGATCCAACTGCTGCTGCTCGAAAAAGAAATCCTGCTCAGTGATCAATCGTCTATGCACAAGAGAAAAAGCGTTACTGTTTTTTTTCGTCAGGCTCGGTGATCATCCCCAGTTTTTCATATCCAGAGGCCTTGATACATCCCATGGTCTCCATTACCATCCCATAAGGAACAGTTTTATCGGCTCGCAGATAGACAGGCTCCTGCTTTTGCTCAGGAGTGGCTGCGCTCAATTGCTGGCGAAGAAGGGTGATGTCCATCTTCACCTTCCCCAAAAAAATTTCGCCATCCTTGTTAAGGGTCACCACCACTGGTTCATCTTCCTGAGCCAGTGACTTGTTCGTCGTCTTTGGCAGGTTCACCTCGATACCCTGGGTCATCATCGGCGCTGCCACCATAAAGACAATCAGCAGCACCAGCATGACATCCACCAGCGGGGTGACATTGATATCGGCGACCAGGCCACGTCTGCCCCTTCCGCCTCTAGTGCCTGATACTCCCATACCCATAATCAGCCCCTGGAGAGGATATCACGCTCGACCAGGTTCAAAAAATCCGAAGTGAAACTCTCTACTTCGGTATCTGAATCGGCAAGCTTGTTGGAAAAATAATTGTAAAAGATTACAGCGGGAATAGCAACGGCAAGACCGGCAGCAGTGGCCACCAGCGCCTCGGAGATTCCCGGAGCAACAACGGCCAGCGAGGCTGAGCCGCGCACCCCGATATCCTGGAACGATGTCATGATCCCCCAAACGGTCCCGAACAGGCCGATGAACGGGGTAGCGCTTCCGGTGGTTGCCAGGAAGGCAAGCGACCGGCCAAGCCGGTCACTCTCCTGGAGCTGGGCCTTACGCACCGTTCTTTTCAGGTTGTCCATGGTGGCGAGCTGCATCTCAAGGGTGGCCTCTCCTGCAGCCTGGGCCTGACTGATTTTTTTGAGCTCTGTATAGCCGGCGACAAACACCGCTGCTTCCGGGCTCTGGGGGTGCTCTCCGGCAGCCTTGCAGGCGTCGTTGAGTGTCTTGCACTTCCAGAATATCTCAAGAAAACCATGGGTCGCCACTCGCGCTCGCCTGAACATGACCTGCTTCATGATAACTATTGCCCAGGAGACGACGGAGAAGAGGAGAAGGGTCAGCATCACCAGCTTGACCATGGGGCCCGCATGGGCAATCATTGTAATAATGGACATTGACACGGTTGACAATCCTTTGCGTGGTTGATCGTTGTTAAGATATCGGTGCTGCCCACACCTCGCCGACAGTGGGCAAGCAGCGCGACACCGTTACAGGCTGGCAGGCCCTGCTGATATCGTTTTTCGGAATTGGAGCAGGAGGGAGTCTGCCGGATGTTGCCTGTCTGCCGTCCCCGTAACCTGGCTCTCCAGGAAAACACCCTGTGCTGCCCTAAGTCGGACATATTAACCTTTACAGATTAAAAGATTATACTTTTACACTAAAAAAATAAAAAAGTCGATATCGATATGGGGCAACAAGAAAAGAGCTGCAGGCTGTTGCCAGTAAAAGAGGCCGGCCAGCGTCAGGAAAGCTCCTGCGCCGATTTCAGTAGCCTGAATATCTCTCGGCTGTGCCGGGGATTACGTGTTCGGGCAAAGAGGTGGGCAAGACGTTTCAGGTTCATACCGTCCACTTCCGGGAGTTGCCGGCAGATATCCGGCACAACCTCGCTGGGCCAGTCCTCCTCCCAGTCAAGCTGCTGATCACGACTAATCCGGTAGTGCTCGAGCGCCTCCTCAATCAGGGCGTTGCGCAGATACTCCAGCTCATGAAATGCCCTGGTGGTCTTGAGCTTTTCTCCTTTGAACCGGGTCACAAAATCATAGAGCGCCTCGTGGGGGTGCTGGCGAAGCAGTTTGGTGACAAACTTCAGCTGGCGTTTGCGGGCGCCACCCTTCAGGGACGCGGCAGCCTGCAGTTCCTCGATGATCTCCGGCGTACAGGGCGCCTGTTCAAGAACCTGTGCCGACATATTGGCCAGGGCCACGGCCAGGTTTTCCACGGCCCTGGCCCGCCTTTTCTGCTCAGATCGACTCAACTGCACCGTGATCACGCCCCCTGCAGATCTCGTGAAGAACAGAGATCAACTACCCGGCTCCAGATACGATTGGCAGTCGCTTCCTTGGAGAGCAGTGGCACCTGGACAGCCCCGTGACCATCGACGAGAAGCACCTGGTTGGTGTCCACATCAAAGCCGGTGTCCGTGCCAAGGATATCGTTGACAACCACAAGATCAGCCTGCTTCTCCCGCAGTTTACGCTGCCCCTCTTCGAGGAAGTCTGCACTCTCGGCAGCAAACCCTACCAGGAATTGGCCCTCTTTTTTACGCCGCCCCAGCTCCGCAAGGATATCGGTGGTTTCGATGAGGCGCAGCTCTGCGTCCCAGTGCCTTTTTTTGAGTTTCTGGGCAGCGACAGCTTTTGCCCGGTAATCGGCGACAGCAGCGGCCTTGACAATGATGTCCTGTGTCGACGCCAGGTCGAGCACCCTGTTCCGCATGTCCTCTGTGGTTTCGACGCAAACAAGGGTCACCCCAGGGGGTGGAGGCGTCTGCACAGGTCCGGTCACCAGGGTCACCTCGGCGCCGCGCCGTATCGCTGTCCTGGCAAGCGCGTACCCCATCTTGCCGCTGGAACGGTTGGTCAGGTAGCGGGCCGGATCCAGGGGTTCCCGCGTCGGGCCAGCAGTGATCAGTACCTTTTTGCCAGCAAGATCATCAGGAGTGAGCAGGGCCAGCAGCTGCTCCCTGACCCGGTCCCAGCCGGCCAGTCTGCCGTTGCCTGTTTCACCGCAGGCAAGCGCCCCGGTTCCCGGTTCGACAAGGTGATACCCGTAGCCTCTCAGGGTCTCAAGGTTCGCCTGGGTGGCAGGATGGGCAAACATTTTCGCGTTCATGGCCGGACAGATGACCACTGGTCTGTCAGCAGCCAGGACAGAGGCGGTGAGCAGGTCATCGGCAAGGCCATGGGCGAGGCGGGCGATGGTGTGGGCAGAGGCAGGGGCGATGAGCAGCAGGTCGGCTTGCCGGGGCAGGTTGATATGCGCCATCGCCCCTTCGGCATCATCGGCAAACATATCCTCATAGACCTGCCGCTGCGACAGCGCCGCAAAGGTCAACGGCGTGACAAACCGGGTGGCAGCGGCAGTAAGCACCACCGACACCTCGGCCTCCTCGACCACCAGGTTTCGCACCCACTGCGCCGCCTTGTAGGCGGCAATGGAGCCGGTGACCCCCAGCAGAAGATGTTTACCGTGGAGACCGGTGACAATATCCTGCCGTGCTGATGCCTGGGCAGCGCCGCTCACTGGCTGACTGGTTCCCCAAAGGGATTGAGCCCGGCAGCAGCGGTCTTGTCATTGGTGACATAGAGGGTGAGGGTCGAGCCATTAAAGCTGTCACCCAGTACTATCATGCAGGTCTTGTTGGGCTTGACAAAGGCGAGGACGATCTCCTTGGAGACCGACTCACCGACCAGTTTCCACTTGTTGTCCTGCATGGAGTTGATCATATAGTCCTTAAGGCCGATCACCTCCAGTCTTCCCTTGTATTTCCAGATTCCCCCACGGAACGACTCGGACTTGATGGCCATGGTATCCTTGCGCACCCACTCCATCTCTGCGGGTAAAACGATATCCTGAATATCATCGGCAAAGGCACTGACAGGCAAAAGCCCACCTGCCTCTGCACCGCCGGAAAGGGGAGGCGCAACAAAAGGATTACTGGCGCAGCCGGAAAAGCCGATTGCCATCAAGGTCAACAAGGTTACCACAAAAATTCGCCTGTTTTTCATTCGTTTTCTCCTGTCAGAGATGAGATGGGTGAGCCGAACAGACCTGCGAGAAACAACGGCTGTACAGGTGCGGCCTGAACCCGTTCACAAATATAAATACAATTGTCAATGAAACGCTGTTGATAAGTGACAAACCAGATGATATCTTGTAAAAAAACTCGCCTGCCTTGTCAACCACGATTCACTGCGGTAGCAGATCAAAGCAAGCATTAACCTCTCATTCACCTTAACCCGCATACGTGCCCTGTAGCCACCATTGCCGACCATTTCCCTCATGAACGCCTCTGCCCCCCTCCCGCAGCTGATTGACAGCCATTGCCACCTGGATATGACCGCCTATGCCGAGGACCTCCATGAGGTTCTGGACGCAGCTGCGAAAAACGGGATCAGCAGAATCATCACCATTGGCATTGATCGTGAAAGTTCCCGGGCTGCGGTCGAGCTTGCCCGATCCCACCCCGGTCTTTTCGCGGCTGTTGGCTACCACCCCCATTACGCCGCCGATGCCGACGAAAGCGGCTTGCAGGAACTCATCGAGCTCGCCAGCCACCCCGCTGTTGTCGGGTACGGAGAAATTGGCCTTGATTATGCCAAGCAATACTCGCCCAAAGAGATCCAGCAAGACCTCTTTGCCCGCCAGCTGGAACTGGCGAAAACCCTTGAGCTTCCGATCATCATCCACGACCGGGATGCCCACGAGGATACCCTGGCGATTCTTCGCGAAGTTGGCCTGCCCCGTAGCGGCGGGGTCATGCACTGCTTTTCCGGAGATCTCGATTTTGCTGAACAGGTGCTTGATCTTGGCATGTATATTTCAATACCTGGTATCATCACCTTCAAAAACGCGGCCTCACTTCGCCAGGTTGTCGAGGCAACGGCCCTGGACAACCTCCTCCTGGAAACCGATGGCCCCTTTCTTGCTCCGGTTCCCTTTCGGGGCAAACGCAACACCCCGGCCTATCTTGTCCATACGGCGCAGGCCGTGGCTGAGATCAAAAACACGACACTGGCAGTGGTTGCCCGCCAGACTACGGCTAACACCTGTAAACTGTTCAATCTGCCCCTGGAGAATCCATGATCGCTGAACGCCTGGAACAGGTCCGGGAAACCATCGGCCAGGCAGCCCTGCGCGCCGGCCGCACTCCCGGCGATATCACCTTGGTTGCCGTTTCCAAACGCCAGAGTGTTACGCAAATAGCCACGGCAGTTGCCTGCGGGCAGCTCGCCTTTGGCGAAAACTATCTCCAGGAGGCACAGGAGAAAATCGAGGCCTGCCCGCAGCAGATCAACTGGCACTTTATTGGTCACCTGCAGAGCAACAAGGCCAGGCTGGCAGCCCGGCTTTTCCAGGTCATCGAGACCGTGGACCGCTTGAAAACAGCACGCCTGCTCGACAAGGAAGCCCGCAGCGGTACCGGGCTGTCCATCCTCGTCCAGGTGAACGTCGGCGAGGATCCCCGCAAGTCAGGGGTAGCAGCCCAGCAACTTCCCGGGCTACTCGAGGCCATCCACACCCAGACCACCCTACGGGTGGAGGGGCTGATGACCATGCCGCCGTACAACCCTGACCCCGAGGCCAGTCGGCCCCATTTTGCCAGGCTCCGCGCCCTTGCCGAGGAGAATGCTGCCAGGGGATTTTTTGCCGATACCTCACAGGTGGCGCTTTCCATGGGAATGTCCGGAGACTTCCAGGTCGCCATTGAGGAGGGTGCCACCCTGGTTCGCATCGGCACCTCGATCTTTGGTGAGCGGACCCCATGAGGCTGTCACGATTGTCGAAGAGATCTTTGTGGGGGTTGCTCACCGGCAAGAGTGCCGCCCTGGGCCACTGACCCCCAGGAAAAAACCACTTTTTTTCAAGGATACCCCCAAAAAAGACATAACCACACAAAGGACATCATTATGAACATCACCATGATCGGCACCGGCTACGTGGGCCTGGTAACCGGCACCTGCTTTGCCGAATTTGGCCACAGGGTGACCTGCCTGGACAAAATAACCGCAAAAATCGACGCCCTGAAGAGCGGCCGCATCCCCATCTATGAACCGGGTCTTGCCGCAATGGTTGCCAACAACATGGATGAAGAGCGCCTCCATTTCACCACAGAGCTGGCCGAGGCCATTCCTGAGGCTGACGCCGTTTTCATTGCCGTGGGCACCCCCACCTCACGGCGCGGCGACGGCTACGCCGATCTTACCTATATCTACGAAGCTGCCAGGGAAATAGCCCCGCATCTAACCGGATATACTGTCATTGTCGACAAGAGTACCGTACCGGTGGGGACGGCCCGCCAGGTGCATCGAATCCTCAGTCAGGAGAATCCAGCCGCAGACTTCGATGTCGCCTCCAACCCCGAATTCCTTCGTGAAGGTGCGGCGATCAATGACTTCATGCGGCCTGACCGGGTGGTCATCGGTGTCGAAGCAGAACGGGCAGAGCAGGTCATGCGGGAGATCTACAAGCCGCTCTACCTCCGGGACACCCCGATTGTCAGCACCACCATTGAAACCGCAGAGCTGACCAAGTACGCTGCCAACGCCTTTCTTGCCGTAAAAATCAGCTATATCAATGAAATTGCCGCAGTCTGCGAAGCTGTCGGCGCAGACGTTTCCGCCCTGGCCAAGGCCATCGGCATGGACGGCCGTATCGGCAGCAAGTTCCTCCATCCCGGTCCTGGTTACGGTGGTTCCTGCTTTCCCAAAGACACCTTGGCCCTGATGCGTATCGTGCAGGAACAGGGCGAGAATGTTCGTATCGTCGAGGCGGCTGTGGAGGTCAATGCCGCGCAAAAGGCGAGGATGGTCAAAAAAATCAGGGGAATGCTCGGTGGCTCAGAGGCGGGCAAGACCATCGGTGTCCTCGGCCTGACCTTCAAGCCCGAAACCGATGATATGCGCGAGGCCCCGGCAGCCACTATCCTGCCGGCACTCATGGAAAAGGGAGCGATTATCCAGGCCCATGATCCCCAGGGCATGGAGGAGGCAAAAAGGTATCTGCCGGCAGGGATTGCCTATGTGGACGACGCCTATGCTGCAGCTGAAAACGCAGACTGCCTGGTCCTGATGACCGAGTGGAACCAGTACCGCGCCCTCAACCTGGACAGGATAAAGGCCCTCATGCGAGAACCTGTTTTTGTGGACCTGCGCAACGTCTACGATCCCCAGCAGATGGAGGCCCAAGGGTTCCGTTACACCGGTGTTGGCAGGTAAGCGCCACCGGTGCCGGCGCCAGTCCTTTCAGGTTTCCTTGAGAGCACGCCTGAAAGTGGAGCATCCACTTTCAGGCTATTTACGGCGGGAAGCGCGCTTAGCGGCCTTCAACGGATTGACCCGCACCGCCACCACGTTGAGCTCCGGTCGGGCATGGGTGGCAAAATTACACATCCCCAGCCGCCACTTGGCGGCAGGATCGACATAGGTGGCACAGTACCTGCTCTTTTCGTGCTCAACAACACGTTCACAGCCGTCACACTGGTCGATGACCTGCTGGAACAGCCCTGTTGCATATTTGCCGATTTCTTTTGCTGTCATGACGGCAACTCCTGAAAAAATATATTCTTTTTCTTGAATCGAGAAAAAATTCTCCATACAATACAGTAGCTATCAGCTCCTGTGTCCTGAAATTCAGGGGTGGAAGTTATAAAGCGTTGTGCCTCATCTGTCAACTGCTTATCCCAAATGACTGACACGGGCACTCACAAGCAACCATAACTTATTGCAGTCCATAAAAGAGGTCGGCATGCCTGTCTATATCTGGAAAGGAAAAAACAGCATCGGACACAAACGCAAGGGTGAACTGGAAGCCCCCGATATTGGGGCGGCCCGCGCCTATCTGAAACGCCTGCGCATAGACAATCCGGTGATCAAGGAGAAGCCCAAGGATATCTTTGCCAATGTCTCTTTTTTCCAGCCCAAGGTCACGGGCAAGGATCTGGTGATCTTCACCCGCCAGCTCTCCACAATGATTGACGCCGGCCTCCCCCTTGTCCAGTGCCTGCAGATCCTCGCCAAACAGCAGAGCAACAGCACCTTCCGCAAGGTACTCACGGAAATCGAGGGTGATGTTGAAACCGGCACGACCCTCGCCGATGCCATGCGCAAGCATACCAAGGTGTTTGACAATCTCTACACCAACATGATTGAGGCCGGTGAGATGGGCGGTATCCTTGACACCATTCTCTCCCGACTGGCGATCTTCAAGGAAAAATCCATGGCCCTGCAGAAACGAATCAAAGGGGCAATGACCTATCCCGCCATCTGCCTGGCCATCTCGATCCTCATCCTTGTTGTCATCCTGGTCTTTGTCATTCCGGTTTTTGTCGAGATGTTCGAGAGCATGGACTCGCAGCTGCCAGCCATCACCCAGATGGTGGTTGACATGAGCTATCTGTTTAAGAGTAAACTGCATTACATAATCCTCATCACCATTATCGTCTTCTACCTGTCAAGAAAGTACTATAACACCGAAAAAGGCAGGATCAGCGTTGATGCCATTGCCCTGAAGATGCCGGTGGTCGGACCGCTGGTCCGCAAGGTTGCCGTTGCCAAGTTCACCCGGACCCTCAGCACCATGCTGCAGAGCGGTGTGCCCATCCTCGACGCCCTCAAGGTGGTTGGCAGGACCTCGGGGAACAAGATTATTGAACGGGCCGTCTTCCATGTCTCGGATTCCATTGCCGAAGGTCGTCCCATTGCCGAACCGCTTGAAGAATCAGGCGTGTTCCCCAACATGGTCGTCCAGATGATCAACGTCGGTGAATCTGTTGGTGCCCTTGACGCCATGCTGGAAAAAATCGCTGCCTTTTACGATGAGGAGGTGGATCAGGCCGTGGAAAACCTCACGGCCATGATTGAGCCCTTCATGATGGTCTTTCTCGGTGGCATGATTGGCGGCCTGGTGGTCTCCATGTACCTGCCGATCTTCACCATGGCTGGAAATCTCTGAGATATCCCTGAACGTTAACCTTCGGAGCTGCGAACAATGGGTGAAATACTTGATGTACTTGGCCGTGAAGTTCTTGATTCACGAGGCAATCCCACTGTTGAGGTGGAAGTCTATTTGGAAACCGGCGCTGTCGGCCGGGCCGCTGTACCATCCGGGGCATCCACCGGTACCCGCGAGGCCCTGGAACTCAGGGATACCCGCAAAAAACGCTATGGCGGCAAAGGGGTGCTCAAGGCTGTCGACAATGTCAACAGCATCATCGGCCCTGCCCTGCTCGGTATGGAGTCCAGTGAACAGGTTTTCATCGACAGGACCATGCTCGAGCTCGACGGCACCGCCAACAAGAAGAAACTGGGGGCAAATGCTCTCCTCGGTGTCTCCATGGCCGTGGCCAAGGCATCGGCCATGGAGCTGGAGCTCCCCCTCTACAGCTATCTGGGCGGAGTTAATGCAAAGACCCTGCCCGTCCCCATGATGAATATCCTCAACGGCGGTGCCCATGCTGACAACAATGTCGATATTCAGGAGTTCATGATCCTGCCGGTGGGCGCCCCCTGTTTTGCCGAGGCCCTGCGCATGGGCACCGAGACCTTCCATGCCCTGAAAGCGGTGCTCAAGCAACGGGGACTGCAGACAGCCGTTGGCGACGAGGGTGGCTTTGCCCCCAACCTGCGCTCCAACGAGGAGGCCATGGAGGCTATCCTTGAAGGGATTGTCCATGCCGGGTATAGTCCTGGCAAGGACATCTTCATCGGTATCGACGCCGCAGCCAGCGAATTTTACTCGGCAAAAGACAAAAAATACCTTCTCCAGGCCGAGGCCAAACCGAAAAAGTCTGCAAAAGAGCTTATCGACCTCTACGCTGACTGGGTTGGTAAATATCCGCTGATCACCATTGAGGATGGGCTCGACGAGTCTGACTGGGACGGCTGGAAAAAGCTGACCAAGAAACTGGGCGGTTCGGTGCAGCTCGTCGGTGACGACATCTTTGTCACCAACACCAGCATCCTCGCGGAAGGGATAGCCAAGGGGGTTGGCAACTCGATTCTCATTAAACTCAACCAGATCGGCTCGGTCACCGAGACCCTGGACGCGGTTGATATGGCCCACCGCGCCGGATACACAGCGGTCATCTCCCACAGATCAGGGGAGACAGAAGACGCCACCATCGCTGACCTGGCTGTTGCCCTGAACACAGGGCAGATCAAGACCGGGGCGCCATCGCGCAGCGACCGGGTCGCCAAGTACAACCAACTACTGCGCATTGAAGAAGAACTGGGTGATGCAGGCCACTATTCGGGAGCGGCAGCCTTTACCATGCTCGGCTGAAGGTCCTGTCCTGGGGCTCATCCCCCCTGGTAAACGTCAACGGTACTTCTGAAAAGTGCCTGGAGGTTACAGCCATGACTCTGACAAAAGCCAACCTGGTCCAGGAGATCTACAAACAGCACCCGACCCTGACAAAAGCCCAGGCAACCGATGCTGTCGAGACCTTTCTCTCAATTTTCAAGACCTCACTGATCAGCGGCGAGGACCTGCTCCTCAGCGGGTTTGGCAAATTTAACATCAAGGACAAGAAAGCGCGCAGAGGGCGCAACCCCCAAACCGGCAAGGAGCTGACCCTGGCGGAGAGGCGGGTGGTCACCTTTAAGCCCTCCGGCATCCTGCGCACAAAAATCAACGCCTAACCCAGGCAGATCCGGCACAAAACAGGGCGCCCTGTTTTGTGCCGGATCTGTCCCCTTTTTTCCCTCCATCCCTCACCCACGTGTCAACCACAGCCACGTTCCACGCCCTTGCCCTTGACGCCCTGCCCGCTGCCCAGAGCAGTCTGCAGTTTCGCCCGGAGGGCGAAGAACCTGCCGATGATCTCGCTGTCCGCCTGCGCGAGGAAGGTCTACTGGTGCCGCCACTGGTGCAGGCATCCGCGCACGGCTTGCGTTGTCTTTCCGGCAGACGAAGAATTGACCTGCTGCGCGCACAGGGACACAGGGAGATCCTCTGTCAGGTGGTCCGCGAGGACTGTCCGCCGTTGCTGCTCTTTACCGTGCTGATCCGCCATGCCCGGCTGGGAGCGGAACTGAGCCCGGTGCAGCAGGCGCGAATCATGGACGCTGCTGCCCAGCTCCTCACCAGGGAGGAGCTGCTGAAGCTGCTCCCCCCTCTTGAGTTGCCTGCCAATCGTAACACCCTGGACACACTAGCCCAACTCCTCAGTCTCGATACATCGATCCAGCTGGCTGTCCATGCAGGTCTTGTCAATTTCAGGCATATCAGGCGGCTCAACCGCCTCAGTACCGATGACCAGCAAACCGTCATCAACCTGCTGACTGCCCTGGGCCTCGGCGGTTCCAGACAACAACTCCTGTTTGACGCTGCCTTTGAGCTAGGCAAGCGGGACGGTCTGCCCTTTGCCCGGCGGCTGCGCTCCTGGCAGGAAAGCCTGCCAGCAAAGGCCAACATCCCCCAGCAGACGACCCTGCTCCTCAACTGGCTTGACAAGCAGCTCCATCCCAGACGGCAGGCAGCCGATGAGGAGTTCCAGCGGTTTCGCCACAGTCTGCAGCTCCAGGACGGCGAACAGCTGTATCCCAGTAAAAGCTATGAAACCGATGAGCTGCACCTAACCCTGACCTTTGCCGACCGCCAGGCCCTGCTTGACAGATGGGCAAAACTCAGGGAAATTCTTGCCTGAGGAACTTCCCGCGATACCTCTCTGTCATTCCGGCGAAGGCCGGAATCCAGGAAGCGGAACTTCCCGGTAAGGCCCCAACCTTTTCTGGATCCCGGGGCAAGCCCGGGATGACAACAATTCGTCATTCCGGCGAAAGCCGGAATCCAGGGAAGCCGAACTTCCCGGTAAGGCCCCAACCTCTATGGATCCCGGGTCAAGCCCGGGATGACGGCAATTCGTCATTCCGGCGAAAGCCGGCATCCAGGGAAGCGGAACTTTCCGGTAAGGCCCCAACCTTTTCTGGATCCCGGGGCAAGCCCGGGATGACAACAATTCGTCATTCCGGCGAAAGCCGGAATCCAGGGAAACCGAACTTTCCGGTAAGCCCCCGACTTTTATGGATCCCTGGTCAAGCCCGGGATGACGGCAATTCGTCATTCCGGCGAAAGCCGGAATCCAGGGAAGCGGAACTTCCTGGTAAGGCCCGACCTTTTATGGATCCCGGGGCAAGCCCGGGATGACGACAATTCGTCATTGTGGCACCTCTCTCTGTCATTCCGGCGAAAGCCGGAATCCAGGGATTCCCACCCTGTCAGCCTCCTGCCAGACAAGCAACAACAAAGGGCCCTGGACACCCAGGACCCTTTGTACTTGTTAGCAAGAACAGTATAACTGCTACTGCTGGTCGGTTGTTATGGCAGGCAGAAACAACGGCCAGTAAAAATCAGTACCTCCCGGGTATGAACTCGCATCCAGGGGATCTGTCTCCCCTTCATCCAACCGCCCATTCAGGTTACCATCTTCTGTGCCATCCTCAACGCCGTCATCATCGGTATCCGCGTTCAAGGGATCAGTTGTGGTTGCCGGATCAAGGTCTGGCTGGAAGATTGAAGTATCAGTGCCCAGAAGCGGCCCGCTGCCATCAGGATCAGGTACAGGTGCAGTTATGCCAAGCTCTGTACCGTCCTGAATCCCGTCATTGTCACTGTCAGCGCTGCAGGGGTTTGTCTCGCCAGTATCAACTTGACCATTATGGTTGGCGTCTTCCACCCCGTCGGCAAGGCCATCATCGTCGCTATCAGCATCCAATTTGTTGGTACAAGACCCGTCTTCAAGTTCGTTGGGCAACCCGTCTGCATCACTGTCATACGGTTCTATCTCCAGAGACAGCGTTTCAGCGTGAAGTACGACATTATCACTGGTTCTCTTGATAAGAACGGTCACCTCATCTGAATTTGCCGGTTGTACCTGGTTAACCTGCCACGGGCATTCCCCGGCTTTGAGGGGAATATCCGTGCCCACAAGATACTCCTGATTCCCCGGATTGACCAGGATGTTCACACGTTCGTTATCGGGCATGTTGGCATAGCCCCAGCGAAGGGTATAGGTGTTACCCGTATACACCTGTGATCGCGAAAACAGTATTCGGGCTGCCGGCACTCCGGTTCCATCAGCAAAATTTTCTATCTGGTTGGCAACATTGATGTCTACCGTACGTGGATTACTGCCAAAACCGTACCCAAACTTATGCGCGGACAAGGTGTAGGGATTATTTTGAATATTGGCAATGGTGTATCGTCCATCCGGGCCGGTAACTGCCGTATACTGGCTTTCAACATCCGGTCCCTGCAGTTCGAGCAACACACCAGACAGCGGAGTGCCGTCGGTCTTGCTTACAGTTCCTTCAATGCTGTATTTACGGGTATCAATCCACAGATTGACCGCTTCTGATGGATCTCCGCTGCCATCTACACTGAACGCACTGTAAAAATGGAGATGATTTTGCTGAGCATTTGTATCCAGTATTTCTTCACCAGTCCCTGAATAGAGCACCTCTCCATCTGCAGGTGAGGCAGGATATCCGCCTTCTTTACGTACCACCACCACATGATCAAAGGCAGGATCTTCCGGAGTGCTCCAGTTCAGCCGCACACCGTCTGCCTGATACAGGCCGCGAAAGTTAACCGGCGGCAACAACGGCGGCGTAGCAAGACCTTCAAAAACCGGATCCTGTGCCGCACCGCCAATCACATGCACCTGCATATCGCTGTTGGTGCGTCCAACCTGAAAATACATCTGTGTTGCAGCACCAACAGGCAGGCCAAGATCATCATGGTGACGTTGTTTGACCTGGCCGTTGGTCTGGCCAAATTTTATATAGATCTTTGGATTGTCAATATCTTCCTGCTTGGTTATGTCCATGCGGTAATCATTGGTAACCGGCAGATAGATGGCATTGTACATACCACCAGTAGTTGTTACAATAACAGCACTGTCGTCGGTCTCAAGTGACCCGTTGGGAATCAAAGGAACAGGCTGGCCGCCGGTGGTTTGTACACTGTCAACATTTATACCCAGCGTCTGAATAACAATATGGTCAGGATGGTCGTTTCGTACCTGGTTTTCCGAGTCCCTTTTCCCGTCACCAGATTCTTTCTTTTGCTGGCTGGCCAGTTTATCGTTTCGCAGGTTATAAATATTGAAGGTATCTGATTCTTGGTCTGGAGAAATAATAAAGGCCTTTTTAATATCGTACATTCTCTTGCTCAAAGACCCATCTGTTTTGTTGACCCGATAAATCGACGTACCATTACCTAATTTTTTATACATTCCTCCTGGATTAGTTACGACCCACTGCTGGTATGGACTGTACTCTCTTTCTGGATTTAGAGGTTGATTGTTGTCCCAGACAGTATAAAAATCGCACCCATTTAAGGTAATTGCCTGTACAATTGCTACTCGATGACTCCCCTCAGCCAAACGAAATCCAAAAGAAATAGGTCTTCCTTTTTTTAGTGTTTCTAATCGAGAATCTGGGAAAAAATCTTTGTTCTCCATAGAACCTACGCCATGAGAACCTCCTTTGAAGTACTCCTGAGCGGCATGATAGTACATAATTTTTTTGGCTGACTGTACATTCCAGTTGTACTTTCCTACTTGATCATCAAGGGGCTTGAATGGTCCGGCTGCCTGGGTTGCTCCTGTGGGCCAGAAGGCATTAATCTCATCATCAAAATCTTCCAAACCTCCCATGCCCCAGGTCGCACCATCATGGATAAAGTTGGCAATGGCAACCGTTGCCATGCCAAAACAGCCCCCATTAGCAGAATCATAATAAGGTAAAACAGGAACAAAACCCAAATGATAAATATTAAATTCACCAAAATCTGTAATCAGTGCACCGATTTTTTCCTTAGGCAGGAATTTTTTAAGACTATCAATCAACCAGGCATATTCATTTTGGGGAAAATCACTAAAACCAACTATCAAATTTTGAGGCACAGTCCAGTGTGCATTTTCAAACTTCCAGGCATGGTAGCGCATATCAAAGGTGGTGCCATAAATATCCAGCTGTCCAAGGCCCCTAACTTCATGCCTTATCGCAGGGTTACTCTTATCAATAAAGGTCATCTTGCCACCTTCAAACCAGGCAGCATGTCCTGTTGGCACTATACGAAAAGTGAATTTATAACGAGAGGAGTTTGGTACATAGGTTCCTGCACCCTGATGCTCACAGCCCAGGGTTGTCACCGGCATACCGTCGGTACCGGTTATTTCAGTGCTGTACTGATTGCAAAAATCAGCAGTTGCCTGACCATCAACAGAGATATCCATCCAAAGGGAAAATTCATTGCCAATCACCCCCACATTGGCAGCCCTGTACACTCCGGTTACAATGGTGACACCCTGGTCTACAGTGTAGGATAATGGTGAGGTATAACGATCAGTAGTAACATCTCTTGCCGTAACTGTATATTGCCCTTCCTCGCTTTGCGGCAGTACCTGCCACTGATACTCCAGATATCCGTAGGAATCAGCCTGTACTGTGGTTGTTGAGGCACTTGTATCAGGATGTATAAAGGTTAACTCGATACTTCCATTGGCAGTAAACCCTTCTCCCTGCAGGGTAAGCGTATTGCCTGGCGCCACCGTCGTCGCGGAAAGGGAAATACTCAAAGGATCCAATGGCCCAATTACCGAAGACTGTCCGGCGCGAACAGCGCGCACACGGTAGTAGGCCGACTTATGGTAGCTGAGGCCGCCGTAGCCGCTGCCGAAATGCACGTACCATGCGCTGCTGGCATAGCCCGCGCGAGTAGTCGCCGACCAGTAATAGGCCGAGCGTGTATCAGGGAAAAAGGTGGTATCGATGGCCGGATTATATCTGGAGTCATCGACAAGGGAGCGCAGCTCATTGATATTGGGGAGCCGCCAGTCGGTATACCCTGCCAGTTCAAGGTTTTCACACCAGGCCAGGGCCTCTTGCCAGCTCATCTTATTAGGGGTTCCATCGTTGTCAGTATCAGCACTGGCCTGTGCCCACATCAACCCGGTTGCCGTATCCGTGACCGTGCCGTCACCATTATCAATACATGCCGCATATGCAGGAACGGTATGTCAGCAGGGACAGCAGTACATGTCTATTCTGTTTCATATGTTTCCTCACTGTATGTAATGATACCGGCTGAAACCGCGGACGCAATGCTCACGATAACCAGCCAGTTCCATTCCCTTTTTATAGATTGGTAAATGCTCATAACGCGCCATAAGCAGCACCCCGCAAAAGAGCCAAAGGTTCCAAGTATCAACCTACTGTCCGGCGCGAACAGCGCGCACATGGTTGCTGTACGACTTATTGAGGCTGCCGTCGTAGCCGTAGTCGAAATGCACGTTCCATGCGAAGCTGGTATCGAGCGCGAGAGTAGTAGCCGACCAGTAAGTGGCCGAGTGTGTATCAGGGAAAAAGGCCGTATCAATGGCCGGATTGTATTTGGCGTAGTCAACAAGGGTTGCCAGCTCTTTGATGGTGGGCAGCCGCCAGTCATTGTAGCCGCCAAAGTTAGCGCTGTTCAAGGCATTGATAAACTCCTCGGTGTCATGATCGCCGCAGGTGCCCTGGTCACCGCCGTTGGTATCAGGATTGGTATCACACCAGGTATAGGTGTTGTCGGCGTCATGGGGGTTACTGTACTCTGCAGTTCCATCGCCGTTCTCCTTTACCTCCCAGATCAGACCGGTCACATTGTCGCGCACCATAACCCAGCTCGTAGCATCTTCCGGCAATGGATTGCCACTGCTATCCAGTTTGGTATAGGAACGAACCGGCCCCTGGTACTGGGCGTCCTGGCCGTAAAATGCCTCACCTTCCTGCGGACAGGGAATTTCACCACTGTTATCGTAGCATGTGCTCTGCCCGGTATCCGGCCAGGTAGTAAAGGCACCGCCAGCGTTGTTGCCGGCCCAGGCACCTGACGCCCAGAAAATTGTTAAAAGGATGAGTAGCCTGTGTTGCATAAAACCCTCCTTGTGCAGAGTATGCAGGAAAAAAATAGTCTTATGTGTCAGCGTAGCAGATCAACGGGCAAAAGTAAAAGAGTATGACATTTAACTTTTCGATATTTTTGTATATCTCCAGCTATCAAGAACAGGACGCCCCCCTTTGTCATTCCGACAGCTCTCTGTCATTCCGGGGCAAGCCGGCATCCAGGAAGCGGAACTTTCCGGTAAGGCCCAATCTCTATGGATCCCGGGGCAAGCCCGGGATGACGATGCTGTGGCCTCGTTCACCACACCCGACATTCCGCTACCCCTCTCTGTCATTCCGGCGAAAGCCGGCATCCAGAGAAGCCGAACTTTCCGATAACGTCCCGACCTCTATGGATCCCGGGTCAAGCCCGGGATGACGACAATTCGTCATTCCGGCGAAAGCCGGAATCCAGGAAGCTGAACTTCCCGGTAAGGCCCCAACCTCTATGGATCCCGGGGCAAGCCCGGGATGACAGCAATTTGTCATTCCGGCGAAGGCCGGAATCCAGGAAGCCGAACTTCCCGGTAAGGCCCCGCCCGACCTTTTATGGATCCCGGGGCAAGCCCGGGATGACGACAATTCGTCATTGTGGCACCTCTCTCTGTCATTCCGGCGAAAGCCGGAATCCAGGGAAGCCGAACTTCCCGGTAAGCCCCAACCTTTATGGATCCCGGGTCAGGCCCGGGATGACAGCAATTCGTCATTCCGGCGAAAGCCGGAATCCAGGGAAGCGGAACTTTCCGGTAACGCCCCAACCTTTATGGATCCCGGGGCAAGCCCGGGATGACGACACTGCGTCATTGTGGCACTTCTCTTGTCATTCCGGCGAAGGCCGGAATCCAGAAAACGGAACTTCCCGGTAAGGCCCAACCTTTCTGGATCCCGGGTCAGGCCCGGGATGACAGCACTGCGTCATTCCGGCGAAAGCCGGAATCCAGGGAAGCCGAACTTCCCGGTAACGCCCCAACCTTTATGGATCCCGGGTCAAGCCCGGGATGACGATGCTGCCCTCGCCACACTTCTCTGTCATTCCGGCGAAAGCCGGCATCCAGGAAGCGGAAGTTCCCGGCAAAGCCCCAACCTTTTCTGGATCCCGGGGCAAGCCCGGGATGACAGCAATTCGTCATTCCGGCGAAAGCCGGCATCCAGGGAAGCGGAAGTTCCCGGTAAGGCCCAACCGTTATGGATCCCGGGTCAAGCCCGGGATGACGGCACTGCGTCATTGTGGCACCCCTCTGTCATTCCGGCGAAAGCCGGAATCCAGGGAAACCGAACTTCCCGGTAAGGCCCCAACCTTTATGGATCCCGGGTCAAGCCCGGGATGACAGCACTGTGCCCTCGTTCACTACACTCGACATTCCGCCACCTCTCTTGTCATTCCGGCGAAGGCCGGCATCCAGGAAACGGAAGTTCCCGGCAAAGCCCCGACCTTTATGGATCCCGGGTCAAGCCCGGGATGACGATGCTGCGTCATTGTGGCACTTCTCTTGTCATTCCGGCGAAAGCCGGCATCCAGGGAAGCGAAACTTTCCGGTAAGCCCCAACCTTTATGGATCCCGGGTCAAGCCCGGGATGACAGCAATTTGTCATTCCGGCGAAAGCCGGCATCCAGGAAATCCCTTTAACACGCTGGCAGTACTTTTTCCCTCCATCAAACCAGTGTGTCATACAGGTCAACCCAGTCCGGATTCTGTTGTTCTATCAATGCAATTTTCCACTTCCGTTGCCAGCCTTTTATCCGTTTTTCCCTGGTAATGGCCGCTTCCATACCTTCGTGTACTTCGTACCAGACCAGGCGGTGTACCTGGTATCGACGGGTAAACCCTTTACCAACATCGTTTTTGTGCTCCCAGACCCGTTTGGCAAGATTCGATGTCACACCAACATAGAGTGTCCCATTTTTCTTGCTGGCCAGGATATACACGGCGGGCTGCTTCATTTTGACAATCGTGGATAGGGGGTTGCAAATACTTGCAGGGTTGGCCGCCTTTTCTGGATCCAGGCCCGGGATGACGGCACTGTGGCCTCGTTCACTACACCCGACATTGCGCCACCCCTCTCTGTCATTCCGGCGAAGGCCGGCATCCAGAAAGCTGGGCCATCGGCCAACCAGCTTCAGGGCCGACGGATCAGCCCAGTGACCAGCAGGTCGTCACCAACCTGCTCAACCCTGACATCCCGGAGGGCTGGTAAGACGGCTTCCGGGGAAGGACTCAGTGCGCCGCGAATCAGGGGAGTACCGGCCTCACCGATGAAGAACGGGGCAAGAAAGAGCATGGCCTGATCAACAAGGCCTTCACGAAGCATAGCGCCATGGACGGCAGCACCACCCTCGACGAGCACCGACTGTATCCCTGCGCTGCCAAGTTTCCGGAAGACAGCGCCAAGATCAAGGCCGTTTGCCGAAGTGGCAACCCGGTGGACAACCGCACCCTGGGCACTCAGTGCCGCTGCCCGCTCAGCAGGCGCTGCTTCGCCACAGAATACCCAGGTAGGCGCTGATGACTCCTGGTGCAGGAGTCGGGCCTCAGGGGAAAGTCGCAGCCTGGTGTCGAGGATAACCCGAAGGGGATCACGGCCACCAGCACCCCCGGGTAGGCGCGTTGTCAGGCTGGGATTATCAGCCGCCACTGTGCCACGGCCAACAAGTAGAGCATCAGCGACATCGCGTATCTGATGGACCCGCTCATGGGCAGCAGGACCGGTGATGGCACCGCCGCTGCCCTGCCGGTAACTGATACGACCATCCAGGCTCATGCCGGCCTTCATGATTACCCAGGGCAGGCCAGTGGCGACATGCTTGAGAAAGGGAAAGTTCAACTCGCGGCAGCGAGACTCCAGCACCGGGCCATGCACGTCAAGACCGGCCTGCCTGAGCCGTTCCACACCGCCACCGGCCAGAGGGTTGGGGTCACGCAGCCCGAAGACTACCCGACGAATACCACTGGTGATGATCGCCTCGGAACAGGGAGGGGTGCGGCCGGTATGGTTGCAGGGTTCGAGGGTGACATACAGGGTTGCGCCAACAGCAGCCGGACCGGCCTCGGCAAGGGCATTGATCTCGGCATGGGCACTCCCGGCGCGGTGATGATACCCCCTGGCAACGACCTGGTCATCGCAGACGATAACTGCCCCGACCAGGGGGTTGGGCGAGGTGCGGCCGGCACCCTTGCGGGCCTCGGCCAGGGCCAGCTCCATGAAGCGCTCGTCGTGGGAGGCGCCACTCATTTATGCTCCTGCACCCGCTCGCCGATAAACGATTTCAGCTCGTCCATGAACTCGTTCACATCGCGAAATTCCCGGTACACCGAGGCAAACCGGACATAGGCAACCTCGTTGAGGCGGGGCAGTGCCTCCATCACCCACTCGCCGATCTGGGTGGTGGCAATCTCCTTGCCACTCCAGTCCTGAAGTTTCTGCTCGATGGCGTCGACAAAGGTATCGATTTCCGTGACGCTCACCGTGAGCTTCTCACAGGCCTTTTCGAGACCAGAGACCATCTTGCCACGATCCCAGGGTTCGCGGCGACCGTCCTTTTTCACCAGCATGGGCAGCATCAACTCAATGCGCTCATAGGTGGTGAAGCGCTGGTCACAGGCGGCACAGACCCTGCGTCTGCGGGTGATAGTCTTGTCCTTGTTCAGCCGGGAGTCAATGACACGGTTATCGAGCTGGTCGCAGTAGGGACACTTCATACCCCTGCCTGCCCGAGCTCAGCGGCCAGCTCCCTGTACAAAGGATATTGCGCACACATCTCTCTGACCTCCTCTCTGATGACAGCATTTTCCCGGGGCGAGCGGCTGGTGAGCACCCGGTCTATCCAGGTGGCGATCTCCTTCATTTGCGCCTCGGCAAGGCCGCGAGTGGTGATCGCTGCCGTGCCGAGGCGGATCCCTGAGGTCGTTGCAGGCGGCCTCGGATCAAAGGGGATGGCGTTCTTGTTGACCGTCAATCCGGCCTCTTCCAGCAGGTCAGCAGCCTCCTGACCGGTGACCTGTCTGGAGGTCAGGTCCACCAGCAGGAGATGATTGTCAGTACCGCCGGAGACCAGGCGATAGCCACGCTCGACAAGCTGGGCCCCCAGTTCTGCCGTATTTTTTACGACCTGCCGCTGATAGGTGACGAAATCGGGGCTCAGGGCCTCCTGCAGGGCAACGGCCTTGGCCGCGATAATATGGATGCAGGGGCCACCCTGAATACCGGGAAATATGGCAGCACTGAGCTGTCTTGCGTATGCTTCCCTGGCAAGGATCAGCCCGCCCCGGGGACCGCGCAGGGTTTTATGGGTTGTCGAGGTGACAACGTCGGCATAGGGGACAGGCGAAGGATGCACCCCGGCGGCCACCAGTCCGGCAAAATGGGCCATATCGACCATGAGGGCAGCGCCAACCTTGTCGGCTATTGCCCTGAACCTGGCAAAGTCATAGATGCGGGGATAGGCACTGGCACCGACAACTATCAGCTTTGGCCGCTCTTTCAGGGCAAGATCCTCAACGGCATCCATGTCGAGGCGCTCACTGTCCGGGTGCACACCGTAGGCGACAAAACGATAGAGCTTGCCGGAAAAACTCACCGGAGAGCCGTGGGTCAGGTGGCCGCCATGGGCAAGGTCCATGCCCAGCACCGTGTCACCGGGTTTAAGCAGGGCAAAATAGGCTGCCATGTTGGCCTGGCTGCCTGAATGCGGCTGAACATTGGCATACTCGGCATGAAACAGGGTCTTGGCCCGCGCAATGGCAAGCCGTTCCACCTCATCGGTAAACTGGCAGCCGTTGTAGTACCTACGCCCAGGATAGCCTTCCGCATACTTGTTGGTAAAAATCGAGCCCTGGGCCTCGAGCACGGCTGGAGAAACGCTGTTCTCCGAGGCGATCAGCTCGAGCTGGTCTGTCTGTCGCTCCAGCTCCCGGCAGAGGCTGGCAAAAACGGCAGGGTCCTGCTTGTGCAACACAACCATATCCGTTATTCCTGAGGCATTATGGTGCAAAAGCACCGGTAAGCAACTGCCGTCTCTGGTTGCCTTTCAGTCAAAGGCCTGAATACGCCGGACATGACGGCCACCGGCAAAGGCTGACTGCATCCAGGTTGTCACGATGTCGCGGGCCACCTCGGGGCCAAGCACCCGGGCCCCCAGGCACAGCACATTGGCGTCGTTATGCTCTCTGCTGAGACGGCTGGTACAGGCCTCATGGCAGAGGGCCGCCCGTATCCCGGCCCTGCGGTTGGCGGCCATGGACATGCCAATGCCTGTGCCGCAGATCAGGATACCACGGTGGCAACGTCCATCAACCACGGCATCACAGACTGCTGCTGCAAACTCCGGATAATCCACGGAATGTTCAGCAAAGCAGCCAAGATCTTCGACAGTATGCCCCATGGCGGTGAGCCACTCGGCCACCTGCGTTTTCAGGGCATATCCCCCATGATCACTGCCGATGGCAACGTGCATGGCAGGCCTCCTGTGGGTTACGATGAAAAACGACGCATGACGATCGTTGCGTTGGTGCCGCCAAAGCCAAAGGAGTTGGACAAGGCCACCTCCACCTCCTGCCTGCGGGCGGTTTTCGGGACATAGTCCAGGTCGCAGTCCGGGTCTGGATGTTCCAGGTTGACAGTCGGCGGGATGCACTGGTGATGGAGGGTCAGGGCGGTAAACACCGATTCGATGCCCCCGGCAGCGCCGAGCATGTGGCCAGTCATCGACTTGGTGGAGCTGATTGCCAGCCTGTGGGCATGTTCCCCAAAGACAGTTTTGATGGCAATGGTTTCACAACGGTCATTGGCCGGCGTCGAGGTCCCGTGGGCATTGATATACTCCACCTGGTGAGCACCGATACCGGCATCGGCCATGGCCATGGCCATGCAGCGTACCGCACCTTCGCCATTATCGGGTGGCGCCGCGATATGGTAGGCATCACTGCTCTGTCCATACCCGATAATCTCGGCATAGATGGTGGCACCTCGCTGCAGTGCCGACTGCAGCTCTTCGAGAATCAGCATGCCGGCCCCTTCGGAGATGACAAAGCCATCACGCTCCCGATCAAAAGGCCGGGAAGCTGCCTGGGGATCATCATTACGGGTGGAGAGCGCCTTCATCGCACTGAATCCGCCCACAGCCAGGGGGCTGATCACCGACTCGGCGCCGCCGGTAACAACAGCATCACAATCGCCGTAGCAAATATGCCGATATGCCTCGCCAACGGCATGGGTCCCGGCAGCGCAGGCGGTGGACAGGGCAAGGTTGACCCCCTTGCAGCCAAGGCGCATGGAGATATGCCCTGAAGGCATATTGGGGATGACCCGGGGGATGAAAAAGGGCGTCACCCGCCGGGGGCCGCGGTCGAGCAGCACACCATGGTACTCCTCGATGGTGGGCAGACCACCAAGGCCGCAACCGGTGATGGTTCCGACCCTGTCGGCATTGCCCCCGGTGATAGTCAGGCCACTGTCCTGCCAAGCCATCTCGGCGGCGGCAACAGCGTACTGGACAAAGAGGTCGAGGTTCTTGGCCTGTTTCCTCTCAAACCAGTCCTCGGCGTTGAAATCACGGACCTCTGCGGCAATCTGCGAGGCAAACCCGTCGGCATCGAACCTGCTGATGGGGCCAATACCGCTTTTTCCGCTGATCAGCGCCTCCCATGTCTTTTCAGTGCCTGTCCCCAGCGGGGTGACCAGGCCGACCCCGGTAACAACGACCCGTCTCTTCACCGTTTCATCCTTTTACCGTTCCAGGGTATTATCCCTGAATTTTCTTCACATACTCGATGGCGTCCTTGACAGTGATGATCTTTTCGGCATCCTCATCGGGAATTTCCACATCAAATTCCTCTTCCATGGCCATGATCAGCTCCACCTGGTCCAGTGAATCAGCGCCAAGATCATCCACAAAGCTTGCGCCAGGAACCACCTTCTCTTTGTCGACGCTGAGCTGCTCCACAATAATATCGATCATTTTTGCATCTACGGCCATTGTTATTCTCCTGAGTTCTTCGTTCGTTTGTTCATAAAATGCCGGCAGGTTTCCATGCCGGCCGTTGCCTGTGGCAGCCGCGGCTGCCCAGACGGTTAATTGCCCATGTACATGCCGCCGTTAACGTGAAGGGTCTGCCCGGTAACATAGGCGGCATCCTCCGAGGCAAGAAAGGCCGCACAGGCGGCAATCTGCTCGGGGGTCCCGAGTGTGCCCAGCGGTATCCGCGTTTTCAGCTCTTCACGGATATCCTCGCTCAGCTGTTCTGTCATCTCGGTAATCACATAGCCCGGGGCGATGCAGTTCACCGTAATCCCCCGGGGTGCCAGCTCCCTGGCCAGCGATTTGGTCAGGCCGGTGAGGCCGGCCTTGGCAGCAGCATAGTTGACCTGGCCGGCATTGCCGGTTGCGCCGATGACAGAGCCGATATTAATAATCCTGCCCCAGCGCTTTTTCATCATGGTCCGCATCACCGCCTTGCAACAGAGAAAAGCACCCTTGAGGTTGGTGTCAAGGACACTATCCCAGTCCGCCTCCTTCAGCATGGCGCTCAGGCCATCACGGGTAATACCGGCATTGTTGACCAGGATCTCCACAGGGCCGCAGGTGGCGGTTATCTCTTTCAGGGCCGTCTGCACCTCTTCGAGGCTGCCGACATTGAACCGGACAGGAACCGCTGTCCCCCCCTGCCCGCGAATCTGCTCGCAGGTCTTCTCTGCCGCTGCATGGTTGCCGACGTAGTTGACGGCAACCACCGCGCCCATGGCAGCAAACCGTGCAGAGATGGCCCTGCCAATCCCTCGGCTGCCGCCAGTGATCAGCGCTACCCTGCCTTCAAGCTGCATTTTTTGCCTCCCGTATCTTTTTCGTGAGCAGTGGCACCACCTCGAACAGGTCACCGACGATGCCATAGTCGGCGATATCAAAGATAGGCGCCCTGGGGTCACGGTTTATGGCGACGATGATCTCGGCGGCCTGCATGCCGACAGCATGCTGGACAGCGCCGGAGATGCCGCAGGCAATATAGAGTTTTGGACAGACTGTCTTGCCGGTCTGCCCGACCTGGTGCGGGTAGGAGAACCAGCCCGCATCCACGGCTGCCCGCGATGCCGACACCGACGCCCCCAGTTCCTTGGCCAGCTCCTGCAGCAGGGCGACGCCCTTTTCCGACTCCAGGCCCCGGCCCCCGGAAACCAAGGCATCGACCTCCTGAATATTCACCTGCTCGGTATCGCTCTGGACCGACTCCAGCACCTCGATCTTCGAGGTGAGCAGCTCCGGGGCAGGGTCGACAGTGACCACCGTACCTGTCCGCGAGGTATCCGGCTCGGCAGGCGCCATCACCTTAGGCCGTACCGTTGCCATCTGCGGTCTGGAGCGGGGACACTCGATGGTGGCCATAATGTTGCCGCCAAAGGCGGGCCGGGTCTGCAGCAGCATACCATCTTCAGCCCTGATCTCCAGTCGGGTACAGTCAGCAGTGAGACCGGCATCGAGCAGGGTAGCTGCCATGGGAATCACCGAGCGTCCAATGGCAGTGGCTCCGGCAAGGATCACCTCGGGGCGATTCTTCTCTACCAGGTCCACCAGGATCTGGCCATAGACATCTTCACGGAACTGCTCCAGCTCCGGATGGTCAACAAGAAAGACCTTGTCAGCACCGGCGGCAATCAGCTCCTGGGCATGAGTCCCGACCCGGTTGCCAATGAGCACCACGCTCAGCGAGGTACAGCGGGTATCTGCCAATGTCCTGCCGATGCCCAGCAGCTCGAAGCTGACCGGTGCCAACAGGCCATGACGGCACTCGGCAAACACCCATATCCCTGTCCAGGCCGTGAAATCTGCCTGCTTGTTGACCCCTGTTTCCTCGATGGTCAGGGCCCCTGCCGGACAGACCTCGGTACAGGCGCCACACAGGGTACAGGTGTCGCCAAGCTGGACGGTTCCGTCGGCGTCAAGCTCCAGGGCCGCAAAGGCGCAGGCAGACTCGCAGACACCGCAGCTGATACACAGGTCATGATCAATCTTGAGCATATGTTACGGCTCCGCTCACCGGGTAAACATCAGCTGACAGGCAGTTAACGGGTATCGGCATGTTGCTTCTCCATGTGGAGGTCATCGTCGGGACCATTGACTCGCAGCCATACTCCAAGAGTCAGGGATTGATCCGGTCTCCCAGACAGGCAAGCAGCTGCTCGACCTGTTCCTCGGCACTGCCCGAGAAGATCTGCCGGTCTTTTTTCACCTCAGGGGCAAAGACCCGCACCACCTGGGTGGGCGAACCAGCCAGGCCAATGCTGGTGGCTTCGGCGCCGATATCACCGGCGTTCAAGGTGCGGATCACTGCCTTTTTTGCCTTCATCTTGCCCTTGAGAGAGGCAACCCGGGGCTCATTGACATCCTTGACCACAGTGAGCAGCGCCGGCAATGGCAGGCGCACCAGATCAAAACCGTCATCCATCATCCGTTCGACACTGATACTGGTGGCATCCGACGTCCTGGTCTTCTGCACACAGGTGACAAAGGGGATGCCGATACGCGCCGCAATCCCGGGACCAACCTGAGCTGTATCGCCATCGATCGCCTGCTTGCCACAGAGAATCAGGTCGCAACCGCCAAGAGTTTCGATGGCCCTGGCCAGGGTGTAGCTGGTGGCCCAGGTATCGGCGCCGGCAAAGGCTCGGTCAGACACCAGGACACCCTCATCAGCACCACAGGCAATGGCCTCGCGCAGCATCACCTCTGCCTGGGGAGGCCCCATGGTCAGGGCAATCACCTCGCCACCGTGCACCTCTTTAAGGCAGACCCCCTCTTCCAGGGCATGGCGGTCATAGGGGTTCATGATCGACTCCACCCCTTCCCGGGCCAAGGTGTTGGTAGCCGGATCCAGCCGTACATTCCTGGCATCTGGCACCTGTTTGAGACAGACGATGATTCGCATGGAAACCTTACCGGGAATACTCTTTGTTGAGTTCCTGACCGATGACGTTGCGCTGAACCTGGTTGGTCCCCTCATAGATCTGCAAGATCTTGGCATCACGCATCATCTTTTCCACCGGATACTCCTTCATGTATCCATATCCACCGAGCACCTGCACGGCGTCAGTGGTGACCTTCATGGCCATGTCCGTGGCAAAGACCTTGCTCATGGAGGACACCTTGCTCATATTTTTCGGGTGGCTGTCAATATGACGGGCAGCACCGTAGACCAGACCTCTGGCAGCCTCGACCTGGATGGCCATATCAGCGAGCATGTGCTGTACCGCCTGAAAGGCGATGACCGGCCGGTTAAACTGCTGCCGCTGTTTGGCATAGATGACCGCCTCGTCCAGGGCTGCCTGGCCAAGGCCAACGCCAAGCGCGGCAATACCGGGCCTGGACAGGTCAAGGGTCTTCATGACCGTGATGAATCCGGTGCCGCGCCGACCAATGAGCCGGTCTTTGGGAATGCGGCAATCTTTCATGATCAGCTCACGGGTGGCAGAGGAGCGAATGCCCATCTTGTCCTCTTTTTTGCCATAGCCAAAGCCGGGATCACCATCCTCGACCACGAAAAGGGATGCGCCTCGGGCACCCTTGTCAGGATCAGTAATGGCGACAATGGTGTACACCTGCGCCTCACCGCCATTGGTGATCCACTGCTTGGTGCCGTTGAGCACCCAGGAATCGCCGTCCTCAACAGCAGTTGTCTGTACCCCGGAGGCATCACTGCCTGCATTGGCTTCGGTCAGGCCAAAGGCTGCCCACTGTTTGCCTTCTGCAATATCAGGCAGATACCGCTCTTTTAAGGCGGCAGAGCCGGCGAGCATGACCGGGTAGATTCCCAGTGCCGAAGCGGCATAGCTGGTGGCCACGCCGACACAGCCCCTGGCAAACTGCTCCAGGGCCAGACAGACCTCAAAGCATCCACCACCAAAACCACCATACTCCTCAGGAATAAAAAGACCGAACAGGTCTGCTTTGGCGATGTCTTCCAACAGGGCCGTGGGAAATGCATTCTTTTCGTCAAGCTCGGCGCGTATGGGGATGATCTTCTCCTCGGTAATCTCCCGCGCTGTATCGACGATCATCTGTTGTTCTTCTGTCAGGAAATAATCCACAATCCTTTCTCCTTGCAGCTGTCTACCAGCGCATCAGCAGCGACCCCCAGGTGAAGCCGCCGCCAAAGGCGCAGAAGAGCACGATATCATTTCGGGTAAGCCGCCCCTGAGCGTTGGCCTCATGCAAGGCGATGGGGATGCTGGCGGCAGAGGTATTCCCATACTTATCGACATTCATAAAGAACTTCTCCTCCGGTAACCCCAGTCGTTCGACAAGCTTGTGGAGAATCCGGACGTTGGCCTGATGCGAGATCACCAGGTTCACCTCCTCCAGCCCCATGTTATGCTGGGCGAGCAGGCGGGTGATGGCCTCGTCCATGGCACGGACAGCGTGTTTGAATACCTCGCGGCCGCGCATATGGATCTCGCTTCTGCTGGGCTCTTCCGGACACAGATCCGGATTGAGACTCAAGGGGCCTTCAGCGTAGAGCAGCGGCCACAGGTTGCCATCGGTAAACAGGGCCGAGCCAAAAATTCCACGGGCATCTTCGCTGGCACCAAGCACCACAGCCCCTGCCCCGTCACCAAAGAGGACACAGGTGTTACGGTCCTCCCAGTTGACCCGCGCCGACATCGTCTCCGAGCCGATGAGCAAAATTTTCAGGCTCGGATCACTTTGGATATAGCGGTTTACCTGATCCAGACCGTAGAGAAAACCGGAACAGGCGGCATTGATGTCAAAGGCAAAGGCATTGACTGCCCCCAGCTCCATCTGCACGAAGCAGGCTGTCGAGGGCATGAGCATGTGCGAAGACAGGGTGGCGACAATGATCACGTCCACCTCTGCCGCCTCGATTCCAGCAGCGTCAAGGGCCTGTTGCCCTGCCCTGGCACCGAGCTGATAGTTGAACTCGCCCTTGCCGGCGATGCGGCGTTCACGAATGCCGGTACGGGCAACAATCCACTCGTCCGAGGTCTCCACCATGGCCGCCAGGTCATGATTGGTCAGGCATCGCTCAGGAACCGCAAAACCGGTGCCAAGTACCACCGCCCGGTTCATGGTCGCTTCCCTCCTTTCTGCCAAGCATTCAGGGTCTCAAGGATGGCCTCGTTGACACGCAGACGAGACATGCTCGCCCCCACCTCAATGGCATTCTTGATGGCAACCGAGTCAGAGGTACCATGACAGATAATGGCGACACCGTTTATCCCGAGCAGCGGCGCTCCTCCATATTCAGCATAATCAACCTTTTTACGGAAGGCATTAAAGGCTCGCCGGATGAGCAGATACCCCAGTTTTGCCCGCCAGCTCTTCATAATTTCCTGCTTGAGCATCTTGCCGGCGGCTTCGGCAAGCCCTTCACTGACCTTCAGGCAGGTATTACCGACAAAGCCGTCACAGACAATGACATCGACATCCCCTTTATAGACATCACGACCTTCGACGTTGCCGATAAAGTTCAGCGATGAATTGCGCAACAGGTCATGGGCCTCCTTGACCTGGGCGTTCCCCTTGCTGGTTTCCTCGCCATTGCTGAGTAGCCCCACCCTGGGTTCGTTTTGCCTGCGTAGCAGCAACCGTGAACATGAGGCAGCCATGACCGCAAACTCGACAAGATGAGCGGGCCGGCAGTCAACATTGGCACCGACGTCCATCAGCATGACAGGTTTTTTCAGGGTCGGGAAAAAACTGGCAAGGCCAGGGCGGGAAATCCCTGGCAGACGTCCCAGTTTACGGATGGCAGCGGCCAGGGTTGCCCCGGAGTTGCCCGCCGAAACCAGGGCATCAGCACGTCCCTGGCGGATAAGGTCGAAGCCAACCATGACCGTGGAATTCTTTTTGCGGCGCACCGCATCCACGGGCGACTCATGCATGTCAACGACCTCAGCGGCCTGCTCCAGCAACAACCCGCGATATCTGTCCTGCCAGCCGTTGTCAAGCGCATCCAGGCGTGCCTTGAGATGGTCAACCGGCCCCAGCAGGGTAACACCAAGATCCTTATTTTCAGAGATTGCCGCAAGGGCGCCACGAATGAGCAGATCAGTGCCGCGGTCGCCGCCCATGGCATCAAGGGCTATTTGCACGACAGAGGCCTAGCCCAGCTCATCCTCAAGATGAATGATATTCTTGCCCTTGTACACGCCGCAGCCGCTGCACAACTGATGCGGCATTTTCGGTTCACCGCACTCGGGGCAGCTGCCGACAGCAGGGCCGGTCAGGGCATCATGGGATCGACGAAGCCGGGTCCGGGAACGTGAATGTCTTCTCTTTGGCAAGGCCATTGCTCTTTCCTCCAGTACTCTTGACGCCAGGTCAGGTTTCGCCTGACAGCGTGTTTTGTCGTTTTTTCAGGTTATGGTTGCCGCTGCAGTCGCCCAAGCACAGCAAAGGGCGAATCACTGGCAGAGGCAGCGCAGTTACAGGTCGTTCTATTGTTGTTACAGCCACACCGGGGGCAGAGCCCCCGGCACTCTTCACTGCACAGCCTGGAGACCGGTATGGCCAGCAACAACTGCTGGCGGAAAAAATCGTCCAGGTCAAGAGCCGGTGTCTCGAGCTCAACAGTATCGAGATCCGCCCGGGAGCATTGCCGCTCATGTTCTTCCGGTGCCGCAACCGCTACGAGGCGAAACAGGGCGCTGACCTCTGTGTGTATGCGATGGCTAAAGGCAGTCAGACATCTGTCGCAGAGCAGTTCGACCTGTGCCTGTAACTCTCCCTGGCAGGTGACGGTGGCCCCGTCTTTTCGTCGCAGCACGCACTCGGCACGAACCCTACCCAGTAACTGAACGCCTTCATCAGTGCCGATTCCTGGAATCTTCTCAAGCAGATAAGAACTCCCAGAAGAGGATATTTCGTGAAAAGCTATCGGCACAGTTGAGCCCCACATCTCAAAAAAAGAATGACAAACTACAAAAGTTACCCGAAAAAAACAAGAACGACCATGAAAAAAAAAGAATTCTTCAGAAGAAACATCCAGGATAAAGGGCAAGATCAGGCAAACAGGCGCCACCCCGCCGGGAGGACAGGCAGAGCCACTCCCGACGGATGCAGAACGAGCTAAGCTTTGGGGGCAGCTCTGTCCTGTGCCTCGAGTTCGTTAATCTTCTTCTTAATTTTCTCGACAAGTACGGGAAACCCTTCGGTACGAAGGATATCGCGGAACTGCTCCATGTAGTTGCGAATCAGGCTGACCCCCTCAACCACGACATCATAGACCTTCCACTGCTCTTTTTTCAGAAGCATGATATAGCTGACCGGAACGGTCCGTTGAGCATCCACCAGCAGGGTTTTCACCTCTGCCCGGTTCCCGCGGACACGCTGATCAACAAACTCGACGCTCTGCCCGGCATACTCCTCGATTTTACCGATATAGGCCCACTGCAACAGGCGCATGAACAGCGCAACAAAATCTTCCTGCTGCTTTGCATCGAGATCACGCCACTGCTTGCCCAGGACTCTTTTGGACATCTCCCTGAAGTCAAAACCCTCTGGAGCGACATCAATGACCCGCTGACAGATATCACGCCTGGATTCGTTTTCGAACGAGCTGCTGGCAAGAATAGAGGTGATCTTGTCAATAAAGGGCTTGAGCTGTTGCGTCGGGTCAGGGGCAGCCGCCGACAACACACCGGGGCACAGCATTCCGGTAACGAGCAGCATTGCTGCGAAAAACTGCTGAAATCGCCTTGTCATCTCCTCACCTCTCCTCGCTGAGATCTTCTTCACCTGAGTTACGGCGTTTTTCCCTGTACTGGAAGTAGGCGTTGCGCATGGCCACATAGGGGTCAAAACTGATATCTTTGAGCGCCTCATACTCACCGAGATGCAGGGATACCCTGTTTACTTCTCTGCCCGAATACACGGCAAAACTGGCCTCCGGATCACTGGGCCACCACGGATAGCAGGACGTCATGGCAAAGCCGTCAACAACAGTGCCGGTAAAATCACGCAGGGTCGATGCCCCGAAAAACGGGACAACAAGATAAAAACCATCGCCAATTCCCCACACCCCAAGGGTCTCTCCCAGGGAGGCATACACCGGGTCGACCTTAAACACCCGGGTGGCGGCATCGCCGAAGCCAAACACCCCGAATACCGTGTTCAAAAAAAACCTGCCAACAACCTGGCCGGCATCTTCGACCCTCCCCTGCAGCAGGCAGTTGACGGCACGTACCGGTTCTCCGAGGTTGCTGAAAAAGTTGCCGATACTGCCACGGAGATCCCCGGGAAGCAGCTGGCTGTACCCCCTTGCAACAGGATCAACGACCCAGGTGTAGGAGATGTCGTTAAACTCAAACATCAACCGGTTAAACGGCTCAATGGGATCCCGGGCCCCGGTGTACACCGTCTCAGATTCGTAAAAATCATCTGAAAGAAAATCGGTATCATCAGTGCAGTACCCAGGTACTGTGCCGAGGAGACCGGCAATCGCCAGTAGCAAAGGCTGCCACAGTCTCTTTGCTGAAGTTCTTCTCACAGATCGTTCCTATTTCACCTGCCCAAAGGCAAACTTGGAGATAAGTGATTCCAGATCCACTGCAGATTCAGTGTCAAAAATCACCTCTCCGGGAGCATAGAGGCTTTCGTCAGAACCAAGGGTGAGCTGAATAAACTTGTCACCGATAATCCCCTGAGACTTCACCGAGGCGATGGAGTCGACCGGCACCTTGACGGTCTTGTCAAGCCGCATCTCCACTCGAGCCCGATCTTCATCGGTTAAAGACAAGGTGTGCACTGTGCCGACCTGAACGCCGGAGACCTGAACACTGGCACCATTTTTAACACCGGAGACGTTCTCAAACTCGGCGGCCAGCATATAGGTGCGCCCCGAACTGAACCAGGACAGTTCTCCCAGCTGTAAGGCCAGCCAGCTCAGGGCACAGAACCCCAGGACCAGAAAAAAACCCACAGCTGTTTCAAGACGGGATCCCTTCATACCCTCTCCTGTTGGTTATCGGTAAAAATATCACCTTCCATGGCTGCAAACTCGCGGATAGAAGGTTTAGATGATGTGCCTATATCACCGGGGTCATCAAAGACGTCCAGCTCCCCCTTGTTTAAGAGGACAATCCTATCGGCCAGGGCAAACACCTGGGGGATGTCGTGGCTAACGATGACAGCTGTGTACCCGAGCCGTTGCTGGGTGGTGCTGAACAGCTTATAGATCTCCCGGGTCATCAGTGGGTCGAGTCCGGTGGTCGGTTCGTCATAGAGGACGATTTCCGGGTCCAGTTGCAAGGCCCTGGCCAGGCCTACCCGTTTTTTCATGCCGCCACTCAACTGGGCCGGAAACTTCTCCTCGTGTCCGTCAAGTTCGAGCTGCTCCAGGGTTGCGGTCACCTTCCTGCGAATCTCTTCAGCGTCGAGCCTGGTCCGCTCCTGCAGGGGCAGGGCCACATTCTCAAAAACCGTCAAAGAATCGAACAGGGCCGCCCCCTGAAAGAGGACACCAAAACGGGTGCGTAACTCGCGCAGGGCCTTTTGTCGCAACTTGGCGACATCGCGATCTCCCACAAAGATGCTGCCGCTGTCAGGACGGATAAGGCCAAGAATGAGTTTGAGGGTAACACTCTTGCCCTGGCCGGAGCCGCCGGCAATAACCGTAGTCTTCCCCTTGGGTATGGAAAAGCTGACATCGTGTAAGACCCTGTGTCGCCGGGCTCCAGAGCCAAAGGACTTGCTCACACGGGTAAAGCGGATCGCAGCCGGGTCGTTAGCAGCAGCCTTCATAGCAAAATAGCGGTGAGCAGGTAATCAAAGATCAGCACTGAAATCGAGGCAACCACCACTGCCTGAGTGGTTACCCTGCTGACACTCTCGGCGCCGAATCCGGCGCCCCGAATCATCTGGACATAATAGCCGCGACCGCTGCAGATCCAGACCAGCAGCAGGGCAAAGACAACGCTCTTGATCATCCCGAGATTCAGGTCATGGTTGGTGACACTCTGCTCCATCCCGGCAAAATAGCTGCCCGAGTTCACGCCCATCAGCTTGACGCCGGCTATCCAGCCGCCAAAGACACCAACCACGTCAAAGACACCGACGAGCAGGGGCACCGAGATCAGGGTTGCAAGCACCTTGGGGGAAATCAGGTAGCGGAAAGGATCAATGGCCATACACTCAAGGGCATCCACCTGTTCAGTGATACGCATGATGCCAATCTCGGCACACATCGCAGAGCCGGCCCTGCCGATAACCATCAGCGAGGTAAGCACCGGCCCCAGCTCCATGATAATCGACAGGGAAACAGCTGAACCGAGCATTCCTTCTGCACCAAACTTGCTCAACGAATAGTATCCCTGGAGGCCAAGCACCATCCCGGTGGACAATGCCGTAAAGAAGATAACAGTCAGTGAACCGCCGCCAATGAACCAGAGCTGCCGCAGCACTTCTCGCCAGCGAAAGGGCAGCCGGAACAGCCCGGCCAGGGCATGAAGCAGAAAAAGTCCCATCCTACCCAGGTCACCGAGGAAGTAGATGGCCTGTTCTCCCAGCTCGGAAAAGAGAGTTGTCAGGGAAACTGTCTGGATTCGGCGCAGCATAAGCAGCTCGTTGCTTATTGGCAGGACAAGGTGGCCAGTTTGTAGGTCATGGCCTGTATCGCAAAACCTGGTGATATACTATAGAACTCTTTTTAATGATGCACGAAAAAAAGGCATCAAGGTAGTCCTGGCTCAGGTGAAATCAGGACGGGTTTTGGGAAAATCCTCGAGAAATTCAGCGACAACGCCAAGCGGGTCGTCACTTGAATAGAGCAGCATTGTCTGAAGAAACATATAGGCATCTTCTTCCATGGAGCAGAAGGTAACAGCGACTCCTTCGGCGTCAACGCGAGTGACGATGGCATCAAAATAGAGGAGCATGGTCGCATGAATGCCGGTCTCGCTGAGCATTACCTGACATCGCTCATCTCGGCTGACGTTGGCGCTACCTTCCAGATACAAACCTCCAAGGCTGAGATTTCTGGCCCGATGAGCAGAGACTCTCCCCTGCCTCTCGGTAAGCTTGACAGTGCGGGTAAAAGTAACCCGGTTATGTTTTCGTTTTTCACGCGTGATCGCTGGAGGATAAGCAGTTCCCATACTTTTTCCGTAAAGATTCAGGTTAACATAGGCCAACTTTCCGTAAAGATTAAGACGAAGAGAGGACAACTTTCCGAAAAGATTAAGACGAAGGCAGGACGACTATACCTTTAAAAAGGTACGCTGAGAAGGTTTTTTTGAAAGAAATTCTCAAGAGGCCTACAGTAACGACACAATATCCATTAGTTGATGCACAAGCAATGGACATCGGAAAAGGCCTTTTTCGGTTCTTCGGCAAATACCTGTTTATCAGATATCAGAAAAGAAGCAGACAATCAGGGCCACAGCCGCCCTACAGCCCCTGGTCGGCCAGTGAAGCGATCAGCTCCTGCTGTTCACTGGTCAACTGCCTGGGAATCTGTACCGCAATTTTTACGTAGAGATCGCCCCGGGAACCAATAGGGCCGGAAGGCAGGCCATAGCCCTTGATCCGTAGTTTGGCCTCCTGCTGTACCCCGGCAGGGACCTTGACATTGAACCGTTTTCCCTCCAGTGTCTCAACTTCGACACTAGTGCCAAGACAGGCCTGACTGAAAGGGATACGTCGCTCCATGATAAGGTCATCGCCATCGCGCACGAAAACAGGGTGCTCGGCCACGGTGACCTTGAGGTACAGGTCTCCGGGAGCGCCGCCGGACGAAGAAGGTGCCCCTTTGCCTGACAGCCTCAGGCGCTTGCCGGCCTCAATACCTTTGGGAACCTTGACGGAAACGTTCTGCAGGCTGCCGTTATGGCGAAGGCCGATGGTCTTTTCCGAACCGGTCAGCACCTCTTCGAGGCTGACGGTGAGCCCGTAGGTGAGATCCTGCCCCTTGGCCGAGGCAGAGGAGCCACAGCCACCACTACTGCAGCCGCCCCCCATGGAGCCGAACATGGTATCAAAGGGTGAACCACTTTGGCCGCCAAAGGTTCTAAAAGAACCTGTCCTGAAGGCGCCACCACCAAAGCCGAACTGTCGCAGGATATCGTTGAGATCAAATCCCCGGAAGATATCTTCCTGGGAATATCGCTGGCGAAAGCCGGCATCACCAAAGGTATCGTACTGCTTGCGCTTCTGCGGGTCAGAGAGCACCGCATAGGCCTCGCTGATTTTTTTAAAACGGGCCTCAGCCTCTGCGTTGTCCGGGTTTTTGTCCGGATGGTACTTGAGGGCAAGTTTGCGGTAGGCCTTCTTGATCTCTGCGCTGGAAGCGTTTTTGGCAATGCCAAGTTCTTCGTAATAGTTCATCGTTGTTTTCGGGCAACATTTTCAGGGATAAGCTGTTGCTACAAGTATAAGAGCGATTTCGGCAATGTCTATCTCTGACCTGCCCCAGTTCACAGAAAAAATACTGCCGCCGGCCGTCTCTCTGAAAGAATACTGGGTAACATCTTGATTTCTATAAAAAAATCAGGCACCCCATAGGGCAGCCAGGAAAAACACCCCGGCAAGGACTGCTGAAAACCACAGAGACCCGCAGCGCATATACTGACAGGCCTTAAGGATATGCCCGGGTGCGGGCGGCTGTTCCGCGGTGCCCAGGGTCGGTTTTTCAAAGACGCGGCCAAAATAGACCGCCGGGCCGCCCAGCTCGATGCCAAGAGCCCCGGCCATGGCAGCCTCAGGATACCCAGCATTGGGACTGGCATGGGCGCGGTGATCGCGGACAAGCGTCCTCCAGGCCGCAGACCCTCGACCGACAAAGGCGGCAACCGCGACGAGTAACAGGCCGCTCAGCCGGGCCGGCACCAGATTGATCAGATCGTCAAGTCTTGCTGCGCAACAGCCAAACTCCACATACCGGTCATCCTTATACCCGAACATCGAGTCCATGGTGTTCACCGCCTTATAGAGCAGGGCGCCGACAGCGCCGCCAGCCAGGGTCATTTCAGGAGCCACCTCCACAGTAACAGCAGCGCTGACAGCTGCCCAGAAGAGCGGGGCAATAACACCATCAGACATGTTTTCGGCAACACTTTCCACACAGGCCCGGATAACCGCGCCTTCATCCATGGCCGCTGTTTCCCGGCCTACTATCATGCCAACCCGCTCCCGTGCTTCTGCCAGTTCACCGGGATGATCGACAAGCGCGGCATGCACTGCCCTGGCATGCTCATCCAGGCTGCGGCATGCCAGGCAGGTTGACAGCAGGATGATGGCGGCAAGGTCTGCAAGATGGGGCGCTATCCTGTACAGGACCACAAGCGGCAGCACCGACAGTGCCGTTGTCCCGGAGAGTACCAAAGCAACACTTGCACAGCCAGCAAGCCGGGTTCTGGAAAAGAGCAGCCTGAACAAGGCTTCGGCACGGCTGCCAAGCCAGCCAATCAGTACCACCGGGTGCCGCCGCCCCAGCGGATCACCAACCAGCTGGTCAAGAAGGACCGCCAGAAGCACAGCACCGGCAAAGATCATCACAGCCCCATCAACGCGTATATTTTGGCGAGGTCCAGGCGCTGGCGCAGGACATCGGCGAGCCGGTCCAGTGCCGGTTCGATATCATAGCCGGGTCGAGGTCTGTCAAACCGCAGCAGCCCCTGTCGCTGCCGCAGTCGTTCGATAAAATGATGCCGAAACGCATCGCTGTCAAACATGCCATGGAGATACGCGCCCCAAATACGCTCCTCAGCATCGGCACTGCCGCAGGCTGCCCCCTGGGCAAACATAAACAGCGGTGCAGCGCCGCCGCTGCTGACGCCGTGATGGATCTCATAGCCGGTGACCCGGGTGCCGCTTGCACAGTGAACGCCCTCCCGCCTGACCAGCTGTTTCTCACGACCAAGGGCAGTGGTGATATCCAGGAGACCAAGCCCCTCGCACCAGCGCCCTGGCTCGCCCTCGATACCATGGGGGTCTTCGATGCGCTGGCCCAGCATCTGATACCCGCCGCAGATACCGACGATCTCACAGGCTGAGCCGGCAAGCTCACGAATCCGAGCGGCCAGCCCGCTTGTCTGCAGGTAGGCGAGGTCAGCAATAACATTCTTGGAGCCCGGCAGGAGCACTGCGGCTGGCCGCTCCAGCTCTTCGACCCGGCAGATCCGGCGAAGCCAGACATCTGGCTCGTTGCCGAGTGGCGTCGCATCAGTGCAATTGGCAATATGGGGCAGGTCAATCAGGGCAATCTCCACATGCCTACCTGTGGGCCGCTCCTGATCAAAGACTCCCCGCTTGAAGTTGACAGAGTCCTCCTGGGGCAGGTCAAGGTTGTCCAGGTACTCAACGACGCCAAGTACCGGGACCCCGGTGGCAGCATCCAGATAGGCGTGTGCTTCGGCAAGCAGCGAGGCAGCACCGCGAAAGCGGTTGACAATAAAGCCGCCAAGCAGGGACTGGTCAGCCTTGGACAGCACCTGATGGTGGCCGATAAAGGCAGCGTACACACCACCGCGGTCAATATCACCGACCAGCAGGACAGCAGCCCCGGCATGCCTTGCCATGGGCATGTTGACGATATCGTCACGCATGAGATTGACCTCTCCGGCGCTGCCCGCGCCTTCCAGTACCATACAGTCAGCTTCACTGGCAAGCTCGTCATATGTCGCCCTGATCCGCTGCCAGATAGTCGGCTTGTAGCGAAAGTACTCGCGCACCGACATGTTGCCGACAGGCCGGCCAAGGACAATGACCTGAGAACCGGTGTCTGTCGAAGGCTTGAGCAGAACAGGGTTCATGCGCACATCCGGTTCGAGGCGGCAGGCCTGCGCCTGCACCACCTGGGCCCTGCCCATCTCGCCGCCATCCAGGGTGACAAAGGAGTTCAGCGACATGTTCTGGGCCTTGAACGGCGCAACCCGCAACCCGTCCTGGAGCAATACCCGGCACAGGCCAGCGGCAAGTACACTCTTGCCAACATCCGAGCCGGTGCCCTGCAGCATCACCGCAGGCGTTCTCCGGCGGGCACCTCTACCAGTGATCCCTGCCCGAGGGGGCGCTGGTGTCGCGTTCAAGGCGGCAAGGGCCTCGAGGAGCTGATGATTTTCCGCCTCGGTCCTCACCGCCACCCTGACAAATCGCCCATCAAGACCGTCATAGTCGGCGCAGGGCCGTATCATGATGCGGGCATGGTCAAGCAGCCTGGCAGCAAGCGCAGCGGCCGTGCCCTTGCCGGCGCGCAATTTCAGGAGCACAAAGTTGGCGCTGCTGGGAAAACGGGTGAAGAGCTGCAGCCGGTCAAGGCCGGCCTCGAGCTGCTCGCGGAGCTTTCGCACCCGGACAACGCTCCTGTGCTGAAAGTCACGGTCAGCAAGACAGGTGACAACAGCTGCCTGGGCCAGGGTGTTCACCGACCAGGGGGCAAGCTGCCGGCGGACAGCGGAACAGACCTGTTCCGGACCCGCCAGGTAGCCAAGCCGCAGCCCGGGGATGGCGTAGAGCTTGGTCAGTGAAGCAAGGACGATGATATTGGCCAGTTCACCGGCAACAGAGCTGTACTGCTCGACAAACCCGGCAAAGGCCTCGTCAACGACAAACCAGGTCCGGGGATGGGCAGCGCAGAGCTCGAGGAGGCGGCAACGCTCCACCATGGTTCCGGTGGGGTTATTGGGCTGGCCGATAAACACCAGGTCACCTGGTCTGCACACCCTGGCCAGTCGCCTGGTATCCAGACAAAACCCCTGCTCTTCACCAAGAACCATGCAACAGATTTCCAGGCCGGCCCTGGAGCTTGCCGTCCGATAGTCAATATAGCCCGGCGACACGATAAGGGCCCGGGAGCAGGCAAGCTCGCGGGTCAGGGCAAAGAGCAGCGCTGAAGTGCCATTGCCCAGGACAAGCTGAGAGCGTTGTAGACCGGTGAAGGTCTCCAGTGCTGCCATGGCCTGGTCACCATCCGGGTCTGGGTAGTGCTGGAGGAGACCGAGCTGGTCAAGCAGGACCCGCCGAAGCGCGGATGGCTGGCCCAGGGGATTGATGCTTGCGGAAAAATCAAGTAGCTCATCAGGCCTTACCCCAAGGGTGCGGGCCGTCTGCCAGACATTGCCACCATGCCCTGCTACCATGATCAACTCCACAGAAGGAGGAGGCCGCAGAGAAATGCTGCCTCGCCAAGTTCACAGGCCGCACCCAGGGTATCACCTGTGGCGCCACCCAGTCTGCCCCTGCACAGCCGGACAAAGAGCAGGGTAACAGCAACAGAGAGCAACAGGGGCAGACCACTGCCCGGGCCGAGCAGGAGCAGGCAGAGCAGACAAAAGACCATGCCATTGCTGCCAAGGACGAGCAGGCTGGCACCGGGATAGAACAGGGTTGCCAGCCCCCCTTCTGGGCGGGCATAGGGAAGAATAACCATACAGGCAAGCATTGCCAGCCGGCCGGCAGCAGGAGCGAGAAAAACCGCAACAGCGGCCTGGCCTGCGTGCAGCTCGGCCAGGCAGGCCATCTTCAGAGCAAGAACCATGACAAGAGCGATGGCACCCATGGCGCCAATGCGGCTGTCCCGCATAATTGCCAACATTCGCTGACGCTCCCGGACACTGCACAGGCCGTCAGCACTGTCCACCAGGCCATCGAGGTGGAGCCCCCCGGAAACAGCCAGCAGGGCAGCAACAACAAGCACTGCTGCAGGGCCTGCCGGCAGCAGGGTATAGAGGGCCAGGGCCAGCGGTGCCAGCAGGCAGCCGATGAGTAGGCCGACCACCATGAACCACCGGGGAGCACCGGCCATCTCCCGGTTCTCTGCTGCGGTTTGTGGAACTGGCAGCACTGTGAGAAAGCCAAGTGCAGTCAACAGGTCTTTCACGGCACTCAGGGGGTTTTCCCGGAAACTCCGGCCTCGTCAAAGGTCGCCATCTCAGTGAGGATGGCCTTGGCCGCAGAGACGAGGGGCATGGCCAGGGCAGCACCAGTACCCTCGCCGAGACGCATGTTCAGGTCGAGCAGCGGCGTTTTACCAAGTTTCTCCTGCATATACCTGTGACCCGGTTCCCTGGAGAGGTGGGCGCAGATGATAAAATCGCGGACAATTGGCTCGAGGGAACAGGCGATCAGGGCCCCGGCTGTGGAGATAAACCCGTCAACCACCACAGGCTTGCGGTGCCTGGCAGCGCCAAGTATCAGCCCGGCAATACCGGCAATCTCGTAGCCTCCGACCTTGGCGAGAACATCGAGACCGTCAGCCGCATCAGGACGATTGCAGGCAATCGCCTGTTCGATCACCTGGATCTTCCTGTTGATACCGGCGGTGTCAAGGCCTGTGCCAGGGCCGGCCACTTCAGCCACTGGCCTGCCGGTAAGCACCGAGGCGATTGCTGCACTTGGAGTGGTATTGCCGATCCCCATGTCCCCGGTGCCAAAAAGGTCAGTTGTCGGCGCAAGCAGTTCGGCAACCTCAACCCCTGCCTCCACGGCCATGACAGCCTGACTCCTGGTCATGGCAGGCCCGTTGACCATGTTTGCGGTGCCCCGGGCGATTTTTTTCCTGATAAGTGTCCCCTGGCCGCTGCCATCACCAAGGTCTTCAGCCGCGCCCATATCGACCACCGTGACCCCAGCACCAGCCTGCCTGGCCAGGACGTTTATTGCGGCGCCACCATGGAGAAAACTGGCCACCATCTGCGCGGTTACCTCGGCCGGATAGAGGGAGACACCTTCGGCAGTAACACCATGGTCTCCCACCATGACAACGACCTGTTGACGTTCCACAGGCGGGTCAAGGCTGGCGGTCATCCCGGCCAGATCAACGGCAAGGTCAAGGAGGTCACCCAAGGCCCATTGCGGCATGGCAAGCCGTTCCAGCCTCGCTGTCGCCTGCTCGCGGCACACAGTATCCTGGGGAAAAATTTTTCGATACACCGCTTCGAGAAAACCGAGACCTTCTGAGGACATGGCATCATCCTTTAAGACGCAGAGGAAGCCCGCAGCTCATCAATATCACCTGTTCAGCGCAGCGGGCAATATGCTGATTACAGCGACCAGCCAGGTCACGGAATCGCCTGGCAACCGGATTGTCCGGGACAATACCCAGGCCGACCTCATTGGTGACCATGAGCACAACACCACTGTGGAGGTTTATGGCCCTGTACAACTGCTCGCAGGCCTGGACCACGTTGGATTCATCCATCAAAAGACCTTCTTTTTCAGCATAATACATGCTGTTACTCAGCCAAAGGGTAAGGCAGTCAATCAGCACCGTTGCCCCAGCAGGACACTGCCTGACCGCAGCGCACAGATCACGCTCCTCTTCAATGGTCTGCCAGGCGCTGCTGGCCCGCTCGGCCTGGTGCGCCTTGATACGCCGCAGCATCTCCGGGTCGCTGCTTCGGGGGCTGGTGGCAATGTAGACCAGCGGACCGCCATAGCCCCTGGCCAGCTGCATGGCATACGCGGTCTTTCCGGAACGGCAGCCGCCGGTGATGAGGATGGAGGATGCCATTGCTCAGAGATTCAGGCCGACAAGCACACCACCCTGATCATGGAGGTGGACAATGCCGAGCCGGCAGTGCTTCACCTGGAAAAGCAGAGAAGCTTCAGAGGGGAGGCGGAGCATGGCGGCAATCAAGGCGCGGAGAGGGCCGCCGTGGCTGACCAGGATAATATCGTCTTCGCCACCACCCTCCAGGGCTGCACAGCAGCGCTGGATCCGCGCAGTAAAGGCACGGATCGATTCGCCTCCTGGAAAACAAAACCCCTGGGGATCGGCAGACCAGCGGGCCACGGCTTCAGGGTCTTTGCCGGAAATATCTGCAAAACTCCTCTCCTCCCAATGGCCAAAATCAATCTCGCGCAGATCATCTGTATATTCCACCTGGCCAGAGCCGCCAAGCCCTAACCGCTCACAGGTCTGGCGGGCCCGCCGTAAAGGACTGCAGAGGACACGGGCCCTGGCAGGCAGCTGGTCGACGAGCCGGTCAGCCAGGTGGAGACGAGCCGGATCAACATCCAGATCTGTGGCGCCAAGCAGGACCCCGGCCGCAGCACTGGTCGGTGCATGGCGAATCAGGTAAATACGTTTCATGAACAACCTGTGCTGTCGCGTCCTTAAGGTATTACGTCAAGGATACAGACGACTTGATCCCTGCAAGGCCTGAACAACCGATGACCAAGCCTTGCCCAACTGTCCTGGCCCCTCTGAAGTGAGGGAGGAGCACCCGTCACCACCCAAACACAGAGGGGTGTATCATAGCAGTTGAATCTGACGAAAACAAACGATAAAATTCTCGCCTGACAGCATGTTTGCTGAAACGCTCTTTTCCTTTGCCCATGGCAAGGCTGTTCACCACGACCTGCGCAGGAATCATGCACCAGATCATTCTCACCACGCTCAATGCCCGCTACAGCCACAGTGCCATTGGTCTGCGCTATCTGTACGCCAACCTGGGGGAACTGACCGACAGTGCCGTGCTGCTGGAGTTTACCAACAATGACCGGGTCACCGAGATCTGCGAGCAGCTGCTCGCCCATTCTCCACGGATCATCGGCATCGGCGTCTATATCTGGAACGTTTCACAGGTGGGCCAGCTCGTCCAGCTCCTCAAGAAGGTGGCGCCGCAGGTCATCGTCGTCCTTGGCGGCCCTGAGGTTACCCACCTGCCGCATCGGGTCGATCTGAGCAGCGCTGACCACCACATCCGTGGCGAGGCCGAACACGCCTTCCGCATCCTCTGCAAACGGCTGCTCTCCGGCGCGACCAATATCCCCCAGGTCATTGATGCCGGGCCAGTGGACCCGAACAGCCTGGTCTCCCCGTATCATCTCTATACTGACAGCGATATCGCCCACCGCGTCATCTATGTCGAGGCATCACGGGGCTGCCCTTTCTCCTGTGAGTTCTGCCTTTCCTCGCTGGAACGCGGGGTCCGCCGCTTTGCCCTGGATGGTTTCCTCAGCGAGCTCGACCAGCTCTGGCAGCGCGGCGCCAGGCAATTCAAGTTCATTGACCGCACCTTCAATCTCGGCCTGAAGAGCGTAACCACTATCCTCGATTTCTTCCTGGCGCGGCAGCCCCCCTACTTTCTCCACTTCGAGGTGGTCCCTGACCACCTGCCCGAGGCCCTGCGTTCACGACTGCAGCGATTCAGCCCCGGCACCATTCAGCTGGAGGTTGGCATCCAGACCCTCCAGCCCCATACAGCCGCAGTCATACGCCGGCGGCTCAACATCGACGCCATTGAAAAAAATCTGCGCTTCCTTGACCAGGAAACCGCCGTGCACATGCATGTCGACCTGATCATAGGGCTGCCCGGGGAGCGGCTTGAAGAGTTTGCCGACAACCTCAACCGGCTCGTGCATATCACCAGTTCCGAGATTCAGCTGGGCATCCTGAAAAAACTCTCAGGTACCCGTATCAATCGACATGACCGGGAGTTTGGCATGATCTACTCGGATGAACCGCCATACGAGATTCTCGCCAGTGACCTCATCCCCTTTGCCCTGATGCAGGAGATGAAACGGTTCGCCAGGTTTTGGGACCTGGTGTACAACAGCGGCAACTTCACCTCAACAGCTGTGCTGCTCTGGCCAGACCAGGACGTGTTCACCGGATTTCGCCGGTTTGCCGCCTGGGTCTACCGGCAGACCACCGCCACCTGGCAGATATCGCTTAACCGCCTTGCCGAGCTGCTGTTTGACTACCTGGTAAACGACTGTGGCAACCCCGCAAAAGAAGTAGCCAACAGCCTTGCCGCTGATCTGTTGCGCATCCCTGGTCGGGTCCTGCCGGCATCCATCCGTACCCATGTCACACGCCTGCCCACAACAACCCGGTCAGTGCCGGCGGGCCTGGGCAAGCGCCAGAAAAAACGACTTTATCAGGCACCATCCAGCTCACGAACACCGGCAACATGAAGAATGGCCAGGTTGGCAAGGATAAGGCCAAAAATGCCGGTCAGGGTGGGCAGGCTGCCCAGGCTGCATCGGGGCCGCCCCCGCCCGGCAAAAGGAAGAGCCGTGTCACGCTCCTCCGGGGCATCATAGACAAACCGCACCGGTTCAGTGGAATAGACACAGTGGATACCTCTGCCCACCTGCTGGCGGCGTAAAAACTTGCGAACCCTTTTGGCAAGGGGGCAGCCTTGGCTGTCAAACAGGTCGCCGGTCCTGATCTGCGCAGGATCGGTGCGCAGGGCAGCACCCATGGAGCTCAACGTCTTCACCCCCCGAGTGTAGGCACCATGAAGGAGCTGTACCTTGGGGTTGAGGGCATCGATTGCGTCAATGAGCAGGTCCGGGCTGGGGGTAAGGAGTTGGTCAAGGGTGTCAGCGCCGGCAAAGAGCTGCAGGGCCTCGACCCTGCACTCCGGATTGATGGCCAGCACCCGCTCCCTGGCCACCTCGGCCTTGGGACGGCCAATGGTGTCGGCAAGGGCAAGGAGCTGCCGGTTGAGATTGGACGGCTGCAGGATATCGAAATCAACAAGACGCAGCTGCCCTACCCCGGCCCGGACAAGACCTTCAACCACATGACCGCCAACAGCACCGAGGCCAACCACGGTGATCTGGGCACCGTGCAGACGCTCCATTGCCGGCCCGCCTAGCAGTTGTTCCATACGCCGGAACTGTCCTGTCGCCGAGCTGATCACCACCCCTCCCTGCAACGTCTTTTCTTCACTGCTCAGGAGCTGCAGGAGAGCATGGAACAGCCGGGGCGATGCCGGGCCCACTCTGGCCGTTTAGCGGCGTACTCTGCCTTTTCGGGCTGTTCGTCATAGGGGTGACGCAACAGTTCCAGCAGTTCGTTAATCCGGAAAAAATCCCCTTGTTCTGCCTCTTCGATGGCCAGGTGCGCCATGTAGTTGCGCAGGATATACTTGGGATTCACCCTGTTCATCCGGGCTCGCCGTTCCTCGTCATCCTGGCCCTCGTCGCTGACTCTTGCCGTGTAAGCCGCCAACCAGCCATTGAAGTCGCGGATCTGCGCGCTGGTAGGCCTCTCTGGTTGGTCATAAAAACTCCTGGTGAAAAACCTGGCCGGCCCGAGCTCCCGGTCTGCCCAAGGTCCATGGAGCGAGGCAGCGCCCTTGCCGGATCCCACTGGGAGCTCGGCAAGCAGCCGGAAAAAGATAGTCATATCCGCGTGCAGTGCCTCGAGCAGAGCCAGAAGCCGGGTGACAAGCTCTTCATCCTCATCACGGTGGCGCCGCAACAGCCCAAGTTTTTCGAGCATCATCGCCAGCCACTGCTCCTGGTATACCCGGCCAAAGGTTTCGACCCCGTCCTTGACCGCATCCATATCACCAATGAGCGGGTACAGGGCATTGGCCAGCTGGAGCAGGTTCCACTGGGCAATATATGGCTGATTCCCGTAGCAGTATCGGCGTCCCGGCAGATCGGTGAGATTGGGTGTCCAGCGCGGGTCATACTCTTCAATCCAGCCGTAGGGACCGTAATCGATAGTCAACCCGAGAATGGACATATTATCGGTATTCATGACGCCATGGACAAACCCGATTCGCATCCACTCAACCAGCAGTTTTGCTGTGCGGCGGCTCACCTCCCGCAGCCAGTCAGCGTACACCACCGGCGAAGGTTCGCCAAGCCCAGGGAAACCGGTCCTGATGGTGAAATCTGCCAGCGCCCGCAACAGTGCAGTTTCCCCCCGGCTGGCCGGCAGCTCATAACTGCCGAACCGCAGAAAGGACGGGGCGACCCGGCAGACAATGCAACCTGGTTCAGCCCTGGGGTTACCGTTGTAAAGCATGTCCCTGACAACCTCCTCGCCGGTGGTCACCAGGCTGAGGGCCCGGGTGGTGGGAACACCGAGATGGTGCATGGCCTCGCTGCAGAGAAATTCACGGATCGAGGAACGCAGCACTGCCAGCCCATCAGCACTCCTGGAGTATGGTGTTGGTCCTGCTCCCTTGAGCTGAAGGGTCATATGTCCGTGGGCTGTCTGTACCTCCCCGAGGTTAATGGCCCTGCCATCACCCAGCTGCCCTGCCCAGTTGCCAAACTGGTGTCCTCCGTAACACATGGCATGGGGCTCCATGCCGGGCAGCAGCTCGTTACCGGCAAAAACCCGGGTAAACTGCGGCGACCGACAGGCTGCGGGTGACAAGCCCAGAAGTTGAGCGACCTCGGCAGACCAGGCTGCCAGTTGCGGCTGGCGAACGTTGATGGGAGCAACAGGGGAGTAGCAGGCACCATAGACCTGACGTCGCTGCCTGGTGCTGTCCTGGTCACCGGGCAGCTCCCGGACGAACTGGTTGTCAAACTGCAGAGCGCTCAGGGTGCTCGTGGTCTGTGAAGCCTGCATAACTTGCTGTTCCTTACTCCTTGGTCCTTTTTGCTGGCACAGACTCTAAGCACTGGGCCCTGCAGACGCAATCCAGGAACAGCAGGATGTGTGATGACGTAGAGCCATCATTCCAGGCCTGGATTAAGCAGGACTGATCGATTGCCCAGTGGTTGAGCTTTCATGGATGCCGGCTTTCGCCGGAATGACAAGAGAAATGCCACGGTGAAGAATTGTCGTCATCCCGGGCTTGGATCCAGAAAGGTTGGGCCTTACCGGAAAGTTCGGCTTCCTGGATTCCGGCTTTCGCCGGAATGACAAATTGTCGTCATCCCGGGCTTGACCCGGGATCCAGAAAGGTTGGGGCTTTACCGGGAAGTTCGGCTTCCCTGGATGCCGGCTTGCGCCGGAATGACAAATTGTCGTCATCCCGGGCTTGGATCCAGAAAAGGCTGGGGCGTTACCGGAAAGTTCCGTTTCCTGGATGCTGGCCTTCGCCGGAATGACAAGAGATGTGCCACAATGACGAGAGAGGCCGCGTCGGGCATAGCATCGTCATCCCGGGCCTTAATCCAGGAAAAACTGCCAGGCTATCAGAGGCGATACAGGCTAAAACAGCCCACTTACCCTGCCAGTGTCTGGATCGACGTCAATCCGGCGAAATGCCGGGTTGGAGCCGGTTCCTGGCATCAGACTGATGGTGCCGGCGCACGGGCAGAGAAACTTTGCGCCAGAGTAAATAAGGACGTCCCTGATGGGCAGCCGCCAGCCCTTGGGGACACCCTTTCTGGTCGGATCGTGGCTCAGGCTCAGATGGGTTTTCACCATCATTGTCGCATACTCTGCGTATTGAGGATCATTTTCCAGCATCTCCGCCTTGGCTGCCGCTTCCGGGGACCAGTCAACCCCGTCACCACCATACACCTCGCGGGTTATCAGCTCGACACGGTCACGCAGCTTCATGTCCAGGGGATAGAGAAAGGTGAACGCATTTTCATCGTTGCAGGCGTCAATAACCGCGTCGGCAAATTCCAAGGCCCCCTCACCGCCCAGTTCCCAGTGCCTGGATTCAGCACAACGGGCCCCGGCAGCCTCAGCCGCCTTACGGACCACAGCGCACTCTGCATCGGTATCGGTGTAGAAGCGATTGATGCAGACAACAGGATTGATCCCCGCCTTACGGATAACGCCGATCATATGTACCATATTCTCGACCCCCTGCTCCACCAGCTGCAGATTCTCCCTGGTATACTCTTCGGCCAGGGCCTTACCGGGAACGACCTTGGGGCCGCCACCATGCATCTTCAGGGCGCGAATGGTCGAGGTAAGGACAGAGACATGCGGTGTAAGCCCGGAGAAGCGGCATTTGACGTTCCAGAACTTCTCAAAGCCGATATCTGCGGCAAAGCCGGACTCGGTAACGTGGTAATCAAAGCACTTGAGGCCGACCCGGTCGGCGATAATCGAGCTCTGGCCAACAGCGATATTGGCAAAGGGTCCGGCATGAACAAAACAGGGCTGGTACTCGGCCGTGCTCATCAAGGTCGGGTTGATGGTGTTACGCATGAATGCGGCCATGGCGTTGCCAACTTCGAGATCACGGCAGGTCACTGGCCTGCCTGACTTGTCAAAGGCGACAGTGATATTGTTGATCCGTTCCTTCAGGTCACCAAGATCAGTGGCCACCGCCAAAATGGCCATGAGCTCAGAGCCGACGGCAATCCCGAACCTGGATGGCATGGTGTAGCCGTCGTAACGGCCGCCAAGGCCGATGACGATGTTGCGCAGGGCCTGGGCGCAAAAATCGATAACCCAGCCAAACTCAACCCGGGTGGGGTCGATATCAAGGCGGCGCATTCCGGTCAACCGCGCCAGCTGTTCATCATTGTAGTTGCGCTCATGCTGCATGCGGGCAGTCAGCGCCACCATCCCAAGGTTATGGGCGTTCATGATGTCATTGATATCCCCGGTCAACCCGAGGGAAAACTCGGTCATCGGAATAAGCAGGGAGTTGCCGCCGCCGGCAGCGGTTCCCTTGACGTTCATGGTGGGGCCCCCCGAGGGCTGACGCAGGGCACCGCCAGCATGTACGCCGCGCATCCCCAACCCCTCCATCAAGCCGACAGAGGTTGTACTCTTTCCTTCTCCCAGAGGGGTGGGAGTAATGGCGGTCACCTCGATGTACTTACCGTCAGGTCTGTCCTTGAGCCGGTCAATAACCTTGAGGAAATCGACCTTGGCAAGACGTCCCATGGGGAGGATCTCGTCTTTCTGCAACCCGAGTCTGTCTGCCCACTCCTCTGGAGCAGGCATATTTTTCTCCGCTGCTTCGGAAATCTGCCAGTCTGCCATTTCCACCGCATTATAGGCCATCTCGTATTCCTCCCTGTCAGGATTACTGGTGCACAACCTCGCAGACGCCAGACCAGGAAAATGGCTGGGGACAGCCACAACAATCCACCAACAGCCGTGGCCGAAAAACCGCAGCCCACCAAACCGTCCTGATGGAGTTCCCGGGAAAGGTTCTGGTCGCCGACAATTTCGACTCCACTATACTTTTGTCCGGGAAAAAGAGAAAGAAAACATCTCCTGTCTTGCAAAAAATCTTTGCCTGCCCGGGGCAGATCCCGAGACACCAGCCTCCGGAGTCCCAGCAGACAACGACCTTTTTATTGACACTGTCTGTCATTTATTTTAGGAATGGTTGTTTATTAGTAGAAAAAAGATACCAACAGTATGGTATCCTTTGCTTTATCTTCCGTGTCTACCTGTACGTTACCATGAACCCGCTCTCGGGCAGGTCTCTCTTGTGCCGTTTTTTGTGAGAACGGTCAACGACGTACGGCTTTCAATGAACTTCTATCTTTTAAGAGGACAGCAGGATGAGAAGAACTGTCGTATCCATCGCCGCCTTGACGGCCATGCTCACCGCCACCAGCGCCCATGCCTCAGGCTGGCGTATTCCAGAACAATCCCTGGACTCGATCTCCAAGGCCTCGGCCAATATCGCCTCGGCAAGCCACCCTGACGCCGCCTATTACAACCCGGCAAACATGGGCTGGCTCGAGGACGGCTGGCAGATCGAAGGCGCCTTTACCTATCTGCATCTCACCGCCACTGACTACGAGGATGACCGGACCCCGCTCTACAACGGCTCCTCTGCAAAAGAGCACTTCGGTCTTCCAGTACTTTTTGTTGTTTCTCCGAAGTACAACAACTGCAGATTCGGTTTCGCCCTCACCGCCCCCTACGGGCTCTCCAAACGGTGGCCCGACCCTTATCCATCGAACTTTGCTAAAGATTTTACTCTGAAGGTCTTCGAGGCCAACCCGACAATCAGCTACACCTTCGGCGACAAGGTGGCCATCAGTGGCGGTCTGCGGCTGCTCTACGGAGATGCTGAAGTGGAAAATGCCGGGGTCGTTGATCCGACAACAGGGACCTATGCCCTGAGAAATATCAACGGCGACTCCCTGGCGTGGGGATACAACCTGGCTGTTGCGGTCAAACCGTCTCCAGACTGGAATATCTCGGCAACATACCGCTCCCAGGTGGATCAGGACTTTGATGGCGATGCCCGTCTTTTCACCAATCTCGGCCCCACCGACATACACACCGATGGTTCGGTCACTGTGCCGGCTCCGGCAGTGCTTTCCCTGAGCGTTGCCTACACCTGGGAAGATTTGACCGTTGACCTGACCTGGGACCGGACATACTGGGGCAAGTACGAAGGCCTTGATTTTGACTACACGACCCCCATCAGCAACCCGCTTTTATACATGCTCTACGATGCCCCGGTCGTCAAAGACTGGCAAGATGCCAGTGCCTATCGGCTTGGCCTCGAATACCGTGTTAGCGATCGCTTTACCCTTTTGGGTGGTTTTGCCTATGACGAAACCCCGGCACCGGATGAGCACCTGAGCTTTGAGCTGCCCGATGCTGACGCCTATCTCTATTCCCTGGGCTTCCGCTATCGCGTCAATGAACGCCTGGAACTGGGTGTTGGGGCGCTTTACGACAGCAAAACTGCACGCCGGGTCTGCAATACCAACGCCTGTGGCGAATTTACCAACGCCGCAGCCCTGCTGCTGACCTTTGGTGCAACCTATACCTTCTGACAGCACTCCAGGTCCGGCACGCAAACACGTGCCGGACCTCTTTACGGTGCGACTCCAGTCCCTGTCTACAGCGTACGTCTCTCCCCTGGCGGCCGCAAAAGCCCCCTCCCCTGCAATGCCTGGTCAATGTCGTGAAGCGCCTGGGCCTTTTCCCTGGGCATTTTCACCCGCATGGGCAGAAAGTTGGAGGCATGGTCGGTATACAGGTATCCTCCACTCATCTCGGTCGCTGCCACCAACACCGCCAGCTCTTCAAGCAGTTCCATGGGTCCGGGCAAGATAAACCTTCCCGCCTCAATGGCCGCATACATGGGAGTGCCCGGTGTCGGTATCAGGCTGAGGACACCGACAAACTGGGGGTCGATCAGGCTCAGCACCCTGGCGGTCTCCCTGGCGTGAACCAGCGACCGTTCCTGCCCGGCAATCCCAAGGAGAACAGTGAGAAACAGGCTGATCCCCGCCTGGCGCAGGCGGTGACTCATCCTGATCATCATCGCCGCATCCGCGCCCTTGTCTATGGCCGCAAGGGTGAGATCGTCACCGCTTTCAAGCCCCAGATAGGCAACCCTGACCCCGAGTCTCCTCAACTCACAGAGCTCTTCCTCAGTTTTGGTGGCAACGCTCCTGGCGCTGGCATAGAGGCCGACGCGTCGTACCCAGGGGAGCTTCCGGGCGATGCTGGTGAGGATGGCCACCAGCCGTTGCTGGGGGATGATCAGGGCATCGCCATCACAGAGAAAGAGGTTACGCTGGTGGCGGCAATGACTGGCAGCGAACTGTATATCCGCATCGATGACAGCATCGTCCTTGATGGAGAAAGGCACGTCCCTGTACATGCCGCAGAAGGAGCACCTGTTGTGGGGACAGCCGGTGGTCACCTGGAGAAGGATGGATCCGGCTTCACTGGGAGGTCGAAAAATCTGACCTTCATACTGCACAATATTCACCTCAACACAGTGGTGTCTCATAAATAAGTAAGTAAAAGCAGATAAATAAAGGCTCGGAGAGCTCTTTGTGTTATAATGAGTTTGCGAAAAACAAAATAAATACAAGGAGATCCGAGCCATGGCGCATTATAACACAATTCTCAATCAATTAACTGCAATTTTTCCAAGACATGATTTTGAAAA
>PDTC01000026.1 GCA_002748735.1 Desulfobulbus propionicus | reverse complement strand
TGAAGGGTGGTTCTGATCAAGAGGTATATCCTGCACAAAGCGTAAGATAGCGATTCTGTTTTTCCACGAATCGTATGGAGCTAAAAAGCCTTGTGCAACACTATCGCGCATTTTTTGGGTAACAGCCATAAAGATAGCTGCACCTGCAAAACCATTGAGTCCGCGTACAAGCAGATCACCAATTATCGGCCAACGGCAGATACTGATACGGAAAGGAATTCGAGAGGAACGAAATGCTGCAGTATTGAGCACCACCAGCCCTTTTACCCGCTCAGGATAACGGCCAGCCCATCCCATGCCAATGGCACCACCCCAGTCATGGACCATCAGGGTACACTCTTGAATTTCCAGATGATCTAAAAGGGCTTCCAGGTTTGTGATGTGGTTGTGCAAGGTATACGGATACTCAGCGGGTTTATCAGAAAAGCCGCACCCCATATGATCAGGTGCAACACACCGGTAATCACCTTTCAGTTCCTTAATGACATTCCGGTAGAGATATGACCAGGAAGGGTTCCCATGTACACAGACCACAGGATGCCCCTGCCCTTCATCCAGATAGGCGAGCTTCCCTGCTGGAGTGTCAAAATACTTTGGGGTGTATGGGTATTCTGCCAGTGGGGTCTTCATTGCTACCAGTTTATTCCAAGCATCATGGAGTTTATCCCGGAGCCAATGCCAAGAAGCGCAGCCTTTTGACCAGCTTGGAGCACCTTTTCTTCCACCCCCATGGCCATGGTGATGGGTGCCGAAACAGAACCCACATTCCCAAGCCTGGGCAGTGTTTCGTAATTTTTGGCAGGATCAAGCTCCAACCGCTGAAAAAGGGTTGCAGCATGGGCTCGACCGACCTGATGGCAAAAAAAGTGGTCAATATCGTCTTTTGCCCAACCGAGCTCTTGCTGAAATCCTTGCCAACATTGGTGGGCGGTATCAATTCCCTGAATAAGGAGTTCCTCGGAATCAGTGGACATCAACGTACCCTGTTCAGCATTTTGTCCGCCCTGGCACAGATGGTTGAACGAGGTGTTGGCGCAACAGTTCCCCCCTGCAAGGTAATGCCCGGTATCGTGTATCCTTCGCTCAGACATGACCAGCGCAACAGCACCTGAACCGATGGTCAGCGAGGCAAATAAGGGTTTGATGCTCTTTCTGGTAAGTTCCTGGTTTTGCAGCATATGTTCAATGGTAGAACCTACCAGATCTTCTGCTGTCTCTCCGGCAACAATGAGTCCGGATCGAACCTGTCCCATCTCGATCATGTTTGCCACGACGACCATACCATTAAGAAATCCGAGACAGGCATTGGAAATATCAAACAGCTGGCAGGATGAAGGTAAGCCCAGCTCTCGGTGCACAAAGGCAGCAGTGGCCGGTTCCATCATATCCCTGCTCACCGAAGTAAAGACCAGGCACCCAATATCAGCAAGTGGAACTCCGGAGCGTTCAAGGGCCGCCTTACCGGCCTGAACAGCCCCCTCGCTTGGCCGTGTACCCGGTTTCCACAGCCTTCTGGAGACAACCCCGCTCATCATTTCAAGTCTGCCCAGAGGCAGCTTTAATCGAGTATACACTGCAGCAAGTTGTTGCTCGATCTCGTCAGAAGTGAGGTGTACAGGTGGCAGTGCATAGCCAAAATCATGCAGGCAGACATTGGTAAAACGCATGGTTCGTAAGAGATAAGGAGGCGAAGGTTAATCTTTTGGCAATTGAAAGGACTGGGCCCATGCAATAAGCAGAACTGCCAGGGCAACATCATCAAGCATCCCGACCACCGGTATCCACTCGGGGATCAGGTCATAGGGTGAAAGCACATAGACAAGCCCGGCCCCAAGAATACATTTGACATACAGCGG
>PDTC01000025.1 GCA_002748735.1 Desulfobulbus propionicus | reverse complement strand
TCTTCTCATCAGGACGGTCCGGGCAGGATATCTGCATGTACTGGAGAACAGCAGTCTACCAGGCAGCCTCATAGATGGCGGTGACATCTTCGTCACGCATCTTGCGCGGGTTGGTCAGGCCACAGGCGTCTTTCTGGGCGTTGCCAACCATGACAGGAATGTCTTTTCTGTCCACTTTGGTGCTGTAACGCTCGCCGAGTGCGGCGATTCCTTTCGGAATTCCGACGTCCTCTGAGAGATTGCGGATCGCCTCAATCGCTTTCTGTGCCGCTTCACGTTTTGTGCAGCTGCGAATATCTTCACCGAGGAGTTCGGCGATACGGCGGAAACGTTCATATTTGGCGATCAGGTTGAACTGGCTGACGTGCGGCAGGAGGATGGCGTTACATTCACCGTGGGGCAGGTCGTAGAAACCACCGAGCTGATGCGCCATCGCGTGAACATGACCGAGGCTGGCATTGTTGAACGCCATTCCGGCAAGATACTGGGCATAACACATGCGCTCGCGGGCGTTGATGTTGGAGCCGTCCGCGACCGCCTTGCGCAGATATTTGGCGATAAGTTCAATCGCTTTTTCGGCGGCAGAGTCTGTCTTCGGGGTGGCGATGGTCGAGACAAAGGCCTCGACGGCGTGGGTAAGGGCGTCCATACCGGTTGCTGCGGTCAGTGCCGGCGGCATTTCGACCATCAGCAGCGGGTCGTCAAGGGCGATGCTGGGAGTGACGCGCCAGTCAACGATCGCCATTTTCACCTTGCGGGAGGTATCGGTAATGATGCAGAACCGGGTCATCTCCGAAGCGGTACCGGCAGTGGTGTTGATCGCGACATAGGGAGGCATGTCATTGGTCGACTGGTCGATACCTTCATAATCGTGGATGGTTCCGCCGTTTGCAATGACCAGTCCGACCCCTTTGCCACAGTCGTGGGCAGAGCCGCCGCCGAGGGTGATAAGGCTGTCACACTTCTCTTTTTTGTACATTTCGACGCCGTCGGCAACGTTTTTGTCGGTCGGATTGGGGACAGTACCGTCATAGACGACATAATTCATCTTCGCGTCATCAAGGATATCGGTGATCTGTTTCAGGATTCCGGCGGCAGCAATTCCTTTGTCGGTAACAAGAAGCGGTTTTTGGGCGTTGCGCTGCTTCAATTCTTCGGCAATGCGCTTTGCGGCACCGATACCGACAAGAGTAACGCTTGGGATGTAGTAACCATACACTTGTTCACGAACAGTCATATTGCACCTTCCTTGTCTTTGGGGCACGGTCAATACGCTCTCTGTCGCCGGATTGGTCGTCGGGGCATCGCCGTCTCACCGGGAGGTGGAGACGCTGCAACCGAATCGATCTGTTGTCGGCAAAAAACAGCGGTATTGACAACACCCGCAGGTTGATGCGCCTTTTGCCCGTTTCTCTGACTTTTTTCCCGGGAAAACCAGAAATCACTCAACCAGAAACTGAGGCTGTCGACGCGGAGACGAGGTCGTTGTGACCCCATGTGGTAACAGGAAGAGCAAATGGTATGCCAGGATGTCGCTGGTGATCAGCACAACGTGCTGCCGGGAGGTGCAGAGAGTCGCGGTCGGGAGTTTTTCTTGCGCGCAGGTTCCCGCTTTTCAACGGAAAAAGAGACGGGCCGGGCTGCCGCCGGGTCGAGTCGGGAGCGGGAAAAAAAGGGGTGGCCTGGAGAAGGTGATACCGGCTGTGATCCTGTTACCGTGTCCTGGAATGACCCGCGGAAGAGCGGAAATGAGTCATTATGACACGCCGTAGCTGGTCAGTCTGCGGTAGAGCGTCTTGCGGCCTATGCCAAGCAGTTCGGCAGTTCTGCTGCGGTTGCCATTGCAGGAGTCAAGTATTTTGAGGATATGTTCGCGTTCTGCTGCTGCAAGGCTCAGCCCTGATCCGTTGACCGGGTTGTCTGCGATCAGCTCGCGGGGC
>PDTC01000021.1 GCA_002748735.1 Desulfobulbus propionicus | reverse complement strand
AAAGCTGAAGAAAAAATTGCAACAATTCGCTTGCAACAAATTCGTAAAGCTCAACAAAAAACACAGAAAGAAATGGCTCAAGCTATGGGAGTATCCCAAGCTGCATTGTCCGAGTTAGAGCGGAGACCAAATATTACAGTTCGCGCGATGCAACGTTACGTTGAAGCTTTAGGAGGCAAGTTACGAATAAAGGTTGAATTCCCAAATAACAGCGAAAATTTATTGCTTTAGCTTGTTGCAAAAACTTTTTCCAGCAAGTCGTTTCACTCGCCGGTGAACTCAGCGTTGTACAGCGTTGTTGTTCTGCGGGGCTGCCGCAGCAGCTGACAAGAAAGCCGTGGTTATCCCCCTGATGACCAAGGCCGGACCAGTGGACTCGGCGTACACCGTGCAACCTGAAGAGTTTACTCCTTACGGAGCCACTTCTAATCACTGGTTAATGGTTTTTGGAGATTCGCCTTATCGTACTCATTATCTGCAGAATACCGGAAGCGTTACACAGTATTTTTATGCCGGTGTTCACCTTCCCGACGAGGCCCTTATCGATCCCTCTATCTATGGGGAAGCACTGCTGCTACCGGCACCAAGCCTATAACACTAAGTTTACATAGAAGGAAGCTCAGTAAGAGCATATTTCCTCCTTTTGAGTGGGGAAAAATAGTGGAGTTAGGTGAAGTGGAACTCGCACCTGACGCCTCTGACAATATCAGGAGAGCTTTTTTTCACCGGTCACCACCCTACCTGAAGGTTTCGCCACATGCCGGCTACTTCCTACGACTTCATTTGCGACCTGGCGCTAAGTTTCACGGGGCGAGTGTTGGTTACCACATCGTGTTGCAGGAAAATCTGCTGTACTGCACAACATCGACCAGGGAGAGGAAAAATGACACGAAAAAGCATTGTTGGTGTAGTCCTTTGTTGTACAGCGCTGTTGTTCTGCGGAGCTGCCGCAGCAGCTGACAAGAAAACCGTGGTTATCCCCCTGCTGACCAAGGCCAAACCAGTCAAACAGAAGTACACGGTGACAAACGCAGGGTTTATTCCCATGGGAACAAATGATTATGTGGTGGACAGGAATAATTCTTATGATCCTTATTTGAATTTTTTTGTCAGGCACCTTGGTTCGAATGTTAGGAGGCCGTTTGCCGCTGATGCTCATCTTCCCCACGGCGCGCTTATCACAGGCCTCGAGGTGGTACTCAGCAGAGAAGCCGGATCTCCTGTTGATGAAAATGTTTCTGTACTGTTATACAAAAAGAGAATCTTTGGGTATGGGATTAATCCTCCTGTTGGGCGAGTTTCCGTGGTTGGCGATTATATGTACTTCATACCACCACTCGAGGTAACAACGATTTATCGAAAAAGACAGACTTTTACCACCCCAGAGACTGTGGACACAAACTTTTTCGCCTATTTCCTAATGGTTCACTTGCCCCCTGGGATTCGTCTCCATAGCTGCTCCATTAAGTACGAGTACTAACTGCCGGCAGGATTGGCGCCGTGATCTTTGCGGCTTCTTCGGTGACGGTGCGCCTTTTCCGGGGACCTGCCAGGAGGTCCAGATAGTTGCGAGCGGCACCCGAGATTTGCCAACACCAAGGCCCACCTCGAGGTTCCCCTTTCCTGCAGCCGCTGCCATACTCTCCGGTACTCGTTATGCCTGAGGGGTACCCACTCTCTCCTGTTTTTTCATACCCTTTTTTGCTGGCTCTGCCTTTGCCGGGAACCAGCGGTCAGGCTTGGCAATATCCTGAGGACTTGCTAGTATGAGAGACAACTGGCAATGGCCAAAGCTTGTCTTTGAGCCGGTTGCGTGGTTACTCTTTGTCTCTTTTTATGGGAGTGAAGTAATGAACGATCTGTGCGAGAGCCGACAACCCGGGCATCGTTTCACCAGGCGTCAGTTTGGCCTTGCCGCTTTTGGCACCGGGGTGCTACTGATCGCTGGTTTGTCCGGCCTGCGCCATGGCGGTACGATGCTGCGGCGTTCAGCCATGCGTATGGGTACTGAGGTGAACCTTATCCTCTATGGTCCAGATGACGACAGTTGTGAACGTGCAGCCCGCCGTGCCTTTGCGCGCATGGATGCGCTGGAGCTGATCCTCAGTCGCCATAATCAGGGCAGTGAGCTTGCCAGGCTGAACCGGGAAGGGCGGTTGCCAACGGCCTCTGCGGATCTGCTCAAGGTCATGCAGGAGGCCCTTATGCTCAGTGAAAAAACTGAGGGTGCCTTTGACCCCACGGTGCTCCCCCTTTTGGGGCTCTACAAAAAGCAGGGCGATCAGTGGCAGGCTCCGGCCCCTGCTGAAGTCGAGGCGGCGCTCACCCTGGTTGGCTATGCCAATGTCCGTATTGAAGGAGAGGCGATCAGCTATGCCATACCTGGTATGGGGGTAACGCTGGACGGTATCGGGAAGGGCTATGCTGTCGATCAGGCGGTACTGGCACTGGCCGAGATCGGCTTCACCGATGTCTATGTCGAGGCTGGTGGAGACCTGATGGTTAGCGGCACCAAGGCGGACGGTGAGCCCTGGCGTATCGGTGTGGCCAATCCCAGGCCGGAACACCCCCGGGAAATGATCACCATTGTCCTGAAAGACCAGGCCATTGCCACCTCTGGTGATTACATGCAGGCCTTTACTCCGGATCGCAGGTTTCACCATATCGTTGACCCCAAAAACGGTTTTTCACCGCCAGAGCTGGCCAGTGCCAGTGTCATCGCCCCTGAAGTGATGATCGCTGATGGCCTGGCCACCGCCGCCATGGTGCTCGGTCACGAACGGGCAACCGCTATCCTCGACACCATGGAGGGATGTGAGGCCCTGTTTATCGATAAGGACCTCGGGCAGTATCTGACCAGCGGGTTTCACACCTTGCAGGCGTAAAAAAGCGTACCTCCCTCTCGAAGACCTTTTCGGCTGGAGCCCTTTCCAGGTGTACTGCCAGGGGTGACCTCCTTCTCCCCAAGGACTGTGTTTATCCCGGAAACTTGCCGCAATTATTTGACGTGTGTCGTTGTTTGCGCATATAAAAAAGTATGTTTTTTTCGCAGATCTCTTTGAAGAGGGCCTGGTTTTGTACGGGCATAGCCGGGGATACGTTCACCGTGGTTTCATGAGGGGTAACATGCACCTGTTCTTTTCTCTTTTTTTGTTGCTGCTGACCGTCACACCGGGGTTGGCAACCGTGTATACGCCGATGCTCGACAGCGACCTTTACCTCGATGCAGAGGTTGTTGTCCGCGGTACAGTTCAATCCCGGCAAATGGCCGAGACCGGCGAGGCTGAGACCTGGTATCGACTGGCAGTGGAAGAAATCTTTAAGGGAGAGTGCGCCACGGAACTGGAAGTTGCCGTTCCTGGCGGCCGTAATCATGCCGGCATGGTACTCCATATCGCCGGTGCCCCCCAATTTGACAATGGTGCGCAGGTGCTCCTGTTTCTCCGGTTGAGGGAGGATGGACGGTATCAGTTAACCCAGCTTTTTTTGGGGGCCTTTTATCTCGAAGAGACCGCTGCTGGCCATATTGTTCGCCGTGACCTGCAAGGTACAGTTGAACTCCCTGGTAAGGATGTTCTAGGCAAGAAGGAGAGGGAGGAGGGGCAGGGGAGGGCTGTTCGCCGTGCCCAGGAGTTTTTCCAGTGGCTGCGCCAGGGCGGAGCTCCTGATACTGAAAATTACTGGATTGCTCTGCCCGCCGCCTCTACTGCTCGAGACAAAACCGGTCAGGCCAAATATGCGCTGTTCAATGCCCGCTGGAAGATGTTCGACAATGGCCAGACTGCAACCTGGTATGCTCACCAGGTCGGTCAGCAGGGGCTTGCTGGAGGCGGGTATAGCGAATTTCAGGAGGCTCTTGCGTGCTGGACCAACGATCCAGGGTCTGACATTCACTACCAGTACAGTGGTACAACCAGTCTTGATACGGGATTGGGGGCTTCAGATGGCTGGAACACCATCCTTTTCAATGATCCCAATGATCTTATTGGTGGGGCATACAACTGCTCGAGTGGCGGCATACTCGCCCTTGGCGGTTGGCGATCCCAGGGGGTGCATACCTTTGCAGGTAAAGAGGTAAATACCATTGTCGAGGGCGATGTGGTGGTACAGGATGGTGCCAGCTGTTACTTACAAGGGAACAACGGCAACAACGGTGCTGAGGTCTTTGCTCATGAACTGGGGCATACCCTCGGGTTTGATCACTCCAGTGATCCCAATGCCCTGATGTTTAGTTCTGCCCATGGAGACGGCCGCGGGGCAGCATTGACCGCGGATGACCGCGATGCAGCAGCCTACTACTACGCTTGCGAAACCCCGCCACCGCCACCACCAACCGGACCGCATACAACCGATGGCAGATATCGGTACAATCCCGGCCTGCTGTTACTGCTTCTCGGGAGTGGGGGGATGAGATAGGAGGCAGCTTGTTGTCAACGGCAACCTGTACGGTCTCCGTGTGCGCTCAGTACGAAGTTCTTGGTGGCGGCCTGGTTACGTGGTGACCATGGGGGTTGCCACGGTAGTTCGCCTGTCCGTACCGAACAGCTGTTCCACCAGGGTCAGGGCAAACTCCACCGCTGTTCCCGGCCCCTGACTGGTGATGCAGTTGCCGTCAACCACCACCCGGGATGCTGCCTGTTGCCGGTCAACGAGATGCTCGCTGAACCCGGGGTGACAGGTAGCCTGTCGTCCCGCAAGGAGCCCGTGATGTTCAAGGACGACCACCGGGCTCGCGCAGATCGCCGCATACAGGGCGTTTTTCTGGCGCTGTCGCTCGAGGATGGCTGTCAGTTCCCGGGAGTCCCGGAGATGTTCTGCTCCTGGAAGTCCGCCGGGAAGCGCCACCAGGTCATAGTCGCTCTCTTTGCAATCACCAAGAAAGGTGTCGGCAGTCAGCTTGACGCCCCGGGAGCAGACAATGTCGAGACGTTGGGTCACCGCCGCGACAGTGACCTCTGCCCCGGCACGACGCAAAATATCGATGATAGCAACAGCCTCAAGCTCTTCAATGCCATCGGCCACAGGTACGAGGACAGTCTTTCTCATGGCGATTTCCCCAGCTGCTGGTCATGGAACATACTGTTACCACTGTAGCACCATTTCTGCAAAAGGTCCACAAATCAGGGGTGCCCTCAGGACGCTCGCACATCTGGTTTCGAGATGTTACACTCCCCCTTCTCCGCTGGTGCGGTATTCCTGCGGGTGGTATACTGGGTAAGCAGCATCGCAGCACACAGCCCCTTACCCCTGAGTGAACAAGGATATGGACATGCTTGCCACAACCGGTTTTCGCGAACTCACTCCCGAGCACATTCTTGATGGGGTAGAAAAGATGCTAGACAGACCCCTGAGTAACCTGTGCCGGCCAATGAACAGCTACATCAACAGGGTGTACGAGCTCGCCGATACCGAGGGCAGCGGTTTTATGGTAAAATTTTATCGACCGGGACGCTGGACCAGGGAGGCGCTCCTTGAGGAACACCGGTTTCTGCTGGAGCTGGCCGAGGAAGAGGTACCGGTGATCGCGCCGTTACCGTTGGCAGATCAAGGGACCCTGGGCGAGCTGGCTGGCTATTACTTTGCCCTTTTTCCCAAAAAGGGCGGGCGCTTCCTCGACGAGTTCAGTGAAGAGCAGTGGGTGCAGCTGGGGCATCTGCTCGGGAGGACGCATCTCCTTGGTGCTTGTGGCCGGGCACCACATCGGCCGGTCATGCGTCCGGATCTTCTCACCGCAAAGCAGGTGGCAATGGTCTGTGCCTCAGGGCTCCTCCCCAAAGATATTGCCGTCGAGTTTGCGCGATTGTGCGACAACCTGATCAACCGGATCGCTCCTCTTTTTACGGGGGCGCGCCTCCAGCGGATTCATGGTGACTGCCATTTTGGCAATATCATTTATCGGCCCGGTGAAGGATTTGTGCTGATAGATTTCGACGACATGGCCACCGGGCCTCCCATCCAGGATATATGGATGCTTCTGCCGGGGCCTCCCGAAGACTGCGCCAGGGAACTGGCATTGTTACTGGAAGGGTATGTAACCTTCCAGCCGTTTGACCACAGCTCAATGCTGCTGATCGAACCCCTGCGGGCCATGCGTTTTATTCACTACATCGCCTGGTGCACACATCAGGTGCTAGAAGATGGCCGCACGCAAGTGGCCCCGGATTTTGGCAGCCGCAGGTACTGGCAGCAGGAGCTCGCTGACCTTGCCGATCAGCTGATGCGAATAGACAAGATGTCAGGATAAGCTGACGCACCATTATCGTCGCGCCTGGCCCCGGCCATCAACGGTCGCTCAGTCGTCCTGGACCCAGGCCAGCGCCGCTGCCACCGTGGGGAAGCCAATGGTGGAGATCAGCGCCACCAGGGTATGGTGAATCTCCTCCTGGGTGGCCCCTGCCGCCAGGGCCCGCCGGGCGTGTGAACGGACAGACCCGGTGGAGCCGGCTGCCGCCGCGACCGCCAACTGGATAAGCTCAACAGTCTTGTTATCCAGGGGCCCAGACTCACGGATCGTACTGCCGAGGTTCTCGACAGCGTTCATTACCTCGGGAAAATTTTTGAGCAGCAGTTGATAATGTTTGGGCGGTGCTTTTCGTTCACTCATGAGACGTTACTCCTGTGATTGCCATGAACTGTAGAGGTATATTGCTTAACTTTTCAATGTAGCGGGTAGTTCTGTCTTGGTCAACGGGTTTTGTGAACGCCTGCGAGGTGATGCCGCCGCTGTCACCGAAGGCCGGTAAAGAGGTGGGGGTATCGCCGGCGCAACGCAAAAAAGATCTCTCTGCCCACCCAGGCGTCAGTGGCGGCATAGGTCAGCTGCTTGAGGCTCAACTCCTGCCTGCCCCAGTTACTGGTGCGCGCGCCCTTGGAGATACGAAATCCGAGCAGCAGCGCTGTCAGTCCCCGGAGCCCCTGGTTTTTGAGCCCAGCCTTGCTGGCAATCCGGGCAAGATTGACAAACCCTTGCGGGGTAAATTCCCGCACCTGGCGCAGCTCTGCAAGATCCTGCTGGACCCCGACACCGGCCTTGAGGATATCAGCACGGGCCAGCAGGCTGCACAGCTCAGGCAGTAGGCCAATGCGGCTTAGTTGAAAGAGGTACACCGTGTCGGTGCCGGCAAGCTGCAGCAAGGCTGGCGGGTAATGCCGCCCTCTCTTGAAGGCTGGCTGTGTTTCCGTGTCAAACCCGAGGGCCGTCTCTGTGGAGAGCTCTGCCATGGCTTCCTGACACTCCCTGCTGTCGCAGATCAGCCGAATCGGTCCTTCATAGGCACGTAACGGCAGGGCATTGATGGCCTCCTTGTCGAGGCGGTCTGGCTGGTTGGCTGGCTGCATCGGCGTCTTTATACGGAAGGTACCTGGGGAGGTGTCGGATCAGGGGAGGGAATCAGCTGGACTGCCATCAGGGAGACGGCACTCATGAAGGCCCCGGCAATAAAGGGAATCCGGTAATCCAGCATCCAGATCAGGCCACCAAGCACCGGGATGACCACGGCAGCGATATGGTTGATGGTGAACCCCACTGCCATACTGGGGGCAATATCCTCGGGATCGGCAATTTTCTGGAAGTAGGTCTTGATGGCCATAGAAAAATTGAAGAGGATATGGTCGATGATGTACATGATGGCCACCATCCACTTGGAGCCGGTAAAGGCATAGGTGAGGAAGACCATGATCAGCCCTGCATACTCAATACTCAGGATCCGGCGTTCGCCGAATCGGACAATGGCCGTGCCAATAATCGGATTCAGGAAGTAGTTCACCCCGTTGTTCACCAGGAAGAGCAACGTGACCTCCTGGATCGAGAAGTGAAAGACCTTGACCATCAGGAAGACGGAAAAGGCGATGAAGATCTGGCGGCGGGCTCCTGCCATGAAAGTGAGGAAGTAGAAGAGGCTGTAACGCCGTTTGAGAACCATCCTTTTTTTCTGTGGCGGCAGGTCCGCCCGGCTGGGATCGCGGGTGAACGCCCAGAGCCCTGTGAGGCCGACAACAGCACCGAGGAGGAGATAGGTTGACCGATAGGTGGCAACCAGCCCAAGCAGGAAGACCACTGCCCCGGTGACAAGGGCTGCGGCTGCACTCAGGCTGCGCATCCGACCAAACACCAGGGGCGAGGTCGCGCGGTCGAAGTACTGCAGGGTCAATGACTGGTTTACCGTTTCATAGTAGTGAAACCCGAAGCTCATCACCAGGGTTGTCACCAAAAGGCCAGAGAACGAGGGGAAACAACCGGTGAGCATAACGCCGACGCCGAGGAGCAGGATCGACATCGCGGCGAGGCGATGCTCACGCAGGACCATCATCACAAAGATGGCCAGCATGGCCAGAAACCCGGGAATTTCACGAACCGACTGGATGGTTCCGACTTGGGCACCATGGAGGCCGGCCTGTTCAACGGCGAAGTTATTGAACAGGATCATCCAGCTCTGGAGGCCGATCACTGCGGCAATGTTGAGAACCGCCAGGAAATGGAACATGGTTCGCTGTTCCCTGTTCAGGTCCGAAAGAAGCGGGAGGGGCATGTGCGGGTTCTTCTCCGGGCTAAGGAGTACGGGGGTACGGTATCCGGTAATAGCGCTTTGAGCACATACCATGCCCGGCCCGTAAAGGCCAGTACTTACTTAAAAGCCAGACAAAGCACGGCCAGCAGGGGGAGTGGAAAGGTGATTCCGCAGACTGGAAGAGGACTTGTCCCCTTGCTCGGGTAAATATTTTTCTTTCCTTTCTGCTGATTGTTGAATATCCCTCTTGGAATATGGTTAGATCGGTACACGGTGAATAATTTTTCTGCGTGCGTTGCCGACGTCGCTGCTGTCGAGACAGCCCGGCGGTACTAACTCTTTTTTCTCTGACGTAGTTGAGGGCGTATGAATGTGGTAACGGCTCAATTGTCTCCGGCAACACGAGTGTTCATTGCAGGGCATCGGGGAATGGTGGGATCTGCCATTGTCCGACGGCTGAAACAACACGGAGTTGACCACCTTGTTACCAGAACCCATACCGAACTGGACCTCTGTGATCAACAGGCTGTTCGTGCCTTGTTTCGCGATGAGCGTATTGAGCATGTGGTGCTTTCTGCCGCTAAAGTCGGGGGCATCCATGCCAACAGCGTCTACCCCGCTGAGTTTATCTACTCGAACCTGATGATCCAGACCAACGTTCTTCACGAAGCATGGCGGGCCGGTATCGCCCACCTGCTTTTTCTTGGCAGCTCCTGTATCTATCCAAAATATTCGCCTCAACCCATGCGCGAGGAGTACCTGCTTACCGGTGCCCTAGAATCCACCAATGAACCCTATGCAGTGGCGAAAATTGCCGGGATCAAGATGTGTGAGGCCTACAACCGCCAGTATGGCACCCACTATCATTCAGTTATGCCCACCAACCTTTTCGGACCGGGCGATAATTATCACCTGGAAAACAGCCACGTTATCCCGGCCATGCTACGTAAATTTCATCTGGCGCGCTTGGCAGCCGAGGGGAATCTAGAAATGATCCACCGGGATGAACAGGTTTACGGCCCGATTCCCGAGGAGATTCGAGTGGGACTCGGCCTTGGGCGCGACGGGATAAAGCCAGGCCATTCACCACAGGTGGTGCTTTGGGGGACGGGTGAGGCCCGCAGAGAGTTCCTTCATGTGGAAGACATGGCCGAGGCCTGCCTGCTGGTCATGGGACTTGGCAAGGAGTTTACCGCCAGGGTGGCTGGTTCGGAGCTGGTGAGCTTTGTCAACATTGGCGCTGGCCATGATCTTACCATCCGTGAAACAGCTGAAATACTCCGCGAGATCACCGGATTTGATGGTGAGGTCCTTTTCGATACAACACGGCCCGATGGTACCCCGAGAAAACTCCTGGACTGCAGTCGCATCAACAGCCTCGGCTGGCAGCCCCGGTATTCATTGAAGGAGGGCCTGCAACAGACCTATTCTTCGTACCTGGCCGGGCTTGCATCTCCGTGAAGATAGCAATTGCCACCAGCCCGACGAAGTTGCTATACTGGCTGTGAGATTTTGGTTGTCCTAACAAGATAGCGTTCTGGACTGTCAGCAAAAGACAGCAGGATATTCTCCAATTTTTTTACAACAGAGGAACACAGCATGTATATCGGAAGGATCATGAACACGAGCCTGATCACGGTTTCCCCTGAGACCTCACTGGTAGAAGCACGTAAACTGGTCGAGGAGAAAGGTATCGATCATCTGCTGGTGGTGGAGGGAGAGAGGCTGGTGGGGATTCTCTCAGACCGTGATCTCAAGCAGTACTGGGCTTCTCCGGCCACTTCCCTGAGTCAGCACGAGCTGACCTATCTGCTCAACAAGGTGGTGATGAAGATGGTCATGGTCAAGACAGTGGTCACGGTATCTCCAGATACCACCATTGAGCGTGCCGCGTATACCATGACAGAAAATGATATCAACGCCCTGCCCGTTGTCGAGAATGAGCGACTGGTGGGTATTATCACCAGTACCGATGTCATAGGGGTGCTGCTCGATGCTATCGGTATCTCTGAGGATGGCTCCCGGTTAAGCGTGTTTGTCCATGATTCGTGCGGGGTACTCGCCAAGATAACCGACCTGCTCGGTCGGGAGAATATCAATATCATGAGTATTATCTCCTGGCCGGAAAAGGAGCATCCCGGTATCCAGCAGTTGGTGATGCGGGTGCCAATGCAGGAAAAGGACCAGGCAGTAGCGACTCTCGAAGCGGGTGGCTTCAAGGTGAAATCTGCCTATGCCAGTGACATCACCCCTTTTCTCCCATAGGTCCTCCCCTCGTTTATCGGGGCAGTGAGTTGCCACCGGCAGGGGACAGCAGGTTTTTTACGTTCGGACTTCATCTGGAAAAGCCACAGTGGGTGCCTACGGCTTTGTCCTGATCTGTTTCGAGGTACGCTGATTGGTTTCCCGCAATTGGTGGGTAACGGCATCGGTCGTATTGGAGCGGCGGACAGCAAGGATGATGTTGGCGGTAAACACCAGGACTGCTCCAAGCCATCCTGAGGAGGTAAGTGGCGGGTCGTTCAAGAGGAGTGGCCCTAACAGGGCTGCCAGCAGAATGCGAGTGGAGCTGATAACCGACCCTTCGACAGCGGTGACATACCGAAAACCAAAGGTGAGCAGGTACTGGGCCAGCACACCGCAGGCCGAACAGACCAGCAGCAAAGAAACCTCAAGGAGGTTGGGGAAAAAGAATGCCTCGGGGAAGAGTAGAAGGATGAGCAGTGATCCGGGGCCGAACATGAAAAAGAGAATTGTCTGGGAATCGTGATACCTGCGGCTCAGATTGAGATACAGCATAGCAACGGCAGCGATTACCCCTGAGGCCAGCCCCCAGAGATTATTACGGCTGAAGCCCAGATCACCGGGCGCCAGGATCAACCAGATGCCGACAAAGGCAACGAGCACGACGGGCAGGGCCACGAGATCGCGCTGTTCTCGCAGGAGAAACCAGGCAATGACTGCAATAAACAGCGGGTAGGTCATATTGAGGATATTTGCCTCAGCCACTGATGTCACTGTCACGGCCTGGTAAAAACAGAAGGTCGCGATCACGTTGAAGATGGTTCTACCAAAGAGCAGGTGATAGCGTCGAGGACGGGGCCGCTGGCGTTGCCAGAGCATGGTCAGCGACACCAGGATAAAGCCGAGCGCCAAGCGGGAGAAGACGTACAACGCCGTATCAATCTCTACTATCTGGTTAGCCCAATGGATTATGGCAGTGGCCAGGTAAAAGAAGAATGCCGAGCCAAAAACTGCCAGCCAGCCGTAGAGCCGGAGCCGCTTGCTGCTGTCTGCGTGTCGCAGGTGGCTGCCGGACGATGCCTGCGGGGAAAGATTCAAGGCTGCGACATCGTGTCAGTTGGGGAATCCTTGCCTGAGCTCCCGTTAACCCCCCCAGGTCTCTTTGCCAGATCATCAGAGAGGTGTGGGGCCCAGTCCTCCCAGCCGGTTACAGGAGCACGGGCCAGGGGAAAGTGGTCGCCGTCCATTGCCGGCATGCCTGGCTCGCCATCATCTGGTGTGGCCATGGCAATGCCACCGGTGAGGAGGGCCTGCATGGATTCGGTGCGAACGTCGATCCCGCTGAGTATTCCCCCTGTGACGGACAGGCCGCTGGCTTTCCAGAAGAGGGTGGTGGAGCGCACCAGGTGGCGGTATTCCGGGGAGATATTCACCTTAATCCAGACCTTCTGCGCAGAGGGAGAGAGGGTGTAACCGGTGACCTTGCCCACCTGCACCTGTCGATAATAGAGAGGGCTGCCAGGCTTGATCGACCCCCGGGTGGCTGCCTCAAGGACGATATTGAGGCTGTCGGTGACGAGGTTGTCAGGAGGCTCGTCCAGTACGGTGAAGGAGGTACGGTACCGGCCTTCTCCCGGCTGCACCACGAGGTAGCTGCCCCGGATGAAGGTCTCTGGGTTTTTGACGCCCTCCAGGCCGATTTCAGGTGACATGATCCAGATAAGGGAGTGTTCCCGGAAGAGGTGTGCCGCCTCGTTATCGACAAACGCTGTGGCCGTGACACCGGCGCCATCACCGCGCAGTGCCAGTTGTCCGATCCGGCCCACGTCGATTCCCTGATATCGTAGCGGGCTGTTTTCCCGCAGGCCCTTGGTGGATGACAGCCGCAGCTGAAGCTTAACGCTTGAGGCCTGCTGGGCATCGGTAAATTTTCGGTATAAGGAGAAGGTGTGCCCCTCGTTGACTGCCGTCCCCTTTTCCAGGGTAAAAAAGCCGATGCCACCGGCAAGAATGGCCTCGAGGGGGCCCGTCTGCAGAGATATTCCGTCAAGGCCGGCGTTAACCGATATGCCTGAACGGTTGTAGAACCGCGAGGTGGTGGTGACCAGATCCTGGTACTGCTGGTGAATGAGGGCGAGGAGCTCCACGTCCCGGGAATTTTTACCAAGACGGAAATCCAGAACCTTGCCGACCACAATGTTGTTGTAATAGATCGAGGCGCCAGGCTTGAGCGGTGGCATGGTTTTCGCGGTCAACCGGATACGCAGCCCCTTGGGATGGAGGGCTGGAACCGCCTGTTCCGCTTCGGTATAGGAGTTATACAGGGTAAAGAGGGTGTGTTGGGGGGCTGTCTTGGCTGATTGCTGATCCATGACAGGGGTCGTAAAGGCGATTCCTCCTGCCAGTGCGCTTTGCAGGGATCCCAGATTTACATTGAATTGCGAGAGGCTGGCATCAATCTGTACGCCACTGGTATTCCAGAAGACCGTTGCCGGTTTGACCAGATGGCGATAGTCGTTGAAAATCATGATGTCCATGAGGATCTCATCGTCGGTGGGCGACAGGCTGACCGTGGTAATCTCTCCGACAGCGACCCCCTTGAAAAGGACAGGATCTCCAGCATTCAGCGAGCCCTTTTCCTCTGCCTTTAACCGATAATGGCTGCCGGTGCGTAGGGAGGGTTTAGGGTTGGTGCCAATTTCAGCGACAAAGTCCCTGCGAGGAGCGCCTTCACCGGGTTCAAGGGTGATATAGGGACCGGTCAGAATGGCCTCCAGGTGTTTGACACCGGTGATACCCACCTCGGGTTGCTGAATGTAGAATTTGGTCTCCTCTCTGAGGAGATCCTCGACAATCGGGTCCAGTTGAAGTGTGGCAGTGACGGTGTAGAGAGGATCATCATTGACCTCGAGCTTCTTGACCACTCCCACCTTGATGCCACGGAACATCACCCGGGTCTTCCCCGGGACCATAGCGCTGCCATCGGCGACCAGCAGGGACGCTTCGATGCCGTATTCGGCTGCGGCAAAGTCGCTGTACAGGGGAAAGCTGGCCTGTTGCTCTGCAGGTGGGGTATCAGCCAGCGTTGCCGGGGTGGAGCAGATGATACCTCCGTAAACAAGAGAGGCCAGGGATGCCATGTTAATACTGTATCCCCGTTGCAGGTCACCACTGATAGAGAGGCCCGAGGCATTCCAGAACCGGGTACCGTTACGGATCAGCTGACTGAATTCCGGCTCAATATAGGCCTGCAGGTGAATCTTGCCGTTATCGCTCAGCTGAAAACTCATGACCTGACCGATCCGCAGGTTTTTCATATAGATATTGGAGCCTCGCTGCAGTGAGTACAGGGTATCGGCAATGAGCGTAATACGCAATCCAGGGGCATCAGCGCTGGCTGGCGGCGCCATGGTCAGCCCCTCAAAACTGGTGGCATAGATCTCTGAAACTCCCGGTTCCACCGCTATGTAGCTGCCGGTGAGGATGGTGTCGAGCCCACTGATCCGACCCGCGGAAATTTCCGGTTTGACAATCCAGAACTTGGTGTCCTCCTTGAGCCCCTGCTTTGACTCCTTGGTCATGTCAACAACGAGCTTGACGCCGCCCAGGTCCTCATCGACGAGGATTTGCTTCACGGTACCGACGGGAACACCCCGGTAGATGACCCGTGTTTTGCCAGTGGTAATGCCGACCGCATCAGGAAAATGGACGGAGATGGTGATGCCGGCGTCACGGTAGCTCGTGTAGAGAAGCCAACAGCCAAGCCCCAGGGCCAGCAGTGGCAGGAACCAGACAGGAGAGAGGGAACGCCGTTTATGAACGACTGGTTTTTCCATGAAGAGTTTCCTCGGTCGTTGAAATATCAATGTCCCAGAGCACTCGAGAATCAAAGGTAATAGCGGCAAGCATCGTGCTTAACACCACCCCGGTGAAATAGAACGCAGCAGGTGCTGCCTGTATAGTCGAAAGCACCCCGAATTGCACGAGGGCCGAGAGCAGGGCAATCACAAAAATATCAAGCATGGACCAGCGGCCGATGAACGCTATGAAACGAAACATAAGGGCCTTGTGCCGCAGCCAGGAGTGAAGCTTGAAGTGAATGGAGATCAGGATCAGAACGATGCCGACGATCTTGAACAGGGGAACGACGACAGAGGCGGTGAAGATGATGAGGCCAATGGCATAAGAGCCGCTGTGAAAGAAGTAGACAATACCGTCGAGAATGGTGGAATGGTCGGGGAGGCCGAAGTGTTCCACTTCCATGATGGGCATCAGGTTCGCTGGTAGAAGGAGGATAACGGCACAGATGATCATTGCCCAGGTGCGGGTGAGGCTGTCATGCTTGCGCATATGCAGGGGGCTGCGACATCGTCGGCATTCCTGACCGCCACCCGGGTGGTCCGCGGTGAGCAGTTGGCAGGTATGGCACAGTACCAAGCCCGCTTCACGGGCAGTACGGGCTGGGTATGGTGCCTGGGGAGGTTGACGATGCTCAGGGTCCAATCGCTGCCAGAACTCCTGGTAGCTGAGGCAGCTTTGCGCGGCAATGGCAGTGATAACCATACCGATAAAGCAGAACAGGCCGAAGTCGAAATGGACCTTGGCCATGCCGCTCAGTTTAATGATGGTGACGAAGATGCCGATGAGGTAGACGTCCATCATCGCCCATTCGGTGAGATAGTGGTACCCCCGGAACAGCAGGAGGAGCAGGAGAGAACGACGGCCAGTGGCTATGCCCAGGGAGACAATACATAACAGCCCCAGGGTGACAAGGGGAAAGAGCAGGGCCATGGACAGCACGGTTGACCCCACGAGAAAAAGCCCCTGATCGTAGAGGGCCAGCACAGAATCAAAAATCGAAGAGTGCTTTTCCAGGCCAAGGATACTCATGGTCACAAGCGGCATGAAGTTCGCCGGGATGAACAGCAACAGGCCGGCAAGGCTGAACGCCAGTACCTTTTCGACACTCTGTGGGATGGTCTTGTGCAGTGTTTTGCCGCAGCGCGGGCAGAAAAACGTGACACCCGAATCATCAGGGGGTTGGCGCAGAAGAAGATCACAGGCCGGGCAGGCTGTACAGGGCGGGGTAGCAGGATGATCCACGTGTCCTCCCAAGGGGTTTTTACCAGTATCGTCTCATCTTAACAGGGAATGCAGAGAGGGCAAGAATCATTTCTTGTCGACGACAAGGCCTTGACATCCCTGTCATTCGATCCCATGGTGTACGGATGGCTGCCTCGCACTCTTCACCCTTTGCCCTCACCAATGTCCGGCTGTTTCTCGCCTTCCGCATTTTTTTTAATGCTCGGTTTTATTACCCCGTTTTTACTGTTCTTTTCCTTGACTATGGGTTGAGTATTGAAGAGTTTGCCCTGCTAAATACGGTGTGGGCCTTCACCATTGTCCTGGCAGAGGTGCCTTCCGGGGCACTGGCCGACTTGATTGGCCGTAAACGCCTGCTGCTCACCACTGCCTTTTGCATGTTGTGGGAGATGCTGTTGCTGGCCTTTGTCCCCTTGGGAAACCACAGCCTCGTCTTTAGCGTATTTCTCCTAAACCGGGTCCTTTCCGGTCTGGCCGAGGCCATGGCATCCGGAGCTGATGAGGCCATGGCCTACGATACACTTGTCCGTGAAGGGCTTGAGGATACCTGGCCGCAGGTTCTTGAAATGGAGATGCGGCTGCGAAGCCTGGTTCATGTGGTGGCCATGACCCTGGGAGCGCTGCTCTACGATCCCTCGATGGTTAACCGGCTCCTGGACCTGCTGGGTTCTTCCCGTGTGGTGACCCAGGAGATAACCATGCGTTTCCCGGTGTTCCTGACGCTTGGCCTGGCTGTCCTGGCCCTTGTCACAGTGCTGCGGATGCAGGATTTACGGCCTGATGAAGAGGCGAGTGAACTCAATACAGCATCAACACGGGAGGTTTTCTCCCTTACCCTGAACGCAGGCCGATGGATATGGCAAACACCTTTTGCCCTGGCCGTCATCGGCTTTGCCATGGTCTTTGATCATGTTTTGCGAATGCTGGTGACGCTGGCCAGTCAGTATTATCGTGTTATCGGCCTGCCTGAGGCAAGCTTTGGCATTATCGGTTCTGCCATTGCCCTGCTAGGCGTCTTTGTCCCTCGCCTGGCAAGGTGGATGGTGGAGCGATATTCTCCGGCACGTAACCTTCTCTGGCTTTGCGTACTGTCAATCTTGACGTTGCTGGGACTGACCCTGTTTATCCCCTATTTTGGGGTCCTGCCCATGATGCTGGTCTTTTCGATCATGATGATGACCTCGTTTTTCACCAGCCATTACCTTAACCAACTCGCTGACTCCAGGCAGCGAGCCACGATTCTCAGTTTTAAGGGCCTGGCCTTCAATGCCGCATACGGCAGCATTGGTATCCTCTACGCACTGCTGGTGGCGAAGTTGCGTGCTGCACAACACACAGGGGTAAGCGCTGACCTGATCGAAGATCTGGCCTTTCGTCAGTCCATCACCTGGTTTCCCGGCTATCTGGTCGTGGGTCTTTTGCTGACCGCATTGCTGACCCTTCCACGGTTTCGCCATTCGGCTAAGTAACCAGCCGCGTGTCAATCATCTTCGTCGAGGATATCCCCGGTGAATCCGGACTCCTTGATCGAGACGATTGGCTGTGCTGCAGGGGGCAGACGAAAGAGATGGCCGGTGACCATACCCTTTGTCGTCCCAAAAGCTGCAACTGACCAGGCAAGCAGCAGGAGCACAAAGTAAACGATGCTGGCCCATGTGAACAATGGCACACCGGTATGATGGGCGAGCTGTGCTGTGCCGGTCACGCAGGTGCCCACCGGAAAGGTGAAGGCCCAGTAAGTAAGAGCAAATTTCATCTGCCTGCGCCTGGCTCGCAAGGTAAGTAGCGTTGCCAACGCGGTCCACAGCAGGACAAAACCAAAGACAGGCACGCTGTAAAGCACTGCAAAAAGAAGGAATCCCCTTGCTATTTCAGCTGATACAGCGCTGTCTGCAACTGTGGCAAGCACTCCTGCTGCTGTCATTGACTGGCCCAGGGGGCCGAGAACGATCCACAGCGTCGGGACCCGCGAGGTCCCTGATGTTCCATGATGGGCAAGCCGGCTCCAAATCATCGATATAATGATCACGGCCGCAAAGAGACTGAGGCCGAACATGGCGTAGCAACTATAAAACATGGTCTCCCGTAATACTCCCGAAGGGGTGTGGGGTACGAGCATTGCACCAATAGCCGCTGAAACCATGGGAGGGACAACAGGCATCAGCCAGCCGCCAAAGGCTGAATCTGGTCTGACTCTGAACTTCGTAAACAACCGATAGGGAATAATGACAGCCGAGCCAAGACCACCTGCGGTTCCAAGAAACCAGAGTAGCCAGCTGAGCTGCAGTGCCAGCTTCTCGCCGAGCATGAGGGGGCCGAGCAGCAGTGTCCCACCAGCCACGGTAAGCAGGGCCATGGGAGGTGCCCCGTAAAACTGAGCCATCATCGGATCATTAAAATGGCGTTTCCAGATGTTCTGGCGTTTCCACAACAACAGGGCCGTGGCCGTGAGTAAACCAAGTAGCATGAACAGGGCGAGCTGCCAGACCACCAGGGCAACGCTCTGCAGATATGGCGAAAAAAGCGGGAGAGCTACCGAGGCATTGGCTATAATTCCAGTTCCCATTACCGAGGCGAACCAGTTTGGACCAAGCTGGTAGTCGTGGTCGGCTCCGGTGACCGTATAAAAAAACCGTTTCCACCAAAATCCCTTGGAGGTCGGATTTTTTCTCTCTTTTTCAGGGTGCTGCATCCGGTTATCCTTGGTTGTGTCGCGTTGAATCCTGTTCTTTTTTAGCGCAGGATAATTAGATCTTTTCCGGTCCCTTAAGGGCCTGGTAGACGAGATCGAGCACATGGACAACCTGAACATTGAGTGCGGCGTGGTTGATGGAGTCCTGTAGCTGTATCATGCATCCAGGACAGGCTGTTGCTATGGTCTGGGCCTGGCTTGTCGCCAGTCCACTCATCTTGCCCTCTCCAATGGCTTTGCTTAAGGGATAATGGTAGACAGAAAAGGTTCCGCCCAGGCCGCAGCAGCTGGCAGCGTTCTCCATCTCGACAAAATCGATATTGGGCAGGGCCTCTAGCAGTGCCCTGGGTTCACGGGTTATACCCTGGGCCCGCAGATGACAGGGGTCATGATAGGTGACCCGTCGGCGGTTTTGCCATCTGGGCAGGGCCTCGAGGGTCCTGTCGAGGCCCTGCTCGCAGAGAAATACAAGGATATCTTTGGCCTTGCTACTCAGCTTTTGGGGACCGTCATTCATGGTAGCGTAGTGGTGGCCGATGCCGCCCAGGCAGGACGCACAGGCGGTGACGACGTGTTCCACCTCAAGTCCGGCAAAGGCGTGGTCATTGGCCTTGGCGACCTTGCGCAGTAGTTGACCATCACCTGAGGAAAGGGCTGGAATACCACAGCATCCCTGATCTCTGGGCAGGGCAACAGAGAAACCCAGACGCTGCAGCAGGCCCACGACAACTTCACCGATTTCCGGATAGATATAGGTGATCGAACAACCGCTGAAAAAACCGATCGTCGGCTGTTCCGGTGAACCCTGGACAAACTCGCCCACTCGGTTAAACAGGCTGCGGCGGGCAACCTGAGGAACACTGCGGCCGGGCATGACCGGTGAGGGAAAGCGTAGCCGCAGACCACTGGCTCCCGGGACTTGTTTAAAAAGCGCAGGCTGCAGCCGTGAACCGGTTCTTGCCAGGGTGCGCATGAGTGGCCTGGAGCCGGTGACCGCGTGCACGGCCCTCCCCACCATGCTCAGTCCCTGCTCATTGGTGATCTGTCGCCGGACAGCGCCAACGATCTCGTCTGTGGGCACCCTGTTGGGGCACTTGGCCACGCAGGAGCCGCACATCAGACAGAGGCTGATGTCCTCCTGCAGCCGCTCTTCCAGCTCCGAGTCACCGTCAAGGATCGCCTGAGCCAGCGCTATCTTGCCCCTGGCCACAGCGCCTTCTTTACGCTCCTGGAGATAAACCGGACAGTGGGCCTGGCAGGCCCCGCATTTGACGCATTTCTCGATGATGTCGCGGTACTCGTCCAGCGATTTGAGGGTGCTGCTGCTCATGGGATCAGGGGCGTGCCAGGTCTGGTTCCAGGAATATTTTTCCGGGATTCATGATGTTGTGTGGGTCAAGAGCGCTTTTAATGGCCTGCATGCAGGTAATGGTGGCCTGGTTGATTTCCTTGGTCAGGTAGCGAGCCTTGGCTGTACCGATGCCGTGTTCACCGCTCACGGAGCCGCCCAGGTCGATGGTGGCGGTGAAGATACGGTCGAGAACCCTGTCCACGGTTTCCTGCATGCCCGCTTCGGCGAGATCGACCATGACATTGACATGAATATTGCCGTCGCCGGCATGGCCGAAGTTGACGATCGGGACGCCAAATTCGGCGGAGAGGCGTTCCAGGGTTCGGATCATGTCCGGCACCTTGGAGCGTGGTACGACAATATCCTCATTAAACTTGTTGGGATTAACCTTGCGCAGGCTGGGACTGATACTGCGGCGGACCTGCCAGAGCTCTTCAGCCTCTGCAGGTGTCGCCGCGGTCTGTACGGTGATGACATCCAGCGGGTCGATGATTTCCCGAATACGCTTGGCCTGATCCTCCAGGATATCTGCTTCTCCGTCCACTTCGATAAGCAGCACTGCCCGGCAGGCCTGGGGAATATCCAGGGCCGTGCCTTCGCGGACACAGTTGATCGTAGTGGCATCAAGAAACTCCAGAGAGGAGGGGATGATGCGGGCCCGGATAATTTCGGAAACAGCCCGGGCGGCGCCATCAATGGAGGCAAACTGGGCGAGCATAGTTTTTCTCGCAGCAGGTTTGGGGAGGAGCTTAACGATGATCCCGGTGACAATACCCAGCGTTCCCTCGGAACCTACAAAAAGCTTGGTAAGGTCGTAGCCTGCCACATTTTTCATGGTGCGTCCTCCTGTACGGATGACCTCACCTGTTGGCGTCACGACTTCCAGCCCGAGGATATAATCCTTGGTGACACCGTACTTGACGCAGCGTGGTCCACCAGCGCATTCAGCGACGTTTCCTCCCAGGGTGCAGAAGTCCTTGGAGGCGGGATCAGGTGGATAAAACAGGCCGCGCTTCTCCACCTCACGCTGCAGGTGTGCGGTGATGACCCCGGGCTCCACCTCGGCAATCAGGTTGTCTTCGTCGATATCAAGGATGCGGTTCATCCGGGTGAGCACCAGGACAATGCCCCCTTTGATCGGCAGGGAGCCGCCGGTCGAACCACTGCCGGCACCACGAGGCAGGATGGGAATCCGCTCTTTATACGCGAAGGCGACGATCCGCCGTACCTGATCAGTGTTATCCGCATAGACGACAGCATCAGGAAGATACTGCTTCTGAGTGGAATCGTAGGAGTGGGTAAGCCTGTCGGTCTGTCGAGCTGAAACATGTTTCGAACCGACGATTTTTTGAAGATGGTTGAGGTGGGTCTCGTTGAACATGATGAACAGAGAGAGGTTGGGGTTACTGGTGGATGATGTACCTACGGCGGTTATACTGTATGACTTTTTTCCGAAAAAAAAAGGGGCCGTGCTCTGGCAAGGGGTAAGCCGGTACCCTTGCCGGGAGCGTCAGGAAGGGCCTTGAGCCCGGCAGGGTGCCCGGGAGGCGAGAATGTCGGCTGCTACTAGGTGGCGCTGATAGGGGTTACTCTCCGAGTAGAGGGTGATCCATGGCCTGGCGTTGCTGGACGTAATGCTGGGCGACATTGCGGGCAATCGCACGGATGCGGCCGATATAGCGGGTACGCTCGGCGATACTGATAGCCTTGCGGGCGTCCAGCAGGTTGAAGGTGTGGGAGCATTTGAGGCAGTAGTCATAGGCCGGCAGAATGAGCTCTTTTTCCAGGAGCTTGTGTGCTTCACGCTCATATTTGTCAAAAAATTCGACAAGATCGGCGACATTTGCCTCTTCGAAGTTGAACGCAGAAAACTCCTTTTCTGCCTGATGGAAAATTTGACCGTAGCGAATTTGCCTGTTCCAGGCAATCTCATATACCGAGTCCACTTTTTGCAGGTACATGGCGATACGCTCCAGGCCATAGGTAATCTCCACGGTGATGGGGCTGAGGTCAATGGAGCCGGCCTGCTGGAAATAGGTAAACTGGGTGATTTCCATGCCATCAAGCCAGACCTCCCAGCCGAGACCCCAGGCACCCAGGGTCGGAGATTCCCAGTCATCTTCAACAAAGCGAATATCATGCTCAAGCAGGTTCAGGCCAAAACGGCGTAAGCTTTCCAGATACATCTCCTGGATATTCGGAGGTGAGGGTTTGATCACCACCTGATACTGATAGTAGTGCTGGAGGCGGTTGGGGTTTTCGCCATAGCGTCCGTCAGTGGGACGACGGGACGGTTGCACATAGGCAGCTTTCCAGGGTTCAGGGCCCAGTGAGCGCAAAAGGGTTGCCGGGTGAAAGGTACCGGCGCCGACCTCCATGTCGTAGGGCTGCAGAACCACACATCCGGCAGAAGCCCAGTAACTGTTGAGGGTGGCAATGATATCTTGAAAGTACATGGCAGATGAGCGTCAGTATTGATTGCCGTGAAGAGATGGATACAGTAAACATACAATCTACCATGCTCCCGCTGGGAGGTAAACAGGTTTGTCCTGAACGCTGTAACGAGAAAAGCCTTATGCCATCAAGACGCTTCACCCACCACGTTGCCGACCTGCTGACGACGACAACGACAATTGCCGTGGTAGGTTTATCACCTAAGCCGGAGCGACCGAGTAACCAGGTCGCCGTTTATCTTCTGGAGCAAGGGTATACGGTCATACCGGTTAACCCTGGTCACGAGACGATCCTGGGCAGGCCATGCTACCCTGACCTGTATGCCATTCCCGTTGCTGTCGATATCGTCAATATTTTCCTGCGACCGGAGCGTATCGGTCCGGTGGTGAAGGCGGCTGTGGCCATCAAGGCCAAGGCCGTGTGGATGCAGCTGGGGATTGTCGACGAAGTGGCTGCACAGTTGGCAGAAGGTGCTGGTCTGCAGGTGATTATGGACCGATGCCTGAAAATCGAGCATCAAAACTACCTTAACCCCGCTAAATAATATTTATGGAGCCACAGTATCTCTGCATTCGCGGGGCGCGGATGCATAATCTTAAAAATATTTCGGTGGATCTCCCCCGCAACAAGCTGGTGGTGTTTACCGGTCTTTCAGGGTCGGGAAAATCAACGCTGGCTTTTGACACCCTGTATGCTGAAGGACAGCGCCGCTATGTTGAGTCGTTAAGTACCTATGCCCGCCAGTTTCTCGGGCAGATGGACAAACCCGATGTCGATCTGCTTGATGGCCTGTCACCTGCGGTTTCCATAGAGCAGAAGACCACGAGCAAGAACCCTCGTTCCACTGTGGGAACGGTCACTGAAGTCTACGATCACCTTCGCCTGTTGTTTGCCCGTACCGGTCAGCCTCACTGTCCAGAATGTGGCCAGGTCATTGCTGCGCAGTCCATAGAAGATATGGTCAACCAGCTGTTGGCGCGACCCGAGGGAGAGAAGGTGATACTGCTGGCCCCGCTGGTTACCAGGAAAAAGGGTCGTCATGAACAGGTGCTGCAGCGATTACGGCGGGAGGGCTTTGTCCGGGTTCGCATTGACGGCAAGATTCTGCAGCTGGCAGATCCGGTGGACCTGGACAAAAATCGACATCATACCATTGAGGCGGTGATTGACCGGCTTGTGCTTAAAGCGTCAATCCGCCGTCGGCTTGACGAGTCGGTGAGTACGGCAATCACCTTGAGTGAGGGCCTGATGATTGCTGTTTTTCCGGAAACCGCTGAGGAGGTGTTGTTCAGTGAATCTGCCGCCTGCCATCAGTGCAGCAGATCCATACCTGAGCTTTCCACCCAGTTGTTTTCTTTCAATAACCCCCAGGGCGCCTGCCCGAAATGCGGGGGCCTCGGCACCGACCAGGTCATTGACGAGGCACTGATCATTCCCGATGAGGGGTTGAGCCTCAACGAGGGGGCAATCAGGCCGTGGCGGCAACGTAAGCTTTCCACTTATGCAGCACAGTGGATGGAGGCGCTGGCCAGCCATTACAACTTTAGCCTGGATGCACCTTTTCGTTCACTGCCCAAACGGGCAAAAGAGGTGTTGTTGTACGGTTCAGGTCGGGAAAAGGTAGCCTTTACCCACCGTGGTCGGCGAAACATGATTGCAACTATCCCCTTTGAAGGGATTATCCCGCGCCTGAATCGCCTGTTTCGCGAGACCTCCTCAGGACGGGTACGGGAAGAGATCTCCCGCTTTATTACGGAACAGCCCTGTTCCGACTGCAAGGGTGCACGGCTTAAACCAGAGGCGTTGGCGGTCCTGGTGGGTGATCTTAGCATTCGGGATATGACAGGATACTCCATCGAGCAGCTCCTGTGTGTACTGGAGACCCTTGAGTTTGACACCAGGCGGGCCATGATTGCCGGGCCTCTCCTCAAGGAGATTAAAGGAAGGCTCAGTTTTCTTCAGGGGGTTGGGCTGGGGTATCTGTCTCTTGAGCGAAAGGCTGGAACCCTTTCTGGGGGTGAGGCACAGCGAATTCGTCTTGCCTCCCAGATTGGTTCCCGGTTAGCTGGGGTCCTCTATATCCTTGATGAGCCAAGTATTGGTCTGCATCAGCGTGATAACAATAAACTTATTAAGACGCTTGCCGAATTGCGTGATCTGGGCAATACGGTTATCGTTGTCGAGCATGATACTGACACCATCGCCACTGCAGACTTTGTTCTTGATATTGGCCCGGGAGCAGGTGTCCATGGCGGCGATATTGTGTACGCCGGGCCTGTGGCGGGTCTGCTTGACTGCGAGGCGTCATTGACCGGCGGGTATCTTTCCGGGCGCATGGAGATTCCGGTACCGAAAAAACGGAGAAAAGTCCCTGGAAAAGGCGGCCGCAAGATCGTGGTGAAGGGTGCCTGCGTCAACAATCTTCAACATCTTGACGTGGACATTCCCCTGGGGGTCATGACCTGTGTCACCGGCGTTTCCGGTTCCGGCAAGAGTTCGCTGGTCATTGAAACGCTGCTAAAGGGCGCCCAGCAGTATTTCCGTGAGCGTGGTCAGGTACAGACGGCTGGAGTACTGCGGGGAATGGAGCAGATTGACAAGGTTATTGATATCGACCAGAGTCCCATCGGTAGAACACCTCGTTCCAATCCTGCAACCTATACCGGTGTCCTGACGCCGGTCCGGGAACTGCTGGCTCGATTGCCAGAATCACGGGCCAGGGGCTATAAGCCCGGACGGTTCAGCTTTAATATCAAGGGAGGACGGTGTGAAACCTGTGAAGGTGATGGCGTGCTCCGTATTGCCATGCACTTTCTCCCCGATATCTACGTGACCTGTGAAAGCTGCCAGGGGAAACGATATAACCGGGAAACCCTCGATATCCGGTATCGCGGTAAAACCATTGCGGATATTCTCGCCATGACCGTAGAGGAGGCACTGGGATTTTTTGAAAATATCCCTCCCATCAAGAATCGCCTGCAGACGGTCTTTGACGTGGGGCTCGGGTATATCACCTTAGGACAGTCCTCGGTAACCCTCTCCGGTGGTGAGGCCCAGCGGGTGAAGCTTGCCAAGGAGCTGAGCCGAAGATCCACGGGCAAGACCCTGTACATCCTTGATGAACCGACGACCGGACTGCATCCGGCCGATATCAGGCATTTGCTGGATGTGCTTGACCGGCTGGTCAGTACCGGTAATACTGTAGTCGTCATTGAACATAATCTTGATGTGATCAAAACCGCTGATTATATCATTGACATTGGGCCGGAAGGAGGTGATGGCGGCGGTAGGCTGGTCGGCTGTGGTTCTCCTGAGGAGCTCTGTAAAATCTCCGGGTCCTATACTGGAAAATTTTTGCAACAGATCTTAAACGGCAATACCGGCTGATATACCGATGCAGTTTTTTTTAGTAGCGTGATGAAGAGCGGCAGCAGAGTGCCTGCCGAGAGAGTTAACCCTTACCCAGGAAGAATCATGGCAGAACAGAACGAGAAAACCAGTAACGAGGCGCCTGTCTTTCGCCTGCAGAAGATGTATGTTAAGGATCTCAGCTTTGAGAGTCCAAACACCCCCGGGGTTTTTGTTGCCCGCAATACTGAGCCCAAGGTCGATTTTAATCTGCAGCTCAAAAATAAGGCCATAGAGAACGACAATTACGAGGTCGCCATCTCTATCACCGCCAAGGTGGTTGATAAAAAGGCCGAAGATAATGTGTTGTTCATACTTGAGATAGAACACGCCGGGGTTTTCTATCTCAAGAACATCCCTGAGGAGCATCTGGGCCGGGTCATGGCTGTCGACTGCCCCCTCATGCTGTTTCCCTTTACCCGGCAGATTGTCAGTCAGGTTTCCGTGGATGGCGGATTTATGCCCTTTCTCATGGAGCCGATAAACTTTGTCGCCCTGTACGAGAATGCCAAAAAAGAGAAAGCTGACGCCTGAGAGTTTTTTACGAGAAAACCCATAAAAAAAGGAGCAAGCCTGTGCGGGCTGCTCCTTTTTTTATGGGTGATGAAAGAGAGAGGTTACAGGGTTGTTACGAAATTTTCGATCAGGGTAGCAATGGCTTTCTCGGTAGCTGTCTCGAAGAGGGCATCGTACTGGTAATCAGCGAGCACCGATTCAGGTGAAACCTTTACGTCAACTCGGTTGGTCCAGACCACATCGCCGTTATAGGCATCCTGCATCCAGACCCTCAGTTGAACCACTGCCTGGGGAATTCTTCCTGACTGACTGGACATATGGCCAAGGCCAGCGCCAATGGCGCCCCAGACCACCTGATTACCAATGGTTCCTCCTGAGACACCAAAGATAGTCTGATCGGCCTCATGGGTGTAAGGCCAGTTTGCCCCGTCGCCTATGAGTCCGCCGTAGGTTCCGCCTGCAACAAGATAACCGAGATTGTCATATTTGTCTGCGGCCGCCTGGCCAAAGGCAATCTTGTTGGTTACCCCGGTCATGAAGCCGAGGACCCCGCGTTTCCAGGGTGCCCATGAAGGATCCTGACGATCCTTGTACTGGATGATTCGTCCCCTGAGGATGTAGTCCGCAGAGAAGTGCCGCCCAAGTTTGACCACTTCCTGGGAGGTTAGGCCATGGGTACCAGGGCTTTCCAGCACAGGCATATTACTGACGCCACGTTGATTGGTCATCTCGATATATTTTTGCAGATGACGTTGCATCTGTGGCCCCCACTCGCCCCCTTTCAGCTCGTTTTCGAGGCTGCTGGTTTTGCTTTCTTCGTAGGCGACGACGTTGATAATATTCTGATCAACTAGGTAGAGGAAGACATCCTCCTGTACCGGCAGGTTGAAGCTGTGCGAAACGAGTTGGTCTGTGAGATTCTCGTTGACGAAAAGATTGCGGCGATATGCGCTTTCAAGATCATCGCCATACGAGTAGTCAGCAAAGGGCAGAATAACGACTCTGCGTTCAGCACCAACATTCGATTTAGCGGCTGGTGACACTTTCAACGACTGTTGTATCGTGGTCCCACAACCGCCAAGAAGCAGTGCCATAAACCCGATAAGCAGATAGCGGCCGATCTTCATGTTATTTCTCCTGTTCCACATAACGGTTGAGTTCTCCTAGAGTATCGTCGGGGTAAGCAGAATGACGAGTTCCCTTTTTTGCATGATTTTTTCTTCGTAACCAAACAGATATTTGATAATGGGGATATCGCCAACAACTGGTGCGAAGGCGCCATTTGTTGATTCGGTCTTGTCAATGAGGCCACCAATGACGAGCATCTCACCATTTTCGACTTCCACCATGGTCGACATCTCTCTGACACCAATTCTGGGCAGGCCAACTTCGAGTCCCTGATCGCCGAACGAGCGGTATTCAATGGGATCGTCAAGTAAGTCGGTGGTGATGGGGGTCAGGTGGAGGACAACTTTGCTGTCATTGACGATAGAAGGCATAACTCCAAGGGCAACACCCTCGACGACGTTGTCCACTTCTGCAGTGTACGTGATAGTTTCGTTTTGGCTGCCAGCATTGTCGATGTTTCTAGAGACTGTTTTGATGTAGGCGATATCCCTGCCAACACTGATAAGCGCCGGCTGACCGTTGAGCACTGTCAGCTTGGGGTTGGAGAGGACATTGGCGTCACCCTGCTCATTCAGGGCGTTTAGCAGGACGTTGAAATTGACCGAGTTAAGGGTAATCTTGCTGACAAAGGTTGTAATAGAGTCTTCATCACCTGCTGGCGGTATCCAGGGATAGACCTGCCCCCTAAACTGTTCGTTATCACCCGCACCTGCTGTGCCAAAAAACGTGGTGCCGGAAATACTGAAGTCTTTGAGGATCGCTGACCAGTCCAAGCCAATTTTGGAGTTATCCTGGAGATAGACTTCAATAATTTTTGCCTCAATGGAGACTTGTCGGTACAGTTCTTTCTTGAGGTTGTTAATGTACAGATCTACCTTGTCGAGGACGGGGCGCGGGGCGGTGACTGACAGCAGGCCGACGCTCTCGTCAATGGTGTAATAGGCGGTTGCCTTCAGGTCTACCCCTACACTTGAAGGGGCAGCTTCAGTTGCTCCTTCTCCGCCATCTGCTTGGGCTTCGTCCGAGCTCTCCTCTGCCTCGTCATTTTTGACGGTTTTAACTTCACGACGGACACTCCATACCTCAATAATGGTGTCCATGTTGCGTTTGATGTTTTCCCAGATGTCGAATTTATTTTCATTGCTGGTGATTTTGACCGTACCTTCGGTACCGTTGTTCGCCTCACTGTCCGTGAGGAAATTACCGCCAACGGTTGTCGCATAATTGCCAGCCATCTGGGGAATGGCGATCTGGTATGTTTTTGTGTCCTTGTATCGAACAACAATGGTCTTGTCTTCTACCTCGTGAAAGTAGTCGACCTGGCGCAACAGGTTGTCAATGGCGTCAAAGAAGTTATCTTCGGCATTGATATCAACGTCAACGAGGGCATTGATATCGACATCACTGGACCAGGAAACCGTCATGTTTTTCAAGTTGGCCAGCCGCTTCATGATGTCCCACAGGGGTTGCGGGCCACCGGTAGAGCGGATTGTTGCGCCTACCTTGAGCTCGAACTCATCTGTTGTGTCGATCGTTTCATCGGCTACCTCGCTGTCCGTCATGAAGACCGGATGCTGAAATCGTGCCGGAAGTTGTTGTTCCGCTTCAGGCGCCTTTGCAGGCATGTTGACTTCCTGAGGCGTCTCCTGAGCGGGATCTTCTGCTTGCTGAGTAGAGTTTACGCAGGAAGCCAGGAGAAAACAAAGGCAGAGTGCGAGATATCTTTTTGAGCAATACATGGTAAAGTTCCTCTGTTGTCTCATAAGCTGGTTAGTTCATATTTTCTTCGAAGGCAATTCGTCCCTTGATATACTTCATAAGGTCCGGTGGAACCCGGAGCCCTGAGAGCAGAATAGCCTTGTATTTTTTTGTGGCCGCGTCTGTGCTGCCCTTTTTATCCAGGAGGCGTGCTTCAGCGATCATGGAATTGAGGGTTTCCCCATACAGTTCATCATGCTGTTGGAGCAGCTTGAGGGCATTGTCGTAGGCTTTGCGGTCTTCACTGAACACCGCATAGCTGAACAGTGCTTCTTTACTGGGTTTATCTCCACTGATGCTCTGGTCAAAATACTGCTGTGCTTCCTGGTACTCCTGCATGCTGGCCAAGCCAATAGCTGCGTTCAGGGCTGCGGAACTCAGGTCCTTGTCAAGGGCAAGGGCCTTTTTCGCGTAAAAGACAGCCTTGGCGTTCTGGCGAAGTTGTACCAGGTACAGTGATGAAATGCGGTTGGCCAGCTTGGCATTGTCGGTCCAGCCTTCAAGGGCCTGTTCATACAGGCGGATCGCTGTTTCGAAATCTTCGCGCTCTTCAAAGGTCCGTGCCTGAGCGATTTTTTCCTTGGCAGCAAAAACTTCCGGAGAAAGGCTTTGCTGCTGTTTAATGAGCAGGGACTCCTGCTCGGTGACGGCAATATCAGGCTCAAAACTGAGGTTGTTGTCGGCTTTGTTGGACCAGGCAAAGGCTTTTTCCTTGGGAAGAATAACAAGGGTGTTGAACCGTTCTTCCTTTTGCAGGTTTTTCAGGTTGAGGATGACATCAAGGGCGAAATCCCACGGCACATCGTCAAGGGCGAGGGTTAGCGTGCCGGCAACCCCCTCATCAACGATGATGTTGATGCCACTCACCTTACCAATTAGGCGAAAGACATTGTGGAGATCAATTTTGTAAAAATCGACACTGATACGTTCCTTGGTGTAACCGGAGAAACTGAAAGCATCCTGCAGGGACTGCTCAGTCGCCTGAGGTGAAAGTCTCTTCTCCAGGGGATTGACGGTGGGCAGCTGGCTTGCAATTCCGGCTTTCTTTTCAATCAGGCTACCGATCTGGTCAGTGGAACCCTTTTCGTCGATGACAACGTCCAGGCCGTTTTTCACCGGAGCAATCTGGAAGGGGAAGAGAGTGTCCTTGCTGCTGTCCATGACGATACGGAGACCTGTTCCTCGCTTGGCAACTCGGATCTTGTCCAGCAGTGTACCGACCAGCTTTTCCTTGATGAGGCCGTCGCTGGTGACATTGTTGATATCAATATACATCCGGGGAGGAGAGCTCCCTTTTTTATCGAGAACATCATAGCTGTAGTCGGTAATTGCTGCGTTGGCGGCAATGTGTACCGTTGTCTGCTTGCCGCTGTGCTCGACATCAATAGTCTCAATGACGACGCCTTCTCGAGCAACGGCTCCTGGACTGGTCGGCGCGGTATCACTGATGGTCAGCAGGATATCGGTGTTCTCCTTTTTGGCCTTAAAGGGTCTGGAGCCTGCCAGCGCAAATTCCAGACGGAGAACCGATGACGGGGAATCCTCAAGCTGCTTGTTGGTAAGTGTCACCCCGGTGCTTGCCGGAAGCGCCAGGGTTGTCCCGGGTTGCAGTTCGGCCCCAGCAAGGTCAACAACGATGCGCGCCGGATTGAACAGTTCGTAGACGGTGAAGGCCGGTTCCTCTGAGCCTCTAATGCGGACGATAAGGCCCTCGTCAGAGTTCTTTGTCGTGACGCCGCTGATGACGTTGCTGGCAAGCAGATTACCAGGAACGAGCATGGTGAGCCCGAACAGGAAAGTTAGCACGCCTACGGTCTTTTTCAGCGCTGGTGCAAGGTGTCGTAGGGGGGGGAAAGGAAAATGAAGCATGTCTACTCGTCTCCCTCGTTTTTCAATCGCATGACAACGGTTGTTATCAGTTCTTTACCGGCCCTGGTTTTGGCCGTTTCAGTTATCAGTACCTCTTGCGGAGTAATCGACGTTACCTGGCCCCGGCGACCAATGAGCATACCCTCTTCAAGAGGGTAACCCCGGCCGGTAACATCTTCGGCCATGGCAAAGTTATCGCCCTCTTCCCTGAGTACGGTTGCCACCAGTCTGAGCTGACCGGGTTCAAATAACTGCATTCCCCGTAATTCTTTCTCCTCTTCAACGATCTCATTGGGATCGGGCTGGGAGGTCTCTTGGGGGGCAATAAACGGCTTAAAGGGATCGGGGCGATCGTCAAGGGCATATTCGTATTCGCCCGGAGGCTTTTGCGATGACTCGTCCTTAATCATGATCGGCATTGCCGCTTCTTCAGCCTGTGGAGCCGCCATGGACGGACTGATGCAGGCGAAGGCGATTGACAGGACAAAGGTCATGGCGCCCAGTAGAAAATTTTGGCGTATGAAATGGCGATGGACCATAGCGTATCTCATGGCAGAGTTACTTTTTTTTCTTCTTTTCTTCCGAGGGCAGTTTTTTATTTGTGAACCGGTAGGTGAGCAGCTGGCAATCCGAATTCAGCAGCATTTCCGTCTCTTCTTCTCTGGGAGAGCCCAGCCTGATATTGTTGACAGTAACAATACGTTCCAGTTTGCTGACCTGATCGAGAAAGAATCCAAGGTTGTGGTACGGGCCACTAATCGAAATATTAACCGGGATCTCCGCATAAAAGTCCCTGGGGATTTCACGAGCGGGAGCAAACTTGAGGAAGTCGAGCCCAGCGCTTTTACCCAGATCAGAGATGTTCCTGAGCAGGTCAGGGATTTCCTGCTGCTTGGGGAGCATCGCAGATTTTTGTGCAAAGAGCTTTTTGACCTCTTCAAGTTCCTGTTCATGTTTGGGCTTGTTGCGGGCCCTTTTACGCGCATTTTTCAGGGATTTCTGTTCGGTGACTATCTGTTTGTTGAGTGTGTCTATCTCGTCAAGGCTCGGCTTGAACAGTAGGAAGTAGCACAGCACCGCAGGTATGATGAGAGAAAATACAACAATCAACAGCTTTGTGCGCTTATCAAACGTGCGGTACTGATTGTCGATGAAGGCATCAAACTTGCCGGGTGATTTAGGGGAAGCCATATGCGGAACCTGGGATTACTTTTTTGTCTCTTGTTTATCCGATGTTGCGTCATCAACCGGAGAGCCAACAGCGCAGGAGAGCGAAAAGGACTTCAATTTACGTCCAGCATACGTTTGCATTGAGGCTGTGGCCAGACTCACGGAATGAATATAGGGAGAGGTCCGAAGATCATCCATATATTTGGCCACAGTTCGGTTGTCAAGAGCCATGCCGTTGATCGTAAGATTCTGGCCGCTCTGGCTCAGCGAGTTCAGCCAGATACGTTCTTTGGGGGTACGCCGGGCCACATCGTCGAGAAGGTGTACCGTCAGCGAAGAGGACTCTTTCAGCTGATCAATCACCATGATCTGATTTTTCAAGACGGCCTTGTCTGCCTCCAATTCCTTGATTTCTTGAAGGATTTTTGTGTACTTTGCCGTCTCTTTCTTAAGGCCGTCAAGCTTTGTTTCCAGCCTGGCCGTCTGCGCCATCAGGTAAAGGGCAATCAGGCCGAGAGCGACGAGAAAAAGGAGAATGCCGAAACAGAAGGTCGCAATTTGTTGCTTTGCCTTCTGGCGCCGCTTGATCTCACGGATAGGGAGTAAATTGATCTTGATCATGATCTTCTCAGATGATAGCCGGCCGAATCGCCAGCCCTGTAGCGATGGCCAGTTCAGGAGCTATAGAGTTGAGATAGTTCCGATCGATTTTGCGTTCGTTAACCATCATGGAGTCAAAGGGATTAAAACAAACGACGTTTATGCCGATCTCTTTTTCGATAAACTCGACCAGTCCCTTTACCTTGGAGCCGCCACCGCTGAGTACCAGATCCTGCAACGGTTTGTCAGGATAATTAGAGGAGTAAAGATCAATGACCTTTTTAATTTCCAGGATCCATTGGGTGCAGATGCGGATGAAAACGTCTTCCACCTCTCCTTGTTGTTCGTCGGTAAGCGTTACTCGTCCAAGTTTGACTTGTTCCGCCTCTTCAAATTCTATATCGAGGACGGCAGCGAGCTGATCAGTCAACTGATCGCTGCCCACAACAATGTCACGGGCGAGAACCGAGGAGCCGTCGGCAATGATGTTGATACTCATCTTCGAGGCCCCGATGTCAACGAGGGCGACATTGGAATCGGCGGGTGAAACAGTTTGCCAGATATTTTCTAAAGCAAAGCCGTCGACGTCCACCAGGACAGGCTGCAGTTTCTGTTCACGCAGCATGTCAAGGTAGTCATCGACCACTTCTTTTTTTGCTGCTACCAGCATTACTTCCATCCGATCATTGTGCTTACCCGAACCTGATGAAGGAAGACGCTGAAAGTCAAGATAGACGTCATCAATATCAAATGGAATGTACTGCTCGGCTTCTGCTTCTATATACTCTGCCAATTCTTCGTCTTCCATGGATTCAATCCTGACCTTTTTGACGATGACTGAGTATCCGGAGATGGAGATGCCAACTTTGGTGGCCTTGATCTTGAGGTTTTTCAACAGGGAGGTGATCGCCTTGCCCACTTCGTCGGGTTCATTAAGAACGCCATCTTCCACAGCACCAGGGGGAATAGCAGCGTTGCCGACAGCAAGCAACCGATATCCCTTGTTGGTCTGTTGAAGCTGGCATACCTTGACTGCATGGGAGCCGACATCAACCCCGACGATGAGTTGTTCCTTCTTGGCCATGATGTCTTTTCTCTGTTGATGTGGAATACTACCCAACCGTACAACCGGTCGATAACCACTGGAAAATTCTTGCCTGTCTGTATTAAGCACATAAAAGGAAACCTTTGTCAAGCGGCGAGTGTAAAATTTTGTATTTTTTCCTGTTGAAATAACGAGGGGATAGAGTATCAGTTACCATTTTGTATGAGATTTATCTAAGTGTAACTGTTTAATATTATTATATTTATTTCGTGGCGATCTGCTGGTGGAATCAACTTGAATTTTAGAGGTGATTCGAGTAGGTTGCGGGCGGTCCAGAGATTTTTTTTTGTTTATCCTGTAATTTTTATCATAGAGTATCCTTTCGTGACACAAACGGCGACCACTGAAAAAAAATCAGCAATTCGTGAAAATCTGGAGGCCATCGTCGTTGCTGTCATCTTGGCGTTGATCATCCGGACATTTGTTATCCAGGCGTTTAAGATCCCCTCTGGGTCAATGCTGCCAACCCTCCAGATCGGCGATCATATCCTTGTCACCAAGTTTATCTATGGTGTGAAGGTACCTTTCTCCGGCAAAGTCCTCATTCCTGTTAAACAACCTCAAGCCAATGATATCGTGGTGTTCAGGTATCCGCAGGATCCAGAACTGGATTACATCAAGCGGGTCATCGGCGTCGAAGGAGATGTGGTAGAGATCCGGGATAAAAAAGTTATGGTCAACGGCAAACCGTTCAACGACCTTCATGGTACCTGGACCGATACCCGTATTTTGCCAGCCTCGGCCGGTCCCAGAGATAACTTTGGTCCGGTGACTGTTCCACCCAACAAGCTCCTGGTAATGGGGGATAATCGTGACAACTCCTTTGATGGTCGTTTCTGGGGGTTTGTCGACCTGAAAGCGGTGAAGGGCAAGGCCCTGGTTATTTACTGGTCCTGGGACGTGCAGAAGCCGCTTTTTTCCCTTGACCGATGGACTTCGATTCGTTGGGGGCGCCTGGGAGACCTGGTTCATTAGGGAGCAACCGATATGGCCACAGGATACTTTTTCCCGCATCGACATATCCTTGGCATTGACCAGTTCTCTTCCGAAGATATTGAGCACATCCTGAACACTGCGGAGTCGTTCAAGGAGATAGCGGCGCGTCCCATCAAGAAGGTGCCCACCCTGCGTGGCCATACCGTCATCCACCTGTTTTTCGAGCCCTCTACCCGGACCCGTCTCTCCTTCGAGGTGGCTGCCAAGAGGATGAGTGCCGACACCTTTAATTTTTCGGCACCCACCAGCAGCACCACCAAGGGCGAAACCCTGGTGGACACGGCCCGCAACATAGCGGCCATGGCTCCGGACATCCTCATTGTCCGCCATGGTTTTTCCGGGGCCCCACACATGTTGACCAGGTATGTGAACGCTGCGGTAATCAATGCCGGAGACGGTATGCACCAGCACCCCTCCCAGTGTCTCCTCGACATGTTGACTGTCCGTGATAACAAGGGGCGGCTCAATGATCTGAAGATTGCCCTTGTCGGTGATATCGCCCACTCCCGGGTGGCACACTCGGCCATTGAAGGTTTTACCCGCATGGGGTCTGAGGTCCATGTTTATGGGCCGTCCACCCTCATGCCCAAGGGGCTTGAGGACCTGGGTGCCCGGGTCTGTTCCTCGCTGGAAGAGGCGGTACGAGATGCCGATGTGGTGATGACTCTGCGTATCCAGCGTGAGCGGCAAAATGACCCGCTGCTGCCATCATTAAGGGAATATGCCAGAGAGTTCGGTATTGGTGAAGGAGTCTTACGGGTAGCCAGGGAGGATGCGATTATTATGCACCCCGGTCCGGTCAATCGAGGAGTAGAGCTGCCGCCTGAGTTGGCGGACAGCAGCCGCTCGGTGATCCTCGATCAGGTTACCAATGGTGTGGCTGTACGCATGGCACTGCTGTATCTGGTTATGGGAAACAGCTGAGTCGGGTTGTCTGCTCGGCAAGAGGGGAGACAGTATGATAAACTCCTGGCATATACAGGGCGGCAGGGTCATTGATCCGTTCCGGGGGATTGATGAAATCGGCGATCTGGTTATCCGCAACGGGATACTGCTTGAACCCGGAGCCTCTCCCGCTGACGATGCCCAGTCGGTCGACGCCAGTGGATGCTGGGTGGTTCCCGGCCTCATTGATATGCATGTGCATTTGCGTGAGCCGGGGGAGGAGTATAAGGAAGATGTGCAGTCAGGGACAAAGGCCGCAGCAGCAGGCGGCTTCACCGCTGTGGCCTGCATGCCCAACACCAGGCCGGTCAATGACAACACTGCGGTGACCGCTCTCCTCCATGAACGGGCTGCCAGCGCCAGTGCCCGGGTATACCCCGTTGCCGCCATCAGCAGGGGGCTCAACGGAGAGCGTCTGGCCGAGTTTGGCGAGTTGCGTCGAGCGGGTGTTCGGGCTGTCTCTGATGACGGTCATCCGGTTGTCAACGCCCAGCTCATGCGCCGGGCACTTGAGTATGCCAGTGATTTTGGACTGACCGTGATTGCCCACTGCGAGGAGCCAGCCCTGAGCAGGGGCGTCATGAACGAGGGTGCTCATTCGACCCGGTTGGGGTTGCAGGGTATCCCCACCATTGCTGAGGCGGTCATGGTCTATCGTGAGATTGCCCTGGCCGAGTTCACTGGAAAACCGGTACATATCGCCCATGTCAGCACTGCTGCTGCCCTGGAGCTGATTCGCAGCGCTAAATCGAGAGGTGTACAGGTCAGTGCTGAGACAGCACCCCACTACTTTACACTCACCGACGAGGATGTGGGTGAGTACGACACCCTGGCCAAGGTGCATCCACCGCTGCGCGGTGCGGCGGATCGGGACGCCGTGCGGCGGGCCCTGGTCGACGGTACCCTGGACGCGATCGCCTCTGATCATGCCCCGCATTCGGTGCTGGAGAAAGAGGTGGAGTTTGCTGTTGCGGCCAATGGCATCATCGGCCTTGAAACATCATTGCCACTGGGACTTGCCCTGGTCCGCGATGGTTCCCTTGAGCCTCTGCGGCTGATGGAGCTGTTGTCAACGGCGCCGGCACGAATCCTTCAGGTTCCTGGCGGCAGCTTGAGTCCGGGGCTACCCGCCGATGTCACGGTCATCGATCCGGAGCAGACCTTTATCTACTCCCGGGACCAGGTGGTCTCCCGCAGTCATAACTCGCCCTTTCTTGACTGGCGGCTGACCGGGCGAGCCATTCTCACCCTGGTGGAAGGGAGGGCTACCCACAGTCTGCTCTGATTCAAAGGCGATGTCAGGAGCCCGACCTTTTTTCGATCTTGACGTAGGGTGCCGGATCAGTGAGCCCTGCTTCGGCAAACCCTTTAAGCCGGAGTAGGCAGGCGTCACAGCGCCCACAGGCAAGCTCGCCCACCGGGTCGTAGCAGCTGTGGGTAAGTCCATAGTTGACGCCAAGCCTCACCCCCTGCTCGATGATCTCTTTTTTGCTCATACGCATCAGTGGGGCGTGGAAGTGGAAGGACTGGCCGGTGCTGCCCGCCTTGGTCCCCAGGTTGGCCATCTGGGTGAAGGCGTCAAGGAACTCGGGGCGACAGTCTGGATAGCCGCTGTAATCGACAGCGTTGATCCCCAGAAAGATGTCGCGGGCACCAACAACCTCAGCCCATGACAGCGCATGGGCAAGGAAGATGATGTTCCTCGCCGGGACGTAGGTGACAGGGATCTCGTTGTCGCCGATCTCCCTGTCCTTGGGGACGTCAATGGTTGTTGTCAGGGCAGAGCCGCCTATGGCACCGAGATCCACCTCCAGTACCAGATGACGTGCAGCGCCCAGTTGTTCGCTGACCTTTTGGGCTCGTTGCAGCTCTATCTCTTGTCGCTGGCCATAGCGAAAACTCAGGCAATTGCAGGTATAGCCTTGGTTCGCAGCCATGGCCAGCACGGTTGTCGAGTCGAGTCCGCCGCTGAGGAGGATGACAGCATTGTTTTCGGACCCCATGTCAACTGTTCTCCGAGAGTGGCAGTTTGTTTGTTATGGTGATGGCCTGGGGGGTGACCCTGGCCTGATAGATAAGAACCTGTACGCCTTTATCGTGAACAGCCCATAATGTTTTTGCATACTCGGGATCAATGTGGGCCGCAGGCGAGAAGCGATCGGCATCGGCACGCTGGACGCAGAAGAGAACGGCTGCGGCGTTACCTGCCTCATGGAGCCGGGCGAGTTCAAGGAGGTGTTTGGTGCCTCGCGTGGTAACCGCGTCCGGGAAGAGAGCAGTATGCCCCTCTGCCAGTGAGCAGTTTTTTACTTCAATGTACACCGGCTGTCCTTGGGCATGTACCCTGAAATCCAGCCGGGTTCCCAGAGACGTCTTGACTTCCGCATGTATGGTGTCCAGTTTGCCAAATTCGTCGATGGTGCCGTTTTCCAGGGCTTCAGCGACAATTTTGTTGGTGAGCGAGGTGTTGACGCCCACCCAGACACCGCTGGCCTGTACCATTTCCAGGGTCCACGAATATTTCCGTTTTGGATTGTCCGAATGCGAGATGATGACCGGGCTGCCTGGTGCAGAGCAGCCTTTCATGGAACCTGAGTTGGGGCAGTGGACGGTCAGTCTTTTACCGTCGGGGAGGTCAATATCGGCAAGGAACCGTTTGTAGCGTTTGTGCAGGATACCCTGCTGTTGTTGTGTGTGTAGTTGCATGGGGTTTGAGCAGCGTCCTCAGGTGGCTCGTTTTGGCCCGGGACCGTGGGCAGACGATGTCACCGGGTATCTTACGCTTTCGTCTTTCGGCATTACAGCTTTTCGTCTATAGTAGTGATACAGCTATAGACGTATCGCTGGCCCACGGTTTTCTTTGTCAAAGAACCCATATTACCCTCTTTTACACGAATAATTCAAGAGAGCGAGGCGTAACGGGTCGAACAGGCCATAAAATCATTAGTCAAAAATGACGAAAAGCCATTGAGGAGGGGCACTGATGAAACTGGGGTTGAACGGACTGGGAAGGATCGGGAAGCTGTCGCTGTGGCACCATGCCGGCCGTCGGCATTTTTCAGGGGTTGTTGTTAATATCGGTCGCGAAGTTGGCCGGGGCCTGGAAGATCTTGCCGCATCTATCGAGAAGGATTCCACCTATGGCCGTCTCGGTAGTTACCTTCATGGATTTAACGGCGGTCGGGTGATTGAGAATCTCGATGAAGCCACCGGTACCATGGAGGTCAACGGCATGCCCGTGACCATATTGCGTGAAACGAGAAATCCTGCCGATATTCGCTGGCGGGAACACGGTGTACGGCTGGTGGTCGACAGCACCGGCGTTTTCACTGACCCCACTGCGGATCCGGGAGAGGGACGTGGCGCCCTGCGGGGCCACCTGCAGGCGGGAGCAGACAAGGTCATCCTGTCAGCACCTTTTAAGATCAAGGCCAAAGGCCTGGAGATGCCCGAAGATGCGGTGACAACCATCATGGGCATCAATGATGATGACTATAATCCCGGCAGACATACGGTCATCTCTGCGGCCAGCTGCACCACTACCTGTTTGAGTTATATGATCAAGCCCCTTATGGACCAGTTCGGTGCGGATCGTATGCTCTCTGCGTCGATGGTCACCGTTCATGCGGCCACCGGCAGTCAGCAGGTGCTGGACCGGCTACCCGCTGGTGGTGCTAAGGATCTGCGCAAGAACCGCTCGATCTTAAACAACATTATCCTTACCACCACAGGTGCGGCCAAGGCCCTGGCTCTGGTTATTCCGGAAATGAAACGTATCGGGTTTATTGCCGAATCCGTGCGTATTCCCACATCAACAGGATCACTGATTATCCTGGTCCTCAATCTGCAGGATGATCTTGGTAACCCGGTCAAACGGGAACTGATTCATGATATTTACCGTACATTCGCGGCGGACACCCCTTATCTGCAGTTCTCCGAAGAGCAAAATGTCAGTTCGGATATTATCGGGGTCCCCAGGGCGGCGGCTATCATTGAGTCCACAGAGATTCATACTCGGACTGCGGCCATCAGGGTTAACCTTTCCGCCCTGAGCGGAATCCCCGCAGAAGGGCTGCCCAAGATGCTTGATGTGCCCGTGACCCAGGCCGTGATCTACGGATGGTACGACAATGAACTGGGCAGTTATACCAACATGCTGGGAGACCTGACAGTCAAGGTCGGCGAAGAGATGCTGTGAACGTTCGGCCCGGGGAATGGAGCGATCTCGCAACCCTGGCTGCCCTGGAACAGTCGTGCATGGACAGGCCGTGGAGTGCTGCTGCGATTGCCCGTGAGCTGGAGACCAAAAACAGCCTGTGTCTGCTGGTGATGACCGATGTAGAGGTGGGGTTCGGCCTGTTTCGTCTCGTCGGCCCGGAAGCGGAACTGCTGCGTCTCGGGGTTCGGCGTGAGCATCGGCGACAGGGGGCCGGCCGTCTGCTCCTGGCTACTGCAGCCGAGTACCTGCACGATCGCGGCGTTGAACAGCTTTTTCTGGAGGTTCGTCTCGGTAATATGGCGGCCCTGCGACTCTACCGGCGGGTCGGTTTTTTCGAGTATGCGCGACGCCCGGCATATTACCGGGATCCGGTTGAAGATGCAGTCCTCATGCGTATGATCGTCCAACAAGGAGATTCGTGATGAAATTACTTCGTGAAATACCAGTTACTGGACAACGGGTGCTCGTCAGAGTGGATTTCAATGTCCCTATGGACGATGCTGGCCGGATCACCGATGACCTGCGGATCCGCACCGCCCTTCCCACTCTGGAGTACCTCCTGGAACACCAAGCCCGGGTAGTGCTTTGTTCGCACATGGGACGGCCCAAGGGACAGCGGCTGGAGAAGTTTTCCCTGGCCCCAGTGGCTGCATATCTTGGCGAGATACTCGGTCGACCCGTGCAGATGGCTCCGGATTGTATTGGCGCGCCGACGCTTGCCATGGTGAACGCCCTGGAGGACGGGCAGGTGCTGGTGCTGGAGAACCTTCGTTTTCATGGAGAAGAGACCAGCAATGATCCGGAGTTTGCCGGAGCGCTTGCCGAACTTGCCGATGTGTATGTCAATGATGCTTTTGCCGTTGCCCACCGTTGTCACGCCTCAGTGGTGGGCGTGGCCGCGCTGGTCCCTGTAAGAGCAGCAGGGCTGCTCCTCGAAAAGGAGTTGGATATGTTTCACCGTTCCGTTGCCCACCCTGTGCGACCCCTGGTCGCTGTTGTCGGCGGCGCAAAGGTTTCAAGTAAGCTGGGAGCGCTGAAGAACATGCTGGCACGGGTGGACCGGCTTATTATCGGCGGGGCCATGGCGAATACCTTTCTCAAGAGTCAGGGGGTTGACGTCGGTGGATCTCTGGTGGAGGATGACCTGCTGGAAACCGCTGCTGACCTGCTGAAACTTGCCCGGGAACGGGAAGTGAAGGTTCACCTGCCGGTGGACGTGATTGCTGCGGAGAGTTTTTCCGTCGATGCGGTCTGCCGCCGGGTAACCGTCCAGGATATCCCTCCCGGCTGGCTGGCTTTAGATATCGGTCCGGCTTCGGCGCTGCTTTTCACTGAGGCCTTGGCCGGTGCACGTACCATCGTCTGGAACGGGCCCATGGGTGCTTTTGAAATGGACCCCTTTGCCCGTGGCACCATGGCGATGGCCCATGCAATAGCCACCAGTCATGCCTTGAGTATTACGGGTGGCGGTGATTCCAACGCTGCCGTCCAAAAATTTGGTGAGGCGGATTTCATCTCGTACATGTCTACTGGTGGAGGCGCCTTTTTGATGTTGATGGAAGGCAGGGAACTGCCCGGTGTTACAGCATTACGTTGAGGATAGCCAAAAAAGTTTGTTGTTGAATTCAAGATACCTGACAGGGAGTAAACGATGGCAAGAAGACCGTTGATTGCGGGAAACTGGAAGATGCACCTGACCCTCGCAGAGGCTGTGGAACTGGGGCGGGCCGTTGCCAACAGCAGTGCTGACTGCCCGGACCGGGACGTTATGATCGCGCCGGCGTTTACAGCATTGTCGACTGTGGCTGAGGCTGTAAGGGCGTCGTCTGTGCAAATTGCTGCGCAAAATGTTGCATGGGAAGAGCAGGGCGCATTCACCGGTGAGATCAGCCCGGTTATGCTCAAAGAAGCGGGAGCGGTGATGGCCATTGTCGGTCACTCCGAGCGCCGGTCCATCTTCGGAGAAGATGACCAGCTGGTCAACCAGAGAGTGAGAGGGGCGCTGGCGTTTGGCCTTGTCCCGGTTTTCTGCCTCGGTGAGACGCTCGACGACAGGGAGACAGGAGACACCTTTATTGTGCTGGAAAAGCAGTTACGCGCAGGTTTCTCTGAAGTGAGCGCTGCACAGGCTGGTACGATGGTTGTCGCCTATGAGCCTGTATGGGCTATTGGGACCGGTAAGACCGCGACAAAGGAGCAGGCTCAGGAGGTACATGTTTTCTTGAGAGAACTGCTGGCAAGAATCTATGATAAAAGTGTTGCTGAGCAAATAAGAATACTGTATGGTGGCTCGGTTAAACCAGATAATGTTGACAGCCTCATGGCGCAGCCGGATATTGATGGTGCCCTGGTAGGCGGTGCAGCGTTACAACCTGAGTCTTTTGACCGGATTATCCATTTTTCATGACCAATTTACTGATTATCGTTCACGTGCTGGTTTGCCTGTTTCTGATAGGCATTGTTTTACTGCAGCATGGCAAGGGTGCTGATATTGGTGCGAGCTTTGGTGGTTCAAGCCAGTCATTGTTTGGTACCGAAGGCCCTGTACCGTTGCTCAATAAGATCACGACGGCTTCAGCAATCGTTTTTATGGTGACCTCCATCAGCCTGGCATATATTGCCGCCCATAAGAGTACAGGATCGGTCATGCGTGATGTTGTCATCGAGCAGCCAGCGGAAAACTCGGCGGAACCGGCGGCGACCACGCCTACTCCCGCCGCTGAGGCAGCAGAACCGTCAGCCCAGGAGGCGAAACCGAAACAATAACGACGTCAACAGTATTGTGCCGAAGTGGTGGAACTGGTAGACACGCTATCTTGAGGGGGTAGTGGCCCACGGCCGTGCGAGTTCGAGTCTCGCCTTCGGCACCATTTTTGTAGTTTTTAGAAGACTTCGTAAAGTTTTTAACGCCGCAACCTGTAAGGGGTTGCGGCGTTTTTTTGTTGCCGTTGTCTTCGGTCACATCCCTGTTTGACCTCCTTTCACCCCATGCGTGTGAAAGATCGGTGGTGGTCCTGAAAAACTGGACAAGGTACCAGGCGATAAGTCAGCGTAAAAAAGGAGCTGACATGCAGCAAAAGTCCAGAAAATACAGCCCAGCCTTCGAGGCCATTAGCAAAGACGAGAGTACCGCTCAATTAGTCGGTCTTGAACAAGTCTGATTCGCGAGGCGGGTTTCAGAGGGGCCCTCTCGGTGAGGTGAAATTTAATTCTACAGCCAAACATCGTCTCACCTGGAGAGTTCTTGGCAAGTTACGTTGATTGCTTACAAGAGACTTACTTTATGGTAGCCGACAAATAGAAAAACGGTACTTTCCATTGGCTTCAGGTTGAATTTTGGTAACCTGCTCGATGTGAAACTCGACATTTGTTCCAAATAATTGAGAAAAATATTTTCGCAGCTTATCAACTGTACTTTGGGAAAAATGTGCGTCGGGGACGATTTTCAGTACAAAGCGCCGAATATCATTTTGGATGATTTGCATCTGCATGATCCCTGGTATCTTTGTCAATGTATTTTCAATCAACGAAACACCGGCAACTCTTGAACCATCGTCTTTAATGAGGAAGTCAGCGACCCGGCCGGTAACCTGTTCCATTAATGGTAATCCTCGTCCGCACGGACACTGCCTGTTAGAAGGTACACCTACATCCTCAACGCTGTAACGAATAAATGGCATAGCACGATTCTGAAGATCGGTGACAATTATTCGTCCGGGTGTGCCCGGGGCGACAGGCTTGTTTTTTTCATCAATAAATTCAATAACGAGATGCTCAACGTTTAGATGCATGCCATTATGCCTTTCACATTCACTCCCAATAAGACTTACCTCTTCGCAACCATAGCGGTCAGTGACACGGAGCCCGAAAGTCTCTTCGATTAACTTTCGTTCAGAAGGAATTAACATCATTGATGTGGAAAGAATTCCTTTGGGGGCCGGTAGGGTAATTTTCAGGGTGTTAAGATACTGGGCGAGCAAGAAAATCGAGTGAGCGTGACCATAGAGAAGCGTTGGCCTGATTTCTTGCCATTTTCTGGCAAATGCTCTTATCGTCTCGTCATCCACCTGCATCGTGTCCAGATAAAAATATGGCTGAAGAAGGATGTTTTTTACCTTGTCTTTTATTGCCTGTGGAAGTTTAGGGTTGCCCCAGCAGGCAGCAATTGGCTCGCCTGGGCGCCAGCCTGTCCAGCAATCATGACGTCGAGCGCAGGCATTGCGCAATTCACTGCATTCTTCTGTAAAGAACAACTGTAGTGAAGTACCTGTGGATCCTCCTGTCTTGGCTTGCTGTAAGGTTGAAACAGTATATCCCTGACTTAGCAGTATTTCAGGATGCGCTTGTATCTCTGCTTTGGTAAGTATGGGAAGTAGCTGGAGATCTTCGATACTGCCGATATCAGCAGGAGTCAGTCCTGCCTCTTTCATACGCTGCTTGTAAAAATTGTTTTGTGACCACACAAAATTAAGGAGGCTTTTCAGACGATTTACTTGAATGGTACGAAGTTGTTTTGTAGAAAAAAATTGCGATTGTTCAAGTTCTTTCCAATAAGTTATTTTTGGGCTTAACGTCAAAATAGAGTAGAGGGGCTCTACCAAGGATCGCCGTATCGGTGCAAATTTCATAAGGAAACCTGAGGTTGTCGTTCTTGAAAAAGGTTAAAATTTTACCCTGTAGGCAGGTAGCTCTCTACTGCAGGCTTGTTTATGTTTTTTGGAAATTATCTCCATATCTTGGGCCATCTCCGCATAATATAGCCCCTTCATAGCTACGGACGATAACGGGAAAAGATCCCCGAAGAATAGTTGAAGAATTTCCTCAGGTGAAGGAGCATTATTGAGGTTGTTATTTTTTTTCATGGGATTCTTTTTGTCTACTATCAGGGGAATTGACCAGAGAGACACTGAATAAACTCGCTGTGATCTGTATCGCTCGACCTTCAGCCTTTTCGTCCAAATGAATTAAAAAAAGCAGCAAAAGACTAGCGTATATCGATTTGCTCTGCAGATGAAGGCAAGTTTTTCACCTCTACCACAACAGTTTGCCTGATCCAATAAAAAGGCTGACCGCAACGGACAGTCTTTTGTGCCAGCGGTCACCGTTGGCGGCTGGTTGACCAACCTTGATGTCTGCAAAGAGAAGATAATCGCTTTGCACCAGGGCCAGGGATGAAACGAACAATCCCGTCGAGAGTTCAAGGGTAATCTTGAGTGGCCCTGGCAAGCCCAGAGTTCGCAACCAATCTTGTCAGTATGGCTCTTGGCTGTTGTGATAGGATGAGAGGTGAAAACAGATCTCCTTTACCCGAGGCGGAACAAAAAAAGCCCGACCATAACACAGCCGATTAATATCTTAGCCATGGCGCCGCCGAGAAACCCAACAAAAGAGCCAAAACCCGAACGCAAGGCTTGATGCATCTGGGCTCCCATGAGCAGTTCACCAAGGACAGCACCGGCAAAGGGGCCGACAATCAATCCCAGCGGCCCGAGGACAAAAATCATCAGTGAACCGAGGAGGGCGCCCCACATGGCCGCTCTGGAACCACCCCAAACCTTGACACCGAATGCAGTGGCGAGAAAATCCAGGAGATAACTCAAGCTGACAAGGATTGCCTGCATCAGCCAGAATCTTACCCCCAGCTCGTCAAAGCCGGCGACCAGGCCATACACCACAAAGCCGCTGACAAGTATCAGGGTTCCCGGCAGGACAGGGAGTACTGTCCCGGCCAGGCCGATAATGAGCAGTGGTAGCGCCAGGGTCATTCCCCAGATATGGGGATTGACGGCAGTCGCCTCCCACACACCGTTAATCCATTCGGTCACAGGAGTACCTCATCACTTGGCGCAAGGGAACTCCCGGCACGAGCAGGAGAGGTAAGCGCTGTTCATTGCCCAGCAGAAAAGAAAAGGCCCGGCACAAGGCCGGGCAGAGACAGTCACCAAAACGCTCAACAAAAAGAGTATCAGGTGGTTACTGTTGGGTAGGCTGCACAGGAGTCTGCATCAGCTGCTCCTGTAAGGCAGCGATCTCCTCATTCTTGTCAGCAAGACTTTTCACCAGCTCTCCATTTTCGACAGACATTTCCTGCAGAGCATCCTGCTGGTCGGTGATCTCCCCAAGCAACACGTCCGTGTTGGTTTTGACCTTGTCGAGCTCATCGTTGGTCTCTTCAAGGAGGGCTTCTTTTTCCTCGACAATCTTTTCCAGCCCAAGAATCTGGGCCTGGGCGGCTTCCATCTTTCCGGAGAGCAGGGCAAACTCTTCACGGGTTGATGCCAGTTGCTCGAGATTTGCTGCAATCTCTTTTTCCAGCTGGTCGATAACCTTGTTATTTTCCGCAAGGGCATTCTGCAGTTGAGTATCGGCTTCGACGAGGTTGTTCATTTCTTCCCTGGTGGCCGCCTCTTCCATTGCCGTAGCATCAAGCTTTGCTTGCAGTTCAGCGACCCTGTCCGCATCAACCTGTCCCTTGCCTTGTAGTACCTCGATCTGTTCCGCCAACATCTGAATGCGGGCATCACGCTCGGAGAGTGCCGCTTCCAGGCCCTTGGTCGCCTTACGTAGTCCAACCAGTTCTTCCTTGGCCTTTACCAACTGCCCCTCTTTAGTTTCCAGGGACTTTTGCAGCTGAGCCTCGGTTTCCGCAGCCTGCACAGCCTGAGCTGAGACCTGCTCCTGCTCGGTCTTCAGTGTTGCAACCTCCGCCTTCATGTTTGTGGCACGACGATGTCCTGTCGCCCCCCAGATCGAACCGATGATAAGCAGGGCCGCTAAGGCAGCAATGATCTTGTTTTTTTTGTTCTCCATTTCGGGGCTCCCTGTTTCTCCTCTCAATAGTTCAGTTGGCTTGAAGTGTGCCACTCCCTCTGTCGGTGGTACCTGTTGCGCCTGCCGCCGGTACGCCTTCAAGAGTGGTCGGCGTCATCAGCAGGGCTGGATCCAGCCTGTTGATCTCCTCTTCAATACGGGTTAGGTTTCTGGTAACTTTTTCAATTAACTCCGATTGCGGGTATTTCACAAGGATATCCTGTACCAGCTGTCTCGAAGCAAAAAGCAGTTTTTTCTTGGTTTCCAGATCAGGACTGTGGCTGGCACGGACAAAGAGTTCGGCGGCGCGACGACGATCCTCACTGGCGGCAAGCTCTGTTGCCTCAAGGATCTTCTCCTGAGCCTGTTGCTCATAGGAGGTACCCGACATCCCCGTAAAACCTTCGATGGCAAGATCATACTCCTTGTTTTCAAGGTGAACCATGGCCGTGTTCCAGCGTCCCTCCAGGGCCTGTTGCTCGGCCAGTTGCTCAGTCTCAATGGAAATAGCCTCAGCCGTGGTCAGTTCACCTGTCTTACGCCTGAGCATTTCCTGCTGTTCTCTGGGGAGAATGTCCAACGGAATCTGTTCGATCTGCAAAAGTGCTTCGCGGTAACGCCCCTCGGCGGCGAGGAGATCGACCTGCGCAATCGACTCTTCCAGCCATTTGGCCGCATCAATCCTGGCTCGTTTGATCAGCTGTTCAGCGTTGGAAGCCACCGGTGAATAAGGATACTTTGCGATAAATGCCTCTCCTTTTTCTACAACGCGGTATCCGTCTCTGGAGGGGTCATATGCCAGATATCCCTTGAGAAATGCCGCATAATCGTTGACCTCTGTTTTCTGGGTATATGCTATATCTAGGGCCTGCCGTTGCTGTTTGGCCCACTCCTGGGTCTCGCCGAGCGCCTTGTAGGAACGGTCAAGCTCAGCGTACTGCCTTTTCGCCTGCTCATAGAGTTCGAGGCCAAACTCCAGATCACCGATCAACTGCAACAGCCGGAATTCCCACAACGCTTGATCCTTGCGGCGGATATCATCAAGCAGCCCAATGAAAACATTCCTGGCCTCGGCTTCTCTGCCAGTGTGTAACAACGCCTGGCCATACTGATAGGTCGTTGCAAACGAGGGCTTCTCTCCGGGATTCAACGGCAGGGCCTGATACCGCTCAATAACCTGCCCCCAGTTGCCAAGCACACTCGCCGCATTGATCTCCTTTTCCTGGTCGAGCATGTTACCTTGTGCCGAGGCAGCAGCAAGGGTTGAGGTTTCCAGATTGGTCCGAAATTCCCTGCAGCCGCTTTCGAGATAGGCGATGTCAGCACTGCTCAGCGGCAACAGGGAATCCTCGGCGAGAAGCTGAGCTGCAGGTAGGCTTTCCTTTTGCAACAGCCGCCGATGCAGAGCAGTATACTCCATCAGCACTTCCTGCAACTGCTGACGGCACCGATCAATGCGGTTCCGCTGCTCCTGGTCAGTGTGGTGAAGCTTGTCTTCACTGACAACGCGCTCCCACTCCTGCATCTTCTTTTCATAGGCATAGATACGGTCATCGACCATGGTCATGACAGGGAGGAGCAGGGCTGGGTCAACAGTAACAGGAGGTGTCGGGGGGGGGGGCGGTTGCGTTTTTTTTATGTCTGTGGCTCTGTTGTCATGTTGTTGTCCTGGCAATGCTTTGCTGTACCGCTCTTTGTAAGGAGGGGTGATTTTTTTGGGAGGAGCACAGCCAAAGAGGAATGCTCCTACAAGCAGACAGGAGAGTATAGGGAAACGTCGGAGCAGAAGAAGGGCGGTCATCACGGATTTTAATGGTAAAAAGTGGTGGTTGGCGTTTCTGGGTACCTTTGTGCCACGACTGCAAAGGTGCAGATCGGTATAGACTGATACATACCTGTGCCTTGTACAGTGACAATCTAAGGAATATCCTAGCAAATTCCTCCCATCACGACAATTTCTTTCTACGGCCCATCCCATTTTATCCGGGTGGATCTATCGGTAGAAAAAAGCGCTCCGGGTCGAAAAACCCATTTGCAGAGTGGCGGCCAAAGGTCAGTACAGCAGGAGCCACTGGGGAGATTCTCGGCGTACTATCCATGGGGTCTCCAGTCATTCGGCCGCCCTCATCAGGGTTCACTGGCACAAAAACCTGTCCCAGGTCCGGGTATCTGAGGCCGATTCCTGAAAAACTCAATTCCACCAGATCGGCATGCTCGGCCACCTCTTCACCAGTCACCAATGATTGAGCGATATCACGCCAGATGGGCAGGGCCCCTGAAGAGCCGGAGATTCGGTTGCTCCCCTTGGTCATGGGCTTGTTGTCATCAAAGCCTGTATACACCCCAACGGTATAGCCGTCCTCCGGGGTCAGGGTCGCCCCATCGACAGAGGAGAGCACCGGGACATACCCGACAAAGGCGGCATTGCGAAACTGGTTGGCAGTACCGGTTTTGCCACCCAGGGGCAGGGGCAGGTCAAGCATGGCCAGCTCCTCTTCCCGAAGAGGGTCCTCCGAATGCAACCGGACAGTCTTTGCCGCCAGCCGCCCTGTACCATAGTGGACGGTGTTCTGTAAAATACTGATGAGGGCGGTGGAGATACGACGATCAAAAACCGGCATACGCAGGGGCTCACGCGTGTAGACTTGGTGGCCGCCGGGGAGTTCAATGCGATCAATGATAGCGAGCCCGTTCCTGTCACCGGGATCCGCATCCTCACCGCTGCTCTCTTCGGGTACCACCCCGATAAGATTGCCATTCACCATCGTCTCATACATACGGACCATCTCTGCCAGGGTGACGACATTGGCGCCGAGAGGATAGCTGAGCACCGGTTGCAGCGCGCTTTCAATGCCGCAGGCTTTTCCCAGTTGGCGCAGGTACTGTAGTCCGAGCATAACCCGATAATCCCTGATCTCCAGTAACACCTCCATGGAATACGGCGATAGTTCATTAAGCCGGGTCAGTTCCCGCTCCATCTGGCCTCTCACCTGTCGACAGGTGCGCAGACTGATCTTTCCCTCGAGAAGAATATTCTGCCACAATTGGTTCCGGGCCGCCGGCTCCATGGCGGCCAGCTGCTCGAGCAGCCGACCAGGGTTGACAGGCCGCCAGGTTTCGGGCAGTGCTGTCCGGTGCGTATATATCAGGTTTTCCCGGTCATCGAGAACAAAAGTACCGGGTATCAACGGTGTCTCTGCCGGGCCAAGAACCCCCAAAAACGAGAACAGTTTTTCGGCCTGCTGGTCCATCTCTGCCTGAATCCGTTCTACCTCTGGCATCATGTCGGTAAGATCAAGAAAGGAGTTTTGCAATAGGGAACCCCGCAGCTGGAGCTCAACACGCTCGCGGCTCTCGAGATTTTTCTCCTTCAGCTCGCTGGCCAGCTGTTGCCGATAGGTTGCAAACCCCAGTCCGTAGTGCAGGCGTCTGAGTTTCTCGTATTCGTTCTCCCTGCCATCGAAAAGAAAATCTGGTTCCAGCTGTTTTACGGCGGTATCATAGGCTGCCTGACGCAACATCTCCTGATTGACGACAATGCCATATCCGTCTCTGATGCGGCCTCGAAACCCCCGGTAACTTTCTTCGCGGCCATCCCCTGTACGGGGTGCCAGGTCGAGCTTGGCGGCCAGCTCTCGCAGCCGGGGGGCCTCAAGCTGATCGGTCAGGTGATAGAGCAGCCACACCGCTGCCACATTTTCCGAGGTGACGCCAGCCCAGCTCATGGACACTTTTTCATGGGGGCTGTTGTGGTCGGGACGGGGATAGTAGGGCTTGTTCATGAACACAAAAACATCCCTGCGGTTGTCGAGCAGATCCACAGTGTTCCAGCCCAGCTGCAGGGCAGCGCTGAATAAGAAGGGCTTAAATGTCGATCCCATGAGGCGGCGGGCATCAATGGCGCGGTTAAAATACCGGTTCTCCAGGCCTCCGGCCATGGCCTTGATCGCGCCTTCCCGGAAAACCAGGGCAGCTCCCTGCATCTCCCCATACTTTTCAAGGTCGCACCGTACGCCTTGTTCCTCGTCAACTGCACGTATACTGACCCAGACCCGGTCGCCGGGTTGCAGGGCCTTCAGTAACGCGGCACGATCCTTGTCATCCACTTCAGCCCAGCGGTTCTTGCGGTACTTGGCCAGGGCAGTGCTCAACCGTTCAAGGCCCTCAGCATCAATGAGGCCTTCCGGATGCTGTTCTCCGAAATCCAGGCGGACAAGGGCTCCCTGTTTACCCTTGCGGTCCACCTCCTTGACAGTGGCAAAGACAAAGGCCAGGGGCTGTAGTTCCACGTCGCCTGGATATTCCAGGTCTTGCAGCTTCGTCTGGACCTCTTCTCGCGAATACCCGCGCAGCTGTGTATCCAGAAATGAGCAATGACGGCGTAGGGCGTACAGGGCTGTTTGCTGTGTGTGGTAATCGATGGTGGTGATGATCCGCACGCCTGAGGTGGAGATATTGGAGATCCCCTGTTCATCAAGGGTCTCACGAACGAGCGGATGTTGCAAACCAGACTTGACCAGGTCCATCATCGTGGTCAGGGCAAAGGTCATCTTGCCTTGCCTGAACTCCAGCTCGGTCACCCTGGCCCTGTTGTACTCCGTAATGCCGATGGTCCCCGCCTTGAGCATCTTTCCCAGCACATACCCCAAACGCTTATCCACCCGCTCCCTGACGACTTCGGGCTGCTGGCGGTTGCGCGCAGTGAACGGGTTGTAATAGCTTGGCCGTTTGACGCTGCCGGCAATGAACGCCGATTCCAGTAATGTCAACTCTGCCGGCGACTTATCAAAATAATAGCGGGCCGCAACTCCGAGGCCGTGACCATTGCCGCTGACAAAAAACTGATTGCAGTAAAATTCAAGAATCTTCTCTTTGGAGTGGTGGTACTCAAGCCGCAGGGCCCAGAGCAGTTCCTTGAGTTTTTCACGGTAGCTGCGCCCCTCACGCTTGAACAGATTCTTGGCGGTCTGCTGGGTCAGGGTACTGCCACCCTGGACGATACGTCCGGCCTTGTAGTTGGCAAGCATCGCCCGGGCAATGCCCATAACGTCTATGCCGATGTGAGAAAAAAACTGATCGTCTTCGGCGGCAACGATGGCGTTGATGAAATCTTTTGGAATGCGTGCATAGGTGATATATTGCCGGTGATAATCTTGAAACAGCACCCCCATCTTCCGTTGACCATCAGCGTAATAGACAGGGCTTTCCCGCCCCAGGATAGACGCAATATACTCCTCACTGATCTCCTCGCCGGGATGGAGAACAACCAGATAGTAGAGTCCCGCACCTGTTGCCACGGCGGCAAGCAGGGTCAACGTTAGTAAAAGAAAAAATAGATATTTGAAAAAACGTACCATTTTTGAGCAGGCGCTATCGGTTCAAGTTTGGCTACTGAGACATGGGGCTGAGCACAACGAAATGTATCCCGGAGATCAACGTCTCCACCCTATCGGTCACAGAGACATTTTTTCCTGGGGTCGTTTTTCCTGTCCAGCCATCGCATATTGTCAATTACAGCGGCAACAATACGATTTTGCTTGTAAAAGCACAACAGTTGCAGTATCTAGGAGCGCAATTGTCTGCGCAACAATGCCACAGTACCTTGTGCGCTCACCAAAAACAATACCCATTACCAGCATATATTGGCGCAGGATACCGGAATTCAACATGAATACATATAGATCCCTGCGGATACTCTTTGTTCATCTGCTCGCAGTGTTGCTCCTTTCAGGCTGCTCTTCTCTTGACCCGGCGGCACTCCTTGACACGACAAGCGCTCTCTTCCGGGAAGAGGAGGCGCAGACACGCCCCCAGGACATCGTCTATGAGCCTAATGAATCCGAGGAGGCCCTTGAAGAGGAACTGAACCTCCTGGACCATTCCGGGCAATGGGACACAGTGCCAGGGCCCGAGGAAACTGAAGTCATTACTGAAACAGCACCTGCTGACCCCGAACCCCTTTCAGACTTCCCCCTGGTGAACAACAGGCAGGTAGAGGCCTACATCGACCTCTTCCAGACCAGGCAGCACAAGTACTTTGCCCGCTGGCTGGCACGCTCAGGTCAGTATCTTCCCTATATCCGGTCCGAACTGGCAAAGGCCGGGTTGCCGCGTGATCTGGCGTATCTGGCAATGATTGAATCAGGGTTCAACCCAAAGGCCTATTCCCGGGCTCGTGCCGCAGGCATGTGGCAGTTCATCGCCAGCACCGGCAGGAACTATGGTCTGCGTATCAACTCCTGGGTGGATGAACGACGTGATTTTGAGAAATCCACGCAGGCAGCCATCCGCTATCTCTCCAATCTGCACGAGGAATTTGATGACTGGCACCTGGCAGTGGCTGCCTATAATGCCGGCGAAGGCAAAATCGCCCGGGGACTCAGCAAGTACAAGGTAACCTCTTTCTGGCAGCTCGCTGATAAAAAATACCTGCAGACAGAAACCAAGCGGTATGTCCCTAAACTGATTGCTGCGATACGTATCGCCAAGCAGCCTGAGCAGTATGGATTTGCCGATGTCCACTACAGGGATCCTGTAGAATACGAGTATATTACTGTTGCTGCTCGCACGGATCTGGCCGCTATAGCCGTCTGTGCCAAGACCAGCGTCAAGGAGCTCCGAAGGCTCAATACCGAGCTGCGCCGCAACCAAACACCGGCCCAGGCCGGTGACTACCGGCTCAAAATACCTGCAGGGACGGCAACTTTGGTGGCTGATAACATGAAACGTCTCCACCCGGTCATCTCCACCGAATTCAAGACCCACACCATCAGTAAAGGTGACACCCTCACTGCTGTCTGTAAAAAATATGGTCTCAGCAAGACCATCCTCCTCAAAGCCAACAACCTGCGCAGTGCAAAGCTCTCACCAGGAAAACGGCTGCGCATCCCTTACCGCACGACGACATACGTACTGCTCAAGGAGGGAGAGACCCTGCAGAGCCATTATGCGAGCAAGGGCGGTAACATGCTCCTCCACGAGATACAACAGGGTGAGACCCTTTCCAAAATCTCAAAGCAATACAACGTGCCGGTGGATGTTATCATGCGCTGGAATGATATCAGTGATGCCCGCCGGATCCGTGCTGGGCGGCAGCTGGCCCTGTTTATTGATGGCGGTATCGCAGCGCGAAAGCCGGCACTTGCCCGGGCTCGGCAGACGCCTCCCCGGCAGGTATCTGCCGATGGAGCCTCTCAGATTCTCCTTACTGATCAGAAAAAAATCAGGGCTACCACGGCAGCAGAGAAGACAACCGTTACCTACCGGGTGCGAAACGGCGATTCCCTGTGGACGATTGCCCGCAAGTTTCGTGTCTCCACCAAAGAGATTCGCGACTGGAACAATCTCAACTCCAACATGATCCATCCAGGAAGCAGACTCCTGATAAAAAAAGGTTAAGCACTCTCCCCTGTCGAAACCTGATTCCTTGCCCCTTGTAAAAACGCTGGTGCACGGGCAAGGCCACCACCCCCTTTACGCGGCAGGTGATCGTGGCTATGGTCTCAGGTTAACTTATCACTTCTCCCTCATTGCCCGTCACGTTACCCGAGATTATGAACCACGTCCCCTTTCCTGCACACGGCGATTATCCAGACGATGTGCAGTGTATCAACCTGTCGGGGAAAACTGTCCTCCTGGTTGGTACCGCCCATATCTCTGAGCAATCCGCCGATCTCGTCGAGCAGGTGATTGAGCAGGAACGGCCTGATAACGTCTGTATTGAACTCGATGAAAAACGCTACAATGCCCTGGCCCGCCGACAGCGCTGGGAAAACCTGAATCTCAAGCAGATCATTCGTGACAAGCAGCTTGCAACGCTGCTTGTCAGCCTTCTGCTGGCCTCGTACCAGAAAAAACTGGGAGGTAAACTGGGGGTTCTGCCAGGAACAGAACTGTTACGGGCTGCGAGAATTGCCGACCGCAACAACATCCCTGTTGAGCTCTGCGACCGAGAAGTCCGCGTCACCCTTCGCCGGGCCTGGCATGCCACAGGGTTGTTGAAAAAAGGCTATCTTCTGGCAACGCTGCTTGCCTCTTTGTTTGATACAACAGAGATGAACGAGGAACAACTGGCTGAGCTCAGAAAAAAAGACGTCCTTTCCGAGATGATGAACGAGATGAGCGCAGCCCTGCCCGAGGCCAAGCACGCCCTTATCGATGAACGCGACATCTTCATGGCAGAAAAGATTAAAGAGGTGGCAGGAACCCGGATAGTGGCGGTGGTCGGTGCCGGTCATACCGAGGGTATCTGCCGGGTGATTCATGAGGATCATAGCGATCGGCTCGCCGAGATCAGCACCATTCCGCCGGTATCTGCGGCCTGGAAAGTCATTGGCTGGGCAATCCCGCTGATTATCGTGCTCTCGATCATCCTTATCGGTGTTCGCGAGGGGGCGAATGAGGCAGGTGCCAATGCGCTCTACTGGATCCTTGCCAATGGCATTCCCTCTGCCATCGGTGCCTGCATTGCCTGGGCCCACCCGCTTACCATCTTTTCCGCCTTTGCCGCCGCTCCTGTCACCAGCCTGACCCCGGTGATCGGCGCTGGCTATGTCTGCGCTTTTGTCCAGGTCATGACCTGCCCGCCTGTGGTACGGGAGTTCGAAGATGCCGGCACTGATATCGGTACCCTGAGTGGCTGGTGGCGCAACAAGCTGCTCCGCGTCCTCCTGGTCTTCCTCATGACCGGGCTTGGCTCGAGTATCGGCACCTGGGTGGGCGGCTACCGCATCATTACCAGCCTGTTCACCTAACCCCCATAATGGAATGGCGCAGCCAGAAGACTACAGGTTATCTGGGCGTAGTACCAATATGATCACCTCGATCAGCACCGTTGCCAGGTTCAAAGGGTTCAGATCCTCCTTAGTCAGTTGAAGGACAACTTGATGCCCCAGCTTCAGCCGCTCGTTGATGTCAGTCGGCATCCATGTGCAAGTGTATCAGGGGGTGGAGCCCGGAGAAGAGCCTGCTGCTCCGTTCAGATAACGCAATACCAAGCTGCGTAGGGCCTTGATGAACAGGGGCAGATCATTGAGTCCCTTGGTGCAGGCAAAGGTCAGACCCGCCTGTTCAGCCATTTCCCGGTATTCCACGTCGATTTCGTAGAGTGTTTCCACATGATCGGAGACAAAACTCAGTGGCACGACCAGCACGCCACGCCTGTTGTTGGTAATGAGGGCTTGTATGGTCTCCGGCGTGGAAGGGCCGAGCCATTCCACCGGGCCGCTGCGGCTCTGGTAGCAGAGCTGGCCAGGGTGGCCCGTGACAGTTTCCAGAGCGGTGATGGTCCGCTGGAGATGTTCCACATAGGGGTCACCTTCATCAATGAAACGTACTGGCAGACTGTGGGCGCTGTAGAGTAGTGCCGGTGGCTGTGAAAAATCAGCCAGCCCTTCCTCGACACGTTGGGCCAGTGCCTGAATATACCCCGGTTCATCGGGCCAGTCGTGGATCCAGGTTACCGGCACGGACCAGCCTTTTTTCTTCAGGGTCTCTTCCAGGTCAAAAAAACTCGAACCAGTGGTGGCAATGGAGTACTGCGGGTAGAGCGGCAGGATGACGAGGCGTTCGACTCCGGCTTCCTGGAGCTCATCGAGGACCTCAGCAGCCATGGGATGCCAGTAACGCATGCAGACTCGAACCAGGAAATTGCCAGCACCGGTGAGGGCCTCTGCCAGGCAGTCGGCCTGCAGCCGGGTAATCCTGAGTAGTGGTGAGCCCCCTCCGATTTTTCGGTAATTTTCCATGCTTTTCGGTGCCCTTTTGCGGGCGATCATCCAGGCGATGGGCTTTTGCAGGAGCCGGGGCCCCAGGCGAATGATGTGTCTGTCCGAGAACAGATTTCGCAGAAAAGGCTCCACGTCTTCCGGGCATTCCGGCCCCCCGAGATTAAGGAGCAGGACACCGATTTTTTGCGAGGTATGTTTGTTCATGATGATACTGTACCGAAAAGGTAACTACTCACTGGCCATACGGAGATCCCTCTCCGTGCTGTTATTGGTAAATGGGACATGCCCCCCTTGGGTAAAGAGTAAACCCACTGTTTCGTCTTGTTGTAATCGCCCCCAAAGAGTATCTCCAGCTGCTTTGGCCATTTTGCCATGTTTTTATCTTAGTGTGTTTTTTTTGACAGAACTTAAGGCAGTTGTCTGAAATTTTATCATGGCACAGATGGCAAGGGCAGTGGCTCCGGGATTCCCTCATCACCTCACGCAAGGGAGGACTAGCCCGAATATCTTACAAAAAGGACGGCGAAACCTTATAAAATCCTTTACAATTCAGTGAGATAAAAAGAAAACAAAGGAAGATCTCACCATGACAAAAGGTAACACGCATAGAATCAATTTTACAAGCTGTAAACGGCGTCACATTTCAAGCCGATTTTACCGGTGGAGCTATAACCAGTGACGGAGGAGTACTCCTGTTCAGAGATATGGATCATCGTTCAGGGTTGACTGAAGCTCTTTCCAGCCGGTTTTCTGATACGAGAAAAAGGACTCGAATACAACACGACTACCTCTGGTTACTCCGCCAGCGGGTTTATGGGATTTGTCTGGGATATGAAGATCTCAATGACCACCAAAGGTTGCGTAAGGATTTACTCTTACAGACAGCTTTTGACAAGGAGCAAACCTTGGCACGTTCACCTACTCTTTGCCGGTTTGAAAACAGTATGGGAAGAAAAGAAGCTGTCGCCATCCATGAAGTTATGGTCGATAGTTTCATTGCGTCATTTTTTACACCTCCTAAAGAATTGATTCTCGATTTTGATGCAATTGATGATGTAGTTCATGGTCGTCCGGAAGGTTGCTTTTTCCATGGTTATTAAATTGGGACAAGATGTATTTAGGATTATATCATCTGGCGTAACAGCAAGAAGTGTAGATGTAGCAATTAAAAAATAAATAAAATTAGAGTGAGTTGCAATAATGTCAAAAAATACTGTTTAGTTCAATTTTCAGGATTATCGATAGGCTGCCTACCCTTTTTATTTATTGGAAATTAAAAAAGATCAGTGGTGTCTCATAGTTGACTCCACAACAAAAGTTGAGGAGAAACAGTTGGTTGTCTGTCAGGAGGCTTCAATAAATCAATAAGAGAACGCCTTTCA
>PDTC01000020.1 GCA_002748735.1 Desulfobulbus propionicus | reverse complement strand
TGGCTGCTAAAGCAACCTTTGCCTTGAACTGAGGACTGTGTGTTTTACGCTTTTTACCCATTGTCAGATCCTCCTGAATTTGGTCTGACTTATAGCTTAACACATTGTCCAGTTTTTGGGGGCCGCAGGCTCGACAAAGTACACGATATACATAAGTCTGAGTTACTCACCGCTTGCAAAACGGAAAGCAGACTATTTTCTTGTTTTACCGATTGTGTTCCAGGTAGTGTAGAGCTTGTTTAGGATGTAGCGGCTTGGAATAATAGTACCCTTGAATCTCGTTACAGCCAATTTTACGTAGCCACTGCAGTTGATCTTCAGTTTCCACACCTTCAGCCACTACATTCAGCCCCATCTGCTGGGAAATTGCGACAATGGTTGAGACAATACCGCGGGAGTTGTCTTGGTCTGCTGATATGAAGCGTTTGTCAATTTTCAGGGTGTTTACCGGCATGACGTTGAGGTAGCTTAACGAGCTGTACCCTGTGCCAAAATCGTCAATAGCAAAACTGATGCCCCGCTGGCGGAAGCGTTGCATGACTTTTATCGTATGCTTGACGTCTTGCATGGCCGTGGTCTCAGTGATCTCGAACTCGATAGACTGATAGCCTATCTGGTAAGCATCAATAATTTCGTTAATCGTCTCAACTAGTTCATCATTGTTGAAGGTCCGGGGTGAGAGGTTGAGGCTGATGGGAACGTCCAACCCTGATTTTTTGAGTTTTGTGAGAAACTGGCAGGTTTCCTTGAGAACATACAGACCGATCTCGTCGATGAGTCCGGATTTTTCCGCCACCGGGATAAACTCATTAGGCGATATATACGTTTCTCCCATTTTCCAGCGAATTAGCGCCTCCATGGAAGTGACCTTTTCCGTACGCGTACAGACCTTTGGCTGATAGAAGGTAATGAACTCTTTGTTTTCTAGGGCAGTGCGAATGGCACTTTCGATGTGCAGGTCCTGTTTGAGCCTGTCGTTCATTTCCGAGGTAAACATGACGCATTTGTTGCGGCCCTCGTTTTTGGCGCGATACATGGCGAGGTCGGCGTTCTTGATCAACTCCTGACAGGTGACGCCGTCATCGGGATACAGGGAGATTCCGATGGAGGCCGTGATGTACAGGTTGCGGGAGTTAAGTTCAAAGGCGTCGGTCAATGATGCAAGGATGCGGCTGGCCAGCGTAAAAATTTCACTTTCACTGTTCACGTTTTCTGCAAGGATAATAAATTCGTCGCCACCGAGCCGCGAAAGGGTGTCTTCATCACTGATCATCGTCTGCAACCGCTTTGCCACCATGATCAGGAGCTTATCTCCTTTGTCGTGCCCCATCGAATCATTAATATTTTTGAAGTTATCAAGATCAATAAAACAGACAGCGAGCATTTTGCCGGCGCGCTGGGCCTGGGAGATGGCTTCGGCCATACGGATTTCTAGGGAGTCACGATTGGGCAGTTTGGTCAAGGCGTCGTGAAAGGTCATGAATGAGATCACCCGTTCCTTTTTTTTGATCTCGGTCATGTCATGCATGAAGCAGCAATAGTTGGAAATTTCACCGGTCTTTTCTCTGATGCAGTTAATCGCCATCCATTCAGGGAATATGGCACCATCTTTTTTGCGGTTCCACACCTCTCCAGACCAGTGACCAGTTTTCACGAGGGTTTGCCACATCTCCTTGTAAAAGTCTGGTGTATGTCTGCCGGAACTGAGCATTTTCGGTGACCGGCCTATGGCCTCGGCCTGACTATAGCCGGTAAGAGTAGTGAACGCCTGATTGACTGCAAGGATCTTGGCATCAGGGTTGGTAATCATGATACCACTGCTGGCTGAATCAAAGATGTTTTTGAACAACTGCAGGTAGACCTCGGCACTTTTGCGGGTCGCAACCTCATGACTGAGCTTTTCATGCGCTACTTTTTTCGAGGTGATTTCTGCTCTGAGGTTGTCAAGATTTTCCCGGCTTGAGACCTGTTGGTTCTTGAGCTGGGCTTCCAGTTTTTTGACCTCCTGTTTCTTCTCCTTGATCAGCTTTCGCTGATGTTGATGGTAGAGAAGGAACTGCTCAAAAACTGATTCTAGCACATCGGCCTCATCGTTACTGTTGAGGTCGGTGAGCCTGAGCCCTTCAACCGGTGTTGTCTTAAATTTCTCTGCAAGTACGGCAAACCGTTTTGCCAGGACAAACCTGAAAAGCAAATAACCAGCCAGTCCCACCAGAATAAAGGCGAGCAGTATGGGGACAAGGAAAGAGCGCGCTTCCCTGTGTGAAACCCAGGGATCTATTTCTGCATTGACGATAATGCCAAGAGTGATGCCAAATTTTTGTAGACGGCGAAAAAGCACAACCCGGTCTGTTTGGTCGTGCATCTCGTCCTGGGGCCATTGATAGACCTCTCGTCCCTCCTCTTTGAAGGAAATTTCCCTGGCAACAAATTCAAGCTCATTTTGACCGGATGCAAGGCTGAGGCTCTGTCGGGGGTGGGGCATACCAGGAGTCAGGATAAAGGCAAAGCCGTTGGGGCCAAGGGGAGTACTTTCGGCAAACCGTCGTAATACATCCTCCAGGTTACCGGCAGCAAAGCGCTGCATATCCATTGCGCCGGCAATGTTCCATTCCCAGCAGGGGAAGTGGCGTTGATATACGGCAAAAAACTGCGGTGTGCCAGTCTGTTGCGCATGCCCCTCTAGCTCCAGATACCTTGGCTCCGGAGTGGCCAGTTGCGAAAGGTTATGTTGACGAATCAGTCGTGCTACCCTGGTATCGGGGAGGGCAGGAGAGATACCTGTCGCTGATTGACCAAGGATGCAGAGTTGGACCGTACTGTTATGGTTTACCGCCTTTACCACCTTGAGGACCTCGGCCTTGGCCTCCTGTTCGGTTAGCTGCCCGTTCAGCAAATAACTGTAGAAAAGATCTGCAGTGCCATAGAGGAAATTAACCGAGCCTTCAAGGAGCTGCTGCTGGGATGTTGTTGCGGTTGTCTCCACCAGTTGGGCCAGTTCATCCATCGAGCGGGTCTGTTCCTGGAGCCAGCGTTGGGAATGCAAGGTTGAGTTAACCTTAAGGAGAATACAGGTGACGGCCAGGGCAAAAAGGGACAGGAGCAGCAGCAGGCTGCGTGTTAACTTTCCTGATAAAGGAACGGAGTTGCGATATATTGGCAACACAGATTTCCCCTGGTTGAGATGACATCGTCGACGAACCGGTCCGAACAAAAAAGCGTGTGAGAGGGTTAATTCTTTTGTATACAGTGTTCATTCTCGCAAGCAAAGATAAAAATCATAAAAAATGCTGAAAGTTACCTGAAAGAAAACTTGCTATCTAAATAACATATATGAACTTATTATTTTCTCAGTGAAGAGCTACCCGTTGTAGGCCCTGTTTGTTTGACAGCGGGCCTGGGGGCGTCAGGGGAATGCAGTTGACGATGGAGAGAGGCGGCCAGAACCGGGCCGATGCCCGGCGCTGTTGCGAGTTCCTCTGGTGTCGCCGTAAGGATACGCTGTACGCTGCCCATATATTTGAGCAGGGCAGCCTTTCGTTTACTGCCGATACCTGTAAGATTGTCGAGTCGAGAGTGCAGGCTGGTCGTAGTACGCAATCTGCGGTGAAAGGTGATACCAAATCGATGCGATTCATCCCGGATTCGCATCAGGTACAGTAACACCGGGGAATGTGGCGCAAGGAGGAGGGGGTTCTTTCTGCCGGGGCGGAAAAGCTTTTCCCCTTCATCCTGCTTTTCCTTGGCGATGGCGGCGAGATCGATACGGTTGAGCAGGTCAAAAGACCTCAGTACCTGGACCCCGACACTCAACTGCCCCTTGCCGCCGTCGAGCAGTAACAGATCAGGAAGATTGTTTTTTTTCAGGCCGGTTTGCAGACGCCGGGTCAGTACTTCGCGCATCATAGCATAGTCATCAGGTTCCTCTTTTTCCTGAATGCGGTAATGACGAAAACGTTCCGGTGTCTTTTCTCCCTGTTGAAAACAGACCAGCGATCCCACCGCCAGCCTGCCAGAGGTGTTGGAGATATCAAGACACTCGATGACCTCGGGAGGTCTGCTGAGCCGTAGGGCATTGTGCAGCGCCTTTTTCAGGGTCTGCCATGCCTTGTTTTTTTTCTCCTGCTCTGCAAAGATTGTTGCGGCATTGTCAGCGGCCATCTGCATCAACTGCATGTTCTTTCCCCGCTGGGGGACATGGATATCCAGAGAATTGCCACGAAGTTCGGCCAGTCGCTCGGTCACCAGGTCGATATCTTCGATGCCAAAGGGCAGGAGCAGTCGTCTGGGAGGTTGGCGTAGTTCAGAATAGTACTGCACCAGCACCTGGGTGAGAATGGCTTCATCCTCACCCAAGGGATCGGCCAGGAAAAAGCTCTGGGCGCCACTGATCATACCGCTGCGGATAAATAGTAGGCTGATACCTACAGCAGCGCCCTGGCGGTGCAGGCCAAAAATATCCTGATCAATGCGGTGCTCATCGACAACCATCTGCCGTTCAAGGGTCCGTTCAAGCGCGGCAAGCTGATCGCGCAATTTGGCGGCCTCCTCGAATTTCAGGGCCATGGATGCCCTGGTCATCTGGTCTTTGAGCTGCTCAACCAGCTCTTTGCTGCGGCCTTCGAGGATGAGCAGTACCTGCTCGACCATGGCCAGGTACTCGGCGCGGTTCACCTTGCCGGCGCAGGGCGCCAGACACTGGCCAATCTGATAATTGAGGCAGGGCCGGGAACGCTGCCGGACCGTGGGACAGCGCCTGAGCGGAAATCTTGAGTGCAGCAGTTTCAGGGTAATGCGCATTGCTGCGGTTGAGGCGTAGGGCCCGAAATACCTGCTGCCGTCTCGGATCCGTCGACGAGTGACCACGACCCTTGGCCACTCTTCCTTGACCGTTACCTTGATGAGGGGATAATTCTTGTCATCACGAAGGATGACATTGTAGCGGGGGCGATGTTTCTTGATCAGTGAGGCCTCAAGGATCAGAGCCTCCTTCTCGGTGGTGGTAAGGATGGTTTCCACCCGCTTGACATGACTGAGCATTACAGCCGTTTTCGACTGTGGCGGTCCTTTGTAATGGGCGTACTGGGCAAGCCGCTTGCGCAGATCTTTGGCCTTGCCCACATAGAGTACTTCGGTCCGGCTCAGCATCTGATAGATACCTGGTCCATGGTTGACCGAGGCGAGAAATTCGGGAGTTAAGGGGGTGTTGTCCATCAGGGCTTGATGTAGGCGTATCCTTTCTGCTGCAGCTCTATCAGGGTGACAATACTGGCAGGCACGACCGTGAAACCGGAGGGAATCTGATTGTCAGCGATTGCTGCCGCCTCTAGGGCGTTCCTGCAGACCTTGAAGGCAACACCGAGACCTTGCAGGGCGGTGATCTGCTCAAGAAACCCCTGAATATGTTCGCCCACAAGGAGTTTGGCACCCGGACCGTTGAAGATCATAACCAGGTCCGCCGGGGCGCCGTCAAGGGCCTTCAGCAGATTGGTTACATTGTTGAGTCCAATACGCAGGCGTTCTTCCTGTTCAAGGTCAATATGAAAGACAGCGGTATGCATGGCGCCTCCTTTTTATTCGCGGCTGAATGCCGCGGCAAAGAGTTTTTGTGTATACGGCTGCCGAGGTCTGGCAAATACCGCAGCAGCCAATCCCTGTTCAACAATACGCCCGTGCTGCATCACCACGACGCTGTCGGCAAAAGAGCGGACAACCCGCAGGTCGTGCGTGATGAAGAGGAGCGTCATTTTATGGCGTTTTTGCAGCCTCTGCAGGAGGGTGAGGATCTGCGCCTGAACAGTGACATCAAGTGCACTGGTCGGTTCATCGAGAATAAGCAGCTTTGGCTTGAGCACAAGGGCCCGGGCAATGGCAATCCGCTGGCGTTGTCCCCCGGAAAACTCATGGGGATACCTGCTGGCCATGGCTGGGTCAAGCTCGACTTCAGCAAGAGCCGCGGCCACCTGCTGTGTCTGCTGGCCAATATCCGGGGAGAGCTGGTGTACATCCAGACCTTCACCGATGATGTTTCCCACGGTCATTCGTGGCGAAAGGGAGGAGAAGGGGTCCTGAAAGACAATCTGGAGCTCCCGGCGTAGCGGCCGCAGGGCACCGGGAGCAAGCCTGGTGAGTTCTATGTCGCCCTTTTGGTCATGCAAGGTGATGGACCCGGTACTTTTTACCAGGCGCAGCAGGCACAGGGCCAGCGTCGATTTTCCCGAACCTGACTCTCCTACCAGGCCAGTGGTGGTACCCCGCATGAGTTGTAAATCGACATTGTTCACGGCATGGAGCACTCTGTTACGACAACCCAAGAGACTGTCTTTCCCGGGGAGCCGGAAGGTGCAGCGAATATTCTTGCCTGTCAGCAGGGGAACCTGACCCTGCCGGGAGGGGGGAAGATCTCCAGGTAGCGACTGCAGCAACCTCAGGGTGTAGGGGGTGTCCGGTCGGGTGAAAATAGTACTGGCCTTTCCCTGCTCGACAATACGCCCTTTGCACATGATGGAGAGCGTGTCTGCCATCTGCCGCACCAGGTGAAGATCGTGGGTGATGAGCAAGACCGCCATGCCATACTCTGCCTGGATGTCAGCAATCAGCTCCAGGATCTGGTTTTGGATTGTTACGTCGAGGGCAGTGGTGGGTTCATCGGCTATGAGTAATGCCGGGCGACAGGCCAAGGCCATGGCAATCATCACCCGCTGGCGCTGGCCGCCGGAGAGCTGATGCGGATAGGCACTGAGTCGATGCTGCGGGTCGCTGATCCCCGTACGCTCCAGCAGAGCCAGGGCCGCTCTGACCGCCTGACGACGATCCATCTGCTGGTGCAGGGTCAGGGATTCCATGAGCTGGTGGCCGATGGAGTACACCGGATTCATGGAGGTCATGGGCTCCTGAAAGATCATGGCAATCCGGTTGCCCCGAAGGTTGCGGAGCTGGGTGTCTGTCATGTCCAGGATATCACAGCCGTCAAAGAGGATGCGGCCGGTGGTTCGCTGATTGCTGACAGTTTCCAGGAGCCTGAGGACGGTGAGAGCGGTCACGGTCTTGCCGGAACCTGATTCGCCAACCAGGGCGTGGGTTGAACCCCTGTCCACTTTGAGCTCAATCGCATCTACGACACAGTGCTGCTGTTCGGTATTTTCAGGAACCGGCAGGTAAATTGAAAGGTTGTCTATGTGCAGGAGAGTGTTCATGAGCTGGTGAGAACACTGTAGTGCAGTCAGGCTCTACGGGCAAGCCACTGGCGGAAAAATCTCTCTGATCGCTCTGTTGTCATCCCTCCTCTCGGACGAAGGAGTATTCCGCGTGACACCCTGGCAAACCTGGAGTAAAAGAAATCGTAAAAGCTGCTTTTTCAGCCTGACGCTACGGTATGCGCACTCTTGTCTCCCCTTATCATTGCCTGATTGCTGTTGATAAAAGTGCCTGCATGCCTTGATATTGAGTGAAAAATCGAATAATTCAAGAACTCCTGACAACAGGAAGCCGCTCCTTACCTCCGGCCGATAGAGCAAGAGCCACAACCCAAGACCACTGCATGCGAGTATGACCAGACACTACCGGCGTCTCTTAGACATACTGCTGTTCTGTCTCTCCTGGCTCGGGCTGATCTGGCTTGTGCTCAACGGCAGTGAACAGTTGGGCTACAGCTGGCACTGGCACCAGATTCCCGGTTTTTTGGGGAGCTTTGACGCCGGAGGTTTTCGTGCTGGACCACTGGTGCGCGGGCTTGTGGTTACCCTTAAAATTACTGGGACAAGTCTCCTGCTGGCGGCAGCCATCGGCCTGATTTCGGCACTGTTGCGCCTGTCTGGTTCGCCGGTGGCCAGGACACTGGCTGCAGTATATGTCGAGAGCATCCGTAACACGCCGCTGCTGGTACACATCTTTTTTCTCTACTTTGTGATGGCGCCGATCCTTGATATCGGCCGGTTTGCCACGGCCGTGCTTGCCCTGAGCCTGTTTGAGGGTGCCTATGCCTGTGAGATCATCCGTGCCGGTATTGTCTCGCTGCAGCGCGGGCAATGGGAGGCGGCCTACAGCCTTGGTCTCAGTCGGTTTGATACCTACCGCACCGTTATTCTGCCCCAGGCCATCAAAAGGGTACTGCCGCCGTTGACCAGTCAGGCCATCTCGCTTATCAAGGATTCGGCACTGGTGAGCACCATCGCTGTCTACGATTTGACCATGGAAGGTCGGACCATCATTGCCGAGACCTTTTTGACCTTTGAAGTCTGGTTTTCCGTGGCAGCCCTGTATCTGATGCTGACACTTTGCCTGAGTGGAGGAGTGGCGCTTCTCGAGCAACGCTTCGGAGAGGTTGATGTTGTCCGCTGATCTGGTTGAGAGAGGGGGCGCGGTACGCATGACTGAACCAATTATTATCGCCAACGACCTGTGTAAGGTGTTTAATGGTGGGGTGGTGGCGCTGGATCGTTTTTCAGCCAAGGTGCATCGGGGTGAGGTCCTGGTTGTTATCGGTCCTTCCGGTTCAGGTAAGTCAACCTTTCTGCGCTGTCTGAACGGACTCGAAGAGGTGGACAGCGGCGAGATCATTGTTGACACCATTCCCCTTGACCACCGTCAGCACAACCGCGATGAGATCCGTCGGGAGGTGGGAATGGTCTTCCAGAGTTTCAACCTGTTCCCTCATCTCAGGGTCCGGGATAATATCAATCTGGCCCAGCGACTGGTTCGACGCAAAAACAGGAGTGAGGCAGCCAGCTGCACCATGGAGCTTCTTGACAAGGTCGGGCTGGCTGACAAGGCTGCCAGCTACCCCCATGAGCTCAGTGGCGGCCAGCAGCAGCGGGTGGCCATTGCCAGAGCCCTGGCACTGATGCCCAAGGTAATGCTCTTTGATGAGGCCACCAGTGCCCTGGACCCAGAGATGATCGGTGAGGTTCTCGACGTGATGCGTGCCCTGGCTGCCGAGGGTATGACCATGGTGGTGGTGACCCATGAGATGGGGTTTGCCCGCGAGGTCAGTGACCGGGTGATCTTCATGGAACATGGAAGCCTTGTGGAAGAGGCGGCGGCAGAGGTCTTTTTTGATGCTCCCCGGCAGCAACGCAGCAGGGATTTTCTCAGGCAGATTCTTTGAGGCACAGTGGCATTGAAGTGGTAGCGTCTTGCTACGGATGGCATTTTTTATCAATTTTACAGGAGGATATCGGGTAATGAAACTGCAAAAGAAAAGGATGGTGCTGGTGCTGCTGTTTTTACTGATCGTTGCTGCCTGGGCGCAGGCCCAGGACATACAGCGGCAGCTCGTCGAGTCGAGCACCATTGAGCAGATCATCAAACGGGGAAAGATCAGGGTAGGGATGGATGTCTTTGTTCCCTGGGCAATGAAGGATAAAAATGGCAAACTGGTGGGCTTTGAGATTGATGTCGCCCAACAGCTTGCCGAGGATATGGGCATAGCGGTGGAGTTTGTGCCAACAAAATGGTCGGGAATCATTCCTGCGCTCATCAGCGGCAAGTTTGACGTGATTATTGGCGGGATGTCCGTGAATCCCAAACGGAACATGAAGATCAACTTCACCCGGCCCTATTACTACACCAGTCAAGGGGTGCTGGCGAACAGAAAACTGACCGAAGGCCTCGCCCTTGCCGACTTCAATAAGCCGGGGGTCACTATTGCTGCCCGGCTCGGTTCCACCGCCGCAATCGCCGCCAAGAAAGAATTTCCCGCGGCAACGATCCGGCTGTTTGACGATGAACCCGCTGCCGTGCAGGAGGTTAAAAACGGGCGGGTGATGGCAATGGTCAGCTCACAGCCCCTGCCCAATCATATGGCAGCTGATGCCCCGGAAACCCTGAAAAGCTTCAGTGAACAGCTGAACAGGGAGCCCATCTGCTTCGGTGTCCGCAAGGGTGATCCTGATACCCTTAATTTTTTCAATAACTGGATCGAAACCGTCACCAGCAAGGGCTGGATTGACGAGCGATATGCCTACTGGTTTGAGTCTACCGAGTGGAAAAATCGCATCAAATAAATCGATTGCTTGAACGGTAACAGTGGCAATGTGGCATACCAGAAGAGGCCCGGGCATCCTCGACGTTGCCCTGATCATCGCGATCGGGGCCGCGATATTCTGGTTGGCCGTCAGGGTATTTGTAACCCTTGACTACAACTGGAAATGGGACCTCATCCCCCGGTATCTCTTCCGCTTTGATGAGGTCAGTGGTTCCTGGAAGAGCAACTATCTCGTTCACGGGCTTGTTACCACAATCCGCCTGAGCCTGTGGTCAGGGATCCTCGCCCTGACGATCGGCCTGATGATCGCCCTCGGCCGCTGTGGTCGACGCCTCTACTTCAGGCTGATGGCGGTGAGCTACATTGAGCTGCTGCGCAACCTGCCGCCGCTGGTAATCATCTTTCTGTTTTACTTCTTTCTTGCCGATCAGGTGATTCCGCTCCTGGATCTTGATGGCCGGGCCAGCAACCTCAGGGGTTGGCCTGCCTGGCTGTGCACCCTCTGTTTTGGTCGTGAAGGAAGTCTGTCGGCCTTTCTCTCGGCGGTGCTGACCCTGGCGTTTTTTGAGGGGGCCTATTTTGCTGAAATATTACGGGCCGGTATTGAATCGGTGGAGCGAGGCCAGTGGGAGGCCGCTCATGCCCTGGGGCTCAGCCGTGGACAGTCCCTACGGCATATTATCCTGCCGCAGGCCTTCCGGCGGACCTTGCCACCCCTGGCCGGGCAGTTTATCTCCCTGATCAAGGACTCAGCCATCGTTTCGGTGATCTCTATCCAGGATCTCACCTATCAGGGCACCCAGCTGATGGCCTCGACTTATCAGACCATTGAAGTATGGCTCACCATTGCCCTGATGTACCTACTGCTGACTTTTCCTTGCTCACTGCTTGTTCGTGCACTGGAGACACGGTATGGAAATGGCCAACAGCCATCGGCAAGCCAGTAGGCTGTGAACGAAACTAACGGGCTTTTATGATAACAGAAAAGAACATGCACTCCAGTGGTTATGGCCGCCAGGTGAGGCAGAAGTTGGCTGGGCTATTGCTCTGGCCATTGCTTTGTTTGGTGATGGTCCTGGCTCCTGTGACCGAGTCTACGGCACTCAGTATCGGTGAGGAACGAAAAATCGGCGAAAAGTTACTTTTTTCTGTGCGTGCTGAATTTGACCTTGTCGATGCTCCCGATATCACCGCCTATATCAATGACCTTGGTGCCCAGGTCCTGGGCGTGGTCGGGGTGACCAATTTTGACTATCATTTTTACGTGGTGAAAAGCGACCAGTTTAACGCCTTTGCCGCCCCGGCCGGACTGGTGTTTTTTTATACAGGGCTGATCGAGCAGATGAGAAACGAGGACGAACTGGTGGGCGTTCTCGCCCATGAGATCGGCCACGTGGTCAGTCGTCATATTGCCGGACGAATTGACAAGAGCGGCAAGATCAACGCCATTACCACAGCCCTTGGTATTGCCGGTATAGCGCTTGGGGTTCCAGCACTGTCCCAGGGCCTCCTGGCAGGTTCCCTCGCAGCTGGCGCCACCATCAATCTGCAGTACAGCCGCGCCGACGAAGAACAGGCTGACCGACTCAGCTATGAGTGGATGCGGGCCATGGGACGCAACCCCGAAGCACTGACAGGCATGCTTGGCACCATGCGACGCATTACCCGTTATTCCTTAAGTGAGCTGCCCCAGTATCTCCTGACGCATCCCCAGCCAGAGGTTCGTCTCGATTATATCGAGTCCTTGTTGGACCTTGACCAGGCAAACCCGCAGCAGTTTGCTCCAACCGATAATTTTGCCTTTCTCCGCTTTAAGTACCGTATCATGGCCGTGAGCAGAGACCCGGCACAGCTGCGGGAGCTCTGTGTACTCAATCTCTCGCGAGGGGCCAGCAAAGAGCAGGAGGTGATGGCACATTACGGCCTGGCCCTGCTTGATGCCCAGGAGCGTAATTATGCAGGGGCTATGGTCCATTTTGATAAGGTGGAACAGGCCTACCCGGACCGTCGCATTCTGCTGGTGGATCGGGCAGTGCTGCTGCGCAACATCGGAAAAAACAAGGAGGCATTACAACTGTTACGGGAAGCGGTGTACCGAGATCCGACCTCGATGTATGCTGCCTTTGAGCTGGGACGGACCTTGATTTTTCAGGGGAACATGGAGGAGGCGGAGCCATACCTGCTTGAGGTGGCGACAAACCAGCCGGATTTTTCCCAGGCTTACTTTGAGCTGGGACGCATTACTGCGAGGCTAGGCAGGGCCGGGGAAAGCAGGTTTTATCTGGCCAAGTACTACCTGTATACTGGGAAGATACAACAGGCGAAAAAGGCTTTGCAACAGGTCGTAGCAGAGGCGAACTTGCCCGGAAAGCGGCAAACAGAGGCAGAGGATCTGCTGCAAAAAATAGAAGAAATCGAAAAGAAAACCTGAGGAGAACGACCATGCTCAGACGTTTCTCCATCTCGTTGGACGCCGATCTCCTCAAGAAATTTGACGGGTATGTCCAGCAGAAAGGCTATACCAACCGCTCCGAGGCGGTGCGTGACTTGATCAGAAAAAAAATTGTCGAAGAGGAGTGGGACCGTGACGGTGAAGTCGTCGGAGTGGTAACCCTGGTGTTCAATCATCACCAGGCCCAGTTGCAGGAGCGGATCACCGAGCTGCAGCACAGGTATTACCAGCAGATCACTTCGACAACCCATGTTCATATGGATCATCACAACTGCCTTGAGGTAACCATTGTCAAAGGCAATGCTCGCAAGGTGGAAGAGCTTGCCGAACAGCTGATGGCACTTCGGGGAGTCAAGGACGGTAACCTGACCATGAGCTCCACTGGCAACGCCCTGCATTGAGTTGCCGGTGTACAGTGTACAGTGAAGGTGACGCGTGGAGAACAGCGGCGAAGAGCCTCAGCTGTTCTTGCGCCAGTTAGGGTGGGTAATGCCAAACTTGTTGATCTTGTAGTTCAAGGCTCGCGGACTGATGCCCAGTGAAAAGGCCGCGTTTTTTTGCACCCACAGGTTCTCCTCCAGGGCGTGGAGTATCAACTCCCGCTCATGGGTTATGAGCGGTTCTGTTACCATGCCAGTGGAAATTGCCTGCTTCTGCAGATCAGGAATCTGGATGGATGCCGAGGAGATCAGGTGATTGTCTTCGAGGATCACTGCCCGTTCAATGGTGTTGGACAGCTGGCGGATGTTGCCCGGCCAGTGATAACTTTTGATACGGGCCAGTGCGTTGGGGGTGAAACCTGTAACCTGTTTTTTCATGGACTGGGCAGACCGGCGCAGTAACAACATGGAAAGCGGTTCCAGACAATCGGGCCGCTCGTTGAGCGGTGGCAACTGAATGGGCAAAACATTTATCCGGTAGTAGAGATCTTCACGGAAATTACCGGTCTGGATCTGGCGGGGCAGATCCTTGTTGGTGGCGGCGATGATCCGTACATCAACCTGAATAGTGGTGTTGCCACCAACCCGCTCAAAGGATTTTTCCTCGATAACTCGGAGTAGCTTTGTCTGGAGTTCCATGGAAATTTCGCCGATCTCATCAAGGAAAATGGTGCCACCATTTGCCTGTTCAAAGCGACCTATGCGCTGTTTGTCCGCACCGGTGAATGCCCCCTTTTCATGGCCGAATAGCTCGCTTTCCAAAAGAGATTCAGGGATGTTCGCGCAGTTGATCTTGATAAAGGGCTTTTGCCGTCTTGGTGAATTATAGTGGATGGAGCCGGAAAGAAAACTTTTCCCGGTTCCAGTGGTTCCAGTTATGAGGATGGTGGCGTCGGTCGCGGCGAACTTGCGCAGGCTGGCGATGACGGCCTTGAAGCTCGGGCTTTGGGCGATGATTTTGTCAAAATCATAGACAATATCCTGCTTACGACGCAGGTAGTCGATCTCGTTTTGCAGTTCCCGTTGTTTCAGGGCACGCTGAACAACGAGTTGAATGCGGGCAGGAGAGAGGGGAGCGGCAATGAAATCATAGGCTCCCTGTTTGATGGCTTCAACCACCAGTTCTGCTTTTTCGTTTTTACTCGTGATAATGACAGGCGTATTCGGGGTGTGAGAAAGCGTTTTATTTAGTAGCTTAAATGGGTTGCCCTTCTCATCGATTTCCATGAAGATGATGTCGAAGTTTTTTTTGTACATCTCCTCAAGAAAGGACTTGGGGCTTGTATGAAAGGTAATGTCAGCGATGTGCGTCAGTGCCTTTGTGATATTCTCCCGGGATTCCGGGCGCCATTCGTGGGCAAGAACGATATGTTTCTGTTCGGGCATGGATTGTATTTTACGGATGGTTTCACTTTTGTTATTTGAATACCTTTTTTGTAATTATAGGGCAATTTTTTACAAAAAGCAACCAGGTGGCAGGAAGCTGCCACTTTTAGCCGAGAGGAAGGACAGCATCGTTGGAAAAAGTGGTGTTTGATCAGCAGATGATGCGTAGAGCGCTCGAATATGCGCGCCGGGCCGCAGCAGATGGAGAAGTGCCGGTGGGGGCGGTTGTGGTCAGCGACCGTGGTGAAGTGCTTGCAGGAGCCGGCAACGCCTGTATCAGCAACCATGATCCTACTGGCCATGCAGAGATGCAAGCTCTCCGTGAGGCCTGTATGCGGGTAGGGAATTATCGGCTGCCAGGTGCCATGCTGTATGTCACCCTGGAGCCGTGCGCCATGTGTGCCGGGGCCATGGTGCATGCCCGGATCAGCAGGTTGGTGTATGGGACAGCTGACCCCAAGACCGGCGCGGTTCATTCCCTGATGAACATTGGCCGGGACAGCCGGCTCAATCATATCTTTACGGTAACCTCCGGTGTCGAGGGTATGGCCTGTGCGGAACTGCTGCAGGCATTTTTCAGGGAGCGGCGACAGGGGCAGCCATAGCACCGCAGGTGTAGTTCCAGAACAGTTCCCCGCGCATTTTTTCGTTGTAAAAAAGAGCGGCACAGTTTACAAACAAGGCCCACATTATCGTAGCGTCTGCTTCTGCAGGAACAGAGGGAGGGGTGACCGAGCGGCTGAAGGTGCACGCCTGGAACGCGTGTGTACGAGAGTACCGTGGGTTCGAATCCCACCCCCTCCGCCATTTTTTCTCTGCTCTATGCGTTGTTGTTTCACTATCGGCTTGTTGAAGCATTCTTTGATTCTAGTTGAAAACTGTTTTTTATGATCTGGGAGCGCATCTCTGCTATGGCTCCCGTTTTGTATCTTCACGCCGGGGCAACGCTCCTATGCTCATTATCCAGGAGTAAGCCTCGCAGCGGCTTGTTAGAATTCAGCTTAAATATCTCTCAAGCCGTTGTTCCAATGTGCCCGTGTGTAGTTCAAACAAATGATTATCAAAATCATAAAAATATAATGACTGCCCTTCCCCTTCTACCCTGCACCGAGGTGGTTTTATTTCGACACCAATAGCTTTTAGTTGCTCTTTGTATTTGTTGAGATCAGTATCATTTATTTTTAACGCCAGATGACTGTACGTTCTCTCATGAGGAGAATCTCCCTCCATAGCCGCAATCCAAATACTTCCAAGGAGAAAAAATTTTTCTCTGGATACCGAAAAAAAATTCGTATTGCTGTCGTAAACCTCTTTTGCACCCAGCCCTTCGCAAAGGAACATTGCCATGCGCTCAAGATTTTTCACAACGAAAGTGATATGACTAATGCCTTGAATTTTCATTGTAAACTCTAACTCTTCTTTAAAAGAATTTGTATTCTTCTTGTATTGCGTATAGTGATTGTACCTACCTTAGGCAGTTTCAGCCTGATTGTGTTAACCTGGCCATGAGCCAGATCAGTACCTACCAAGCATAGACGTCGAATGGATTCCATTAACACATAAGTAATACTGGATAATAATAGTCGGAACTGGTTTGGCTACCAGTGGTGACAACTGGTGCCGTCAGCGAACAGGTAGAGTTGCTGTTCTGTGATGCGGTTGTCCATGTCTCCTCGGGCACAATAGGGATTATCATAAAGTTCCTGCTCGTTGCCGGGTAAGTTGGTGATAACATAACGAGGATTGTTACCTCTTCGACTGTGTTCTGCTTTGACAATAACTCTGCATTTCCTGTCCCAAGTCCCTGCAGCATAAGAGTGAACCACCCCGAGTTTATAGGAGAGTATGTTGTCTGAGTCATGCAACCGCGTCCTCAGCATTCGTATAATACAACATCGCCAATGGGTTCGAGAATCCGGTGCTGGTTAAACCAGTCAACCCCCATTCAGTGTTGCATCTTCAACGTCCTCTGAACCCTTCCATGGGCCGCTTTTGTCAATCACCTCAGCTTACTCTAAGCCGTTAATCGTCTCAGTCATGGCATTGTCACAAGAATCACCGACACTGCCAACTGACGTAGCAAAACCCGCCTCAGCAAGTCTTTCCCTATAGCGAATCGACAGATATTGACTGCCTCGATCGCTGTGGTGAATCACCCCCTTGGCTTGCCTCTCGCCCGAAGGGCTAGTGCTCGTCTTGTTATGGTCTAGTGGCTGTTGTTTTTTTGGTTCAATTGGTCAAAGAGCCACTTTTCGATAATCGCACAGACAACTTCTCGTTTGACCGGTTTGCTGATGTAGTCGTTCATACCCGATGTGAGGCAAATTTCTCTGTCACCTTTCATGGCATTAGCTGTCATGGCAATAATGGGGATTTTTTGATAGCCCTGACGGCGTAGTTCACGAGTTGCCTGCAATCCATCCATTTCTGGCATCTGGATATCCATAAAAACCAGGTCAAAACGCTCAGGTGCTGTTGTGTACATCTCAACAGCTTCACGGCCGTTGTCGGCTATCTCTACAGTATAACCTGCTTTTTTGAGAATCATAGAAGCTAGCTTCTGATTAACCGGGTTGTCCTCGGCGACGAGGATGCGCGCAGATTGTTTTATCTCTTCGCGCGTACCGTACTGGGTGATAAGGAGTCCCTCTGCGTTTTCTGTCGAGCCTGCCTGGCGTGTTTTATCAAGGAGATTGTCCAGCGTTGTAAAGAGGGGCTCTCGGTACACCGGTTTGGTAAGGACAGCGTTAAAGCCTGCCTCCTTAAAGCGTTGGGGGTTCTGATCAGGCGAGTTGGTATAGGCCAGGAGTGGAAGATGTTGGGTTGTCTCAAGCTCGTTGTGCAATATGGAGGCGAGCTCGTACCCGTTTGGCGTAGGCATCTGGATATCGACGATGGCCAGGTCAAAAGGTGTATCTTTGTTGATGCTGTCCTCCACAACCCTGCGTATTTCGGCAGAGTTTCCCAAGGCAGTTACTCGAAGCCCGGCATTTTCGAGAAGATGTTGAAGGATGCTTACATTTGTCTGGTTATCATCCACCACCAGGATATGCTTGCCCTCCAGGGAGACTCGAGTGAACTGTTTCACCAGCTGTTTTTTCGACTTTTTCATGACAGCCGTGAAGTGAAAGATAGAACCTTGCCCCGGGGAGCTTTCTGCCCAGACGTTACCGTCCATGCATCTCGCTATGTTACGGCAGATGGAGAGTCCTAACCCGGTACCCCCGTATTGTCTGGTGGTCGAGCCATCAGCCTGGGTGAAAGTCTTGAAGATTGATTCCAGTTTTGCCTCAGGAATGCCAATGCCGGTGTCACGGACAGTGGTGTGGAGAGTGAGGGTTCCCTCAGTTTCTTCCTCGACCATAAGTGCAAGCTCGATCTCACCTTTTTCGATGAATTTTGAGGCATTACCGAGAAGGTTGACCAGGACCTGTCGGTAGCGACCGGGATCTCCCTTGACATTGGCGGGTAACCGTTGGTCAATACGGCAAAGTATCTCAATGGGGCGATTGAGGAGCTTGGGGAGAATCAAGTCACAGACATCCTGTGCGGTGGTTTCAGGGTCGAAGTCAATACACTCCAGCTCCAGATGACCTGCTTCTACCTTGGAGAAGTCGAGGATATCATTGATCAGCGAGAGGAGAGCTTCGGCACTACGTTGTATGGTTTTGGTGAACTTCGTCTGTTCTTCGTCAAGCTGACTTTTGAGGAGCATTTCGGTAAAGCCGATGATACCGTTCATTGGCGTACGTATTTCATGACTCATGGAGGCAAGAAATTCTCCCTTGGCGACGTTGGCTGCCTCAGCTGCCTTTTTTGCCTGGAGGAGTTCAGTCGTTCGAGTTCTTATTTCTTTTTTTAGTATTTCTGAGTGATTACGTTGTTGTTCCTGAAGGTTAAGGTGGTTCTGCTTGTTTTCCGCGGTGATATCCTGGAATTTCTTTTCCAGGACAGTAGTCTTGCGGTCAAACTGTTTTTTAAGGATGCGCAGTCGGTTAATGGTCTCCTCGTTTTCCCGATGGGCAAGGATCAAGCGTGAGGCAAGGGAAACCGTTGCCGCCATCCATGCAGCGGTTTCCGTGGAATTGTTGTTTTTGGAGGTTGCCAGCAGGGTGCAGTTCAGATCAGGGACCGCCTGCAGGAAGAATTGCCGTCCATTGACCTGAAAACAGCGTTCAGAACTGGTTTCCAGTTGCTCCTGGATATGGGTGGCCGCTACCTCGACATTCAGCGGGTAACCGGGAGAGATAACATGGTGACCGGTGTTACCCAGGATCAGAAAAAGAATATTGTCGGTCTCCTGTTCAAGTTGCCTGAGAAAGGAGATCAGTTCCTGTTGAGGGTCATTGAGGTCGGCAAAAAGTGCATTGAGGACCATGGAAGCCTCAGGGGGTATAAAGTTGTTGGGTTTCGGCTATTTCTTCGGATAAATCATCCGCAACAGCTCTATATTCCTCAATATTTTTTTTAATGTGAGCAGAAAGAGAAGGTGACAGTCTGATGGGGACATCTTTTTTTATGAAAAAGCCCAATTGACCGATAATGTACTCGCTGAGCTGGAGTATACCGGTGGTTGACGAAGGGATGATATTATTGTTTTGAAGGTGATAATCACGGATAGCCCTGGTTATAGAGGGGAGAATCGACCATTCCCTGGTGAGCAGAGACCCAATCCTGCAATGATCGACGCCGAATATCTCCTGCTCCAGCTCAAGTATCCCGGGGCCTTTGGTCGTCAGCCTCTCATACATTTGGAGGAACTTGGCACGGGCTGTCTGCCATTGGACAATAAGTCCTATATTATGAAGAATACCAGATAGATACAGCTTGTCTCCGTTCAAGGCGAAGATTCGTTCAGCAATCATTTTACAGCAGACCGCCGAGGCAGAACTGTGCAGCCAGAGTACTTCTGTGGAAAAACCCTCAGCAGTATCAAAGGGTTTGAGCATATCCTGGATGGCGCCTGTTATCGCGATATTGTGTACGCTGTTCGTTCCCAAAAGAGCGACAGCGCGCGAGATGGAGTCCACCTCATGTTTCAGGCCGAAAAAGCTGCTGTTCACCAGGGTCAGCAAGCGGCTGACAAGAAGAGGGTCGATGCGAATGACCTTTTCAAAATCCTGCAGCGTCGAGTTTGCGTCGTTGAGTAGCCTGATCAGTTGCCTGACCGTTGAAGGTAATGGTTTGGTCTGCTTGAAGCTTTCGATCAGGGAACATGCCTGATCCATGGGATTTCTCCTGTTCTCTGCAGCTATGCGGAGATCTCGTGTTTGCGGATGGCCTCAGCCTTGACCCGGTTCAGTAATTCGGCCAGGACCGGATGCAGATGTTCACGCAGATCACCGGCGACGATGATAAACAGGAGGTCGTCTCCGGGGTGAAATCGTCCTGAAGCCGCTTCTATGAGAATCTCGTAAATACCTGGTTTTTTAAGGTATTCACGGCGCAAAGCCTCAAGCCGGTTTTCGTCTACTGTAACCTCCAGGGCTGAGACCTGGCAGTGATCCCTGCGCGACCAGGCCCTGACGGTGCCGTTATGGATGAGAACCATGCCAACATGTTCGTTGAAATCTGGTCGTTTTTTGAGTTCAGCAAGTGTCTTGGAAATGTCCATAGTGAAAGCTTTTCATTGAGGGGGAATGGTTTTTTTCGCCTGTTTTCGTAAGGTCAGTATACCTGATTTTTTTTCAGGGATAAGTAATTTTTGGCCGATGCGGATGGTGGATTGTCTATCCAGGTTGTTGACCCGTTTGAGATCAGCGAGGCGGACTTTGTGTTTTTTGGCGATGTTGCCTGCTGTCTCTCCGCGGCGTACCCTGTGATACCGTCCGGATAACTGGGTATCGCTGAATAATTTTTTATCTATGGTTTCAATGTATTGGAGGACTTCTGCTGTAGCTGGCAGCCGTAGCTGGTAGCCGCGGGGGACGAGTTTTTTCCCGGTGAGTACCGGGGCCAGTAAGGCTGGATTAAAATGGGCGAGGTCCTTGCTGGAGATGCCAAAATGCAGGGAAAGATTTTTCAGGGAGGCAAAACCGGGAAGCTGCCACGTGATGGTCTTTTCCGGTCGAGCGAGAACAGTGCTAGGATCTTTTTCCATGCGTTTGGCAACCTTTATGGCGGCGAGAAATTCGGCGTAAAAATTGCGTGCGGCAAATTTGAAGTGGCCTCTTCTGTGGTTGTTGAAAATATTAGTGTATGTGGTGTGCTCGCGGACGGCCCGTACCATCCCGGAACGACCGTAGTTATAGGCGGTGAGCGCAAAGGGCCAGGTCTTCAGTCGTTCATAATTGGTCTTGAGGAGCTTGGCGGCAGCCTGAGTGGCCAGCAGGGGATCATAACGTTCATCGACGATGTCATCAATCCGCAGATATTTTTGTCCCGTCCCTCTAGTAAACTGCCAGATGCCGACCGCTCCGGCCTTGCTTTTAGCCGAGGGGTTGAAAGAAGACTCCACATGTGGCAGGTAGGCGAGCTCGACAGGTAATTGCATGGAGGTGAAGATTTTTTTGATATCAGCAAGATATTTGCCCGAGCGGATGACGCCGTCATGGAAACGGTCTCGTTGACCCACCTGAAGGCGGATACCTTCTCTGGCCCGGAGGTACTCCTGGGTATCCTCTTCCTTGAAAAGTGCCGCCACTTTTTTTTCCTCTCTGGTTGTTGGCGGTTCACCTGCTCCGAGTCGAGTAAGGATGCCCTTGTAACGTAGCCGTGCCAGTTTGACCAGCTCCCGATTTATTTTGCCTGAACCGGGGGTCTCCCGGGGAACCAGGTCAATGATGGCGTATATCCTGTTGAGTTTTTTGTTATCATGGAGGATGCCCTGGGTGGAGGAGTACGTTTCGTAGACGGATTCCCAGAAGTGAACATTGTCCTCAATGACAACGTACAGGGGAAATTCCCCTTCGGCTGACACTGGTGGTGCCAGGGAGGTGAACAGCAGAGCAAGGCTAAGGGTGTAACAAAACATCAGGCGCATGGGTGCCCTCGGGATTATGCAGGGAAGGAAAAGGGGCGGCCATCACACTTGTTGCCGGCGTCAGAGAATGGTATTGTACCATAGTGAGAGGGTGATGCTGACTAAAAAACGCAGTTTTTTGGGGGGAGATCTCCCTTGACCTGTTTTTTTGGCATGGAGATGACCTCCATCTCCTCAATGTTCTTTTTTTTGTCAGGAATCAGTGCGTGTACACTCCGATTATTGGCACACTGGGATATATCCTTTCTCCCTGTCGTAGCAAGACCCTGCTGGTGCACCGAAATGCCCGTGAGAATGATCAGCATCTGGGCAAGTACAACGGACTTGGCGGCAAGATGGAGCCGGGAGAAGATGTACTGACCTGCATGCAGCGGGAAATTCGTGAAGAGAGCGGTTTGATCTGTGAAAAACTACGCCTACGGGGTACCATCAACTGGACAGGTTTCGGGGTACATGGTGAAGACTGGCTCGGGTTCATCTTCCTTGTTACCCGCTTCAGCGGTACGCTCCGGACAGAGAACGAGGAGGGCGAACTTCTCTGGCATCCGGTATCAGCGTTGACGGAGTTACCCATGTGGGAGGGGGATCGCTATTTTTTGCCGCTTGTTTTTGACGACGATCCCCGACCTTTTCATGGGTATATGCCGTATGCAAACGCACGTCCGCAGGGTTGGAGCTATCAGCGATACTAAGCTGTGGGCCGTCTGAAGACCCATTTTTTTTCCTGGCGTTGCGGTACGCCCTGGAGTTTAAGCTGTGCGAAATTTCTGTGGAGGTAAACGAGCTGTGCTGCGCTGGAATCTGAAAAAGGTTTTGCGTTCGATCTCCACCAAAGGTATAGTGTGTGTTATTGTAAATACTGATTTTTTTGCAACTGCTGTTAAATCAGGCTGTTGAGTTTTCCTCTCAAAAGGAGCGATCATGGAGAATAATGCCGAACTGGCACGTTTGGAGCAATTCATCGATAAACTTCTGGGTCAGTATAACCAGCTGAAAGCAGACTATCATGGACTTCAGTCCACACTGCAGGACCGAGAGCAGGAAATAACAGGTCTTAAAAAGGATATTGACGGGTTGCAGCAACAGATCTCATCACTGAGTAGTCAACGCACCGAAGTAGGCACCAGGGTTTCCGGGCTGCTCAGTCGTATCGAGCAGTGGGAGGCTGATCATGAATCCTCCTCAGAAACCGGGGGGATGCAGGCCGTGTTGTTCAGTGAAACCCCGGCGAAGGAGGATTAACCTGCGCCCATGAAAGAACGACTCGTCCGTTTCAGCATGTTTGGGCAGGAGTTTAGTTTTGTCAGTGATGCCCCGGACGAAGAGGTTGAAAGGGCCGTGGATGTTCTGCGGCAGGAGTTTGAAGATACTGGCCGAGCCGGACTCAGCAATATCCCTTCGAGTAAGATGCTGGTCTTGGGGTGTCTGCGCATGGCCGCACGGTATGTACGCCTGCAGATGGACTACCAGGACTATCGCCAGCGACAGGAGAAAGGTCTTGGAAAGCTTATAGACAAGGTGTCCGGGGAGCTGAAAGAATAGCCAGGGTACGCGATATTCGTTTCGACGGTCTGCCTTGAGCGCTTTTCCCCGGTCGACTCCTGGAGAATATGGTTTTTCTTGCTGGTAGAGTCTGGTATACTGTTGTACAAAGAACGCGAAAAATCCCTGTGCTGTTGGTGATTAGCGGAGTATTGAGCCAACTCTCACTTTAAGGGTTGCCCTAAGGTGCTCAATGGGAATCCAGCCAGGAATTCCCTGCAGGTAGTGTGGGCATAACCCACCTATTCAATTAGGTTTAATCATTTCGCTGACACGGCAGTGTGGGGATTCTTTTAGGTCTTCCGGCGTTACAAGAAACCAGCGCCGTTGAGTATATACGGAAAGCATTGAGAGAATTTGACTGTGGTCGGCAGGTAAGGGGTGCAAAAGTGCAGTGTATCTAATGAGGCAAGGACAATCCTGGTGAAATCAGGTTTGCATATATACCTTTAAAAGCACTGTTGGTAGTTGCTGGCTGTCTGATCAGTAACTGCAGTTGTTTTAATCCGGTTGTGAACTATACTTCCTGTAGCTGATCACCTTCGAGCCTGATCTGTATAGGCGTACTTCTTGCCTGGAGCGCATCACCAGCGTCTCTACAGCGCTCAATTTCGGTCTCTTTTTTTCTTGTGTTTTCCTTAAACGTTGTTGAAAAACTGCAACCAAGGTGCCAGATAGGCTCTACGTTGCATCTTACATATATAGAGGGTGACTTTATGGAATTCAATAGCATAACCTTCTTGCTCCAAGGGGGAGGCCTGATTATCGGGTTGGTGGCTGGGTATTTTTTGCATGGAAAAATCCTTGAGGGGAACCAGCGCAATATTAAGGCACAGGGTAGGCAGATAATTGAAAATGCGATTCAGGAAGCCGAGCAGATCAAAAAAGAAGGAAAGCTCAGCGCTAAAGAAGATGCCTATCGGGCCAAGCAGGAGGCAGATCGTGAAATCAGGGCAAGTCGTGAGGAACTCAAAGTTGATGAACGCCGGTTGAATCGTAAACTTGATGAACTTGAATCCGAACGTAACCAGCTGGAACAACGACAGAATGAACTTGCTTCCAGAGGAGAAAAATTAACCCAGGCGGAAAAACAGATAACCCGGCGACAGGCGAGTCTGGATGCCCTTATTGAGGAACAGCGCTATAAACTTGAACGTATTGCCGGTATCAACAGAGAAGACGCCAAGGCCGAGTTAATGCAGTCCATTGAGAGTGAGGCACGAATGGACTGTGCCAAGCGGTTGACCAAGATTGAAAATGAGATGAAGCTTGAGGCTGACCGCAAGGCCAAAAATATCCTGGCCTTGACCATTCAGCGTTACGCCGGCAACTATGTCGCTGACAAAACGGTGTCCATGGTGCCGTTACCAAATGAAGAAATGAAAGGACGGATTATCGGGAGAGAAGGACGTAATATACGGGCAATAGAAGCAGAAACAGGTATTGATATCATCATTGATGATACCCCGGAAGCAGTAATCTTGTCTGGATTTAACTCTATCCGCCGGGAAGTCGCCAGACTGGCACTGGAACAGTTGATCTCTGATGGACGTATCCATCCAGCCCGCATAGAGGAGGTCGTCAGGAAGGTGACCGAAGATCTGGAGGTGGAGATCAAGGAGATCGGCGAACAGGCCACCTTCGATACCGGAGCCCACGGCATGCATGTGGAGCTGATTAATCTCATCGGCAGGCTCAAGTACCGTACCAGTTACGGGCAGAATATTTTGCAGCATTCCCTTGAGGTCGCATTTCTTTGTGGAATTATGGCTGCGGAACTGGGGCTGGATGTGCATAAGGCCAGGCGGGCAGGGTTGCTGCACGATATCGGTAAGGCTGTGGATCACGAGGTAGAGGGTTCGCACGCGATTATTGGACGTGACCTGGCGCGCAAGTATGGCGAGGCCGAGGATATTGTCTATGCCATAGGAGCACATCACGAGGATCAACCTCCGAAAAGCGTTCTTGATGTGCTGGTGCAGTCTGCGGACGCGCTTTCGGGTGCACGACCCGGAGCACGCAAAGAGATGCTGCAGAGCTATGTCAAGCGCCTGGAACATCTTGAGAATGTTGCTAATCAGTTTGATGGGGTAGAAAAATCGTATGCCATTCAGGCCGGCCGGGACTTGCGCATTATCGTCGATTCTCAGCGGATAGGTGATGATGAGGCCACCCTGATGAGCCGGGATATTGCCAAGGCCATTGAGGAAAAGATGACGTATCCCGGCCAGATTCGGGTCACTGTTATCAGGGAAACGAGGGCGGTGGAATACGCCAGGTAATGAGGGTCGAAAAAAGAAGCTGGTGAGAAAGAGATAATGATGTCAATTGATGAACAGATGTGCCTCATAGAGCGCGGCGCCGTAGATTTTCATTGCCGTGATGAAATGGTGAAGAAACTGACCCGCTCCATGGAGACCGGGGTCCCGTTGACCATCAAGGCGGGATTTGATCCCACGGCCCCGGATCTGCATCTGGGGCATACGGTTTTGTTGCAGAAGATGCGGCATTTTCAATTGCTGGGCCACCGAGTGGTCTTTCTCATTGGCGATTTTACAGGACTGATAGGTGATCCCACCGGCAAGAGTGACACTCGACCACCACTGACGCGTGATGATATTGAACGAAATGCCGAGACCTACAAGGAGCAGGTGTTCAAGATCCTCGACGCAGACAGAACAGAGGTGATGTTCAATTCCACCTGGTGTGGAACGTTGAGCAGTTTTGAAATGATTGGCCTTGCCTCGCAACTTACGGTTGCCCGGATGCTGGAGCGTGATGATTTCAAGAAACGCTTTGATGCCAATCGTCCTATCTCCATTCACGAGTTTCTCTACCCCCTGATTCAGGGGTATGACTCTGTGGCTATGAAGGCCGATGTAGAGCTTGGGGGAACCGATCAGTTATTTAATCTATTGATGGGACGAGATCTGCAGCGCAATAAGGGCCAGGAGCCCCAGGTGGTGCTTACTATGCCACTGCTAGAGGGGCTCGACGGGGTCAGCAAGATGAGCAAGTCGCTGGGCAACTATATTGGCATCTTCGAGTCACCGGATTCGATTTTTGGTAAGGTGATGTCTGTGAGTGATCAGCTGATGTTTCGCTACTATGAGTTGCTCAGTGATCTGGCTATGGACGAGATTCAGCAACTCAAGACAGGTATTGACACAGGTGAGCTTCACCCGAAAAAGGTCAAAGTGCAGTTGGCTCACGAGATGGTTGCCCGCTTTCACTCAAAAGAGGCAGCGGATGAAGCTGTCAGAAAATTTGAGCAGGTTTTTGCCCGGGGTGAGCTGCCCGAAGATATCCCCGAGCTGACATTTCCCGGAGGCGGTGAGCCCATTTGGCTGCCTAAATTGCTACACGATGCGGGAATGGTGGCCTCTACCTCGGATGGTCGACGAATGATCAAGCAGAACGCGGTGAGCGTCGATGGTGAAAAGGTAAACGATATACACCTGAATATCGAGACCGCTGGTTCGTTGGTGCTCAGAGTCGGGAAGCGCAGATTCTGTCGGGTGCTGTTTGTTTGAAGCGCGAAATGCTTGGAGAGCAAACCCGGTAATTGAGGTTTGCTCTTTTTGTTTGCCGTTCAGGAAGGGTGTTTTTGCTGGCAGGTGTGGCACAGGCCGGTGAACTCCACATGGTGGCCAAGCACCTGATAGGAGGTCACAGCTTCGGCTTGGAGAACGAGCGTGTCGGCCACGGGGATGTCAAGGTCGTCGACTCTGCCGCAGGAGGAACACCGGATGTGGTAGTGGTTGTTAGTTGTGGCGTCAAAACGTTTCTGGGTCCCCCCAACCTCAAGCTTGAGAATCATGCCGCTTTCGGCCATGAGCTCAAGGTTTCGATAGACAGTTCCCAACCCGATGCGGGGAAGTCTTTTACGCACCATGTCGTACAGCTCATTGGCGGTCGGGTGAGTTTTTACCTTCGCGAGTTCTTCAAGGATAACTTGTCGCTGGGTAGTCAGGCGAACCATGGACTGTTTTTGCTTCATGCTGTTCGTCATCCTGCTTGAAGAGTTATCTGATGGTCACTACAAACGAAAGAACAACTACTTTTATTAAAAAAAAATAGCAGTATTTGTCAAGAGTAAATGACGAGCATTGGCGCGCCCTGTGGGGAATGAGACCAAGCATGTTTACTCATTGAGTTTTATTCTACTTTGCAGAGATGACCAGGCCTTTACTTTGCCAGGAGAACGCTTCGCTCTTGTCGAAGAATGCTTGTATGCCTGGAGCTTGGGGGAAAACTCAATATATAAGGATGTTCGTGAGGTAGCGATGACAGCTTTACCTTTTTTCCCGCCACTTTGTTCTGCTCCAATGGTTGGAGTGAGCCATTCTGCCCTGCGGACCCTGTTCCTTCAGTTTGGCGGGGTCGGTTTGCTCTTTACAGAGATGCTTGCTGCCCGGCGTTTACCGGTTGAGAATCCGATTCATTCGCCTTTCTTGTTCACCACCGAACAGGAGCGCCCTCTCTGTTATCAGTTACTTCTTACCACTCCAGCCGCAGCCGAGCCGGCCGTTGACGCCCTGCATACCTTGGGGGCCGATGCGGTGGATATTAACCTGGGATGCCCTGCTCCCAACGTGCGGGAAAGCGGTGGTGGCAGCAAACTGGTGGATGACCTGGACTTGACTCGAGAGATTGTTCGCGCCGTACGTAGCAGGACCAACTTGCCGTTATCGGCAAAAATACGCCTGGGAGAAGACCTTGATGCTGCTCGCCTTGAGCGAACGTGTCGCATGCTTGAAGAGGAAGGTCTTGACATGCTCACCGTTCACGCCCGCCTGCGCCGGGAAAGTTTCAGCCGTAAGCCCCGCTGGCCATGGGTGGGCCGAGTGAAATCCTGGGTAAGTATTCCGGTCATCGCCAATGGTGGCATTGACTCCGTGGCGTCAGCTCGAAGATGTCTTGACGAGAGCGGTGCCGACGGATTGATGATCGGCAGGGCTGCCGTGGTTCGACCGTGGCTTTTTGCGGAGATAGCCAGGGAGGTGTATAGCGTCGAACTTCCTAAGCCGCAGCCTGATCTCCCTGCGTTGTACAGGGAATTTGTGCAAATGCTGGGGGAACGGTTTCGTCCCGAGCGGCGGCTTGGGCGACTCAAGGAGTTTACCCAGTATTTTGCCCTGAACTATGCCTTTGGCCATCACCTGGCCAGTGCAGTACAGTCGGCGGCAACGTTGCCCCAGGCAATGGCAAGGGCAGAATCCTTTTTTACGCGGCATGCCTCTTGACGTCAGGTGTTGACGGAGATGATCGGTATCAACGTAAACAAGGATTGAAGTAACCAAAACGGAGCCGCGGAAATCGTCGGGCGAGTCGTTGCTGCCAGTTGCGGATTCCCATGGGGGTGCCGGAGGGTGAGAAATTGATGCTTGTGCAGTACAGGTCAGGATCCATGTTCAGGTTACGTAGCTGAATGAGATCCGGGCCGCTGGCCTTGACGAGTTCACAGAGTGCGGCAAACTCTGCAGGATCGTCGGTAAAACCGGGCAGGATAAAGTAATTGAGCGAAACAAAGCGACGTTGTTTTTTCATGGCCCGGATAGACGCACACACATCGGTAAAGGAAAATCCTTTGGGTCGGTAGTAACGCTGGTGATAATGGGGTTGCGCACTGTTGAGCGAGACGCGCATGGAGTCCAGCCCGGTTTCTGCCAGCATGGCGACCGCTTCCGGGAGGCTGGCGTTGGTGTTACAGTTGATTGTCCCGCGATCCGTTCGTTGACGAATGAGCCTGATAGCTGCGGCTATGGTCTTGGCCTGAAGAAGCGGTTCGCCTTCACACCCCTGGCCGAAGCTGACGATGGGCCTTGCCGCATGCCTCAAGTGGCTGACAGCAACCTCGGCGAGTTCTTCAGGAGTTGGCGCGAAACCTATACGCTGCTGTGTTGATGGGCAACATCCTGAAGTCTGAAGGGAGATGCAGCCGATACAGTCTGCATTGCACACAGGAGAGGAGGGTAGCGGTGCTTCCCAGCGGTCGAGAAAGTAATTGCGTGCTGCTGGGCATCCATAGGTGAGACAGCAGGTCCCCAGGTGCTGGATCAGCCGGTTGTGAGTTGTGGCTGCAAGTCTTTGGGCTGTTTTTTTCTCGATGGTTGGTTGGTGAAAATGTATCGGATCCTGCCTGGAGTCAGCATCACAGCGAAAGGCAGCAGCCCAGAAACGGTTGTCCTTCCAACCTACCGCAAAGTAGGCGAAAAGCGGCAAGACAGGACAGCCAGGCTGCCGCTCAAAGGCGGCCCAGTAGGTCGCCGTGTGCGCAGGGGGAAGAAAGGCGGCCACAGCCTGAATCGGAGTTTGCCCATCATAGGGGTCCACATCGAGAAGTGCCGGCGTGTTGGTTCCCGGTTCTAAACCGACCGGCAAGCGACCACTCAGGCTGAACAGTTCGCTGCCTTCGGGAAGAGGAATGATATCTTCAGACGAAGGCCGAAAAAAATTCCCGCCGGCCATACCGGCCATCTTCAGACCATCGTATTCCTGAATTTCCCCTCTGTCGTTGGCAAACAGTAGTGACGGCAGGTGTCGTTCACCGGACATACAGGGAATCAGGGGCGAATTTTTGAGAGAATGGAGTCGACTGCATTGTAAATATCCATGTCATCACCAAAGATATCCTGGATATTGGGATGATCAATGAGATCCTCGACCACATACTGGGTGATGAAAAGACTACAGACGTTGGGGTCCTGGGTCAGTAATCTGAGTGGAGCAATTTTGTACTGTAGTTCAAATTCCTCGAGATCGCACATCAGTTTGAGCTGTTCTTCGATGGCCTGGCTGATTGTCTGGACATCATTGGTTTCAAGAATTCGTTGATCCAGCATCGTCTGTACGAGCGCTGCTGCAAGCTCGGAGGCGTTGTCCCGCGCCCGGAGTAGCATTATCTGTCGTTCCCTCTCGCGTTTGCGGTCAAGGGCGTCAATGGTTCTGTTGGTGGAACTGCCAGGGTTGCTGTGACGCGCCATTTTTCTACTCCTTCTTTTGTACGGCTTGCCGAAGGGATATCAAGGGGCCGTATTGTCACTCTGGTAAAGGGCCTGGAATGTGTGCAGCCGACTGCTGGTGTGCTCGTCCAGGTCCAGGTTGTACTTTTCAGCGTATTCTGCTCCCATTCGGTGGGTATTGAAAATGGGGATGTTCATCTGTAGATTATTGATCGCTCGTTCCATGAACTGCTGCGGCTGATTGTAAAAACAATCGAGTACTTCCGGGAGGAGGCCGTAGAATGACGAGGAATCTTCCTCGTAAAGCAGGGTCTCCGGATCTTCGCTGAGGCTGGCCTCATCGACTGGCCCTTCGTACCCAAATTTCCAGCCGGTCTGCCCATCGTGGTATCCTTCGACCCACCAGCCGTCCATCACAGAAATATTGGGAACCCCGTTCATGGCAGCCTTCATGCCGCTGGTACCACTGGCTTCTAGGGGGCGCTTGGGGCTGTTGAGCCAGGCGTGCACTCCAGCCACCATGAGTTTGGCCAGCAGCATGTCGTAACCGGGGATGAACACCAGCTTGGCGCGTCCATGGCTGCGCTCGTAAAGCTCTTCCTGATTATCCAGAATCAGTTTGAGCACTGATTTGCCTGGCTCGTCTGCTGGGTGGGCCTTACCAGCATAGATGATATTGATTCGCCAGTTGTTGTCGGTGAGCAGTGCGGCAAGGGTTGAGATATCATCAAAGATAAGGTCAGCTCGTTTGTAGGTCGAGAAACGGCGTGCAAATCCGAGGGTGAAGACCCCTGGCTCCAGGCTGTCGGGCTGGGGTAATCGGGAGAGATAGTTGGGCGGGTCGATCCAGGTCTCCAGCATCTGTTTGCGATGATTGACCAGCATGGTGTTGACGTATTCGGTCAGTACCAGGTTGTCCCGCTCCCAGGCGGTACGAAGAGGAGCGCTGATGGTTGCCCGGCAGTTGTCATCCATGCTTGAAAAAATTCCGGGGTTTTCCCGCCAGCCCGCTAAACAGGGAGTTGCATCAAAGATTTCGGCGCGACTGTCACTGATCCAGGTGAGATGGTGAACTCCGTTGGTGATAGCCTGGATTTTTTCGGCAAAATCTGGAAACTGCCGGCGGGTGACATCGCGATGTAGACGGCTGACGCTGTTTACCGCTCGGCTGACCCGCATCGCCATGTTGGTGAAATTGTAATCAGCGGTGGTGTCATCATCATACGCCAGCCTGTTGAGAATGCGCTGCAGCAAGGTATGGGTGAACTTGGCGTAAAATGTCCTGGAGAAACGGTCATGGCCGGCCTTCACAGGGGTATGAATGGTGTAGACGATCTGCTCGGCCACCTCGTCGATGGCAGCCTCCATATCGGCGTCAGTGAGCTGTTCGGCGTAACCAGGGCCCAGGACGCGTCGCAATTCATCGAGAATCATATGGAGGGTAACGGTGACGCCGTGCTGTTCGTTGAGGTGTATTGAGCCTGGGGTAAATCCCAGGGCCTCTTTAAGCGGCAGAATGCTGGAGCCGAGCATACGTCGTTGATTGGCCTTGATAACCACTGAATTGGCATTGTACAGCTGGCTGGCTGCTTCCTGAATCCATTCAGGATTTTTTTCTAGAGAGAAATCGAGAAGAAAAGCGGGAATAAAGTACTGCAGGTCCCACGATAGCTCTATTTTCATCCACACCTGAGCTGTCGCTGTGACCACCTGCTCGCTGCTGGTGAAAAAGGGAATTGTAATTTCAAGCGGGACGCCAGGCTGCTCGGGATTCTGCAATAGAAAAAGACGGGGCGTCTGTTCAGGCTCCCATTGCGTCGCTTGAGCAATTTGTCCGACCTTGGAGTCGACAAATTGAGAAAAGTAACCTTCCCGGTAGAGCAGGCTGACGGCAAAGACCGGGAGATGAAGGTCGGCAAAACTCTTCAGGGTGTCACCGGCGAGCACGCCGAGACCGCCGCTGTAATTGGGGATCTTTCGTGGGCCATACAGCCAGCGATTAAGCAGTACCTGGGTGCGTTCATCCGGGCTGGAGGTTAGCCTCCCGGCCAGGAGAATATCGTGGAGCGGGTGGTAGGTGTCTGGATCAGCACCGATTTCCATGGAAATATACAGGACTGAGTTGTGATTCGGGCTGCGTAACCGCGACCAGACTCGATCGAAGACCTGTTGAGGGACACCGAAGCAATCACCGTAGGGGGTCTTGACGAGCAGTTGCGAGGCAGAATCAAGCTGTAAGGAATGGTGAAAAATCACAGTATATATGTCAGATAGAAAATAGTTAGCAGAAAAAAACAACGTAGAACCAGACTTTAGATAGGGTGACAAGGTTTTGCAAGTATATTCGGAATCCAAAAAAATATTGTTGTTTTTCTGGATAGGTAAAGTAATGTATGTTGCACAGTAGTATACCTTGTTAACTGAGCTGTAGGAGGCAACGATGCGGAATGTCAAACTACTGGCACTGACCTTGGCGGTTGGTATGCTTTTGGGGGTTTCGGGATGCGGGAAAAAAAAGCCTGTCAAGGAGGTAACTGAAGCCAACGAGGTCGTGGAAGTGACTGAACCCTTGGAGACCCAGGAATCAGATATCCTTGAGGGACGAACTTCTGGCCCTATGCTGCCCATCTATTTTGCATTTGATGCGTCGAATATCGTGGGCGAGCAGATTATGCGCATAGAGAAGAATGCAGAGTTTCTCAGGGAACATGAAAATGTTAACGTTCGCATTGAAGGTAACTGCGATCCACGTGGCACCAAGGAGTATAATCTCGCTTTGGGCGAACGTCGTGCCCTGAAAGCAAAACAACACCTGGCGAATCTGGGTGTGGCCGCTGAACGGATGACGACTGTCAGCTGGGGAGAGGAAAAACTGCTGCTCTTTGGCCAGGATGAGCTCTCCTGGGCGCAAAACAGGCGTGATGATTTCGTCATTGTTAAATAGCCGACGTATAGTGGTGTCATCGGCCGGGCGGGGAATCCTGCCCGGCTTTTTCTTTTTCTGCCGTTGTCATCATCTCTGTTGAAGCGACAGAAAGTGTCTATGTACTGTCTCGTTAATTTTTTAGAGGAGGTTTTTGTGAAGATCCGTACTGTACTGACCGGTTGTGCTGTTATCCTTGTCCTGAATCTTTGTGGTACCGTTAATACGGTTTTTTCTGCTGAGATCAAAATTGGTGTCATGAATATGCAGAAGGTGATTGCCGCGTCAGAGGCGGGCAAAAAAGCTCAGGCTGTTATTGATACACGGATGAAGGAGTTGCGTGAATCATTTAAGACGGATGAGGATGCTCTTCTTGCTCTGAAAAAAGAGATTGAGAAGAAGAGTTCGGCGTGGAGTGAGGAGATGAAGCAGGAAAAGGCCCTGGAATTTAAAAAGAAACGCCGGGATATGGCAATGAAGCAGGAGGATGCCAATCTCGAATTGAAAAACCTGCAGGAAAAATATCTGGGGCCTATCCTCGAGAACCTCGAAAAGACCGTAAAATCGTATGCAGAAGAAGAAAAGTTCACCGTTATCCTTCCCCGCAGATCAGTGTTGTACTTTGACGATGCCATTGACGTCTCTGATGCGCTTGTCAAGGCACTGAACAAACAGATGAAATAACAAGGGCACCACGCGACATGCATCCGCAGCAACCGAAGGCACCAGAAGGTCTTTCGCAGGTGATAGAGCGCTTTCGGGATGCCAAGGTCCTCGTGATTGGTGATATCATCGTTGATCATTTCATCTGGGGGACGGTTGCCAGGATTTCACCGGAAGCGCCGGTTCCCGTGGTGAACGTGACCCGCGAGGAACTGCTCCTCGGGGGGGCAGCCAATGTACTGCGCAATATCATTTCTTTGGGCGGTTCTGGGGCATTATGCGGTATTGCCGGCAGGGATGCCATGGGGGGTACCGCCTGTAGCTTGCTGGCTGCGTTACCGGCTGAAAGTGCCGGTGTTATCCACAGTGATCGACCGACAACCGTCAAAACTCGAATCATCGCTCAGGGACAGCAGGTTGTTCGGTTCGACCGGGAACAGGCCGGAGATGTAGCCGGTGACACCCTGTCGTTTCTCCTTGAGTATCTCGAAGAAAACGTGAGTGCGTTTGATGCAGTGGTCATCTCTGATTATGCCAAAGGTGTGGTCAACGAGGGGCTGATGGTGCGGCTGCACAGACTCCTTGAAGATGTTCGTCGCGACAGCGGCAGGTCTCTGCCCTTGATCGTCGATCCTAAACCTGCCAACATGCACCGGTTTGTTGGGGCCACCGTCATCACCCCCAATCATCACGAAGCGGCCTTGATCAGTGGACTCGATATCAGTGACGAGCAGACCCTCTGGGCTGCGGCACGTCGTATCCACGAAGACTATGAGCTGGATGGAGTGCTGGTGACCAGGGGTGAAGCTGGCATGGCGCTTTTGGAAGGCAACGAGGCACGGGTGACCATTCCCACCAATGCCAAGGAAGTGTATGATGTTACCGGCGCCGGTGACACGGTGGCCGCGACCATGGCCCTGGGGATGGCAGTGGGGTGTTCCATGGCAGACGCTGCTCTATTGGCAAATTATGCCGCTGGCATCGTCGTCGGCAAGGTCGGCACTGCTTCGGTGAGCCTGGAAGAACTTCACGCAGTGGTGTCCCAGGCAAAGCGTAAGGATGCGGCGGTGTAATTTCCAACAATTGAACACTGACAGATGGCCAGAGAAGGAGGGCGTATGCGGCCCCGCAGTATGACCGGTTTCGGCCGTGGCGAGAGTAAGGATCAAGAGAAGACATGGACCGTGGAGGTCCGGACGGTCAATCATCGTTTTCTTGATCAGCGAGTCAATTTACCTCGTAATTTCAATATACTGGAAGATCGGATCAAAAAAGAAGTCACTGCTCGACTTGATCGCGGCAGGGTGGAGATTACCTGTACAGTAAGCGGGCAGGAGACAGCTGGCACCCGACTGGTGCTTAACGAGGAGCTGGCCCAGCAGTATCATGGTTGCCTGCGGCAGCTGGGGCAACTGTGTGATCTTGAGCAAAGGCCTGCTCTGGCCGAGCTGCTGACATGTCGAGATCTGATTGTTCACGAGGAAGAGGTTGCCGACGTCGATGCGGCGTGGCTGTTAATCGAAGAGGCCCTCATCCGTGCGCTGGATGATTGTGATCGAATGCGTGCAGAAGAGGGGGCGGCATTAAAAGGTGAGCTCCTTCACCGGATCTCTGGTTTCACCGCAATGGTCGAGCATGTTGAAAAAAGAGTGCCGGAGATCTTGATACAGCGACAAAATGAACTGGGACGACGGATTGAAAAGTTGTTGTCAGGCGTGGACCTTGATCCCTTGCGCCTTGCCCAGGAGTCGGCGATTATGGCTGACAAGGCGGACGTGACTGAAGAACTGGTTCGATTACGAAGCCACCTGCTCCAGTTTCGCCGTTACCTCGACCAGGATCAGCCGGTGGGCCGTAGGCTGGATTTTCTCTTGCAGGAGTTCCTGCGCGAGGTCAACACTCTGGCGTCGAAGATCAGTGCGCCGGATATCGCCCATGTCTGTGTGGAACTGAAAAACGAGATCGAAAAATTGCGTGAGCAAGTGCAGAATCTCGAATGAGGTGCTGATGTTTTTGTGGAGAACAGCATGACTGCCAACAGGCTGGTCAATGTTGGTTTTGGTAATGTGGTTATGGTCAGCCGGATTTTGGCGGTTGTCAATCCGGGCTCATCACCTGTGCGTAAACTTAAGGAAGAGGCCAGAAAAGAACAGCGGCTCATCGATGTGACCGAGGGACGGCGTACCCGGGGGATCATCCTGCTGGATACCGGTCACCTGGTCCTGACCTCAGTACAACCGGAGACCATAAATCAACGGCTGGCCGCGCTGGATTCGGAACACCGTAGTCTGGAGCCCTTTCTGCAGCGCATCAAGGAAAGGGACAGCGATGCGTAAGGGACGGCTCCTGGTGCTGTCAGCACCTTCAGGGTGCGGCAAGACCACGATCCTTCGGCAGGTAATGCAGAACCTCGAAGGGCTGGTCTTTTCGGTTTCCCATACCACCAGATCTCCCCGGCCGGGAGAACAGGACGGCGTGCATTACTATTTTGTCTCCCGTGAAGCATTCCTTGCTCTGCGGAATCGTGGCGGCTTTCTTGAAAGTGCTGAGGTGCATGGCAAGTTTTACGGGACAGGCAGAGAAGAGGTGGCCCGTTTGCAGGCCCTTGGCTCGGACGTGATCCTTGATATTGACGTCCAGGGCGCTCGCCAGGTGATGGCGGTTGCCGATCCGGTGACAGTCTTTATAGCACCACCTTCTCTGGAGGAGCTGGAGCGGCGGCTCCGAGAACGACAGACCGAGAGTGAAGAGGCGATCAAGCTGCGCCTCGAAAATGGCCGCCACGAACTGAAAGCTGCTGGTGAGTACCAGTATATGATTGTCAATGATCAATTGGCACAGGCGGTGGAAGAGCTGCGCGCTATTATCATTGCCGAGCGGCTGCGGCAGCACCGCCCGGGTGTATGAGGTCGGTCAATTCCATGGGGAAAAAAGATTCTGCCGCACGGCAATCCGTTGATTGTGAGCCTGATCATCTGATCTGGGGGGTGAACGCGGTGACCGAGGCGCTCAGGGAACCCTCACACCGGGTTACTGCTGTTCGGGTCGAGAAGGGAAGGGGGGGGGAACGCCTGCAGCATCTCATAAACCTGGCCCGGGAACGGGGGGTAGCGGTTGATTTCGTTAACTGCGGGTGCCTGGGAGTTACACGGGGGATCTCCCATCAGGGGGTTGCCGCCTTGCTGGGACCAGTACCCTGTCTGACGTTTGATGCGTTGCTGGCTGACCTTGAGGAGAGTAAAGGCGCATCTATTCTGGCCCTGGATGCTCTGCAAGACCCCCGCAATGTTGGTTCGATCCTTCGTTCCGCCCTGGCCGCAGGTTTTCGGCATGTACTCATGACCAGAAAACGCAGTGTGCCGCTGACCGGTACAGTTGCGCGGACATCAGCCGGGGCCCTGGCTCACCTCAAGATCAGCCAGGTGACAAACATGAGTAACGCTCTTGCCGCTCTCAAGGAGGCTGGGTATTGGATTTACGGTGCTGTGGTGGAGCCGGAAGCCGAGCCAGTCTACACCGCTGACTTCGGTGGTCGGGTCTGTCTGGTGCTGGGTGGCGAAGCCAAGGGGATTCGTCCGCTGGTCCGCAGGCAGTGCGATCATCTGATTACCATTCCCATGCAGGCAACGTTTAACTCTTTAAACGTTGCTGTGGCCGCCGGCATCCTAATGTTCGAGATCAACCGCCGTCGTCACTGATTTTTTTTGTTGCCTTTCAGCTGAGCCTTGAGCAGGTCACCGAGTGTTCCCATGGAAGTATTCATGGTCGTCGCCGGAGGTAGCTGGTGCTCTGCATCGGCATCTGTCTCTTCTCTGGCATAATCCTCTGGTGCCAGGCTGATCCGCTGTTTTTCCTGATCAATATTTTCGATGCGTACCGAAATCTCCTGGCCAGTTTCCAGGACTTCACGGGGATGGACTATTCTTCTGCCCGCTCCAAGTTTGGAGATATGCAGCAACCCGTCCACTCCGGGGGTCAAGGTGACAAAGGCCCCGAACTGCGCCAGGCGTGAAACTCGTCCTACGTGGTGGCTGCCCACCGGAAACGAGGTCATTACCGAGTCCCAGGGGTTTTCCAGGGTGTCACGGAGGCTCAGGGAGATTCGGTCCCTATCCCAGTCCAGAGATTTGATGACCACGTCCACTTTTTGCCCCAGGGAGAGGACATCCGTAACCCGCTCAGTCTGCCCCCATGCCAGTTCGGAGATGGGAATCAGGCCGTCCACTCCACCCAGATCGACAAATGCGCCAAAGTCGCGCAGTGAGGTGACAACGCCACTAACCCGGTCGCCGACGTGGAGCACATCGATGAGGTGTTGCCTGGCCTGTTCCCGTTGTTCCTCCAAGATTGCCCTGGCCGAGACGATGATATTGCGTCCGCTGTTGCCAAACTCGATGACTCGGAAATCAAAGGTCTTTTCCAGGTACTCCTCAGCAGATTCAATCCGGCGGATATCCATCTGAGAGTACGGGCAGAAGCAGCGTTGTCCAGCAACAGAGACGGAAAATCCACCCTTTACCTCTTCGGTAACCTGCCCTTTTACTGGAATCCCTGAATGATAGGCGTCTTCGATCTCGCGTGGTGTTGTCTGACCTGCACCCAGCCGCGCCGTGAATATCAGTTCGCCATTGCGCTGGGCAAGGAAATAGACAGAGAGGGTGTCGCCTGGTTCAGCGTCAACGGTACCATCTTCACCCCGTAGTTCGGCGGCATCAAGTACTCCTTCACTTTTGCCGCCAATATCAAGAAATATGGATTCTCCGCTGATACCGGCTATGGTGGCTTGAACACGGTCTCCAGGGGTTAGTCTTTTTTGCTTGACGCTGTTTTCATCGAGGAGGTCTTCGAATCGTTCCATGGTGTTTGTGAGGTTTGCTGGTTATTGTGGAATACTGAGGAGTTACAGGTGAAAGGGTAACGCCACTGCTTCTTCTTGTATCGATCCGGTAGTTGTTTGGTAGGGGAGTCGGATTTTTTTGAGTCTTTCAGTAACATCTTGTAGCCGTTGCCCTCTTTACCCTGATTATATCGGGTGGGCAACTCCTTTCTTGTGGCCGGGCAGGCCGCTTTGTCCTGTAGACAGCTTTTGATATACACCTTTTCTCTTGGGGATATGCGGTTTGGGTACACCACGTGAACGAAGAGGTGTACGACATACGGTTCAGTTCTCTTGGGTGATGATCTCTGTTGCAGGGGGAAGCTTGAGGTCAAGGGTGGCGTTGATGGTCTGATGGTCATCAGCTCGAACAGGATTTACCTTCAGATTGGTAAACATCAGATCAGTGACAGTGTCGAAATGGTCAAGTAACAGAAGTCGTCTGACCAGCAGATCCTTGTCAAACCAGATACGGACCGACTGGAGTTGTCGGTGGGGCTGGCGCGGTATCAACAGAATGTTTGTGAGTTCTGCAGAGGCTGATGAGGGCTGCGACTCGATCATGAATGCCTCGACAATGTTACGGGTTCCGGTGAACAGGAGGTGAGTCAGGTCACTTTCAATGTCTTCGACCGGGGTGATGATGGCCTGGTTGTCTTTTTCGGTGTAGATCGTCAGGGTTTTGCCATTATTGAGGATAACCTGAGGATCGGGGTCTGTGTAATCCCATCGCATGATCACAGCATCTTGCCCCTCTTTACTAGAGGAAATCTGTGGATGAATGAAAAGGGCATGCCCTTTGCCGGTTCGAGAACGACCGTTTGCGCGGGTCTCCTGGAGAAAGGAGAAGGAGAGACTTTGTAATGCTCTGTATTTTTTCTGTAATTCGGCAAGCTGTATGGTGGTTGTCTGCTCACTGTTGTCGGACAAGGCTGCACAAGGTATGAAAATGATGAACTGGAGAACAAGGAAGGTCAAAAAAATGCGTGGAGAATTAGACATTGGTAAATTCCAGATGGAGGTCGCGGTTGCAGATGTTCGACGCCAGGGCCTGTATCTGCCGGGTCACATCGGTGACGAAGAAGGTGCTGGGGCGATGTGGATCGTACAGTGCTGTTGTCAACTCTGGGGTTGTCCTGAACAGGTTGTCGAGATGCCGGGCTGTTACCAATGCGGAATCGACCAGTGCAACTTTTTTGCCGATCCTCGGGTGGATCACCTCGTTGAGCAGCGGATAATGGCTACAACCGAGCACCAGTGTGTCTATTTGCTGTTGTTTGAGAGGATGGAGATATTTTTTGACGATCATCTTGGTCTCGCGGCGATTCAGCCAGCCTTCCTCAATCAGCGGCACGAGCAGAGGGCAGGGTTGGCTGTAAACGCTGAAGCCGGGACGAAGTGAGGTAATGCGTTCCTGATAGATACCACTCTCTATGGTTGCCTGTGTACCGATCACCCCTATCCTGCCGTTGTCACTGAGTTTAACCACACGGTTCACCACCGGGTCGATGACGTCGATGATTCGCGTGCTTAGTTCTTGCCGCAGGGTATCAGCAGCAATGCTGGAGGCACTGTGACAGGCGATAATGATAAGACGTGCGCCTTGATCACGGAGGAATTTTACGCCACGGCGGGAATAGTCAAGGATGGTTGCAGCACTCTTGTTACCATAAGGGGTCCGGGCAAGGTCACCCAGATAAACAGTGGGGATCCCGGGACAGAGTTGTTCAATGGCGCGAACAACTGTCAATCCACCTACACTAGAGGCAAAAATGCCGATCATGGCCAGGAAGAGAAAAGAGGGGATTGATGAACACAAAAAAAATACCCCTCGGTTGCCTTCATGCTTGCAACCGAGGGGTATGGATCAAGACTACTTCTTCTTGTTTGCTTTTGTCCGGGCGGCGATTGCTTTTCGCAGGTTTTCAGGAAGACCACGGTCCTTGCCGGATTTGGACCGTTTCTCTGAAAGTGCTTTGGCGCAAAGAGGCTGACGAGCACTGAATCCATATTTCTTTCTGTATTCCTTGGATGTTAGCTCGTGAGACTTAAGATGTTTCGGAGAAAGCATCTTGAATTCCTGGCCGCATTCCAGGCAGACAATTTTATTTCTCTGGATGGATTTTTTGGGATCCATCACCGGGCCAGTCTCGCTGCTGTCCTCAAGGGCTGTACCTGTCGTTTCCGAGGCGTGGAGCCCTTGGAGTGTTTGGAAAGTTTCATTGAGTGCCACCTTGATCTCTTCAGTGCTCATCTCTTTGGTGGTAATCTGTGACTGAATGATCTCGGCCGTCATCTCAACCAGTGTCTTACTCATGTTTATCTCCTTACAGTGGTTTAATAAAATTGATAATTATAGTAGTAGGTGAATACGCAAACAATAATAGATCAAGTTGTTGTATTTGGCAATGGCTTATGGAAAAAAAATAAATTTAATGTAAAAAAAACGAGTTTTATATTGTTCTCGGTTCTCAATAGCGACCGTGTTTGTCGCTCTCGAAGTACCTGTTGATTACAATGAGGGTACTGCATAGAACCATCTCCAGGTATGCAAAAAAAAAGCGCTCGGGTCAAGGTTGACAGAAACAAGGGGGTGCATTAATTTCGCAGCCACCTACGTTGGTTGTATTTACTCTGCTATCCATTACGAACAAAGAGTGCCGGAGGGCACTGAGGTCAGATTATGCCCGTCTATGAGTACGAATGCCCCGCGTGTCAGAACGTTTTAGAGGTTCAACAGAAAATGAGCGATGCCCCGCTCTCTACCTGCCCGGATTGTGGCGGGGAACTCCACAAGCTCATCTCCAGGAGCTCGTTTCAACTCAAGGGCGGAGGCTGGTACTCAGACGGTTATAGTGCTTCTTCACCTTCTTCGTCCGCATCATCTGAGAAAGAAACCTCCCCAGCAAAGACTCCTCCTTGCCAGGGAGGCACCGGTACTTGCGAGTCTTGTCCAGCTGCCTAGAGTATCAGGTGACAGGTCGGGTGATGATGGCCATGGCGTCACCGTAGGAAAAGAAACGATATCCTTTTGCCACTGCATTCTGGTATGCTGCGAGAATCCTGTCTCTGCCTATCAGTGCCGAGACCAGGAAAAGCAGCGATGATTGCGGCAGGTGGAAATTGGTGATCAGGTTATCAACAACGCTAAAGCGGTAGCCCGGGTAGATGTAGAGTCCACATCTGCCCCGGAATCCACTGAGACGGCCTGTCTCTTTTCCCACATATTCCAAGGTGCGTACCGTGGTTGTTCCCACCGCCCAGATACGTCCTCCAGTATCCCTGGTATGGTTAATTATCTCTGCCGTCCTCTCACTGATTTCCACCTCTTCTCTGTGGATTTTGTGTTTGCGAATATCTTCCTGGCGAACCGGGGCAAAGGTTCCATACCCGACATGCAGGGTGATGTTTACCCGCTGAATTCCCCTCTCCTCAATGGCTGCCAGCAGTCGATCACTGAAATGGAGTCCGGCTGTGGGTGCGGCTACTGAACCGATATTCTCTGCGTATCGTGTCTGATATCGTCTGTTGTCGTTTGCTGCTGCAGCTCGGTTAATGTAAGGGGGGAGCGGCATTTGACCGTGACGCTCCAGAAAAGGAGCGGGGTTGTCGCCCCTAAAGAGCAGGCGGATCTTCACCTGGCCATGTTCAAGGATCTGTTCGACGCGGATATGGAGATCTTCGGCAATCTTGATGATGCTCTCGGGTTTTGGCCGCTTGGAGCTTTTTATCAGGGCCAGGGCCCTTGCCCCTTCCTGGTTTTTTTGCGGTTCAGGATAGTTAAGGAGTAATACCTCCACTCGGCCACCGCTCTGTTTATACCCGAAAAGCCTTGCGGGAAAGACTTTACTGTTGTTGGTTACCAGTAGGTCCCCAGGCTGGAGAAGATCAACAATATTATGGAACAGTAAGTGCTTGAACGGTGAAGGTGCGGGCTCCAGTACCATCAGGCGGCTGTTATCCCGTTCATTGACAGGGGCCTGGGCGATTTGCCCAAGGGGAAGGTGGTACTTGTAGCTTTCGAGAAGATGATCGATCAGCATGCGAGTCTGTTCTTTGAGCGAGGAGTCCTTGCAAAGCCGGATAACCTACCGTACATTGTCTGAAAAGTCTCATGAATTGTATTTTTGTCCCCAGGTATTGTGGATGATCGCGGTAATTTTCAGAGCAATAACCTCCGAAAAAAGTATGAACATTCGAGGAGTATTAGCTTTTTTGCACAGAGACGGCTGCGCCTTGCTCACTGACCCGGAGGCGATGTGAAAGAGGTGGCGTCGATCAGTGTCACTCCTGCGAGGTTTCCTGTTCTCGGTGTCACTGGACCGGATACGGCCATAGTTGGGGAGAGCCTGCGTTGCCTAGCCTCCATCGCCAATGCTGCCGGTCTTCGTGTCGTTGTTGTAGGACACGATCGGCAGATTGCGCAGCTCCCTGATATGTACCGGTGTTCCGTGCCGGAGAATGCGGTCTCAGGAGAGCCAGAGCAATTTTGCCCCACCCATCTTGGCCAATTTTTTGATCTGGTGCTTGTTGCCGGAATGTTGAGGCAAGGAACTTCGTTGTGGATAGCTCCTATACATGAAGAGCTGCCAAAATTGCGAGGTGGTCAGATACTGATTCGAAGCGACGGGCAACAGGTGGGGGCTATGTCTCTGGGAGAATGGTTGCAGGAGTGGCTTGAGTGTCAGTGCCGGGAAAACCCGGTCTGGGCCTGTATCCTGATCGGCGGCCAGAGTAGTAGGATGGGGGAGGCCAAGCACCTGCTACCTGCCTTGAACCGGAATGATGCAACCTGGCTAGAGAACACGGTTGCCATAGTTGCCCCCTTGGTGGATCAGGTGATTCTCTCGGGGCGGGGGCAGGTTCCGGATTCACTAGGGGCGTTGCCTCGATTAGTGGATACCCCAGGACTGGCTGGACCCATGGCCGGTATCCTTGCGGCGTTCAGATATAATCCCGGTGTTCATTGGCTGGTATTGGCCTGCGATCTCCCCTGCCTGCAATCTGAGGCCATTCGCTGGCTATTGGCAAGGAAACGGGCCGGTGTCAGGGCCATTTTGCCGATCCTCCCGGGGAGGGACGGCGTCGAACCTCTGTTTGCCCTGTACAGTCCACAGTGCGGTCCCATTCTCGAAGACCTGGCGGCAAAGGGCCAGCGACGGTTGAGTCGGCTCAACGAGTACCAGGCGGTGGAGACACCTTCTCCGCCTAGCAGGCTGCACCGCTCCTGGTGTAATGTCAACACCCCTGTAGAGCTCAGGGCGTTGTATGAGTAAGCTGCCCTGTCACAAGCGACGGGGGGGTTATCGTAAAAGAAGGAGTATACTTGACAGGGGCAGAGGTGAATATGGCTTGCTTCCGGGATCATGGGGTGTACCAGGGGACGCGCCAAGTGTGCCGATACCAATAGTACCTTCTGGGGGTGGCACTGGCAGCAAGACTCCGCTGATAAACTCGTCAGCACCGATGTCAACAGGAGCGGCAATGTTTCTTCTGCTGCCGTCATAATCAAAGATGCTTTCGTTTACGCTTACACCTGCCCCTATAGCCGGACTGGAAGCCTGCAGGTGATACTGTGTGGTTAGCTGCGGGTCAGTTTCCAGAGAGTTGTTGTCGCTGTGCATATGGGTTTTCCAGGCTGCAAGGCCACCTGTAAAGCCTGACCGTCTATCCTCGAAAGAGGCGGTCTTTGTCGGCGCAAAGTAGATGTTGTTGGAGAGATCCGCATCTCCTTCCAGGGCACTGAAGCCGCCCAGCTCGGTCTCATGACGGATCAGTACCAGGGGGGCCGGCGAAAGACCTGCGGCCACAGCAAAAATATTGTTTGTTATCACCGGTTCGACGCAGCCATGATGGGGAACCGAGGTGTCCCAGTCCTTCCATGAAGAGCCAAAAAACAAGGCGCTTTGCTGGCCACTTTGGGCGGCATCTACGACCGTGTTGTTGTATACCCCGGGTTGATAGGCGGCATAAAGCCCCACACCGGCGTAGCGGGTGCCGACAATAATGCTGTTACTGAGCTGGCCGCGGATGTTTTCATAGTAGCCTGGATTGACGGCCGCATCAAACCATTCTACTGAAGTGTCAAAGCCGAGGGCAACCCCGAGTCCGCCGGTATTCATGATAAGGCAGCGATCAATCACACAGTCGGTCGCGCCACCCTTTGCGTAGATACCGGTGGTGGCGATATCGTGAAGATAACACTCGCGGACCACCATGCGGTCGGCATTGACATTGTCAATACCCTCGGCGTTGCCAGTATCCCGTACGCCTGTGGTGTGGATTTCACACCGTTGAATAAGGGCGTCATCACTGAGGGGTACCAGCTTGATGGCGTCCCGTCCGGTGTGATGAATACTGCAATCGCTGATGGTCAAATGTGATGCGCCGTGGAGTGGTTCACCGCCACCCCAGTTCCAGGTTGATTCTGTCTTGACCCCGTAATAATACCCACCCATGATCTCCAGCCGGCTCAGTGTGGTATATGCGGCGTTTACATCCACGTAAATAGCCATACCGATGTCTTCATCCGTCGTTGGTGCCTGAATACGCGCCTGTTCCCCCTTGTATGATTGTATAGTGATATGAGGATAACGGATTCGAAATACATTGGAGACATAGGTCCCCGCTCTGAGCGTGACCGTATCTCCTGCTGCCAACAGGGTTTCGACGTGGGCCAGTGTTTGAAACGGATGCTCCATAGAGCCATTACCTGTGCTGTCATTACCGGTTGGGGAAAGATAATATTCCGCAGCCATCACCGGAGATGGTGCCAAGAGACATAAACTCCCCCAAAACATCAGCCAACAAGATAAGGATGCTGCTGCCTTCATGTGTCTCTCCTTAAGCGATACTCTGTACTATCCCGTAAATGACAAAGCAGACCAAACAGATGGGGCCAAGAATACCTTTTCCCTATAACCAGTTTCGCAAAAAAATAAAAAAAAGACAAGGAGCCCCGAGCCGTGGCACTGGGGAAGACAATTATTGTCGCTGTTTATCCCCTTAAAAAATGTAACACTGAAAATTCCTCTTAATTCATGCTCAATCACGGCAGAGGTACGTGTTTTTTGCCGGATTTTAATATCCCAGGTGAGTTTATGGGGGGAGTTCCGGCGCGCTGCGCACGTCAGAACAGCGAGTTGAGTGGCCGGCCGAAGCGTCAATGATTCAGATTGTCATCTGAGGAGTCGACCGCAAGGGATGTGAATCTCACGAGTTGATCTGATAACTGCCAGTTTTGCCTGAGTGTTTGTCAGGTCAAAATTAATTCAGCTATTTGTCCTTTCATGCTTTTTTCATGGTTGATGTAGATGTCCTTCAAGAGCACCTTTCCCCTTAAGCCTTGCTGGACTCACCGGCAAGTTTTTGTATCAGTGCATGCTGAGCCCCAGTGAGAGAAATTCCCTTTTGCGCTGCTGCTTGTCGCAGTGTCAATTTTCGCTCTCCTGGTAGCCGGGTATTTCCCTGGCTGAGAATTTCTTTAAAAAGTGACTCTACTTTTATCGAGAATTGCCCCCCAGAAAGCGGCTCAGGTGCGAATGCGACAAGAAGCTGACCAACTCCCGGCGATTTCCCGTCAGCCTCAAAAAAAGAGGTCGCTTCAAAGCCAAAGTTTGATGCCGTAAGGGCAGCAGCAAGTATTTCCACGATCAAAACCAGGGCTGCTCCTTTAGCACCCCCTATTGGTGCCATTGTTCCTGCTAAGGCAGCCTTTGGATCGGTCGTGCTCTGCCCTGTCGCGTCAAGAGCCCAGCCTTCAGGTATCTCTTTGTTGTCACGAGCCGCAATCATGATCTTTCCTCTCGCCACCTTGCTGAGAGCGAGATCAATAACCATTGGTTCCCTGCTTTGTCTTGGAACCGCAAGGGCGATGGGATTTGTTCCGAAAATGCCCCGTTGGCCTCCCCATGGAGCAATTGCTTTTGGGGTGTTAGCGAACAATAAGCCAACAAGCCCTTTCCGCGCTAATTTTTCAACGTGATATCCCGCCATTCCACAGTGGTGAGAATTCTTTACTGCCGCAACGGCAATACCTGTCTTGGGAGTCAGTTTTACCATTTCATCGACGGCTCTTGCTAGAGCTGGATAGGCAAAACCATAACGGGCGTCAACCACAATGGCTGCAGTTGCTACCTGGGAAACCACAGGACTGATAAACCCATTAACCTTACCGCTCGCAGCTTGCTCACAGTAGGAGGGAAGCCTGGACAGGCCATGGCCTTTCTGACCATCAATTTCGGCAGCGACAAGGGCATCGGCAATTTGATCAGCGTGTTCACTGGCTGTTTTGTGGTTTGTAAGTGCCTTGACAACAAGCTGGTGTATGTCTTTTACGGCAAAGTATTTTTTTGACATTTTGCAGCCTCCAGAGCGTTACATACCTTGTCGATAGTCATCCTGCTGACTCGCACGTTTGATTCGATGGTGACTCCAGCAATATGCGGGGTCAAGATTAGATTTGATATGGTAGAAAAAGAAGAAGCTGTCTCTTCATCTAAAGGTTCAGTCTCAAAAACATCAAGGGCAGCCCCGCCAAGTCTGCCCGACGTCAATGCCTTGACTAACGCTTTTTCATCAACAATACCACCCCTAGCAGTGTTAATAACGATGGCTCCACTTTTCATCTGGCTGATTGAATCGGCATTAATAAGATGGTAGGTGGTTTTGGATAAAGGAACATGCAAGCTAATAACATCTGATTGTCGCAACAATTCAGCCTGGTTCTCGATTCTTATAACCTGTTCCCAACTTGGATCCTCTTTTGGAAGATACGGATCAAAGGCAATAACACGCATTCCAAGAGCAATGGCACGACTAGCAGTTTCTTTTGCAATTCCGCCAAACCCAAGCAAGCCTAATGTTTTTCCACTTGTTTCGTTGCCTATCAGTTGATTGCGTGGCCATTCTCCGCCAAGCATTTGTGGTTTGCTACTATATGCTTTCCGAATAAGCATCATCATGCTGCATATAACATACTCTGCCACAGCGACAGCATTTGCTCCAGTTGCTGGGTAAACAGCAATTCCACGTTTTCTACATTCTTCTATGTCGATATTGTCAAGACCGACACCAAGCCTGCCAACTACCGCAAGATGAGGTGCAGCATCCAATAGTTCCCTGTCTACCTGTGTTCGATTCCTGACGACCAGAGCTTTTGCCTTTGATAAAACTTTTTTCAGCCTATCTCTATTGTCAACAAGATCTGGATCGTAAAGTAATTTTATTTTACTGTGAGTGTTATCTATAATAGACTTATCCATAAACTCGCTAATTACAATCTCCACCATTTTAAGTCTCCTTTATGTTAAAAAATAAAAATACTGTAAAATTAACATAAGCTTCAATCATTGCCATGATCTATATTTTTTATTAATTATCTGTTTTAATATAATTAATAAATAGTTAAAATACAGTTCCCGTTGGCAATGGAACAAGGAGCACCTTGCTAAACAGTGTATAAAATGTCGCAATCAGTAGCAACGCAATAATCGGATAGGAGAGCTTTTTTGCAAAGCTCCATTCATCATACATGGAAACCAGCATCAGCAAGAAAAAAGAGATTATTGCAGATAGCAAGAAGCCCAGGTACGACATGAGCAAACAACTGAGCAGCATGCCAAAAATGAGCGCCACTCTGCGAATGGTTGAGGCTCCTTCTGTCACAGTATTTTGAGCAGGGGGGAGGCAAAGTACTAGATTTCTGCCAATCAACAGCACGTTTAAGGCAATCATCACTATAGCAACGGCACGTGGGAAAACAAATGAGTCTGAATCCAGCATATGCGTGGTATCCCAGAGCATTACTATGCCAATGACAATAAACAGACAGGAGATAAAAATCCCGCCGATATCTCTTTTTTGAAATTTCTTTTTCTCAGTTGACATTGGCACCTCTTTTTCTCAGACGTTTGAACTGTTTAATGATTATTGGATAAAATAGGGAGAGAATGATGAAAACAATAATCATAAGACTGATGGGTCGGCCCAAAAACATACCTGCCATTGAACCAGTCGCAGATCCTATAGTCCAGGCTTGGACAAAACCCTGTTCAGCAATGCTGCCAAGAATCAAACCCAAGACAATCGGCGAAGGACTGAATCCGAAGAGGTTTAGCCCCCAACCAATAACTCCGAGGAGTATCATTATAATAATATCCGAGATTGAGTTACGGATTGCATATGTCCCCAGAATTGTCATGAACGCTATAGCGGGCACCAGAAGCGCCTTGGGTACACCAATAATAGTTTTGTAGGCGTACCGACCAACCACCAGTCCCACAGGAAGCATAAGGAGAGTGGCCACAAAGAGCCCATAAATGAACGTGTAAACAATGGACCCACCGTCTGTGAACAGGCTCGGGCCAGTCCGCACGCCTTGAATCAACAAGGCCCCCAGGATCACCGCATCAGGCGGGGTCCCAGGTATTCCCAGTACCAGGGTCGGTATAAAGCCACCCCCGACAGTGGCGTTATTGGCAGATTCCGTTGCAATAACCCCTTCAGGCTCACCCTTACCGAATTCTTCACGCCTCTTCGAGGTTCGCCGGGCCTCAGAATAGGAGACAAGTCCAGCAATAGAGCCGCCGGCACCGGGAAGGATTCCAACGAGAGTTCCTATGACAGAGCTGCGCAATAAACTGAATTTTGCCTTCCAGGCAAGAGACAATGCTTCCATCAAGCGAAAACTGGTTGATTCATGCGTCAGTTGTAGATGCCTGTCTGGCGTTGCCACAAGGTCAATGAGAACAGGTATGCAATATAGGCCAATTAATGCAGAAACAATTTCTATTCCGCCTAATAGTACCTGACTGCCAAAAGTAAATCTGACATCAGCACTAATTTCGGCAATACCCACACAGGCGAGTAGCAGGCCAAAGCAAGCGCCAATAAGTCCTTTGATAAGATTACCTTCAGAAAGGGTTGAAATGAGAGTGAGCCCGAACACCGCAAGCCAGAAATACTCAACAGGACCAAAGGCTAGGGCAACCTCAGCTAATGGAGGGGCAAGAAACAGTAAAAAAGATGCGCCAACCAACCCGCCGGTAACAGAGGCAACACAGGCAAGGGTGACAGCAAGATCTCCTTCTCCCTTTTTAGCCAGAGGAAAGCCATCAAAGGTGGTGGCAATTGCAGAGGGAGTCCCAGGCGTATTCAGCAAAATTGCAGCATAAGCTCCTCCATATATTGCGCCAGTGTAGATAGCCCCCATCATCAACAATGCTGAGCCCGGCTCCATGGAAAAAGTTATCGGGACAAGAACAGCTACAGCCATAGTTGCGGTAAGCCCAGGAATTGAACCAATTACTGTTCCTGCCAAAACACCAAATAGAGCCAATAGCAGATTAAATGGCGTTAATGCTTCTAAAAAATACTGAATCCCAAGCATATACTACCTCCGCTTATCAGAAGAAAGCATTGACATAGACGTAAAAAGGCCGAACAGTAGTACATAACCGTCAGCCTTTTCACGCTTAGTCTAGGCTACTTAAACGTATCTGAGAAGTTAAAGAATTCCAGCTTCAGTGGCTGTTTTCACATAAATGTCTGTCATTTTATCCATAAAAGGCTGGTAACCTTTATAATCGATATTTAATAGTGACAGACCATCTCTCTCCATTCTCTTTCTGAATTCGTCATTTGCATTAATTTCACCTATCATCTTGGAAAGCTGTACCCTGATTTCCTCAGGGGTAGATTTGGGCACGGCAATCCCGCGATAGGCGCCAGAAACGAGATCAAAACCAAGCTCCTTAAAGGTTGGGACATCAGGGAAACGTGGATGACGCTCGTCCAGAGCTACTGCCAGCATACGTACTTTTTCCGGATGATTTGCGGCAACCGTAGTATATCCCCATTCAGCCTTCACCTGGTTCCCCAAAAGAGCGGTAACCGCTTTTCCTGTTCCTTTAAAGGGTACGTAGGTTGTTTTTATTCCAGCCATTTTATCAAAACGAAGTTGGGCAAGATGATTTGCTGTACCTTTGCCTGAACCAGACATTGTAATTTTTTTAGGATTAGCCTTGGCAAAATCGATGAAATCTTGCAGTGTTTTGAACGGGCTGTCATTTGTTACTACAATAGCATCAGGAGTGTAATGAAACATATAGATACCTACCAGCTCGTCGGTCTTAAACCCGACCGCTTTTTGTCGTGGCTTAAGAATGATATGCGGTAGATTGATCCCCATTATATTGTAGCCGTCTCCTTTCATTTTATTGAGCTGAGACCAGCCAACAGCTCCACCGCCGCCAGGTTTGTATGAAATAATGAGATCCTGACCAAATAACTCCTTAAAAAAGGGTTGCTGGTGGCGAGCTGTAATGTCAGATTCTCCACCAGGCCCGAAAGGTATAATGTAATTTACTGGTTTAGCAGGGTATTCTTCTGCAAAAACGATAGCTGAGACGGAAAACATAGCGACGACTACAGCAACAAATAAGAACTGATGTAACACTTTCCTTTTCATGGTAGTCTCCTTTAACCCAAAAGGGTTGTAAGCGATATAGTATCACGGTCACAGGGATGAATAAACTCCCCTAAGATTTTGAGGCACTACGCTTCTGGACAGTAATAGCCTTAGTGCGTCAGCTATGCGCTCTCGTAAATTTTTGTCATGATGAATTCACGATGGCCAAGAGTCTCGGCAGCCGTCAGGCGGCCATTTGCCGTCCTTATCATCATTTCAAGCAGCGCATCACCAGCTTGATCAAGGTTAATTTCACGGCGAAGCAGGCCAGAAACATCAAGGTCAAAGTGCTCTTCCATCGTTCTCAGGGTACGAGGATTAGAGCAGAGCTTGATTACCGGCAGGATCGGGTTGCCGATGATATTTCCCTGGCCTGTAGGGAAAAAATGCACGACGCAACCGGAAGCAGCACAGAGGGTGACCTGCTCGGCTGCGGCAGAGGAGGAGTCTTGAAACCATAGCCCCGGACCGGTGGGAGCCACAGCCTTTTCAAGACAACCGACTATCGGAGCTTTCTTGCCAATCTTCTGGATATTACCAAGGGCCTTCTCTTCTATTGTGGTCAAACCGCCTTCGATGTTGCCTTTGGTGGGTTGAGAGTCGGAAAGATCGCTGGTTTTATGATCATCAATTACTTTTGCGTAGCGATCAAAGTAGAACTGAAACTCCTTGCGAACCTCATCATTTATACACCGTGCCGCAACGAGATGCTCACCGCCGGTAAGCTCGGTGGTTTCTCCAAAAAGTAAAGTGTTTCCTAGGTCATAAAGCTTGTCATAGGCGTTGCCAACGGTTGGGTTGGTGGCGATACCAGAAGTCGTATCCGATTCCCCGCATTTGGTTGAAACCCAGAGTTCACTGATATCACACTCGGTACGTGGGTGTTCACTTGCGGCCTGAAGAAATTCTTTTGCCTTGCGAGATGCCGCTGCAATAGTGTTGAGGTCACCGTTTTGCTCAATAGCAAATCCCATGACAGGTTTACCGGTCTCGGCAATACCTTCTACAATCTTATTGGTCCATTGGGGCTCGATACCGATAACGATAACCGCCGCAACGTTTGGGTTACAGCCGATGCCAATTAACGTGCGGAAATGTAGATCGAGATCTACACCGAACTGCAAGCGCCCGTAGGCATGGGGCAGAGCCAGGACCCCCTTGATATTGTTGGCAACCGCTTCGCAGGCGGCGTTAGACAAGTCATCGAGAGGTAATGTAACCACATGGTTACGAATACCAACCCGACCATTTTCACGACGATATCCTAAAAATTTTGTGTCCATAGTTACCACCTCTTTGTCTTGACGTTATGTACGTGCAGATGTTCACCTTTCTTGATTGGTGCCACCACTTTTCCGATATCAGTATTGTATTTGATCACGGTGTCCCCTTCCGCATAGTCCCGCAAGGAGACCTTATGACCAATAGGGATATCGTTTAAAATTTTAATTGTCACAGTCTCGTCTTCCTTCATTATCCAACCAGTAATTTCTTGGTTGGCCTTTAAACCTTCAACTACTACTACACCTACCCCATCTACAGCTTCGTGTACTAAAAAATCTGGTACCATTTTATACCTCCAAGAGTAATAAAAAATAAAAGGTCAAAGATAATCTCTGAACCTTACCTGCCTAGATTATATTCTTTGTCTTATGCGCTCTCGTAAATTTTTGTCATGATGAATTCACGGTGGCCGCAACCAAAAGCTTTCAGGCCGCTTTTCAGGCTCAGGTCAACAACACCAGCAGCGAGTATTTTGATGAGCCCTACATTGCAGCTTCTACAGGGCTCGGTACTGTTTATCGATGGCCCCTTTTTCCCCGTATCGCATGATAATGATGAGCGATCATTTTAAGTGCTGCAATAGTTAAGCCGTATTTGTTGCTACAACGTAACATGCTGATATTAATCTATTTATGTGATTTATTTTTTTATAGAAACAACTGTTGGGGCCCAATATTCGGCAAAGCGCCCAATATTGGGCTTGTTGGTTGTCGGAATATTTTGTAAGAAGAAAAAAACTTATCTTATGAAGGTGGTTGGCAATGAAATGGGATGCAGAAACCCGGTATAAACTTTTACTGGAAATACATAAAGCGGTAGCAAGCAAAAAAAACCAACAAGATCTTTTTAATGCTATTTCTCGGGAGCTGCACAAGCATTTTAACTATGATAGATTGGCAATAATTTTGTACAATCATGAAGATAACTCTATAGAATATTTTGCTTCAGCAGATGGAGTTCAGCCAGGTGGAGAAGTGTCACTCCAGTCTCGACCAATTGAAAAAGGAGATATTGCTAGAATAGTTATTTCTTCAGGGAGGCCTACGATACTTGATGACTTAACTCAGTATAGTAATATGAATTCAATAAAAAAACTTGTAGAGGCTGGTCTTACATCAACTCTTACTTTTCCTATGATTGTCCGAGAAAAAATACTTGGATCAATACATTTTAGTTATATAAAAAAACCGTATGCTATTCATGAATTAGCAGATGTGCTAGGCGTTGTCTCTGAGCTTATATCAATTGCTGTTGATAATATGATTTCTTATACATCTCTTCAAAAAACTAATAATCACTTAAAAAATGAAAAAGATTTTTTGCTTAAAAATAATGATGATTATCACGCTGAAGGGTTCTTTTTCAAGTCTAAATCCATGAGAGACGTCGTCAAAATGATAGAGAAGGCTGCAAGCACTGACGAAACGATCTTGCTTACCGGAGAGACAGGAACGGGAAAGGATTTTCTGGCCCATCTTATACACCAGAAGAGTCCGAGGAGGGACCACCTTTTCGTAAAAACAAATTGCCCTGGCCTTACAACCTCGTTGTTTGAAAGCGAACTCTTCGGACACGCTAAAGGAGCATTTACCGGGGCGGAGAAACAACGACTTGGACGATTTGAACTCGCCAACAAAGGCACTATATTTCTTGATGAAATTGGAGAGCTCCCGTTAAATTTACAAGCAAAACTTCTTCAAGTTTTGCAAGAAAAGAGATTTGAACGTGTGGGGGAAAGCTCCTCAATACCGATGAATGCACGTGTCATTGCCGCTACTAATGTTGATTTGATGGAACGGGTTAAAAGTGGAAAATTTCGCCAAGACCTCTTCTATAGACTAGATACCGTGACGATACGAGTCCCGGCTCTCAGAGAACGCCCTGAAGATATTCCATTGTTAGTACATAATATAACTAAGATTGAAGCAGATCTTATGCATAAAAAACCCTCTATTTATTCTGATGAAGTTTTACATATATTTAGTAGGTATCAATGGCCTGGAAATATCCGTGAGCTAAAAAATATGATTAAACGAATACTTATTCTTAATAATGATAAAGTTATAAATATAAAAGTAATGAAAGAGTTATTTCCTATGTTTTTTTCTTTAAAAAAAGAAAAAATAGATTTTTATTCACTTAAAAATGCGGAAAAAAAACATATAATTAAAGCGCTAAATAGCACAAAAGGAATAATTGGTGGCAAAAATGGCGCGGCTAATCTTTTAGATATTCCGCGATCAACGCTGCAATATCGTCTTAAAAAGCTAAATATCGATATTAATGATTATAGATCTTGAAGGAACCTCAGTTAATTATCTGCAATAATTTTTTTTCGTATGCTTGATTTTTATTGAAAAATTTCATTATTCAAAATTCCCTTGATAGATTATCTGATTGATAGGTAGAGTTTCCTCAGAAAATCACAATGCTCTTCTAAGAGATATTCCTGGTAAGTAAGTTGGCACAAAGAATTGGTAAACAAAATCCTCCAATTTTTTCATCAACAACAGCTATAAGGGAAAAACACAAAAAAATTGCAGGGTTTTTCTCATATCTTTACCAGAACCATCAGATTCGTTACCAGAAAGATACTGTTGATCCATGCTGTTGAGGTCTTCTGGAGTCTGGCTCGGATAGCGTTTAACCGGTAGCCATTTTTACCTTGTTCAAATTTGCCTTCAATCGGGATCCTGTTTTGCCTGTCTTCTCTATGCCGCTGTCTGCGACGTTTCCGTTTCTGCTGATTTGCTTCTGTCTCTTTTGGCAGACGTTCCAGCTCGTTATCACCGAAGCGCACGCCTAATTCCTTCAGCAAGCGCCTGTTGTCGCGAGTACCGTAAAGCTGGTCTGCGAGTACAGTTTCCGGCAGATTTTCCTCACCGCTGCACTGTCTCCTCATCACTGAGATTCAGCTTATGCTTGATCAGCATGGCCCCAATGACAAGACGGACATCCTTGCATGGACGACCTGTACGGCTTGATATCTGACGATAAATAGATCGAGGCAAGGTCATCCCAGGGGATAACTTCACCCATCTGTTCTCGGGGTCCAGCTTGCCGCCAAAGGGCAAACCTTCAAGGCTGAGCTGATTATTGCTTTTACAGGGAATCATGTGCAAATCTTTGAAGATGATTTTGTCATTTTTGCTTGCACATTATCCCATAGTCTCGATTATATCATATCTATTATATAATGATTATTTGTTTTTGAGGAGAATATAGGTATGAGACCTTGCCTTACCATAAAAATGCCAACGAGAAGATACGTCTTGAGGTCCTTGACTTTCACTGGACTAAAAGATACTCTTTATACTCGCTAATCTTTTTGGGCTTTGAGAAGAAAAAAGGGGCTGTTTTCATGCAACTAAAGGAAATTGCACATAATTCTACAAAAAAAATTATGTACTTGCTGTTACTCTCTTTCCTCCTGCCTTCTTTTGTTTATGGCAAAGAGGCGCCCACCGGTAGGGAGATCATGACCCTGGTGGATGAGCGTCTTGATGGTGATGATCGTCACTCGATTATGAAAATGACCCTGGTCAATAAACGGGGCCGCCAGCGGGTTCGCGAGCTGGAGAGTTTTTCCAAAGACTACGGCAAGGACAGGAAGGCGGTCATGGTTTTCAGGGCGCCGGCTGATGTCAAAGGAACCGCTTTTCTCTCCTGGGACTACGATGACCCTCAAAAAGAAGATGACAAGTGGCTCTATATGCCGGCCATGCGAAAGGTGCGGCGTATTAGCGGCACTTCGAGAAACGAGTACTTTATGGGCAGTGATTTCACCTACGATGATATGGGTGACCGTAATGTTGACGAAGACACCCATACCCTGCTCGGAGAAGAGGTGGTTGACGGCCACAACTGCTGGAAGGTTGAATCCGTCCCGGTGGACCCGGAAGATATGTACACCCGCAAGATCTTCTGGGTGGACCCAGAGAGCCTTCTGGTGCTCAAGGGCGAATATTACGACAAGGATGGCCTGTTGAAAAATTACCGGGTCCTCGCCTTTGATCAGCAGGACGGGATATGGGTGGTACTGAGTTCAGAGATGGACAACGTCTCAAGAAACCATAAGACCCTTATGGAAACTAGCTCAATCCGCTATAACACCGGCATCAAGGATCAGTTGTTCAAGGTTTCCACTATCCAGCGCGGGCGTATCCCTTGAAAATTTTGGGAGTGTTCTTCTTGCAGGTTGTGCTGCTGCTGGGTGGATGGGCACCTGGCACCCGGGCCGCTGAAGAACAGGAAGCATGGCAGGATCGGTTTGCCGTTTCAGGGTGGCTGGATGCGATCCAGTCGATCAGGCTGCGTTCACCCCATGACAGCCTGACCTCACGAGCCCGGTTGCGCCTGGAGCTGACAGCCGATATGGACTGGCTGTACGGTTTTGTGTCGGCAGACGCCGAGAAAAACTGGCAAATCTCCTCTGAGAGTGGGGTTGAGCTCCATGAGGCCTGGGTTGAGCATGTCGCCGATAGTTGGGATCTACGGTTGGGGGAACAGATTATTATCTGGGGCCGGGCCGATGGGGTACAGATCACCGATATGATCTCACCACCCGACTATACCGAATCCATCAGCCGCGATCTCGACGAGATCCGTATGCCGGTCAGCGCTGCAAGGCTGCGGCTGCTTGGTGAACATCTAGACATGGTACTGCTCTGGATACCGATTTTCAAGGCAGCGGTCCAGCCGGAAGGGGATAACCCTTGGGCAGTTATGCCGGTTTTTCCCAAACATATCGGGGTCTCGTCTGCGTCTGCCGATGAGCCGTCAAATTCTCTTGCAGACAGTGAACTTGCCTTCAAGGTCTCCTCCTATCTCTCTGGCCTGGATCTGGCCGCGTCCATCTTCTATACCTGGGATGATTTTCCGGCCATGCATCGTACAGTGAGAAGTACCGGTGATAAGACAACGGTCGAGTTTGCGCCAAAGCATCATCGTCTCACCATCTTTGGCCTGGAGGGGGCACGCCCCTGGTCTGACTATGTCTTTCGCGTTGAGGCCGCCTATTACAGAGGGCGCTACTATGCACCGGCATCTCTTTTTGACCAGCCTGACAAAAAGGATGTGGTCAAATGGCTCGGCGGCATTGACTGGAGACCTGGTAATGACTGGACAGTAACGGCTCAGCTGATCGGCGATCATCTGCTTGGTGATGCCGCTTTGCTGGCAAGAAAAAGCCACCAGTACATCTCTACTCTCAATATTTCAAAAAAACTGCTCGACCAGACCTTAACCCTTGCCAATATGGTGTACTGGCAGCTGGATGCCGGTGAGGTCTTTGACCGCTTCAAAATAACATACGATCTCAGTGATACTGTCGCTCTTTTTGCGGGTGTTGATATCTTTGCCGGTGATGATGGGGCCTTTGGTCGATACGAAGAGAACACCCAGGTTTGGGTGAAGGTGAAATACAGCTTCTAGGCGATGGAGTTACCATGCTCAATATCGAGAAAATCAATGCCCGTTTTCAGACAGCGGGAGAGTTTATCGTCCGTTTCAGGTGGGTCAACCTGATTGTTTTCGCGTTGCTGGTCGGCGCGGCATCTGTTGGTATCAGGCAGATCGAGCCCGATGTTGACACCAAAAACTGGTTTCTGGAAGATGATGCTCTGCTCGCTGCCCGCGAACGTTTTGAAACGATCTTTGGCAATGATGATTTCTGTGCAGTGCTGATCGAGGCAGATGATGTCTTCAGCCCTCAGATTTTATCGAAGATACGCGAGCTGGGCCGGGAGCTACTGGCAAAGGTTCCGTATGCCGACGAGGTGGTCTCTTTAACTGATGTTGAATTCACCCTCGGCACAGAGGGCGGCTTTGAGATCATTGATCTGGTTCCCGATCCGATGCCCACCTCGCCCGAGGCCCTGGAGCAGATAAAAGAGAGGGCCTTTGCCAAACCTGCCATGAAAAACCGGATCTTCTCCGAGGATGGCCGTTATACCTGGCTCGCCTTGCGCATGAAACCGATTCCCGATGATTGGCAAAAGGAGATGACAGAAAACCCCGATTTTGCCGTGGGTCGGATCTTCAATGAGGTTGTCGGCCAGGAAAAGTACAAGATACTCCAGCCGAAAACCACGGGCCTGCCGATTATCAACATTGAAAAGGTCTCTTTTTTCAAAAAAGAAACGCCGCGGACTTTCGGGTTTGGGCTGTTGGTAACCATAGTGCTTCTGATGTTTCTGCCGCTGGCCCTGGTTCTGGCCATATCCATCGGCTATTCCATCCATCTGTTCAACTTTTTCACCCGAGAATTCTTAAAAACCGGTAATCGTCATAAAGCCGTGGTCCGCGCGGTACAAGAGACCGGCTGGCCATTGTTGTTCAGTGCCCTGACCACCATTGCCGCACTGCTCTCCTTTCTCTTTGTTCCTCTCAGACTACTGCGCTGGGTGGGCTTGACCTCCGCTTGCCTGGTGGGGCTCACCTATGTCCTGGTGCTTGTCCTCCTGCCCTCACTGCTCAGTTTTGGGAAAGACCGCAAGCCCCACGCTGTGTATGCAGAAAAGGGCGGACGGCTGCTGGAGCGACTTATGGACGGTATGGGCAGGCGGGTGCTTGCCAGGCCAAAGACAACCTCTGCCATCTTTATACTCATTGTGGGGGCCTGTCTTGTCGGTATGAGTCGATTTGATGTTTCCTTTGACCTGCGTCGTTCGATGGGTCTTGATGTTCCCTATGTCAAACGTCTGCACGCTATCGGTGAAACACCGGTGGGCTCTCTCTACTCCTATGATGTGGCGCTTGAGTTTGATCAGCCAGATGCGATAAAAGATCCCGAAAATTTGCGTAAATTTGAGCAGCTCATAGAAGAGGTCAAGGCCTTTCGGCTGACCAAGAAAACCAGCTCACTGCTTGATATCATCAAGGATATGAACCAGGTGGTCAACAACGGCGACCCGGCTTTTTACCGTATCCCTGAGAGTCGGGAGATGATCGCCCAGCTTTTGCTCCTCTAC
>PDTC01000004.1 GCA_002748735.1 Desulfobulbus propionicus | reverse complement strand
TGGACATACATCAGGTACTCAATGCCGCCTTCTTCAAACTGTTTCCATCTCCCAGCCTGATAGGCGGTGGTAATATTGGTGCGCCAGATCAGATCAGCACGCCAGGCCGGGCCGCCGCCTTGTAACTGCCAGCCGTATTTTTTCACCAGCGGGAGAAACTGCTCGCGGAATGCACGGATATCCATACCGCCAGCAACAGCCTTATCCACCATCCTGCGCAGATCAGCGAGCAGATCGGACTGCCAGGCGCCTGCCGAGGTAAAGGCCTTGGCATGGGCAGCACCTTCCAGCTCATCCCAGGTCTCGGTGGGGATGTTCAGCTTGTCGCGGAAGAAGCGGGTTGCCTCGTCAAACGGCAGGTCAAAAACCTGGCTGAACTCGTCAGCTCTCATCAGCAGCCTCCATACGTCCGGCCAGATGCGACATCAGCTCAACCCGGGCAAAGACCTCTGCCAAAAGCTCAGGGTTACTGTTATGGAAGAGATCAACCAGCCGCTCTTTAAACGCCTCAAGACTGTTGACATCATCGAGCAGGGCCTGGGCATCATGCAGAAAAGCGGTCGCTGCCTCCTCAGAGTGGGTGCGGGCATAGGCAAACAACAGCTCTTCAAGCCCGTCATTCGTCGCCCTGTTCAAGGCCTTGCCCGAGGACTGCAAGGCAGGTTCTTCCTGCCCCGCATCATTTGTGGTGTTACCCTGGGCAGGCGCCATCAACAACTCAGCGCCAGGCTCCGGATCCTTTAAACCCAGCTTGTCACGGATCTCTTTCTGCTCCACCTTCAGGCCACAGGGGATCAATTCTTTCAATGCCGTAGTCAGCCCGGCGATATCCTCATTTTCAACGGCGCGCAGCACAACCTGCGGATACTGTTCCTGCACCCCGTAATTCAGATCGATGTAGGGCCTTACCAGATCACGGTTAATGGTCTCGGCCAGCTGGGCGGCGTCGTCATCCCTGATATCTTCCCGCACCTCGGCCTGTGCGTCCTCGTTACCCAGTTGCGTGCCCTGTGTTGTAGCGGTCTGACCCAGAATTCCCCGGCTCACCTGGGCATCGAGATACTCGGCCATTTTTTCAAAGACCACGTTGGAACCGGACGCGCCCTTCACCACATCGGGAAAGTCGATCAGCATGCTGTCAGGGATAACCGCGCCAGCGTCACTGCCCAGATTAGCCACCGCCATCTTCAGGATATCTCATGCTGCAGTTCCTTGATGGCCGACAGGGACAGGCTGCCGGGCTGATCAAGCAGCATCATGGCCCTGGCGTTTATGGCCTGTTCCAGGACTGAGGCCAGGTCAACAGGTTCGGTCAGCTCCGGAAGATCAGGAGGCGCGGCCTCGGCCTTACCGGATCGGGCAAGCGCCTCATCTTCCAGGGTCTTTGCCGAACTGACCAGGGCGGAAAAGGCATAGGCCTTCTGGGGATCCTCGGTCTCGATCACTGAATCAATGAGCCTGGCCTTGGCCAGCATCACTCCACGGCGAACACTGATCTGGGCCCGGCGATATTCTTTCCGCCGCTCAGTCCAGGACGGCGTACTGTCCAGCCCCCAGCGCTTGAGCTGGGAGATGGAGACCCCGGTACGCTGGGCCACCTGCTCGTAGGTCAGGCCGTCGATGATATACAGCTCCTCTGCTGTCTCGCGAACTTCCCAGCTGTAGCTCTCAGGACTCATTATCCCAGGGCCTTTTCCAGGGCCATGATCTCTGCCAGTACGCCCATATATTCGGCATGTTTACCGGCCAGTTCGACACACTGGACCGCCGCCTTCTGCGCTTCCAGCTCCCTGATCGGAGCATACGGCGGCAGCATCATCCGCACTGCGTCCACATCGCCACGAATCGAGAGCTTCAGCTCACGGGCCTTTTGCTGCAGTTCAGCCAGTCGGCCCCTGGCCACCAGCCGTTCAGTCTCAAAACTCATTGTTTCCTCCGTTTTTGCGTACAATCGGGCAAAACTGGTTATAAAACGATACGGTCCGCCAGCCTGGTCATGGTCTGGGTATTGAGATGGATGATAGAGGCCAGATCATTGGCCAGTTTTTCATATTGTTTGACCAGGAGCACATTATTTTCATACTTGTTAGACATGGCGCCAACCAGGGTCTCTGTCTTGAAATCAGACCCGATAACCCTCTTCTCCAGCGACCGGATAGCCCTGGCTATCACCAGCACCCCGTATATGACCAGGACTGGCGGTATAATAAAGACCAGCACCACGATCGCGCTCCACTCGCACTTGCTGATCTTATCGATCATGGTCACCAGGGTTGCTGCTGTGGATATTGGATCACTCACTTTTCACCCTCCGTTCAAATTCAGCCTGGCAGCTGAGACACCGTGTACAGCCAGGCACTGCCTTGCGCCGGTTTTCAGGGATTGGCTCCCTGCACTCCTCACATATTTCTGACGATTCCATTTTCCCGGCCTGCTGCTTCCTCTTCTGGATCAGGTGGAGTTTCTGCAGCCATCTGAGTCGTTCCTGCCTTGTCATATACCTGTGACCAGTTCCTATGTCCTCGCAAACACGCCGGGAAAGTCCTCATGCTGCGACCATTTTTTATAGTACATATATTGCTCGCCGTTCTGACACTTGAGCAGCAGTTTGGGGCGGTGGTGCTGCAGACATTTTTCCAGGGCCGACAGGGTTTTTGCCCCGACCTGCCCGTCAACCTGCAGCTCAGGAAAGAGCCTGCCGCTGTCATTAAGCGCGTTCAGCGCCCTCTGCAAAAACCTGATACCATTGGCAGACCCGCAATTGACCCCGGCCTCGAACAGCTCTTCTGCAACAGCTTCGCTCAGCTGGTCAATGGTCTCACAGCCCATGCCCAGCCAGAACTCGACGCGATAGAACGCGGTCACAGCCTCGGTCAGATCATCATCCAGTGAAAGGGTTCCACCTTCCGCCCTGATCCGGTCAACCATCTCCCAGCCAAACCAGCCAGGGTGCCTGTTCCGGGCAATCCCCATGTAGGTCTCACCGCCCTTATCCTCCGGATTGTTGCTGTACCCGCCCTCATGCTGCATGACGGCGGCAAATGCCTTGCCAAAACCCATAATGATGTACCAGGATGATTATTCCGAATGAGTATGTGAAAGATATAAACCAGCGGCAGAGGAAAACGCAGACGAGGTGTTTCAGAAGGTGGGGATTTTTGAAGAAAAGGAGGGAGCTGAGCGCAGGGTTGCGCTCAGCTTTTTTTAAACTTACAGCTTTTCGCCGGCCTGTTTGATCGTGTTTTCAAGGCTGGTCAGTATCAGCGACAAGTGCTATTTCAGCGATTTCTGCGCCTGCTCAAGGGCATCTCCAACAGCGCCCAGGATCAAACACAGCCCCCAGGCGTCCAGCCCCTGGAGGCGCACATCTTCAATCTCGCCAAAAGCGGTGTCGAGGAATCGCAAAACAGCCCTGGCTTGCTCGATAAGGTCTCCAGGCTCGTCACTCAGCCTGGTCGGGATGGTAAGAGTACTCATGCGTTACCCTCCATTCCGGGAAGAAGACGCTGGGCACGCTGCTGCAGCTGGCGGAGGTTGACAGGCGGCTCGATAATGCCGCAGCTCTCCATCTTGCGCAGGTGTTTGCGGACAGTATGCTTTGACAGGTTGGTCAACCTGCCGAT
>PDTC01000019.1 GCA_002748735.1 Desulfobulbus propionicus | reverse complement strand
CCATTGGGTACGTGAGCACAGTGAGGCCACCAACACCTTTGATTATGTACCGTTCAGACAGGAGATTACCACCGACCATGAGGATGGAACCAGCTTCTCTGTTGTCCTGCACGACAACAGTACCATCCAGCTGCATAAGGCAGACAGCTCGGTTACGGTAACCGACCGGCGGCAGGCGATGGATAACCTGGAAAGGCATAAGGAGAAAGGGCGTATCCTGACCGGCCTCCTCTATATCGACCCCGAGAGCGAAGACACCCACGAGATTCTGGGCACCGTCAAAGAGCCGTTGAACAGCCTGGGGAAGGATGCGCTCTGCCCCGGTAACGCTGCGCTCGAGAAGATTAACGAGGGTTTTCGGTAGGGAGGAAAAAAGTATTCCCTGGGATGACTGAAGGGTATTTCTGGTTGTTGCTTGGCAGGGCTAAGCTTTTTTTGGATACCGCCAACAATATGATGTAATGTGCAAGTCTTTCAGAGGGACTTTGTTAATCATTCTAGTACAATCAATTGGTTATTTGTTTTTAAGGAGAACCTGTATAGAAATGTTTTATGATAACAAGAGGCATCATCCTTTCTTACCTGGGGTTGCCTCCGTTCCTCTGAATTCGAGAAAATGATGACGATTTAGAAAGTTGCTAAAGAAAAGTGTCAGTTTTTTATTGACCATCTCAGGGATGACCGGCGAAGATCAGCGGAATACGCAGTTTAAAATCAGATGACTATAAGTTGAATTGTTTAAGTTTTCGATAAAGGGTCGGTAAACTAATTCCTAACTCTTTAGCCGCGAGTCTTTTACCTTCGCCAGAATGAGAGAAAGAGTTGAGCACTTCATTGATAATCATTTTTTCATATCCATGAATTTTGTCGGATAATGTTCGTTTTCTTCTTTTTGTGTTAACGTCTTGCTGAGCGATGCCAGGTGGGAGGGAGCTGTGTTGGATTGTTGAAGTTGGTTCCATATTAACGGCATACTCGACCGAATTTTGTAGCTCTCTTATATTTCCTGGCCAGTCATAATATTGCAGTAACTCCATAGCTTCAGAAGAAAATGTCATTAGTGGCCGGTCCATTTTTAGACTGTATTTATTTAAAAAATAGATTGCCAAAACAGGAATATCCTCCTTTCTTGTTCGTAGGGGTGGAATTAAAAGAGGAACCACGTTGAGGCGGTAGTAAAGGTCCTCGCGGAAACCACCATTTTTTACCAGTTTTTCAAGACTCACGTTGGTCGCAGTGATGATTCGTACATTCACTAAAATCGAGACCATTCCTCCAACCCGTTCGATTACTTTTTCTTGGATGGCTCGCAGAATTTTCGCCTGCATGTGCAGAGGCATGTCGCTGATCTCATCCAGAAAAAGGGTCCCTCCGTCTGCCATTTCAAACTTGCCGGGTTTTCCCCCTTTTCGGGCACCCGAAAAGGCCCCCTCTTCATAACCGAACAGCTCGCTTTCAAGCAGTGTTTCAGGAATGGCCGCGCAATTGATGGCGATAAATGGATGTCTGCTTCGTCTGCTGTTGGCGTGAATGGCCCGGGCGAATAACTCCTTACCAGTGCCGCTTTCACCCGAAATCAAAATTGTGGAGTCATTTTTAGCTATAGTTGCGGCCTTTTCTTTAGCTTGAAGTAAGGCGGCGCTTTTACCTTGAATGTCGCTGAAATTGGTTTCAATCTGAACAGCTGAAAACTCATAAACAGCGGAGCGTAATTCCGTAAAATCCTGAATGCGTAATACGGCCCCCATCACTTTTTGATGAACCATAATTGGGTTAGCAGATATAATACAATGTGCTTTTTGCGGTGATTGCGTTCGAATTTCGCATCGCTTTACTTTCCGTCCTTCCCGAACGAGCTGGTTGATGATCTGTGTCGGCAAAAAGTCTCTCAAGTAATGATTATCAATATTCTGATCTTCCATGCCTATGATTGTCTTTGCCTGGTTGTTGATTTGGGTAATGCGTCCCTGGTGGTCTATGGTGATGATTCCGCTGTCCACGAAATCGATGGTGGTTTTTAATTGGCGTTGAATTAATTTTTCCTTATCCACGCTTTCCTGGAGGCGGATTTCATCGTAAATTAGATTGGCCATTTCACTGACAAAATCCATCAAGTTGCTAGTATTATTTAGAAATGTTTCTTTCTGTTTCTGGGTGTAGGCAACCATCAGTAACACACCGTAACGCACGCCGTTCTGCTCTATTACCCGTAGAATTTCAGCGGTCTCCGGGCAGTTGTCTTCGTAGCGGCAACCTTTACAAAGCTCATGATAACCAGGGTTGGGTATAACCATTACCCCCTGACGATAGACGCCACGGATAAAATCTCTGTTAATATCGGTGCCTCTGGTCTTTAAAAATGTTTTACTAGTTGCGATAATTTTGAATTGATCGTCGATGATAGCTACATCTACACCAAGGGCAGCGGATATGGCGCTGACTACGTGTTGCACGGTTTCTTGAATGTCTATAAGTCCGTTTAATTTTGATTGATTAATGACAAGGTCGGGCATTCCTTTTCCTCCGGTTAGAGCCTCGTGTGTGGTGGACTGACTTGACCCGTTCGTAGCGATTTTTCTTAGGCTGAATTTATCATATTTGAGATATCTGCTAGAATAGTTAATCGGCGAGCCGATATGCTATCATTTTTTATCCTGTTTTTCTTATGTTTGATAATCGGCTAGGTCATCTTTCTCAGTTTTAATAATGCTCTTCGTCTTTGCTGCCTATCAGATTGAAACAAATTGCATTATCCTCTCTATCAAGAATCGTTGAAGAATTAATTGTTTCGCTAATGATCCATCATCATCTCTGCCTCCGTCCAGTTATTGGTATGTTTATTGCTTCGCCTTGATTAAGCGTAACTTTTTGACATGTTTGATAAAAACAGTCTCGTTAATTTTGCTGACTCAAAAAGGATGGAAATCAGGTGGAATACTTACGCAAAGATGACCCTAAAATTGCAGAGTTGGTTCTCAAAGAAGATGGCAGAATGGAAAACACGCTTAATTTGATCGCTGCTGAGAACCACGCGCCAAAGTCAATCATGGAGGTTATGGGGTCGATTTTCAACACGAAAACTATTGAGGGGTATCCTGGGCATCGATTTCACGCAGGATGTGAATATGTGGATAAGGTCGAACGTCTGGCCGTTGATCGGGCCATGCGATTGTTCGGAGCTGAGTATGCCAATGTTCAGCCCCATAGCGGTACTTCAGCCAACCTGGCCGTCTATTTCAGCGTATTGAGTGTCGGTGATAGGGTGTTGGCCATGAGCTTGCCACACGGAGGCCATTTGTCTCATGGGCACAAGGCTTCAATCACCAGTAAATGCTTTCGCTTCGACCATTATACTGTCAACCCGAAAACGGAATTGATTGATTATGATTTGGTTAGGGAAATAGCCTTGAAGTATCAACCCAAGATGATTGTTGTCGGCGCCAGTTCGTATCCCCGCCTAATCGATTACGAACGTATGGCCACCATTGCCAAGGAGGTGTCTGCGTATTTGCTTGCGGACATGGCCCACCTTTCGGGGTTGGTTGCCGGGAAGGTTATTCCGAGTCCGGTGCCTCACTGCGATTTTGTCACCTTCACTTGCTATAAAACCATGATGGGAGGACGTGGTGGGGTGATTCTGGCCAAAAAAGATTATGCCAAGAAACTCAACAGCGCGGTATTTCCAGGCGGGCAAGGAACCAGCTCTGTCAGCTTGATTGCCGCCAAGGCCGTAATTTTTAAATTAGCCGAAGGCTCAAAATTTATTCAGTTACAGCACAAAACGGTTGAACATGCTGCTCTTTTAGGCCAATTGCTTATCGAGAAAGGCTACCGATTGGTAACTGGAGGAAGCGATAACCATCAAGTTGTCGTTGATCTAGAAGGCAAGTCGGTCTCTGGTTCAAAGGCCGAGAAATTACTGGAAGCTTGCGGGATCGTTGCCAACCGCAACGTGGTGCCGCGAGATGCGGAGAGCCCCGGCCAAGTGAGTGGCCTACGGCTGGGTACCGCCGCTGTCACAGCCAGAGGAATGGGCAAATCAGAGATGGCCAAGATTGCCGATTGGTTCGATCAGGTGTTGAGAGAGCCGGAAAATCAAGCAGCCCACGCAAGCGTTAGCAAAGCGGTAAAAGAAATGTGCGGCCGCTTTCCCATATATGCAAGCGGTAACAATCCACTGGCGGCTGACGGTTAAATTAATTATCTGAATCATTTTTGTGCCTTTAACTTCTACTTTGAAAAGTAGAAGTTGTCAGTTTAGTGTAACGGCGTTTTTTTGTCGACCGGATACCATCAATATGGATTTTGCAACGGTGATATGCTTCTGGTCAGGGATCATGGAAAAGACGGGTATTTCCTTGCAGATCGTGTGGTTAATGTCGTCTTTATGCTATCATAAATCTACTTTTTTAATTGATACTATAAATAATAAATCAGGAAGAATAGGAGGTTTTAATTGTTGTTCCAATATTTTTTGGCCAATAAACTGCCCCGGCGCAAGCATAGGTGTATTCGACGCTTTAGAAAGAACTTAGAAAACCATAAGAATACAGGTTTTGATCGCCTCAAGGGGCGGGATATTAAAGTCGAGGCTTCGCAATACAATAATATTCAGGAAATATTACCAATCAGCATGAAATAAAATGCTTAATAAAATTTATAATTCTTAGTGATTTTATGTTAAAAATCGATACAATAATTAATCATGGGTTAAATTCGATGGGTTGAGGCAGGATGATTAAAATAAACGAGGTTTTTGGTCATGGATGTGGGATTGTGTAATGAATTAATTGAGCAGGTGGCACGAACAGTCCTGGTCGACCGTTTAAAGGAAATGGTTTCGATCAAAAGCGAAAACCCATTTGATGAAGCACCTAGAGAAGGCTATCGTGAAAAGGAAATGGGGGAGTATCTTGCGGAGCAAATGTCCTCTTTGGGAATGGAGGTGACCACGAAAGAAATCCTCCCCGGTCGCTCGAATGTTTTTGGACGGCTAAAAGGAACAGGCATGGGGCCGACGCTTATGATGGCAGGCCATATGGACACCGCGCGGTCAGACGGATACGCTGAAGCATATGATGTAAAAGAAAAGGAAGGTTTGGTGTATGGTAGAGGTTCTTGTGACATGAAGGCGGCCTTCTCTGCTTATCTTGAAGTTGTAAGACTGTTGCAAGGCTCGTCCATCAGAATGAAGGGGGACCTTATTATTGCTGGTATCGTCGACGAAGAATACCAGATGCTTGGAAGCCAGGATATTGGAAAATACGGACCTTGGGCTGATCAGGGTGTCATTGGCGAACCAACAGACCTCACTGTTTGCCCAGCGAATAAGGGCCGCGTCAGCACTTTCATCCGGACTTTCGGTCGAGCGGCCCATTCCAGCGTACCCGAGCAAGGGGAAAATGCCATCGCCCACATGGCAAAGGTGATACAAGCGTTTGCCGACTATAATGATATGCTTCTCAAGCAGGTACCCCATCCTCTATGTGGCCATGGGCGATTCAATCCGGGTGTCATAAAGGGGGGCGTGCAGGTGAATATGGTGCCAGATTGCTGTTCTCTAGAAGTTGACCGACGAACTCTGCCTGGTGAAACTAAGGAGGACGTGTATGCAGAATTTCGCTTGAGACTTGACCAAGTTACCTCAAAAAACCAGGTAGTCCGGTATGAAATTACCGAACCATCTTGGTTAATTCCACCAAACGATATAGCTGTTGATGAGCCGGTGGTCCAGACGCTTCTTAAGGCATATAAACGGGTCATCGGCAAGGATACTAAAGTAACCGCCTTTGTAGCAGGGTCAGATGCACCTCATATGGGATTCCCCACCGTAGTCTGTGGGCCTGGATCGATCCATCAGGCGCATAGCACTTGCGAATTTGTTGCGGTTGACCAGGTCGTAAAGGCAACTCAAATGTACCTGTGGACGGCAATGGAATTGCTGACATGATACATGGTTACTGTATATCTGTGTATGGTGAATGGTTTTTTAACTGTAAAAAGGAGATAAAACAATGGGAACGGGTGTTTGGCATTCAAAGGTCGCGGAGTATAAGCTTCATTTAACCGTTTTGGTTATAAGTGTTATTGCTGAGTTGATTGCGTTACATAAGTTCAAGGCCGGTCCTGCGGTTTTTCTTCTTATCCCATTTGTATATTCGTTTCTACTCGGACTGTTTCTAAACCCTTCACTGACCGAAAAGTACTTCTCGAGTTTCAAGGGAATCATTGGAAAATTTGAGCAAAAGGCGGCGACACCATGTATCACCATTGGTATTATTCTTTTTATCGCCAAGCTATCGGTTTTGGTTGGTGCCAATATGGATAAAATCATAAAGGGTGGATTGGCTATGGTTCTTCAGGAATTTGGAAATTTAGGGAGTATTTTATTAACATTACCCGTTGCAGTTCTCGTTTTAGGCATGGGGCGTGAATCTATCGGTGCTTCATTTTCTGTCTGTCGTGAGCCCTCTCTTGCATTGGCAGCTGAAAAGTGGGGGCTCCAGAGTCAGGAAGGTATCGGCGCGATGGGAACTTATATCGTGGGCACAGTTATCGGCGCCCTCTTCTTCAGTTTTCTCGGTTCTATTTTCGCTTCGTTAAATATTTTTCATCCTTACGCATTAGGTATGGCTTCGGGGGTCGGCTCGGCCAGCATGATGACCGCTGCTGCGGCAACAGTAAAAGAACTGGTTACACCGGAACAAGCCGATTTAGTCATGGCCTACGCTGCGGCAAGCAATCTCATCACTACATCGACCGGGATGTATATGTCTATTTATTTGGGGATACCGTTAACTGAGTATTTATACAAAAAATTTTCCCGTAACTAACGATTATTACGTTTCAATAGAGGATATGGAGGTCTAAAATGGTTTCTAAGAAAAATACCCCTTCGTTCAGTATTCTTGAATGGTCTGTTTTTCTAATCATTTTCGCGGTTATCTCTATGATAGCCCAAGCAGCAAATTTTTATGCACCAATAGGTATCAGTACTGCCAAAACAGCTAATTTTACTGATATGTTAATTGGTTACGCTATCTTATACGCGGGTACGGTCATTGGCCTGATTCTCACAAAAAAAATCACTATCGGTTGGCCTGCGGTACTATGGGTTTCGGTGGTGCTTATTTTCGTCTCAATGCCCTGGATGCCTACACACGAATTTGTCATCAAATACACTACACCAGTTGCCCTGTTGCCAATGGCGACACCCGTTCTCGCCTATGCTGGATTTGCAATCGCTAAGAATGAGTTGCAACTATTTAAAAAAGCTGGATGGAAGATAATTATTGTTGCTTGTCTTAGTTTTACTGGCTCTTATGTGGCCTCGGCAGCGATTTCTAACTTTGTGCTTAAGCTAACTGGACAGATTTAAGATAAACTATCCCGTCGCTTGCGATGGGGTGGTTTATTGTAGCGAGGTCAGGGTAGACAGATAAATTTTCCCGACAACCTGCTGGTCGTTTGATAGTAAGTATGTTTTTATGTGATGTTATCATCTATTTTTTATTGAGATCTAAAGATAGAGAGTATGTCTATACTGCAGATATCCTAAAGGTTTTTGGGCTGACACCTGACGTTAAACAGGTCAGGGCTCAATCATGTATATAAAAACTGTAAATTAAGAGGTTGCAAGCAACAAGGGCTGTTGAAGCACTTCGTTGCAGGTATGCCAGCAAGAACAGCAGCAGATTTAGTTGGTATTCACCGCAATTCTGCGATTCGTTTCTTCCACAAATTGCGCTGCCCGATCTTTACAATTCAGCAGGAGCGTGCAGCGTAATTTTGTGGAAAAGTAGAAGTTGACGAAAGTTATTTTGGAGGTGTACGCAAAGGGAAATGAGATCGTGGTGCTGCAGGAAAAACGATTGCCCTTGGTCTGCTAATTTATACAATCAATACAATTGAATCTTTGAACAGTGTCATTCGTAAGGCCAGTAAAAATAGACGAATTTTCTCAAATGATACGTCGGTTTTTGGCTCTCCAGAAAGCCTCTGAAAAATGGACGATGCCCATCAGAAACTGGAAGCCGGCAACGAAGGTTTATTCTTGCACATGAAGACCGCTTCTCTAATATCTAATGAAAGTCCCAGTTACACAAAATACTTTACAGAGTCTAGAAATAGTCTGTTTGTTGATCTTTTGTGCTTTTGGCAATTCTGCGGTTGATGGCATCGTAGAGGTAATTGGTGGTGTTTCCCTTACCTGTAGTAAAACTGGCCAGTGTATTGTCTTGATTGTATAGAAAATGGCGTGTTCTTTCTTTTGTTTTTTTTATCTGACTATGCTTGTCATGCTGGCAATTTCAGTTTGGGTCTATGGGGTTGGTGATTGAGGGGGTGTAGCCTTTTAATTTGAAATTCTTTAAGTTATTTGTCAATAAAACTCTTGAGAAATTGTGAAAGTTTTTCTTTGGGCTCTGCTTTGCCGTCAAAATAATCTTCGTAGAAGCCTGCTGAAGAGAGTTCAGGTGGCTCTATAAAAAATTCATTATCATCGTATTCCGTTCGTATCCAGTTTTCCGGTATTGCGTAATCAACAACGTCAAACATCTCTTTTTCATAAAGAAATGGCTGCTTTTCATCATTTAAAATCCTATAGAAATCACCTTCAATTCCAATAACTGTGTATACTTTCCCAACAGTTAGTTCTTCTCGGCTAAGGCCAGCTTCTCTATAATTCCAACTTATAAATTTTATTTTCATAATCTTTGAGTATTCAAAAAGAATCTTTTTCTCCTTTTTTCTTGCATCCATATTTAGCGCTATCGCCTTTTTTTTTATACCAATGGTACTCTACTCCATCTTTATCAAAACCTTTCATTTTTCTCCAGTCTTTTGTTTTCCTCCTCCGTTTATCAGTAAGATTCTTTACTTTTCTTATATTTTTTTCAGTTGCTATACGTTCTATTTAAACTAGTTTTTTATTTTAAATGGTTAGTGTACCATTCTTTCTGTAAATTGAGATAAGTCTTGGCAAGAGCAGGCCATCGTTTATCCTTTCGTTTTCATTTTTCGTGGAAACAAAAAGAAAGGAGAAGACGATGACCCGCAAGACAGAGTGTACCCAATTTGATCTGGCAATGGAACTATTGATTGAGAACGGATTCGATGGAGTAGCCGAAGCTGTAGGCGTGCTAATAAATAGTGCGATGAAACTGGAGAGATCCCGACATGTAACGACCGATCCCTACGAGAGAAGTGGTGACAGGATTGGTTATGCCAACGGTTACAAAGCCAAAACGATGAAGACCCGTTTGGGTGAAGTAGAACTTGCAATACCGCAGACCAGGGGAACTGACTTTTACCCTCAGAGTCTTGAGCGGGACCTCAGATCAGAAAGAGCCTTGAAGTTGGCCTTGGCTGAGATGTACATCCAGGGCGTATCAACCCGTAAGGTAGCCAACTCTTCAGAAGTCAGCCGGGCAAGTCAGAGCCTGGATGAGCAACTGCAGGCATGGCGCAATCGACCATGCCAGGTACGAAAAGGTTCGCACAGGAGGAGTGGTTGTCTCTCGTGCAGTTCTTTTGGCGATAGGTGTAAGTGAAACTGGTCACCGCGAAGTGCTGGGAACCTCCGTCAAGCTTTCCGAGAACGAAGTTCACTGGCGCGACTTTCTCAGCAGCTTGAAAGATCGTGGACGTTATGGTGTTCTACTCTTTATATCCGATGCCCATGAAGGCCTGAAAGCAGCCCGTGAGACAGTTTTCCCAACTGTTCCCCGGCAACGTTGCCAGTTTCACCTGCAGCAGAATGGGCAACAGTATGTGCCTAGGCAAGCTATGAAAAAGGAGGTGGCTGAAAGACTGCGAGGTGTCTTCACCGCACCAACAGAAACAGAGGCTCTGAGGTTACTTGAGCTTTTTCTGAACGATTATCGCAATAAAGCCCCTGATCTCGTTTCATGGGCTGAAACTGCTGTGCCTGAAGGTCTTGCCGTGATGAAAATGCCCCCATCACATCATCGGCGTCTCCGCACTGTCAATATGCTTGAATGAGTGAACAAAGAAATAAAAAGAAGGACTCGTGTCGTTACTATTTTTCCTAACACCGATTCGTGGTTGCGACTTGTGACGGCTGTGGCGATGGAGATTTCTGACGAGTGGGAGGGAGGAAAAGCGTATTTAACATTTGAATGACTACAGAAACGTATAACGGTTTTGCATCCCAGCCTTGTTGTTGGAGCCCCGTCGGAGATGCCTCTCCGCCATTGCCACCTTTAGGTACAGTGCGGGCGGTTGAGGTTGTCAAGGCTGCGAGGAACGAGCACCCCCAGGGCTAGGCCTTGATAGCCTCAACTGTCCGTGCTACCCGGGAGGCATTTATTGAAAAAGTTAAAAGGATAGAAAATTTACAGAAGAGATGTTGCTTTATCTTGGGGTCTCGGCGGAGTCCCTTGAAGATTTATCAATGGGATACGCCGGCAACCGGCAACCAGTGAATCCGGGTTGAACTCACCGGGGAGTTATGAATTTGAAAAGAGATGACAGGCAACCATATGTTCGGGGGATATTTTTTGCAGCTGTGGCATCTCTTTCCTGCATATATCCATGGCCTCGGTGCATCTTGAGGCAAAGCGGCACCCAGGTGCCGGGTCAACTGCCGTAGGTGGCGCAGCCCCCGAACTCTTTGTTTGTATGGGGTTGAGGCCGCCTTTTATCGTCGGCACAGTTTTTGTGGAGGGATGATTTGAACAAGACAGGTCAAGTATGTTTTTATCCGGACGGTTACAGAGGAAGGGAGCTTGCCAAGGGTGTCTGAGCATCCCCTCCATGGTCGATCCTGGTGAGTTTGTCGGAATACCAGCAGTCGATCATAGCCGAATGTGCTTGGTTTACTGGAGGAGCATGGCTGTGGAGGAGTGTTCTTTGACGTAGGCGACTATCCCGGCGGCAATCTGTTTGGAGAGGGTGTTGAGAAAGGCGTCATCACTGAGAAGTTGAGCTTCTTTCGGATTGGTGAGAAAGCCTATTTCTGTAAGTATTGCAGGCATTTGTGCGCCAAGCAAAACATAGAAAGGCGCCTGTTTGACGCCCAGGTTTTTCAACTTGTAGTTGGCCTTGTGCAGGCCGGTGATAAGGTTGTCCTGGACCCTATGGGCGAGTTTTGAGGACTCCTCGATTTTCGAATTCTGCATCAGATCGCTGAGGATGTCCTGCATCTCGCTGATGTTATGCGTTGATGTCGCATTTTCAAGGGCCGCGACTCGCATGGCCTCGGTGTTTGTTGCCAGGTTGAGAAAGTAGGTCTCGACGCCGCCCACCTGCTGCTGCGGATGCGCATTTACATGAATGGAGAGAAACAGGTCGGCCTTTTCAGTGTTGGCAATGGCCGTTCGTTCTTCCAGGGGAATAAAGATGTCGTTGGTTCGGGTGAATTTCACCTGGAAGCCGTAGGTTTCCGCGAGGACCAGACCTACTCTTTTGGCAACTTTCAGGACAATATTCTTTTCCTGCAGGCCAAAGGCCGAAGCACCGGGATCTTTACCGCCGTGACCGGGGTCAATGACGATGGTATTGACCCCCAAGCCAAGCTGCTGAGCTAGGGAGAGCGGTTGCCTGCTCAGAGGATCGATGGTATGCCCCCGATCACCAGGCCTTTTCTTGTTGATTTCCCTGATGACAACCAGGGGTGACGTGTCCGCAGATGATGTGGGTTGAACAGGTGGTTTCTCCACCTTTTTGGTGCCTGGAGAGGGTGGTGTTGGCGTCTTGACGACGTCCTGCTCGCGTGGCTTTTGCTTTTTTTCTCCATAGACATCGACAATCACCCGGAAGGGATTGTTAAGGCTGAAGATGTTGTAGGTGGAGATCGATTCGATATCCAGCACCACCCGCACGGTAGAGTCGTTGAACTGGCCTGTGCGCACCTGCTTGAGGAGGCCATCCTTAATGGGGACAGGTTGGCGGTATTTTGGCGGGATATGGCACTGGGCAAAATCGACATAGAGTCGGCGGGGCTGGTTGCCACTTTTTTCCAGGAGACTCGAGCTGTAGTGTACAGGACCTGACGCTCTTATGACAATGCGGGTGTACTCGTCCGACGACCAGTATTTGACGGGCAAGACGTTGACCAGACGTTTGAGGGTCCGGGTCCTGTTCAGGGTTTTTGGCAGTGGTACATTGTGCTTTTGTTCGAGCAACTGCAGCCGTTGCAGGGCCTGGGCGTATTTATCCCCCTCTGGATACTCTTCAATGATTTTGAGGTAGGCCTTTGCTGCCTGCTCAGGGAGATGTTTACTCTCCAGGTACAGATCACCGATATTAAACAGGGCATCGTCGGCGAGCGTGCTCCGGGGATAAACCGTGGCGACATCGCTAAAATAGTCGATGGCTTCGTCCAGGTCCAGGGGGACACGGAATCTTTCTCCCATACGGTGGTACATGCGCGCCATCATGTAAAGGCATGATGGCGCGAGAACCCCCTGGGTGTGGGCAAGATAGATTTTTCTGAAGTTACGGACGCCCTTGAGCCAGCTACTGCGTTTTCCCCCTGAGGCTTCACGTTCCAGTCTGTAATAGTAATCCTTGGCAGCCTTGTATGCTTCACTCGTTGCCGACGTAAGGGAATCTGGTTCTGCAGGCACGTCTTGTTCAACACCGCTGGCTTCGGTGGCGCAGAACAGTGCCAAGGCTGCAACAAGGTGGAAAACCATGCGGCAACAGTGTGTGAGCCCTTTCCTTCGGGGTGCAATAACGGTTAACGGTCTGCGCATCAGGGTTCTGCTGTGATCGACGATCTCAACGGGTGGATGTTATTGCGGCAATAGTAAATACTATGAGTATAGCGTATCTGATCAAGGACGTAAAATAATTTGTACTGTTATCTTGGCAGGGGTGAAACACCCCTGAATACCAGAGAGAGATATCAGGAGTTCTTGTTGACAAGCCTGACAGCTTCATAGAGCAGATCGAGGGCCTGCCGCGGTGACACCTCGTCGGGTTTGACAGTGCCCAGCAGCTGCTCCAGTTCGCTCTTCTTTGGCCTGAACAGGGCTAGCTGGGTGGGCGAGGTTTGTCGCTGACTGGAAATTTTGTTTGTTTTCTTTTGTTGCTCGGTCTCTTCTATGTTCCTGAGAATTTCCCGGGCGCGGCGGATGACAGCATCGGGGACACCGGCCAGCGACGCGACCTGGATACCGTAACTGCGGCTGGTGCCCCCTTCAACGAGTTTGTGGAGAAAGATAATGGAATCATTCCATTCCCGTACCGCAATAGAGTAGTTTTTTATTCTGGGGTTACTGGCAGCAAGCTCAATGAGTTCGTGATAATGGGTCGCGAACAGTGTCTTGACACCCTGGCCGCCCTTGCTGGCAAGGGCTTCAGTCACAGCCCAGGCGATAGCCAGTCCGTCATAGGTGGATGTCCCCCGCCCGATTTCATCGAGGATGACCAGACTCCTTGCAGAGGCATTGTTGAGAATATTGGCGGTTTCGTTCATCTCCACCATAAAGGTTGACTGCCCTCTGCGCAGGTCATCAGTTGCGCCAACCCTGGTAAAGATCCGGTCAACCAGGCAGATACTCGCTTCGTCGGCCGGGACAAAGCTGCCGATGTGGGCGAGGAGAACGATAAGCGCTGTCTGGCGGAGGATCGTTGATTTTCCTGCCATGTTCGGCCCGGTGATGATCAGGAGTTCGTGCTGGTCCTGGTCGAGCCTGACGTCGTTGGGCACGAATCTGCCCGGCTCCAGAGCCTGTTCGATGACCGGGTGACGGCCTTCACGGATAAAGAGCTGGCCATCGTCGCTTATTGATGGCTTGATGTATCGGTTGCGTGCGGCGGTTTCCGCCAGGCAGGCAAGAACGTCGAGCCGGGCAACGTGGTGGGCGCAGTCAAGGATTCGACGGCTTTCTTGGTGCAGTTGGCCGCGAATCTCCTGGAATAGCTCGTATTCAAGAATAAGGCGTCTCTCCTGGGCCGAAGCAATGGCGTTCTCCAGCTCCTTGAGCTCCGGGGTGATGAAACGCTCGGCATTCACCAGTGTCTGCTTGCGGATCCAGTGATCAGGTACTTCGCTGGCTTGGGTGCGGCTCAGTTCGAAGTAGTAACCAAAGACCTTGTTGTAGCCAACCTTCAGCTTGGTGATCCCGGTCTGTTCCCGTTCTTTTGTCTCCAGGTCGAGAATGAGTTGTTTGCCATCCCTGAGTAGCAGAATGAGTCGGTCCAGCTCTTCATGATAGCCCTCTTGTATGAGGTTGCCTTCACGCAGGGTAACAGGCGCATCATCACGGATTGTTCTGGCAACGAGCTGAAAAAGATCCTCCAGTGCATCCATCTGCTCGTTGATGCGCAGCAGCAAGGCTGTTTTGGTGGTGGCCAGGAGGTTTTTCAATGCCGGTAATTTGCCGAGGCTTACCTTGAGTGCCACCATATCTCGGGCGTTCCCGTGGCCGAGAACCAGACGGCTGCACAGCCGTTCCATATCATAAATGTCGTTGAGATGGACCCGGATGTCGCTGCGCAGTTCCTTCCGGTCGTTCAACTCTTCAACGGCATCCAGCCGGGCTGTGATTCTGGCCATATCCTGGAGAGGAAAAAGAAGGCGCTGCCTGAGTAACCTTGCTCCCATAGGTGTCACGGTCTTGTCCATGACGCTCAGCAGTGTGCCCTGTTTTTTCGCGCCAATAAGGGTTTCGATGAGTTCTAGATTACGGCGGGAAGACTCGTCGACAATCAGGTGTTGATCATTATGTACAGGGGTTAGCTGCCGGATGTGGTCAAGGTCGGTTTTCTGGGTTTCCTGGATATAGGTAAGGAGAGCGCCTGCCGCTTGGAGCCCTGGTTGCATATGATCGCAGCCAAAACCGGCCAGATCGGTGGTACGAAAATGTTCGGTAAGGGCCGTACGTGCGGTGGCCGGGTCAAATTGATGTTCGGGGCGCTGCGTCAGACAGATGTTGCCCAGGGCCACCTGTAACTGCTGCACCAGGGGCTCCAGAGAAGGCTCCGGCCCTTCTTTTCCCTGGGGAAGCAGTAGCTCAGCCGGCTGGTAGCGACAGATCTCATCGACAACGGCGGTGAGTGTCTGCTGATGAACGGAGATCTCGTTTACCAGAAAGGTGCCGGTGGATGCGTCAAGCAGACTTATGCCGAAACGTTTTGCGCCCTTTTTGTCAGAGGGTGGGGCGAGCGCACAGATAAAGCGGTTGGCTTTTTCATCAAGGAGTTCTTCGTTGGTGGTAACTCCAGGGGTGATGATGCGGGTAACTTTGCGGCGAACGATGCCTTTGGCTTCTTTGGGGTTTTCGACCTGTTCACAGATGGCAACCCGAAATCCGGCGTTAACCATTTTGGCCAGGTAACCGTTGACCGCATGAAAGGGTACGCCGCACATGGGGATTTTGTGTTCGTCGTTTTTGTGGCTGCGGCTGGTCAGGGTAATGTTCAAGGTGCGGGCTGCAATCTCGGCATCATCGAAAAACATCTCGTAAAAGTCTCCCATCCGGTAAAAAAGGATGGTGTCCTGGTGGCTCTCCTTGATCTCCATGTACTGGCGGAGCATGGGGGTCAGCTTGACCGGTGAACTCATGGGCGTTCCTCGTGACGGGGCAGCCCGATGAAGTCGGGCAGTAGCTGGGAAAAGGTGGCGTCGATGTGCTGTGGGATCGTGCGTACTTCGGCGCAGACGGTCATGAAATTGTGGTCATGCTGCCAGCGAGGAACAATGTGGAAGTGGAGGTGTTCGGCGATGCCGGCACCGGCTACTTTGCCCAGATTGAGTCCGATGTTCAGTCCATCAGGGGTAAGATGACGACGGAGAATAGTTGCGCAGCTGTTGAGGAGTTGCATCAGGGCCTGCTGTTCATCGGTGGTCAGTTCAGTGATATCGGCAAGGTGCCTTCTGGGGGCTGCCAGCAGGTGACCGTTGGCATAGGGAAAGCGATTGAGCAGCACCACCGATAATGCATCACGAAAAAGCAGGAGGTGATGCCGGTCATGGGAGGCAGTACCAGGCGGTTCAAACAGGCAGTGCGATTGCCTGGGAGTGCTACCCAGGACATGTTCCATGCGCCAGGGGGTCCACAGGGTTTTCATCAGCGTTGCGGGACCTCGTGAATTTTGGCGCTCAGGCTGTCAGTGACGGTCAGGATGGCATAGGTGCCAGGGGCACCATAGCGGCCGGTCTGCTGGAAGCATCCTGGATTGATAAAGAGCCGACCGCCGCTCCGGTGGCATGCTGGCCGGTGGGTATGGCCATAGATGACACAGTCGGCCTCTGGAAAGACATCCCAGAGGCGCAGTTCAATGTCCGCACCTAAATGTGCTCCATGGGTGAGACCGACGGTAAACCCGCCAAGGACAAAGCTGATTTCACCGGCCAGGGACTTTTTTGCGGTCCCGGTGCACATGTTGCCGTACACGGCATACACGACCTTCTCCTTGAAAGGCTCAAGGACACTCAGGTCGGTGAGGTCACCGGCGTGGATAATGACAGAGCAGTCGCCGAAGCAGTGGCTGACCAGCCGTTTGAATCTGCTGTCAGGGCGGATGAGGTGAGTATCGGAAAGGATGCCGGCTTTGATCGTCATGGTGAGCGTCAGTGATCGTCATGATGAGTGTCTCTGACTGTATAAAAGAAACGCGACAAAAACAAGAGAGGGAAGAAAAAAAGGAAAGGGGCAGGAAGCGGTTGCAAAATCAAACAGGGTTCCTTAACATCGAATATCTGAGAACAGTTGTATCAACCTCTACAAAAGGCATCCTTATGTATTCAGCTTCTGATCTTCGCAAGGGTCTGAAAATTCAAATTGATGGTGAACCGTATATCATCATTGATTTCGAGTTTTCCAAGCCAGGTAAGGGGCAGGCCCTGTATCGTTGTAAGATGCGCAACATGATAAGCGGTAACCAGTTTGTCAACACGTACCGTTCCAATGACAAGTTTGAGAAACCTGATCTCGAAGAACGGTCCATGCAGTACCTGTACGAGCAGGACGGCGAGTATCACTTCATGGATAACACCTCGTATGAACAGATCTTTCTCACCCGTGAACAGCTTGGCGACAACGTCAATTATCTTACCGATAATATGGAGGTACAGGTGTTGTTTTTTGGGAGCCGTCCCATCGATGTCAGCCTGCCGCTTTTCGTCAACCTGGAGGTGACCGTCGCCGATCCCTGGGTCAAGGGCGATACCTCGGGAACGGATACCAAGCCTGTTACGGTGGAAACCGGGTACAGCCTCCAGGTACCGCCGTTTGTTGAACAGGGTGACCGAATTCAGATCGATACCCGTTCCGGTACCTATATCACCCGGGTGAAAGACTAGGCCATTGCTTGACACTGAGCGACTGCGAGCCCGATCAGATTTTTTTCAGGCTGTCCGGTCATTTTTCCTGCATCGCGGCTACCTGGAGGTGGATACTCCTCTCCGTCTTCCCACCCTCATCCCCGAAGCGTATATTGTCCCGGTGACCAGTGGGGACTGGTTTCTCCACACCTCGCCAGAGCTGTGCATGAAACGCCTCCTGGCGCATGGGGCGGAGAAGCTCTTTCAGCTGTGTCACTGTTTTCGCGGTGAAGAGTCGGGACGACTTCATCAACCCGAGTTTACCATGCTCGAGTGGTACAGGGTCGGCTGGAATTATCACGATTTGATGCAGGAGTGTGAGGAGCTTTTTGGGTGGCTGGCAACAAGACAGAGGGGGTGGGCGGCTGTTCATCAGGGCTGCCTGCGGCGGGATGGAAAGGAGGTCGAGCTTGCTGTTCCCTGGCAGAGATTGAGTGTTGAGGAGGCCTTTGAGCGGTACTCGTCAATGGAACTCAGGACAGCGCTCTCTCTGGGGTGTTTTGATGAGGTGCTCGTTGAGGAGGTGGAGCCACATCTTGGCAGAGAGCGCCCCGTCTTTCTTGTGGATTATCCCGTAGAGTTAGGGGCGCTTGCACGGCGTAAGCCCGGCGATTCGCGGTTTGTTGAGCGGTTTGAGCTGTATTGCTGTGGCATTGAGTTGGCTAATGGTTTTTCCGAACTGATCGATCCCGCTGAGCAGCGGGATCGATTTCTCAGGGAAATGTCGATCCAGAGCAAAGAATACGCCTTGCCGGAAAAATTTCTCGACGATCTTCATCTTCTGGAAGAGTGTGCGGGAATAGCCGTAGGGGCGGACCGCCTGCTTATGCTTTTGCAGGGTGCCAGGCACCTTGACGATGTCATTCCTTTTACGCAAACGGATTTGTGACCTTTTTTAGCCATGTCCACGGTGAACCATCGTATTTTTGAAATCATTATTTGTTTTTCTCCCGAATCTTCCATACAATAAATCAGTGCTCAAAGAGAAAAGGATATTTCTGTTCACCGGGAACGGAAATAAATTCCTGTTCCGGTAGGAGCACCGCGGTCAACCGGCCACCATAGACGGCCCCGGTGTCAATACCTATTTTTTCAGGTCTGACAAGGGGCTCTGAAAAAGCAGTATGGCCAAAGACCACAGGTTTTCCGAAATTATAGGTATTTTTGATGAAGTTTTCTTTTGCCCAGAGATACCAGGAGGCCTGCTGGAGGCTCAGGTGGCGACCAGGCTGGAGGCCGGCGTGGACATAAATGGCGTGGGCATCTTCCCAGTACGGGAGGAGATTGGCAAAAAAATGTCGGTGTTCAGCCGGGAGATCTTTTACGGTGGCCCCGGGCTCAAGGTCATAGCTGGCGAGCGTCTGCAGGCCGCCGGTACGAAAAAAGACAGATGAATCACCTCCGGCAAGATAGTTAAAGAACATGCGTTCATGATTTCCCTGCAGGGTAATGACGCGGGGATGGCTGGCCTGAAGTTCGATAATTGTCTCCACCACCTCTTTTGAGGCGGGCCCCCGGTCAACATAGTCGCCGAGAAAAACAATTTGATCGGCACGGTTTATGACTTGGGGCAGCAGGTTGAGCAGGGAACAGGCACATCCGTGGATGTCTCCGATCGCGCAGGTGATCATGGTTCAAAGGGTGGCATATTTTTTTGTTGTGGACATTATAAACAGAGTTAATCATGGAAGTCGAACAGCGTCAACTCCTTAGAAAATATCTGGATTTGCTTCTCAAACGGTGGAAACTGTTGGCTCTTTGCCTGTTGTTGACAGTTGTGGCAGGCTTTGTCAGCTACCTACTGACAACAAAAATTTACCAGAGCGAAGCACTGCTCAGTTATGAACGGCAGCAGATTAACCCTTCTCGTATGGCGCCGGAAGAGAAACGGCAGTTACAGGACACGGTGAGTACACTGAGTCAGCTGGTGATGAGCCGTAACAATCTTGAGGCGATTATCTTCCAGTTTTCCTTGTACGAAAAGGCCAGAGAGCGTCTGCCCATTGAAGATGTTATCGACGTAATGCGTAAGGACATAGCCATTACTCCTGCTCGTAGTGGCGATACCTTTACTGTCTCGTATGAAGGCGTCGACCCCGACAGTGTGATGAAGGTCGTCAATGCCTTGGCCGCTAAATTTATTGAGGAAAATCTCAAGTACCGTGAAGAGCGGGCCACCGAGACGTCAAAGTACACGGAGAATGAGCTGGCTATTGCCAAGGAGCGTCTGGACGGCATGGAACAGACCATGCGCGACTATAAGCTGAAACATTACAATGAGATGCCTGAGCAACGTCCAGCAAATCTGAATCGACTTAATTCCCTCCATGAACAGTATCAGGGTATCCAGGATTCAATCCAGAATCTGGAACGAACCAAGGTTATGGTGGAAGAACAAATCTCCCTGCGCAACCGGCTGGCTGCAGTACAAACTACAGTGGATGCAGTAGGGGGGACAACTCCTCAGATCTCTGAATCTTCTGATCCATATGTAAGGCTTCAGCAACTACAGGCGTATCTTAGGTCTCTGCTGTCAAAGTATACGGACAAACATCCGGAAGTGCGTCGGACCAAGGAGCTGATTCTTCGCCTGGAGAACGAATTGGATGAACAGAAAGGTGGTGTGTCAGGGGGAGGAACCGGAGGAAGACGTTCAGAAGGGCTCGGTGAAAGCCAGGAAATTCAAGGGCTACGACTGCAGAGCAAAGATATTGATATAAACATTAAAAAGTTACGTATTGATCAGGTGCGGATCAATAAGGAAATCGAGAGATATCAGCAATGGATCGAGGCTGTCCCGGTCCGTGAGGCAGAGTGGAATGCGCTGACCAGAGACTATAATGAGTTACGTCGTCATTATGATTACTTGGTTGCCCAGAACCTCCAGGCAGAATCGGTGGAGCATCTTGAACGTAAGCAGAAGGGAAGCAAGTTCAAGATTATTGATGCAGCTCGCCGCCCTGAAAAACCAATTAAGCCTGAGTTCTTAAAAATGTTGGCTGTGGCTGTGGCTGCAGGGTTGACCCTGGGAGCAGGGGTATTCTTTTTACTTAGCTTTGTTGACACCTCTTTTAAGGACCCGATGGAAATTGAAAATGTTGTTGAAATCCCTGTTGTCTGTTCCATTCCGCTGATCACTTTGCAACAGGAGAAAAGAAAGAGACAACAGATGGACTGGCTGTTGGCAATAATGGTTGTGATGGCCTGGAGTGCATTGTTGGCTGCCGTGGGATATGCCTGGTATAGAGGAATGATTATTTTGTGAGGATATCGGGACATTTATCCCTGGGAAACTGAGCGATTATGTATACGAAATATTACGGGCTTACAAAGAAGCCGTTTGATCTTATCCCGGATCCTGAAGTGGTCTATATGAGCGAGACTCATAAAGAGGCATTCGCTATTCTGAAGTACGGGGTGATCAGTAAGAAGAGTTTTCTGGTACTTACGGCCGAAGTGGGAATCGGTAAGACGACATTACTACAGGCACTGCTGGACACCATTGATGTAGGTATTCGAGTCTGTATGATTAATAATCCTCTCCTGAAGAGAGATGAATTTTTTTCTTATATTTCAGAACAATTCGAGCTTCCTTGGGACGGTAACAAGGCGATGTTTCTTCTCGAGTTCGAGAGGTATCTCCAGCTGTGTTATCAGAGAAATGAGCGGGTCTTGCTGATTATTGACGAGGCCCAGGTCCTACCGGTTGATCTCCTTGAAGAGGTCCGGCTGCTTTCAAATATGGATGTGGAAGGGCAGGATGTATTGTCTATTTTTCTGGTAGGGCAGCCGGAATTAAATGATCAAATGCGTGATGAACGACTTCTCCCGCTCAGACAACGCATAGGTATTCGTTTTCATCTGAGCCTGTTTAATCAGGAAGAGACGAAACAGTATATCCTCTTTCGCCTGCGGGCAGCCGGGAGCAGGCAACTCTATATTTTTACAGATGAGGCAATGGCTGTCATACACCGCGTCAGCAAGGGAACGCCGAGATTGATCAACATTGTTTGCGATCATGCTCTGATCAGTGGTTTTGCTGACAGCAAACCGACTATCTCGGCTGAACTGGTTGAGGAGTGTATAGCTGAACTGCACTTTCCCGGTGAAGGGGACGATCTGCCGCTGCCTCAACATCTTAGAAAAAAGAGTTGGAAACGGCTAGGGGGGTGGATTACAGGAGTACTCGTTGTCGTAGTCCTCCTGTTCTTCGCTTTGCAATTGCTGCCATAAACCAAGGCGTTTTCTCCTCTTGACAGGCGGCTGCCATAGAAATTATCGCGGTAGGTGTATCAGTTTGTCAATTAGGTAGAGAGATTTGATCAATGGGAAAGGTATATAAGATACTGAACAGAGCCGAGCAGAACAGAAATTTTCAGGGAAAAGAAAAGGCAGAGGCAACATCTTCAGGGGATCATCAAGCAGCTGATGCGGTTACCTCCAAACTTTTGGCTTCCTCAGGACGTAAGGTGTCTGCAGGAGAGGAACCTCGGTCGAAAAAAAGATCGACCAGGAGTCTTAGCGGGAGAAAATGGGATGACCGGTTGATTTTTGCTGCTACGGCCAATGCTGTTGTCACCGAAAATATCCGCGCCCTGCGAACCCGAATTCTTCATCCCTCTCAGGGAGAACGCCCTCGTTCTCTCTTAATAACCAGTGCTGATGCTGGAGAAGGAAAGAGTTTTATCTGCGCCAATTTGGCTATCTCTATGGCCCAAGGTGTTGACACCCACAGCCTGTTGGTCGATGGTGATTTACGCAAGCCAACTCAGCACCGCCTGTTCGGTTTGGAGAGTGATCGGGGCTTGACCGATTTTCTCCTGGATCAGGTTCCCCTGGAGCACCTTATTTTTCCCTCTGGCGTTGATAAGTTGTCCATCTTGCCTGCAGGTCCTCCGCCGATTAACCCTGCAGAACTGCTCGGTTCTGGAGCAATGGCCAGTCTGGTAGAGGAAGTGGTTCTGCGCTATGAAGACCGTCTGGTCTTGCTGGATAGCCCTCCTCTGCATGCCGCTTCTGAAACCGCTGTGCTTGCCCAGCAGGTTGACGCCGTTATTCTTGTGGTCCGCTACGGCAGATCCCGGCGTGAGCATATCAAGAGCATGGTGGAAATCCTTGGTAAAGACAAAATTCTTGGCATCGTCTTTAATGCCTACGAGTCTACCGTGCTCGATACTAAAGTGTTTGGTTTTTATGATTACCAGCAGAAAGATTATTACAGTCGGTAATATGCTGGGATGTTATGGTGATCGTAACCTTTCCTGTTGACTGTGCCTTAGATCTTCTAGAACGCGAAGTAGCCGGATACGAGGTCCCAGTGGTTGACCTCATCGCTACCCAGACAAAAGACCCCTTCAAGGTGCTGGTGGCCACCATCCTTTCGGCTCGAACCAGGGATGAGGTCACGGCTGTTGCCGCACGTAGGCTCTTTGCCTGTGCTCAGAATCCTGAAGAGCTGGCGATGCTGTCCCGTGAGGAGATCGAAAATTTGATTTATCCGGTCGGTTTTTTTCGGAACAAGGCCACGTATCTCCATAAGTTACCAGAAAAGCTTGCAGAGAAGTTCGACGGGCAGGTCCCGGCCACCATGGAGGAATTGCTGCAGCTGCCAGGTGTCGGCAGGAAAACAGCCAACCTTGTGCTGGCGACCGCCTTTGGAGTTCCGGCGATTTGCGTGGATACCCACGTCCATCGCATTATGAATATCTGGGGCTATGTGGCAACGAAATCTCCACTGGAAACGGAGATGGCACTGAGGGATAGGCTGCCTCGGCAGTACTGGCTCAAAGTTAACAGACTGCTGGTTGCCTTCGGTCAGGGAACCTGCCGTCCTGTCAGCCCCCATTGTGACCGTTGCGTACTTACCCACATATGCCCGCGTCTTGGCGTAACACCTCGTCGGGTCCCCAAAATATCAGTGATTGCGGCCTCTCAGATGAAACTAATGTCATGGAATGTCAATGGATTGCGAGCTGCCCTGGGAAAAGGTTTCCTCGATGTGCTCAGCGAAAGTAATGCTGATGTCTTTGCCCTCCAGGAAATCAAGGCGCTGCCAGAGCAATTACCCGATACGGTGAAACCGCCTCCGGGCTATCATGTGTACTGGAATCCTGCTGTTCGTAAAGGCTACTCTGGGACTGCGGTTTTTAGTAGAAGAGAACCTGAGAAGGTCATCTACGGCCTGGGTAATGATGAATGGGACTGTGAAGGGCGAGTGATCACCCTTGAGTTTGAGGATTACTATCTCGTCAATATTTACTTTCCCAATGCCCAGCCTGGCCTCAAACGGCTGGATTTCAAACTGCGGTTCAATCAGGCGGTGATGCATCACATGGACCGTTTGAGTGAGGACAAAACCGTGGTGCTCTGTGGTGATCTCAATGTGGCGCACAAGGAGATTGACCTTGCCAATCCGGCCGCTAACACCGCCAACCCCGGATTTTCCCCGCAGGAACGGGCCTGGATGGACGAGGTTGTTGCTGCCGGCTATATCGATACCTTCCGTCTCTTTCATGAAGAGCCTGGGAACTATACCTGGTGGAGTTATCGGTTCAACGCCAGAGTAAAAAATATTGGCTGGCGTATTGACTATTTCCTTGTGGATCCTGCCAGCAGAGACAGGGTTGTTGCTGCTGAGATCCATGACGACGTCACGGGTTCAGACCACTGCCCGGTGAGTCTTGTGATCAGCTGAGGGTAATGTCGTCGCGGGGAAAAGTATCTCTCTTTCTGGACTCTTTTTGTGGCATCATCCTTTTCTCAAACTCAGCAGAACTGAGATAGCCCAGCCTCCTGCTCTTGTACATGTTTTTAGAGATGTATGCCTCTTTGTTTTAAATCACCTGTCGTTAGATTATGGCCCTCGAGGAGTTGCATGATCTTGTGACGTGGTGGAATGTTTGACAAAAAGAGTAAAAAGATAAGCAGGAGAAAAAACAGCGTGCTCATTCGATTTTCTCGTTGCAGGGTTGATAACGCCAGAGGGAAAAAAAGAACACCCATATAAAGCATGCGTTCGTAAGCTGTTTTCAGCAGTACAATTAACCTGCTGAAATCATCTTTTGAGAGTTCGGGTAGATCCTCAGGTGACAAGGATTTCACCCTGGAGCGACGAACCTGAAAAAGGTAAACAATCGCTGCTCCAGCGAGGAAAAAGATAAGGACGTCAAGATAGGCAGGCATAAGACAAACAAGCAGGGCTTGAAGAAGCCCTGCTTGTTATACGGGTAGAGATTATTTTACTGCTCCGGCAACAGTTGCCATGTTAGGTATCTCCATGCCATGATGGAACAGATAGGCAACGATTACCGCTACAGGGATGATAAAGAAGGTCAGCGCAACGAAATAGACCCAGACCATCTTACCAAACTGTGCTTCGGCCAGTTTTTTGAAGTCAGTAATAATACCAAGGCTGACAAAGGTGAGCATGAAAAAGAGTTTTCGCATGCCCTTTTCAACTGATACCGCTCCGGCCTTTGCCGCTTTAAGAATTGGCAACCCCTCTGCCGCGCCGGATTGACCGGGGCCAAAAAAGATACCCAGGTAGACAAACCAGGCCAAAAAGTAACCAAGGACAAATTTGGGGAAACGGAACCAGACCTCGGAAAAGGGGATACGGTCACCTTCGTGCTTTTCAATCTTATAGACCCAGACCATGGCAAGGACAAAAGCCCACAGGCCAATGAACATGTCAATCCAGATTTTAGTCATCACAGCACTGGTGGTGATAACCCCCTCCATCCACTGAACCTGACCATCACTCTCTTTTGCCACCTTATTACGCATGAACTCGTCAAGCAGTTCACCGGCAGCGGCGTCGGCACCGTCAGTCTTGACCGCCATACCCATGGCTGAACCGGCAACGATAGGGTCGCTAGTGCCCGGCCAGATATGAGTGAAAACACCTGGCAGGATAACCAACTCAATAACTGCGTAAACGACAACCAGTGCTGAAACCATAATGGAAACAACAGGTTTGGCCCGTACCGCCCCTCCGGTCGCTACTGCTGCAGAAACACCACAGATCGAGATAGCTGAACCCAGCACAGCCGCTGTTTTACGGGGGAGATTGAATATTTTACGGGAGATAATGTAGACCCCCGGCCAGAAGATGAGATAGGCAACAATAGTGGCGGCGGCGCCAGCGACAAACAGCTCAAAGGTGAAGTGAGCCATTTGCTGTCCCAGTGCCTCTCCACCCTTACCACCAAGTTTTGAACCGGTAAGTACAGCCTTTATTGGGAGGTACCCTACCTTGACACCCAAAAAAACAATAGCGGTTTTGATATACCATTCGGGCTTGGCCGCTGTGCTTAAAAAGCGAGCGAGAGGTTTGAAAAAATTACCGATGATCAGCCCGACAATCAGGGCAAGGATAAACGATGCTCCGCCACCAAGGGAGAGGCTGAACATCTCCATATGGTTCTTTTTCAGGTCAACAACGGAAGCTGCAAAAAAGGCATGATGACCGATAAACCAGACAAGATAGGTAAGGAAAAAGATGACTGTCCAGCCCTGAAAAAACTTTTTAACATCCCATTTCTGGAAATAGGCGCCAATGGTTGTGGGGATTGTAAAGGCGACATAGGTGACAAGTATAGCGCCTATGGGGCCGAGTGATTTGTAAAATTCTTTTGAGGTATTGCTGTATTTACCGCCCAGTGCATAAAAAGCATGACCGGCGGTTGTTATTTTTTTGGCAACTGCGCCGTCAGGTAGGCTGAAAACCCACATTTTTGGATAGGCAATCCAGCCCACCAAATCAATGCCAAAAATGGTCAATAATCCAAGTCCAAAAAAAAGCAAGCCAAGCCAGACTGCCCACCAGTCTTCAGTTGATGACATACCTGAATACCAGGATTTTTGTTGTGCCATGATAGATTCTCCTTTTTATTAGTACTGAAGTGGCAGCTCCAGGTAACGATTAAAGTAGTGATTCATATATGGCCGCATCCACTCAGGAATAATATCATTATTGGTTCGCATATAAACATGTATCTTTTTTTCATGTTGAAGCTCACCGTGTAACTCTTTTTCCAGCTTTCGATCAAGCTCGTCTATTTCACGAGCTCGTATGACAAGCGTATCGTCAGAGAGGATCCAGTTGTCCCCATCATGATCAAGAATCATTTCTCTGGTGCTGATATCTTGTCGGTTTTTTTTCTTGGTGAATATCATGGTAGTTTTAATGGAAAATTGACGTTGGCACCAGGATGAGCCCGATAACCAGGGCGACGGCAGCAGCAAGAAAGGAGTAAAGGCAGAGCTTGGTCTCAATGGGTTCCCAAGGTTCCGCTCCTTCGAGAGCGCTGTCAACATCCATGTCTTCTGTTAATGTTCCGGTCTCTGCAGCTTTTTTGATGTCAGCTTCACTCATTTGATCTTGTGCCATATGTACCTCCTTCCGGGGTTAGAGTTACTGGATTCGATGGTGTCAAAGCGATCAAAAATTTCGATCTGGTAACCATGAAATCACACGATAAGATCGGTGTCATGTGGTCGAGATTGCCTCAGCTTCCTTTACCGATAAACTGTACGCCACCCACATGGATCATGTCTAAAATATACAAAATTTTGCTGTCAATTTCACCTGATTTCTTGTTCCGGCGCGCTGCGTTCGCCGGAATTCGCTGTTAGCGCTACTCTGTAAAAAGAGCCGAAGAACAGCTCGGTGTCACTGAGTGGTAACATTATCATAAATCCGACGGTACTTGTCGTTGGTAGAGCGGTTACTGCGTATTCAATACCATTATTTTTTAGTCATGTCTAATGCATTGTTTGTCAAAGGGATCCACGTCAGTGTACCAGATTTGCCATACGGTGGTGATCATCGCGTCGGTGAGGAACAAAGGGTTGACAACGTTTGAGGGCGGGAGTACGAGTAACTTGTTTAAATTTTTGCAATAATGTTAAGCCGTAATGGATAATGGCCCGTACATGAGAGACTGTACTGTCTCTCATGGGGGAGACACTTGGCACTGGCCAACTGACAAAGGGCAGTACCCAAAAAAATCCGGAACTCCTCCACAATATCTCTGACTGGGTGACTGCAGTGCTTTTACTCAGGCGGTCCTGCTCAAGGGAATTGATGATACCTCTGTGAAGACGCAGCGCTACGAGAACATGCAGGAGGCCTGTGCCGGCCTTATACCTTTTAACTGTAGCTGCCTCATCTGCAGTTGGCCCATTTCCGGGTGCCGCTTAAGGTGAGCACGACATGGTCGAATCCATGTGCACCAACATTGTCGGCGACGCTCTTCTCCGCTATATTGCTGCAGCCAGCGAAAAGATTCTCCTGCACTACAACAATGTGGTCAGTGTTAAGGGCATTGCCTGTACGTTGCCTAAGCCCTTGAATGGCCAGGAGGGTCCATTACCTTGACGTCTCCTCGTCTGTACATGGCTGATCGCCTTTTCTCGGTATGGTGACTGATAATGCGTCAGCGGATTCTCTCTTTCTTGGAACGTGCCCGGGAAGGCCAGTTTGCCTTACTCAAGGAGCTGGTCGAGCTGCAGAGCCACACCAACAATATCGAGGGGGTCAACCGGGTGGGACGGGCCATGGCTTCAGCCCTGGCGGCTACTGCCATGCAGCTGGAAGTGAGGTCTTCGTCGACCGTCGGTGATCACCTGGTGTTCCGTTCGCCTGCCTGCACTGGTACTGGTGTGCGCCCCATCCTCCTTGTTGGTCACATGGATACGGTCTTTCCTCCTGATTCACCCTTTAAAACGTACCGGGAAGAAGGGGAGCTGGTTCGTGGGCCCGGAGTCATCGACATGAAGGGCGGCCTGGTGGTGGCTGTGCAGGCGTTGCTGGCCCTGCATCGGACAGGGCTCTTGGCCCGTATTCCGGTGATTTTCATCTGTAACAGCGATGAGGAAACCGGTAGCCTCGATTCACGGGAGCTTATCACCAGGGAGGCCGAAAAGGCACAGTGTGGTCTGATTTTTGAGTGCGGCGGTCTGGGAGGGGGAATTGTAACCGGTCGTAAGGGGAAGATCGGTTACCGGGTGGAAGCCTTTGGCAGGGCCGGCCATGCCGCCTTTGCCAAGCCTGGCCCTAAGCCCAGCGCGTTGCTTGCCCTTGCTCACGCCATCATTGCCCTCGAGGCACTCAATGATCCCGGACAGGGAATTACCCTTAATGTCGGTCGAGTGGAAGGAGGTATCGGCCCTACTACTATTCCAGAGCGGGCAGTGGCGTTGGTTGATACCCGGGTGAAGGATTCAGCGGCAGCTGTTGCCCTGGAGGCACGTCTTCACAAGGTGCTGTCCCCAAAAAATCCTGATACCCGGCTTGTTGTTGAAGCCGAGACAAGCCGGCTGCCCATGGAGCAGACAGCGCCTAACAGATACCTTTTTTCCTTGGTGGCTGAGCAGGCAGGTACTCTCGGTCAGCATGTGGTGGAAGAGTTTCGTTCTGGTGTCTCCGACGCCAATATCATTGCCGCCAGCGGCACACCTGTACTTGACGGCCTGGGGCCCATCGGTGACCAGGATCACAGTGATCGGGAGTACATGGTCCGGCAGAGCCTGCCGGAGCGGTGTGCCTTGGCGACAATGACCATTCTTGAACTTTGGTCACGGGCCAATCAGGGAGAGCTCTTCAGGGAGTAGGCTGGTCCGGTATGTCTGTCTGTCCTGGGGTGCCACTCAACGTCGTCAGGCCCTGCCATGGCCACCAGATATCTCTCCCTTTTCAGCCCCCGTTTTTTCGTTGTTTTCCAGGTATCTCCTCGAGCTCCGGAACGATAAAGCTGATGTTTTCCTGCTCTCCTTCCATTTCCACGGGTTCTCCGGCGCCTTGCTCCTGCAGGCGGCCGATGACGCCGGTTACCAGGTGCTCTGGTGCTGAGGCACCGGCACTGATACCGACCCGGCTGATACCGTCCAGCCAGCTGTCGTCAATTTCACTGGCATCATCGATGAGGTAGGCAGGTGTCCCCATGAGGTGAGCCGCTTCCCGGAGCCTGTTGGAGTTAGAGCTGTTGCGGGAGCCAACGATGAGTACCAGATCCACCTGTTCGGCGAGTCGGCGTACAGCTGCCTGGCGATTGGTGGTTGCATAGCAGATGTCAGTACGTTCCGGTTCCCTGATATTGGGGAAGCGGGCGTGAACAGCAGCGAGGATTTCCCGGGTATCGTCGACACTGAGGGTGGTCTGGGTGACGTAGCCCACCCGTTCCGGGTGTTGTACCTTGAGGCGATAGACCTCTTCCGGCGTCGAGATCACGTGGACTGCACCATCGGCGTGACCACAGGTCCCTACGACCTCGGGATGCCCCTTATGCCCGATAACCAGGACATCGCACCCGGCTCGGTTAAGCCGACGGACCCGACGGTGGACCCTGGAGACCAGGGGACAGGTGGCGTTGATGGTATGCAGGCCTATGCCTTTTGCCTCGGCTACCACGGCGCGGCTGACGCCGTGAGCGCTGAATATGGCTATCGCTCCCTTGGGGATATCGGTGAGGTGTTCCACAAAAACAGCCCCCCGTTTGGTGAGCTCGGCAATGACATGGGTATTGTGGACAATTTCGTGCAGCACATACACTGGAGCGTTATAGCGGTCCAGTGCCTTGTGCACCACGGCAATGGCGCGGTTGACACCGGCACAAAAACCTCGGGGGCGGGCAAGAAAAAGCTCCATGATCGAGATCCGTTAAGGTTTTACTGCTGGTGCTGTCCTCATGGGTGAAATCGTTCCACGAGGGCCGGTTGCTGTTGGTCATCGGAGAGTGTCGGTGGTGGTGGCAGTAACATGTGTACGGGAACCACTTGTACACCGTCCAGGAGAGACGCACAGTCGGTAAGCGCATTCAGGGTGGTTTGATAGGGATGGCCAATGCCAATGGCCTGCCCCTGCTGTCGGGCAAGCGTTGCCAGGTGTTGCAGTTGTTCACAGATCTTGGTGGTCTCTTGTTTATTGTCAAGAAAGATGTGGCGGCGTTCGCAGGGTATCCCCATGAGACGGGCCTCTTCCAGGCCAGTGGAAGCGGCGCTGGTAAAGGAATCGATAAAGAAAAACCCGCGCTGGCGGAGGACCCGAAGTACTGAACGCATGGCCTCCCGCTGCTCGGTGAACAGTGATCCCATGTGGTTGTTGGCACCGGTGGCGTGGGGAACACCGTCCAGGAGCTGATGTGTCACTGCAGAGAGTTCCTCCTCGCTCTGATTCACGAGCAGGGCTCCTGGCCCAGGATCGGTTGCTGTGTTTTTTGGCTGCATGGGCAGGTGAACCAGTACATCATGGCCCAGTTCATAGGCTTTTTTTTCGTGCTCCCTGGTCAGTGGTGCGCAGGGAAGGAAGCTGAAGGAGATATCCATATCCAGTTCCAACAGGGCCTCTCCAATATCACGATGATACCCCATATCATCAATGATAATGGCAACACGCGGCAGAGTTTTTTTAACGACCTTTTTGGTCTGCTGGGCCGCGATAATTGGTGCAGCTTCCCCTGGGATGAAGGTTTCCTCTATGGGCGGGAGCACCCTTACCTCGGCGCTGTCATCGACGTTCATACTCGAGTCGTCCGCCTGAACAGCTTCCAGGGCCGGATCGATACTGGGGGCTCCAGAATCTGTCTGGTGACAGCCTGCCGGACAGAGGAGCAGGATGAGGGCCAGTAGCAGGGGCTGTACCGGACCAGGTGTGTTATTTTTTACGGTTGAGAACATAGACTCCCAGGCCTTCGAGTAGGTGTTTTTCTTCACTGTCCGGGAGGAGGGCAAGTTCGCTGATGGCGGCGTCAACCAGGGCCCGGGCTTCGTTACGCGCAGCGTCAAATCCGCCCAGCTGCGCAATGTACCCTCGTACAGCTTCCAGTTGTCCGGGATCCTCGCCTCTGGAGGTGAGGAGTGCTTCAAGCTGTTGCTGCTCCTCGGGATTGGCGGCCTGCAGGGCGCGGATCACCGGCAGGGTTATCTTGCCTTCTCGGAAATCATTGCCGATGGTCTTGCCTGTCAAGGTGTCACCCAGGTAATCGAGGAGGTCGTCCACCACCTGGAAGGCGGTTCCGAGGAGATGCCCATACTCTTTTAAGGCCCGGCTTTTCGACGGGTCAGCTTTTGCGTACAAGGCGCCCAGACCGCAGGTACAACTGATGAGTCCGGCAGTTTTGCAGTGGATGATGCGCATGTATCGCTCTTCACTGGTGTGCACATCTGCACAGTGGCGGAGCTGGAGAAACTCACCATCGACCATCGCCTGTGTGGCCGAGCAAAAGAGTTCGAGCCCTTTGTCCCCGGTGAGTCGTCCCACCAGATACATGCTCCGGGCATGCAGCCAGTCACCGCAGAGGATGGCCGTAGCCATGCCGTAACGAGCTACCACCGAGTCGCGGCCGCGCCGCAGAGCGGCATGATCAAGGACGTCGTCATGGATCAGCGTGGCGACATGCAGGTACTCCAGGGCGCAGGCCAGCTGCCAGATCTCTGTAGCCTCACTACCGCAGGCCCTGGCTGAAAGTATCACCAGCAGTGGACGGATTCGCTTGCCGCCTCCCATGAGTGCGTATGCCAGTACTTCAGGCAAGAGAGGGTCAGCGTTAGCCAGGGCGCTGGCAAGATCGACCCGGATGTGCTGCTCCAGGCGTGTAGCGGTCTCCCTGGCACGGGCTTGTAAGAGTGTGGAAAGATGTTCAGGCATGGTGCTTGAAGAATTGAGCAACCTCAGCAAGGGTTTGACAGACAGGGGCAGGTGGCAGGCTTTGCAGAAATCGTCGGCCATACCCCTTGGTTCGCAGGCGAACATCCATAAGGGCGATAACGCCGAGGTCCGTGGAGGTTCGCATCAGACGCCCCACTCCCTGGCGCATCCCGAGGATAGCCCGGGGCACCTGAAAATCGAAAAAGGGGTTTCCGCCTGCAGCTTTCATCTTGTTAATTCGCGCCATAATAACAGGGTCGCTGGGGACTTCAAACGGTAATTTATCGATAATCACCAGACGCAGTGCCGGACCGGGCACATCAACACCCTCCCAGAAGCTGGCAACGCCAAAAAGCACCGAGTTTTCTTCGGTGATGAAACGGTCCAGCAACTGCTTTCTTGGCATCTCTCCCTGGACCAGCAGGGGATAGTGCAAGGAGTCAGCCAGGGCTGCAGCAGCTTTGTCCATTGCCGAAAAAGAGGTGAATAGGCCCAGGGTCCGGCCTCCGGCAAGGTCGATAAGCTTCTTCATCTGTTCGTGGAGGGCCTGGACCGCGCTCGGTGCATTGGGTTCGGGAAAGTTGCTGGGCGGCAGGTAGATCAGGCTGCGGTTGCGGTAATCGAACGGTGAGGGAAAACGGAGCTGGACGGTCTCTTCCGGAAGTCCCAGCCGTGAGAGAAAATAGTTGAATTTTCCGGCTGCCGAGAGGGTCGCGGAGGTGAACACACAGGCCCGGAGCTTGTCGAAGAGGGTTTCCTGTAAATACTCCTGCACCTCAATGGGCGTGAGCGACAGGGTCAAGTTTGCCCGTTTGCCGGTGCGCTCGTACCAGCGGGTATGCCGGGCTTCCGCTTCATCCATGTCGGTGAACTCTTCGGTGGTGATCAGCTCGAGGCGCTCGGCAAGATCAATGGTCCGCAGCTCGTACTGCTCCCACGGTTCGGCTCCCCGCAGTGATCTGCTCAGTTCGCCCAGTGTTCGAATGGCAGCGGCCATTGTTGCCGCCAGCGAAGCTACCTCCTGATTTTCCGTTAAAATGGGGGAGAGGTGGTGGCGCCCTGGATTGGCGGGAAAGAGGGCGATGAACCGTTCAAGCAGCCCGGCCAGTTCAGCGGTCTGTTGTTGTACTTTTTGCTGGGCTGATGCGCCAAGATCGGCCAGGGCGCTGCGTTCCATATCATGTAACAGGTCGAGTAGCTGGTAGCGGGAAAAGCTCTGCCCAAAAAAGGTGGTGGCCACATTTTCCACATGGTGGGCTTCATCAAAGATCACGGCTTCGTAACGGGGAAGCACCTCGCCGTGACCAGAGCGTCGGACAGCGAGATCAGCAAACAACAGGTGATGGTTGACGATCAGCAGTCTGCACGTTGCGGCATCTTGGCGGAGCCGATTGAGGTGACAGTGGCTGGCGTGCAGGCAGTCATTGCCCAGGCAGAGGTGAGACTGACTGTTGATGCGCTGCCAGACCGGCGAAGCCGTCGATAACCAGGGGAGCTCCGAGCGTTCCGCGTAGACTGTCTCTTTCAGCCAGTCATCAATGCGGCCGACCAGCTTGTCATCGAAGAGCATATCCTGACGGGCAGAGCGGTACTGGTGCCAACGGTGCAGGCAGAGGTAGTTCTGGCGGCCCTTGATACACATGGCACGTAGCTCTGGATCGATAAGGCGATGGATCAGGGGGAGCTCCCGTTCGAGGATCTGATCCTGGAGATTGCGGGTATTGGTGGAGATCACTACCCTGCGGCCGCTGAGGGCTGCCGGTACCAGATAGGCAAGGGTTTTACCCAGGCCGGTTTCAGCCTCGACAACAAGACAGGCTGCAGGGCCGTGTTCCTCGGATTGCTCGTCAATATCGAGGAGGTCGGCCACGGCCACGGCCATTTCGGCCTGGCCGGTTCGGGTCTCGTATCCTGTGAGGTTACGCGCAAGAATACCCCCTGCCGAGAAGATCGCAGGAATACTGGTGTCCTGTTCAGTCATCGGCGAACTCTTCGAGAATGTCTACTGCTACCTCCCGTACCAATGGAGCAGGGTCATTGACATGGGCGTTTATCAGGGTATGAGCTCGTTGACCACCGATGATGCCGAGCACAGTTAAGGCCTCGCCGCGCACCCAGTCACGGTCGTCGGCAAGGGCTTGTTCCAGAGAGTCCAGGGCCAGGGCTGTTTGGTTGGGAACATCTTCCACAAGGTATTCGAAAAGAACCGAGACGCCGAGACGCACGGCCAGGCGTTGATCAGTGAGCAGGGAGCCCGTCCACCTGAAATAACGGGGTTCGGCGCGAAACATGGCAACGATGTTGTCGACGTGGCCCATGTCGAGGAAATCGGCGATCACCAGCAAAAGCTCTTCGTCGCTGATTTCTTTGTGGAAGTTTTTCGAATCGTTCATGGATGTGAAAATGGAGGACCACCAGAGACAGGATTGTTTTCTGGACAAGCACATCCTAGCATTACCACGGTGGCAAGGCAATGACCATTTTCTTTGCCACTGCTTGACACCATCCGCTTCGAACTGTAAAAGAGTAGCATCATTTTTTTCATCCGATGGCTCGTCTGAGGTGCTCGTCTTAGGTGTGCAGCGCGGCTATTGGTGGGTGTTCCATGGTAGATTTTCCTCAAGAATTGCTCCTCGAAGATAACGAGACCATCCTTCTCGTTGATGATTATCCCGATCTTACCGGAATGCTAAGAGATTTTCTTGAAAAGTGCGGATTTGCCGTCAGTACGGCAAATTCAGCCAGCGAACTGTACAAGTGTTTGGAGGAAAAGCATATTGCATTGATATTATTGGATATAGGTCTGCCTGATGCCAATGGTGCTGCGCTGCTGCCACGTCTGAAAAAAAGAGACAGTGATTTAAGCGTTATCATGCTCACCGCGGTGACCAAGCTGGAGATCGCCTTAGACTGTCTACGAAAGGGCGCTGATGATTACCTCACCAAGCCGGTTCAGTTTGATCAGCTCCTTGAAAGGGTTCGTAAGGTGCTGGAAAAAAGACGGCTTTCCATTCGTAACCGTCAATACCAAAAAGAGATTGAGGAGGCCCGGTTTCGCTTTCAGCTCAGCCATGAACTTGCCTTGCAGATGAATTCTGCCCATTTGGGGCCAGTGGAGCTCGATCGAATTCTTCAGGCCCTTCTCGTGGGAATCACCGCCAGGGAGGGGCTCCAGTTTAACCGGGCCTTTCTCGCCTTGTTTGACGAACAGGATCAGCACCTTAAGGGACGCATGGCCATAGGACCGCCCAGTGGCGAGCTTGGTGAGCAGACAGAAAGTTCTGTGCCCGGCAGTGTCGGCATTGTCAATGGCGAGAGGGTCAATGGTATTGTCAGGAAATTACAGGTGGACGGTGACGAGCGTGACCATATCCTTATTCGAGCAGCCCGGGAGCGGCGATCCATCAATGTGGTCAATGGTATTGCTGATGTGGAGGTGTCTTCCGACCTCGTGACAACCCTGGGGGAAGATACCTTTGTCGTGGTGCCGCTCTTTTCCCCGAAACGCTCCCTGGGAGTGATTATCGCCGATCATTGTGTTACACGGGCACCGATAACAGAAGAACGTATCATTGATCTGGAGAGTTTTGCCGGTCAGGCCAGTCTGGCGATAGAGCATTGTCGCCTGTATATGGCCATGGAGTCGAAAATTGCCCAGCTGGAAGCCATGACCGAGGAGCTGGAGAAGAACAAGGATCTTCTCGTAGAGACAGAGCGCTATTCTGCGGTGGGGCATATGGCAGCGCAACTGGCCCATTCGATTCGTAATCCTGTTACTTCCATCGGAGGTACTGCACGACTGCTGACCCGTAAAACAGATGATCCGGACTGGTTAAAATTTTTGAAAATGATGGCTGCCGAGGCAGAAAAAGTAGAGAGGATTCTCCAGGATCTGTTTAGCTTTGTCGAGCAGGCTCAGCCGGAATTCGAGATGAGTGATCTAGGCAAACTGCTGCATAAGTCGTTGATGCTCCACTTTACCGCTCTGCAACGGCAGGGTGTGGAGTATTCTCTGCGTACGCCTGAGCATGAGGTACTGGTACGGCTTGATCCCCGGCTTTTGTATCAGGCTCTGGCACATCTGTTCCGTAACAGCCTGGAAGCCATGCCAGATGGTGGAGAGCTGGAGGTGAAATTGCTTGAGAACGACAGAGACGTCTGTGTGTTCATCACCGATTCGGGAAGAGGTCTGGCGACTGTCGGGCAGGAGCAGGCGACCACTCCTTTTTTTACCACAAAAACCCTGGGTACGGGTATGGGATTAACCCTGGTCAAGCGGATCATTGATGACCACGGGGGCGTCTTTCGTCTTGAAAGTCTCGAAGATGGAGGCACCCGTGCCATAGTTTGCCTGCCGCGATAGTCGTTGTCTTTATAGAGAGGGAGGTGTGCGGAGAAAAGTTTGTTCAATACGGCAAAAAAAATCGGAACCGCATTTGCGGTTCCGATTTTTTTTTCATTTGCAACGTGTGTGTTACACGGAATACTTAGAACTTAACGTTCAGGGTTCCGGCTGCACCAAAGGCAGCGTCGTCGTTACCATGCACCTGCTCATCCAGGCTTGGGCTCAGATAACCGAGAACAAAATCAAAGGTGCATCCTTCACTGATGGTGTATCCGAGACCACCGGAAACCTCCCAGACATTGTCAAGGCCGCTGCCACCATTATCGTTGGCGTCAAAGGTGGCGTAAACCAGGTTGCCGAAGAACGACAGGGCGTCGCTGGCAGTAAAGTTGACATGGCCACCAATAGCCATGATATCGTCGCCACCGTTAAAATCGACGACATTGACGGCAGAACCACCACCAAACATCAGCCAGCCGCTGATATCGCCAAAATCGCCGTCCGGAACATAGCCGTCAGCAGTGTACGCAAAGGTTACATGAGCATCCAGGGCATCGGCAGCAAAGCCCAGCTCAACAAAGCCGCCCATGCCGTCATCCATGGAATTAAGGTAGTCGGCATCAGCAAAGGCCAGTTCAGCGGCAGCAGTCATTGCCCCTATCTTACCGTCGACAAAGATGGTTCCTGTCCAGCCACCGTCGTCGTTCATCTCGAGAAGTTCACCGGTTGCGGAGTCGACAAAATCAACGTTGTCATCGTTTACGGCCCAGGCTGCAGCACCGATGGTCCAGTCAGCGGCCTCTCCGGCGACATACAGGCCCACTGCGTAGGCGTCATTGTCGTCAACCCAGTTAGCGTTGGGAACACCTACGCTGTCTGCTGGCTGGGCGTAATCTCCATCACGGCCCCACGCGAAGAACGGCATAACGGTCAGGCCGCCTGCGTTATAGGCAAATTTACCACCGGCGATATCAACATCATCGAGAGTCATACGGGAAACGGTCAACTGGGTGTAGCCCATCTCAGCGGAACATGTCTCGCCGAAGGGGACGAAAATATAGGCCTTGTCAGCCCAGATGTTCTTGTCAAGAGATTTGTCTTCGGGACCGCTCCACTGGGTATCGATGAGGCGGATACGAGCTACGGCCTTGGCGCCGCCAGCAGCCTTGCCTTCGAACTGCAGACGGACACGGCTGCTCCAGCCAAAGGAGTTGCGCACGTCATAGGTGCCATCCGGCTGGAGGGTGTTACCAAAGTCGTACCCACTGTTGTAGAACGCACGGGCACGACCGTCACCCTTGAAATTAACCTCAGCAGCAGCAGTGGAGGCAACGGCCGCCGTCATCATCAGGGCTGCTCCTGTAGCAAGTACTTTCTTCATTCTGGATCTCCTTGTCAGATAATGTTGGTTAACTTGCCCCCGGGCGGGAGACAGGAAAAGTAAAAAAATGTATTCTGTGGGAAAAATACGATTTGGCTCCGGGCTTGTCAAGTTTTTTTTACTGAAGCGGTTTAATTTTTTTTACCTGCGGTGTTCAGTCGTTCAGGCAGGCCAGTTGTTCTATTTTTTTTCTGCCGCGTTGACATGCAGCAGATACTGATGGAGTGTCAGGGGGTCTGCACCGGGGAAGAGAGACGAAAACAGGGTGTCACCGACACCGTCGGTAAAAAAGAGGGAGAGGGCCTGTTCGTTTTTATCTTCAATCCCATACCCAGCAATATATCCGTTACGCTGACGAGTTTCCCAGAGGGGAATAAGGCGGCTGTCCTTCCAGGTGAGCGCGGCCAGTGAACTGCCTTTCCAGTAGCGGATCTGTTGCATATACTTGACGCGTTCCAAGCGGTTACGGCCAATGAGCACGTCTGCCGTGCCATCATGGTTAATGTCATGGATGACTATCCGCGTGGGGATGTATGTCCTGTCTTCTTTCAGTGCCATGGTTGATTTTGTGCCAAAGTAATTACAGCTCGCCCCGTACTTGACGCTGCTTCGCCAGAGTAACGTGCCATTGAGTGTAGATACACCGAGAAAATTATTGGCATCAATGAAAATCAGTTCAGAAGAACCGTCTCCGGTGATGTCGGCACGGACAAAGTCGAAAAGATTGAGCCCCTCGGGAATATGGAGCTGTTCTTTTTTACGTAGTGTCCCTTGTTCGCTTAACTCCATGGCGTATATCTTGCCGCCAGCAGGTGTTTTTTGAGATGGGGCTTGGCCGACCAGATAGGGGGCTTTTCCTGGAATCTTGGTGGCTCGCAGGTAGAATGGTATGGATATTTTGCGCATCTTCAGCGTGTTGCCATCCCATTCCAGGAGGAGGGAAGAGGGACGGTTGCGATTGTTGGCAGAAACATAGATCTCCGGAAAACCGTTACCATTGATGTCCGCTACTGTTATCGCGTGGACGCTCAGATATGCAGGCAGCTCGATGGTAGACTTGTGCTGGAAGTACTCGCCGTTGAACTGGTACAGCTTGAGTTCAGAGGTCCCGGCCAGGATAATTTCTGTGCTTCCATCACTATCCAGGTCAGTTATTGTCATGTCTACGGCGTCAAAATCCAGACGTCGGCTGGAGAGACTGTTGATCAGGGTGAAATTATCGTTGTTTTCAAGGCCAGCAACAGTGGTACTGCTGAAAAGGCCTTCCAGGTAAGCTTTTTCCGGGTGGTCAGTTTGAAAAGCGGCTATACCGCTCTTGGTCGATTCGGCGTGTACAGGTGCAGGGCGTTTTTTGTCGAATAAGGCTTCGGCAATATCCCAGCTTAGCCTATCAACACCATCCATAATTTCATCTATCGTATTGACTTCTGTTGTGAAAAACGTTGCCTGTGCACCTGTGACTCCAGGGAAAACATGTACGGTAAGTTCGTATTGCTGGTCTTTGGTGCTAATGGACCCTAAGGCCACATAATTGGCGCCTACAGCTTGAATTTTTTTGGTAAGTTGAGCGAAATCGTCGTTCGCCAGTGTGGTTTTGCTCGATTTGGGAGTCTTCTTTTGATAGATCGGGCGGATTCCCGTTCGGGCCGTCATCCGGCTGGCGAGCATTTCCGGCAAGCCGGTGTGCAGGTGCGCATAAGCGGGGGGAAGGTCAACCGTGAATGGCAAGAAGAGCATGGTAGTCGGCGACTGCTGTTGATCCGTGGCCGAAACGGGACAGGAAAAGGCAAAGATCAGCAGACAGAAAAAACTCGACAGTTTGATACGACTGAGGAGAAAACGAGGCATCCGATGGCGGAGAAACGTATGGATATTCATTGAATCAGTAAGGCTCCTGGGTCATCATCGAGGAAAAAGGATAAGCAATACTCCAGCTACTATACTCGAAAAATGAGTTCTTGGAAGGGGGGAAGAGGCTGTACAGGAGAGAAACTCTTGAATGGATCTGGAGAATGTATATGAAATGCCACTCAATATTTTGTTTTTTCAAAGACGTTGAGCCGCGTATGTTTTGCCATGATCCATGTGGTCGTTAGTAGGAAAAACTAAGAGAAACACCGCCGTAGAAGCTGTCTCTTGTATATCCGTCTTCATTCGGATAAAGTCCTTGTGGTAGTTCCGGGAAGTTTCGGGTCCACTGGAATTGCGGCGTGATGGTGAGATAGTTATTATAATTTACCGGTATATTGAACAGCATAGAAAATGCGCGCCCTTCATTGGTGGAAAAAGGATCATTCTTGAGTATGAGGGTCGAGTCAAAACCAAAGTTGAGCAATTCGTCCACCTGGTAGGAGCTGGAGAGACCGAAGGCCATGTACCACGAGCATTTGGGGCTGAAATCATTGAAAGGTAACTCGTTAATGCCCAGAAAGACCGTGCCAGGGGTGTCCTGAGATGGTTCGGAGGTGAGAATGTAGCCCGTAGAAAAACCCAGCAGCCCGGCGGAACCATCGTAGCTGAAGGTGATAGACTGGTCTTTCAGATATGCTTTGGGGGCAATGGTTTCCTGAGAGAAATCACCTGTGCCACTCAGATGTAGAGAGAATCCGTCTGCAGCAGTTTTGGGAATTCCATACATCGACGTTACTAGCAGGCTATTTACCGTACGGTCCCAGGCCGGACTCCTCTCGTCGAGCCTCTCTTCCTCTGCCATCGTGGACAGTGGTAGAGCCAGCAGTACTATCGTGAAAAGTATCTGATGCCGGAGCAGGAGCATATTTTTCTCATCCAGGGTGCGGTTCGGTATGACAACCAAGTGACACTTCGTTTTATATTATATGACGCCTTACTCAGCGGGACAATAAAAAAATAACATGGCCACCCTTTGGAGAGAATTTTTTTAAAAAAACAATAAGATAAGAGAGGTGCGTGTCCGGTGGGGTGGATTGACAAGCCATGCTGAAAAGACGTTCGTGGCATGAAAGATTAGGTGTCAGTCCCAAAAAGTAAATTTACCTTGTAAAAAGGCTTTGTTAAGATCAACAAAAATAAAATCGCGTTCCCGGTGCGGTGAGTTGTAATGGCGGTATATATCCAGGGCTAACGCAGATAATTCCGTCTGTATATTCCATGTTGCTGCAACCGGTTTCGGCAACCTGTCCCATATACTATTCGCCGCCTGTTTTTGCCTTGCCAAGCTGAGCTACAACCATCATGGCCTGCCGGTTTAGTATGAGCGATGGTAAAAGCGTCAGCAATCTCTTTGCTGCCGGAGAGGGTGACGCCCTTCTGAGAAGGAGCGAGGATCTTCCCTGGGTGCTCTTTCTGTTCAAGAAAAAGCCTGAAAACGCCTTGGCACAAAACCAGCCCTGGCTATAATGCGGACCGCGCCTTGATTTAGAAGCCCTTTTCCTTTTGCCAAATGGGCCTAAGGTCATGATTCTAGGGGAACCGACCGCCACATCGTTGTTTTTCGAGAACTGGTGATGTTTCCTTCCCCGTGATTAAAAGAGGTGTAGGAAGGGTAAAAAATGAAAAATTAACAGAGGTAAATGAATAGGAAGGAGACCTACCCTTCCTAACCTGTCGTTAATGCGGCGAAACACAAAACAGTTCCCGGAGGTTATCCCTATTTTAGCCTAACAAGGGAAACCCGTCTGTTTACTGCTCGCCCAGCCTCTGTTTCGTTTGTCGCAACTGGCCTTGTCTCGCCATAACCTTTTGTTCTCATCTCAACCTTGACCCCATATTCGTTTTGCAACGTATGGGATACTGTTAAGGCCCTGCGCATCGAGAGGTCAATATTGTAGGCCTCGCTTCCTACCCCGTCTGTATGCCCCTCAAGTAAGAATCTGTCAGCCTGAAGAGATGGTGTATTAAGAGCTTTTGCAATTTCAGCGACCTGTTTTTTGCCGGAAGCTGTAAGCTGGTCTGAGTCAAAAGCAAAATTTACATTGAGATCAATTCTTGCTTCGGGAGAATCTTCCAGTGCGAGGGCATTTATGATATCCTGAGATTGATAAAAAGTCTTCCTGCTATATTCATTTTCAATGAATTCATCCATGTCAACGTTTGTCAGGGTAGCTCCAGTAAGAATTATTCCATTTTTTACAACATTGTCGATATCGGCATTGGTAAGATCAGCATTTGTAAGGTCGGCAAATGATATATTACTGCCGGTTATAGTCGCATTGATAAAGACACTGTTGGTCAAAATAGCATAGTTGAAATTTGAATTAATAATATCAGCCCCTGAAAAATCTGCGCCGGTAAGATCTGCGCCGGTAAAATTACAATTAACAATCTCAGCATTGACAAAGCTTTTTCCGGCAAGGTTCTGGTTGCTGAAGTTGATGCTAATTAACTCCCCGTTGATGAACCCACCATTTTCTGCAGAAACTTCCTCTTCTGGGGATAAGCTTTTAGTAATATTTGAATCTGGGTTTTTTATGTTAATTGCCCCAAAGGGACTTTGGATGTTGACATTCGAGTTTTCTAGATTAATAGAACTCCCTTCCCCTAAGATATTGACTTCTTTTTTCTGAACATTGACGGTTTCAGGCTGATCTGCAAAGATGTTCCCCGCTGCCATAGCCATTGAAAGTAGGTATACAGTCAATAAACATATTGTTTTCATGGTCTCTTTTTACTCCATATTAATAAGTGATTTGCTAATACGCAGGATTGCATATCTTGTCTTGGTAGCATTGGAGAACATCACTGCTTTTCCCAAGAGAATCAGCGTGAACCAGGTGATAGAACAACTTCGCGATCATCTGAGTCCAGCAAGTAAAATCTTTTTTTCCACTTGACCTGCTGCTTGGTACCCTGATGGGTAACTTCGGTAAGGGGAGCATGATGGAGAAATTGACTACACAAGCTCGCCACCTTTATCATGAATCTGCGCATTGTTGGTAATGGTGTATTTTTTTGTTGGCACAAAAAACTTACACTGCATACATGTCCTATATGTCCTCGAATAAAATTATGACTCTTTATAGATAAGTACTATTTTTTTCTTTTGCTCAATAGAGGCTTGTTTGCTTTATCTTTGCCCCATGGTCACTGTTCGATTTTTTTCTCGTTAGCCATGGAACCCACTTTTTGAGAATGATAAGAAGCTGTTGTCGTAACGTTACGTGTATATTCTCTACCGGGTTTCAGGAACCCCCAGCTTCTTCAGGACAAGTCCGATCGGACAGAACTTGGTAAGGCCGAACTGGAAAAGATTGGCACCAACAAAGGCGGTGAAAAAGAGGAAATATGAACTGACATAGAAGGGATTGCCGCCGCAATCGACCCCCAGAGCCAAGCTGACAAGAATGAAGGTACCTGCGATGGTGTGAATCCAGTCGGTGATAATCATGCTACATTGCCCCTGATGTGGGTTATGCCAGGGGTGCCACCCTGACGTTCAGCCTTGTCTATCCTCTTTTGGTTCATCGTGGAGTGAGCTATAGAGGAGAGGACGAGGTTACGTGATCTTGAGTTCTCGTGTACTGATACATACAGGCCTGTTGTCTGTCAATGTTCTTGTGGCAGAGTTGTTCTTGCCAGCCCTGCCATTCTTTGTGGCCGGGAAAGATGAGCGCCGAAGCAGCGCCTCGGTTCATTGCCTCAGCTTGATCGTTATGGAAAATGTTGGATTGTTAGGACCATGTTTGTTATTGATCGTGGGCCCGTCTCCGTCCTTCTTTTGGTTGATATGTCAAAACACACTGAGAGTTATGAGGATGGAAAATATCCGCTCATGTGAGTGACTTTGTCGGGAGAGGAGATGGGAGAAGAAAAGAATGCGGTGACAGCTTCTGCCTCGGAACTATTAACCCATTGACGGTAAAAAAGAGGTCTTTTACCCTTTGGCTGCTCAATAACAATGCGTTTTTTTCAACTTGGCATAGCCTGGTTCTCCAGATAACGTATACAGCAAAAGTTGTGCGTCTCTGCCGGATATTTCCCGGGGAGAAAGTATTATGGTTTTTAGCTCAATTATTTTTCTCTTCCATTTTTTGCCGGTTGCCCTGGCGGCGTATTATCTGGCACCGCCACGGTACCGAAATGTGGTCGCGCTTGTCCTGAGCTTGGTCTTTTATGCGTGGGGGGCACCAAAATTTATATTCGTGCTGTTACTGTCAGCGGCCATTGATTATTACCTTAGTCTTTTTTTTGTCGATGACCGGCAAGGATATGACAGGGTCATTGTGGCAAGAAGGAGAAACCTGCTGGTTCTTGGTGTGTCGTTGAATATCGCCCTCCTCGCCTATTTCAAATATGCTAACTTTTTCATTGGTGAACTGGAGGAGCTGTTCAGCGCGTTTGGATACTCGGCTTTCTCCTGGAGTGAGGTGGCCCTCCCCATTGGTATTTCATTTTTTACCTTCCAGAAGCTCAGTTATCTGGTAGACACCTATCGTGGCGTCAGTCCCCCTGCCAGAAGTTACAATGAATATCTGTTGTATGTGGTCATGTTCCCCCAACTTATTGCCGGCCCTATCGTGCGCTATCACGATATTGTTGATCAGTTGCGCAGCCGACTGCATACCAGTCAGCGGATGTTGTCGGGAATCTGGCGTTTTTGTCTGGGTCTGGCAAAGAAGGTTATTGTTGCCAATACCCTAGGGCAGGTTGCTGATCAGGCCTTTGCCTTCGGGCACGGTCTCCCGGAAGTTGGCTGCGCCTGGCTGGGACTGCTCTGTTATTCCCTGCAGATCTATTATGACTTTTCCGGTTATTCGGATATGGCAATTGGGTTGGGGAAGATGATGGGCTTTGAGTTTCCGGAGAATTTTAATACCCCTTACATTGCGCACAGTTTTACCGAGTTCTGGAGAAGGTGGCATATTTCACTTTCCAGCTGGATGCGCGAGTACCTCTATTTTCCCCTTGGCGGAAACCGACGGGGTGCTGTTCGGACAGCCTGTAATCTATGGGTCGTTTTTCTGCTTTCAGGGGTCTGGCATGGCGCCTCATGGAACTTTATCCTGTGGGGTGCTTATCATGGTCTGTTCCTTTCCCTGGACAAGGTTAACCCACTGGCCGGCACCAGACGTTTGGGTCGACTGATTGGCGTACCTTTGACATTTGTTCTGGTGATGCTCGGCTGGGTACTTTTTCGGGCAGAAGATTTACCCTCTGCCGTTCTCTACTACAAGGCCCTTTTTGGTCTGATCCCGGTAGAGTCTCTGCTCATACGCCCTCATTATCTGGACAGTAACTCGTTCGTTATTCTGGTGATCGCAGCCTTTTTTGCCTTTTTACCAATGGACCGGGGGCTCAGATTTTTTGAACAACGCAACTGGAGCGAGAGGCGGCCTCTGGCTTTGATGACCGGACAGTTTTTCTGCTCGGTCCTTTTGCTTCTGCTCGGGGCTTGCACGCTGATCTCTGTTGGTTTTAACCCTTTTATTTACTTTCGATTCTGATGCGTTGCTTACCGGTTGTCTACTGTGCAGTCTTCATTGGTTTGCTCTGGATACCCACATTGCAGCATAGCCTGGGAGTCTTGCCCCAGGTCGAGCTCATCGGCGCAGAACCGCCGGTGCCGCAGGCAGAGTTGACGGCGACCGCCTGGTTTACCGGGGCGTTTCAGCGGCAGTATGAGCAGCGGCGTAATATTCGTTTTGGCCTGCGCCCTCATCTGGTGAAAAGTTACAATCAACTGCAGTATTCGCTTTTTGGCCGAGTGACCAGCGGCACCGGCACGAGCGTTATCATTGGCGATGACCGGTGGTTGTATGAGAGAACCTATGTGGCTAAACTCAATAAACCCTCTGCTGATGACGGAACATTGATCAGTACCCGGGTTCGGCAATTGAGACGCCTGCAGGATCAGCTCAAGGCCAGGAAGAAGGCCTTTGCCTACATCATCGCTCCAAGCAAGGCAGAGGTTTATCCGGAATTTATTCCTTCTCTGGACTGGTTGCGTCCTCCACTTCAGGAAAACCAGGAGACAGACTATCAGCAGGCAGTGAAGGCCTTGCAGCAACATGGCGTTCACTTTGTCGACTGTCACGCCCTTTTCGCCCGGCAGAAGAAAGAGAACCCGGCACTGCATCTGTTCGGGCCCGGTGGTATCCACTGGAACAAGTATGGCGTATACCTGGCCTGGCAGGAACTTGCAGCATTGCTCAACACCCAGATGTCTCAACCAGTCAGGCTGCCGCCCCTTAAAGCTGTGGAAAGAAGGCGCGCTGAACCGGTGGAGGCTGATCTTGGCCGTCTATTGAACCTTTGGGACCCAGTATTTATCAGTCGTGCCACCGATTATCCGGTTTTTCACCCCCAGAAGAGCCAGGACCATCGAGAAAAACCTTCATTTTTGATTATCGGAGACAGTTTCCTTTTTACCCTGGTGGCGGTCATGGCCGAGGCCCGGTTATCCGAAGAGGTAGATGCCCTGTATTACTTCAAACGGTCTTTCCACTATCCGGCAGATAACGGGACAATTGACCCGGTTCAGGTTGAAAGCCACTCTATTCAGGGGGAGCCCCTGGACTGGGATCGGCTGCTGTTACATAAGGATGCTGTCATTCTCTTGTCAACAGAGTACTGGTTGCCTGAACTGGGATGGGGATTTGTTGAGGCGGCTTCCGGCGCCCTTGAGGAGCGTAGAGATCAGGGGAAATAAAGCAAAAGCGAACAAGGTCGAGTGGTCATCTCTTTCGTGAGGCGGCACTGCTCGTCGATGCAGACCGCTGCTGTTTTTTGCCCCAACGCGGAGCAACTGGTCAACGAAGCACTCTGCATCGTCAGCTTGACGCCTGCGGCCATGAACCTCCTTTGTACGGTTGACATTGTTGGCCAGCAGCCAGGCAGAAAAGCAGCCTGATAGCGTACACCATCTGTACCAGGGCGTTGCGACCGGGGAAGGTTGTCCAGGGCCGGTTTTTGGTTGCAAATTGTATTGACTCTCACTAGAAAAGCCATTTATCCTGCGTCGACGACGATAAGCGTCTCAACACTTGGTATGAGCTGAAAGCGACTGATGTCCATGGATACCTGTGGGTACTGTGCTGACGTTGTCGGAGCGCTTCTCTGTAAAGAGTTTCATGAATTGCTAAGGTAGCATCTCCTGGTTGTCACGACAAAAGTCTCTGGTGACCAGGTGCGAGGATAACGGCGGAGGGAAACGCTATGAAACAAACTGATGAAACGGGCATGACAGGTGACGAGATACGTGAGCGATTTCTCAAATACTTTGAGGATCGTGGTCACACTCGGGTGGATTCTTCACCGCTGGTTCCCCAGGACGATCCCACCCTGCTGTTCACCAACGCTGGGATGGTGCAGTTCAAGCGGGTGTTCATGGGCGAGGACAAGCGGTCATATGTCCGGGCTACCACCTCGCAGCGCTGTGTGCGCGCAGGGGGCAAGCACAATGATCTGGAAAATGTCGGTTACACCGCCCGCCATCATACCTTTTTTGAGATGCTTGGTAACTTCAGTTTCGGTGATTACTTCAAAAAAGAGGCCATTACCTTTGCCTGGGATTTTCTGACAAAGGAACTGGGGCTTGATCCTGCTCAGCTCTGGGTATCGATTTATACCGATGACGATGAAGCCGAGAAACTGTGGAAACAGATCAAGGACCTTCCCCCTGGGCGGATTGTCCGCTTCGGTGAGAAGGATAATTTCTGGGCCATGGGAGATACCGGCCCCTGCGGGCCCTGTTCGGAGATTCACATCGATCAGGGGGCAGCGGCCGGATGTGGTCGACCGGATTGCCAGCTCGGCTGTGAATGTGACCGGTTTCTTGAGCTGTGGAACCTGGTTTTCATGCAGTTCTACCGGGATGAGTCCGGAACAATGACCCCTTTACCTCGGCCTGCCATTGACACCGGCATGGGGTTGGAGCGGGTGGCAGCGGTACTGCAGGGGAAATACAACAATTTTGACTCTGACCTGTTTGCCCCGATTATTAGGTATATCGGCAACCTTGCCGGCCGAACCTACCTGGCGAACAGGGCTGACGATGTTGCCATGCGTGTCATTGCCGATCATGCCAGGGCGACCACCTTTCTCGTTGCCGATGGCGTGCTTCCCGCCAACGAGGGCCGCGGCTATGTGCTGCGACGGATTATGCGCCGTGCTATCCGCTATGGTCGCCATCTCGGGCTGGACGCCTTTTTTACCAGCGTCTGCGACAGGGTTCTTGCCATGATGATGGAGGCCTATCCCTATCTTGACGGCTACCGTAACCTCCTGGAAAAGGTGGTGAGCAATGAGGAGAAACGCTTTGGCGAGACCCTTGATCATGGCCTGGAGATGCTGCACCAGAAAATAGAGACCCTTCAGGCGGCACAGGGCAAGCAGGCATGTATTGACGGTGAGTTTATCTTTAAGTTGTATGATACGTTTGGGTTCCCGGTGGATATTGTCCGGGACATCGCCCTGGAAAGCTCGGTCAACTTTGATCAGGCCGGTTTTGCAGCGGCCATGGGACGGCAACGGGAACAGTCTCGTAAATCCTGGAAGGGTGCAGATGTGGAGCATCTTGATGCCGGTGTCCTCGAACTTGCCGGCCAGGGAATGACCACCGTCTTTCTCGGGTATGAAGACCTTGAGGCTGATTCGGCAGTCGCTGGAATTATCGACGTCGATGGCTGTCTCGTCAGGGAAATCAAGAGCGGTGCCGAGGCCCGGATTTACTGTCCGCAGACACCTTTTTACGCTGAAGCCGGCGGCCAGATCGGCGATCGAGGCGAGATTCTCTGGGCTGACGGGCGGTTCCAGGTGGAGTCCACCACACTTGCCGCTGAAGGGCTGATCCTCCATAGTGGCAGGCTTCTCAAGGGCAGGCTTGCCGTTGGTGATAGCGTACACCTGCGGGTGGATGCTCCCTGTCGGCAGAAGATCATGTTGAATCACAGCGCCACCCACCTCTTGCACGAGGCCCTTCGTCAGGTGCTGGGTGACCATGTCAAACAGGCTGGTTCGCTGGTGGAGCACCACCGTCTGCGCTTTGATTTTACCCATTTTTCTCCGGTGACAGAGGAAGAACTGGCGCGGACCGAGCAACTGGTCAACGAGCAGGTTCGTGCTGATCTTCGGGTCGACGCCGAGGTGATGGCAAGGGAAGAGGCGCTTAGTAATGGGGCCACCGCCCTTTTTGGTGAGAAATACGGGGATGCGGTACGGGTGGTCACCATGGGCGCCTTTTCCAAGGAGTTATGCGGGGGAACCCACGTGGGCGCCACCGGTGAGATCGGCCTTGTCAAGATCGTCGCAGAGACCGGTATTGCTGCAGGTGTTCGCCGGATAGAGGCTGTTACTGGGCCGGTTGCCGTGGAATGGCTCCAGGACTTGGCTGCCCGTGCCGCTGGGGTAAGCGATGCGCTGAGTGTACCTTTTGAGGAGGCAGCAGCGCGGATTGCCACCTTGCTGCACCGGCAGAAATCCCTTGAACGGGAGGTGAGCCGTTTGCATGAGCAGGTAGCCCTGAGCGGCCTTGATCAGCTCCTGGCCAGCGCCGTTGAGGTCGAGGGTATCCGGGTGGTGGCCGGAAAGGTTCCCCTGGACTCAGCAAAGACGCTCAGGGAAATTGGTGATAAGGTTCGCGACCGCCTGGAAAGCGGAATCGCCCTGCTTGGCGGAGAACTGGAGGGTAAGGCCGTCCTACTGGCGTTGGTCTCCACAGATCTTACCGGACGGGTCAAGGCGGGAGATCTTGTCCGGGAGGCGGCAGCCATTGTTGGCGGCAAGGGGGGAGGCCGCCCTGATATGGCCCAGGCCGGCGGCCCCATGCCTGACAAACTCGATGAGGTGATGGCCCGTGCCAGTGACCTGGTAACCACGCAGCTAACCTCTTGAGCTGTTTAAATAAACTTAAAGATAAGCAGGCCTGGGGATGAGAGGGGTCTTCGCGTCTACCTCCACAGAGACACTGCCGAATAGGTTTGTTGCGGCAGTGCCCTGGAAAGGCCTGTGACGACCGGGGATGGTGCTGGCAATCAGTAACTGTCAATACTGTGCATCTTGTCTTTTCCTTCATCCTTTATGGCCGGAAGGATCGCGCATATCATGACTGACCAGAAAAATGATCGAATCGTACTCACCGGTGTTGGCCTTGTCGCGCCGGGAGCTGACAACCTTATGGACTTCCGGGCCAATCTCCTGGCTGGCCGCAGTGGTATTTCCACTATTGACCTTCGCTACATGGGCGAACATCCGGCCGGGCTCTGTTCGTTTCAGGAAACCAGGTATCGGAAAAAACGTGAAAACAAGCGGGGGACCAGGGCCGGCTGTATCGGGGTCTACTGTGCCAACCAGGCCTTGGAGGACGCGGGGCTCAGCAGGGATATGCTGGTGCCGCACCGGACAGGGGTGTATGCGGGATTGACGGAACACGGAACCGTGGAGACCGAAAACGAGGTGTACAATATCAGCCGGTATGACTATGACGTCGATTACTGGACCCACCACCATAATCCACGTACTGTCCTCAACAATCCTGCCGGCGAAATCACTATGAACCTGGGAATAACCGGGCCGCATTATTCCATTGGCGCAGCCTGTGCCGCCGGTAACGCCGCGCTTATTCAGGGTGTGCAGATGTTACGCTTAAACGAGGTCGACCTGGCCCTTTGTGGTGGATTTTCAGAGTGCGTCGGGTCTTTTGGTATCTTTGCCAGTTTCAAGGCCCAGGGGGCACTTGCCCAGCACGAAGATCCCACCAGGGCGAGCCGTCCTTTTGACAAGAATCGTAACGGTATTGTCATTTCCGAAGGTGGGTGCATGTTCGTTGTTGAGCGGCTGGAAAGCGCCCTGAGCCGGGGCGCGTCAATCTATGCTGAGGTTGCCGGATATGCGATGAACTCCGACGCCTGTGATGTTGTCCTGCCCCATGGACCTCGACAACGGGAGTGCATGGAGGCTGCGTTGCGGCGTGCAGCACTGGAGCCCAAAGATGTCTCGATTGTCAATACCCATGCCACAGGGACCCAGCAGGGTGATGTCGAGGAGTGCTCGGCTGTGCGGTCCCTGTTTGCAGGGTGCAACCGTGTTCGGGTGAATAACACCAAGTCGAGCATTGGCCATGCCATGGGGGCGGCCGGTGTACTTGAACTGGCCGGTAATCTTCCCAGTTTTACCGATAATCAGGTACACCCCACCATCAACCTCGACGACCTTGATCCGCAGTGTCACGTTCCAGGTCTTGTCGCCGGGAGTCCTGAAGAGGTGGACCGGGTGGACGTCATCCTCAACAACTCTTTTGGTATGCTGGGCATCAATTCCGTGGTGATCGTCAAGAGATTTGTGGCGTGAAAGGCTGTTATGTGGTAAAAAGGACAGTTTGAGCCCAAGGACAGAAGAGGGAACAGTGGCGGGCTCACGATTTTTACGGCAATGATAAAGCGTTAACACTGCAAGGACAAGACGTTATGACCCGGGACGAAATCAAGGATGTTATCCTTGAAATCATAGAGGATATTGACGATGAGGCCGATTTTGATAATCTGAATGGCGCAGAGCCTCTTCGAGATCAACTGGATCTGGATTCCATGGATTTTCTTGATATTGTTATGGAGCTGCGGAAACGCTATAAGTTGCAGATCCCCGAAGAAGACTACCCGCAGCTTGCTACCCTGAACAGTTGCGTTGACTATCTTGAACCACGACTCCAGGACGTATAAATTCCCAGTCGCCATGGGCTGATGTCCCTTACTGATCTTTTTCTCCCACTATGGCCGATTACCAGCTGATCATCATTGGTGGGGGGCTTTCCGGTATTGCCGCTGGAATTCGAGCCGCCCGGTATGGGGTCCGGACACTTATCCTTGAACAGCACAGCCTGCCAGGTGGTTTGAACTCGTATTACCGGCGTCAGGGAATCCTTTATGAAACCGGGCTGCATGCCATGACCAACCATGCGCCTGTCACCGAGAAGCGGGCGCCGTTAAATCTCCTGTTTCGTCAGCTCAAACTGCCCAGAAAGGAGTTTGTCACCCGCGAACAGACCGGTTCGGAAATTCGTTTTCCTGATGTTCGTTTGAACTTCACCAATGATGTTGCCGTGCTCATTGACGAGGTTAACCGTGCCTTTCCTGAAGAAGGCCGCCGGTTCCTGCGCCTGCTCGAGTGTGTCCGGACGTTCGATCCCTTTGCTCCAGGACCCTGGCGCTCCACCAGGACCTTCCTTGGCGAACAGCTCAATGACCCGCTGTTGATCGATATGTTGCTTCTGCCAGTCATGGTTTACGGCAACGCCGAGGAAAAAGATATGGATCTTCGGCAGTTTATGATTATGTTTCGTGCCCTGTTTCTTGAGGGGCTGTTTCGGCCCGAGCACACTATCCGTGAGTTTCTCGGGCAACTCCTCGACCATTTCAAGGCGCTGGGAGGAGAGGTCAGGCTACGCAAGCGGGTCGATTCCCTTACCATTGTCGGTGACCGGATCACAGAGGTGGTGCTCGATGACGGGGAACGACTGGCTGCTGCGGCTGTAATCTCCACAGCTGGTGTCCCGGAGACCGCAAGACTTACCGGGTGGAAGGTTGGTGATGCGTACGTCGGCAGGATGAGTTTTGTGGAAACCATACTGCTGGCGCCAGCCACCGCCGCCAGTGTAGCGGCTGAGGCAAGGGCGATCGTTTTTTTTAATGACCAGCAGCGTTTTTCCTATTGCTGCCCGACTGGGCCGGTTGATCCATCCTGGGGGGTGCTCTGCCGGCCAGATCAGTTTCAGGGGCTGGATCTGGCGAATGGGCTCCAGGTCCGGGTCACCCTGAGCGCCAGACACGTATACTGGCAGTCACTCCAGCCCGTTGCCTATCATGGCGCAAAAGCGGTGTGGCAGAACAGGGCCAGAGAGATCGCTGCCCGTCATCTGGGGATCGCTGCCTCCTCGTTGACCTGCCTGGACTGTTTTACCCCTGTCACCATTGAACGGTTCACCCGTAAGGCTGCCGGCGCAGTGTACGGCAGTGCCGTGAAAGTCCGTGACGGGAAGACGCCATGGGCTAATCTCTTTCTTGCCGGAACTGACCAGGGCTACCTGGGGATTGTCGGTTCCATGCTCAGCGGCGTGGCCATGGTCAACCGGCATATCCTTTCCTGATTTGAGGACAACTTTCCCATGGCTGACTCTTCCTTTACTCCGCTGACACACCTTGAACCGGCCTACGATGTCGTTATTATCGGCTCGGGTCTTGGCGGCCTGACTTCGGCCAATCGGCTCGCCAGGGCCGGTCACCGTGTTCTCCTGGTGGAGCACCACTTTCAGCTGGGAGGACTGGCCACCTGGTTCAAGCGCGGCGGCCATGTCTTTGATGTCTCCCTGCACGGCTTCCCCTATGGCATGGTCAAGACCTGCAAGAAGTACTGGGGAGGAGAGATTCGGGATTGCATTGTTCAACTGAAAAATATTGTCTTTGATAATCCCCAGTTTCAGTTGACCACCACCTTCAGCAAGGACGACTTTATCCGCATCCTTTTTGAGCGGTTTGCCATAGCGCAGGAGACAGTGGAAGGCTTTTTTCGTGCTGTCGAACAGATGAACTACTATGACGACCGCCAGATCACCACCCGCGAGCTCTTCAACCAGTTCTTTCCGGGCCGAACAGATGTGCACCGCCTGCTTATGGAGCCTATTACCTATGCCAACGGCTCTACCCTTGATGAACCGGCCATCACCTATGGGATCGTCTTTTCTAACTTCATGAATCGCGGGGTCTTCACCTTCCAGGGGGGGACCGACAAGCTGATCGACATGATGACCAGGCAATTGAGAGAAGCCGGGGTCACCATCTGTACCCGGGCACGGGCGGAACGGGTTATTGTCGAAAAGGGAAGGGTGCGGGGTGTTGACGTGGGTGGCCGCCGGATCGAAGCGCGTTGCGTTATCTCCAACAGCGGTATCACCAATACTGTCGATAACCTGGTGGGGCGGGAGCATTTTTCCGCTGCTTTCTGTGAACAGTTTGACGGGGTCAGGGTGAATAACTCCAGCTGTCAGGTATACTTTGGGATTCGCCGGGGCGAGGTGATCGACGATATCGGAGATCTCCTGTTTACCTCAACCGCACCAGAGTTTTCTTCATCAGAGATGCTGCGTCCCGACACCGGCAGCATGACCTTTTCCTTGTACTACCCGAAGACACGGCCGGAAAATCCTGATTACACCATTGTCGCCTCCATGAATGCGAGGTACGATGACTGGAAACCTCTTGCCCCGGCTGAGTACAGCGCTGCCAAGAAAAAGATGGAGGAGCGTTGTCTGCGGCATCTTGAACGGTATCTACCTGGGGTTGGAGAGAAAATCGATACCATTGACTCGGCAACACCGCTGACGTTTAACCGGTATACCCTGCATACCAAGGGGACATCTTTTGGGACAAAGTTCGAGGGACTGGACCTCTCCAGGGGGATCTTCAAAGAGGTTGCCGGGCTCTTTCATGTGGGGTCGGTGGGAATCATCATGAGCGGCTGGCTAGGGGCCATCAACTACGGGGTGATCGTCGCCAACGATGCGGATGCGTTGCTCAGGAGTGATCACTGATTGTCGGATCTCAACCTGTGGCCGGGATTGATGGAGGGGATGAAAAAGATGAGCGATTTTTCGGGAAGACGGGCGGTGGTGACCGGGGCGACCAGAGGGATTGGTCGGGCGATTACCTCTGCCCTGCTGGCGAGGGGTGCGGAAGTTATCGGGGTATATGGCGGAAATGAGGCTGCCGCCGAGGAGCTGCGCCAAGAGAGTGCTACTGATCGACTGCATCTGGAGCAGCTGGATGTCGCTGACTACGCGGCTGTTCAGGACTTTTACAGCCGCCTTGAAGAGAGCGTCGCCACCCTGGACATCCTGGTGAACAATGCCGGCATCCGTCGCGACGCCTTGGTGCCTCTCATGAAAGAGGACGAGTGGCAGCGGGTCCTCGATGTCAATCTCACCGGTGGTTTTACCATGTCGCGGTTCGCGGTCCCCATGATGATGCAGCAGAAGTATGGGCGGATCATCTTTATCACCTCCCCGATGGGACGGATGGGCTTCACTGGCCAGGCAAATTATGCGGCCTCCAAGGCCGGGCAGGTGGGGCTGATGCGATCGCTGTCCCGTGAGGTGGCCAAGAGAAAGATCACGGTGAACGCGGTGTCGCCGGGCTTTATCAGCACTGAGTTCCTTGACGGGCTCTCCGACGAGCAGCTGAGGCAGTACAAAAATATGGTGCCGATGCGGCGTTTTGGTTCCGCAGATGAGGTGGCCGAGGCCGTACTCTTTCTTGCCGGTGAACATGCGGCCTACATCACCGGCACGGTCCTGGAAATTACCGGAGGGTTGTAATGGTGGCCGATGCTGCTGTGCTGCAACGCCTTCCTCACAGGCCGCCTTTTCTCTGGATCGACCGGATTGTCGAAATGGATGAGCAGCGCATCCATGCGGAAAAGGATCTGCCCGAAGACCTCGATATCTTTCGTGGCCATTATCCGGACCATCCGCTTATGCCGGGAGTACTGCTTTGCGAGGCGGTTTTTCAGGCCGGCGCCCTGTTGATCGTTGAGCTGGCCGGTATAGAGCCGTCGTTGCAAGGTGCGGTGCCTGTGCTGACCAGAATTCAATCGGCCCGGTTCAAGCGGGAGGTCGGCCCTGGCGCAACCATCAATATTCATGCCACCCTGAAGGAACGTCTCAGCTCTGCCTGGTTTCTGAAAGGTAGCGTGAAACTGCAGGACAAGGTGGCGCTTCAGGTGGAGTTTGCCTGTTCTCTCAAGGAGGGGTGATGGATTTTCTCGGGCTGAGTGGTAAGCAGGTGGTGGTTTTTGGGCTGGCCAACAGAAAGTCTGTGGCCTGCGCCATTGCCCGTGTTGTCCAGGCGGCTGGCGCAGAGGTGCTCCACGTGGTGCGAAGTGAACAGCGGGCCGTGACCTGCAGAAAACTCTTTCCCGGCTGTCAGGTGTTCTGCTGCGATGTTGAGGATGAGACAAATATCCATCGGGTGCGCGACGAGATCGCCGCCGCTGTCCATGGCCCTGTGCACGGTCTGGTCCATTCCATCGCCTTTGCCAACTACAGCGACGGGATGAAACCTTTTCATGAAACCAGGCAGGAGGATTTTCTTCAGGCCGTCAATATCTCCTGTTTCTCCCTGATCAGTATTGCAAATTCGCTGAAGGAGCTGCTGGCAAAGGATGCCTCTGTGGTCACCATTTCGATTTCGACAACACGGATGGCTGCAGAAAATTATGGGTACATGGCACCGGTCAAGGCAGCGCTGGAATCGTCACTCTGTTTTCTGGCAAAGAGTTTTTCTGCCTTCAGTGAGGTACGCTTCAACGCGGTTTGTCCGGGCCTGCTGAAGACATCGGCTTCAGCAGGTATTCCCGGCTATATTGACTCCTACCTTTTTGCCGAGCAGGCAACCTATCGAAAGAGGGCGCTGCAGACCGAAGAGGCCGCCAATGCCGCTGCCTTTCTGCTCTCCTCGAGAAGCTCCGGGATAACTGGTCAGTGCCTGGTGGTCGATGCAGGTATGGGGCAGAACTATTTTGACAGCGCCATCGTCACCCGGACGGTGGCGCAGGGCTGCACATGAATACCGCAAGGAGACAGTCATGACACCATCGGCCTCACTGCTGCACCAGGCCTGGGGTATGCTCCGTCGGGCCGTCAGGGTCTTTTTTGCGCCCGGAACCCCGCTCTGGGTAAAGGCCATCCTTGCCGGCGGGCTGCTCTACTGCCTCTCGCCCTATGACCTTATCCCCGAGTGGCTGCCAGTCGCCGGAATACTCGACGACGTTGCCCTGGCAGCCCTGCTCATCGCCTGGGCAGGGCGGTTTTCGTCGTCTGATGACGTCAACTCCCGGAGGCGGTGATATGCGGTTCAGTAAGGTCTGCCTCCAGGCTTTTGGGTATGCGTTGCCGCCGGTGAACCTCACCTCCACGGCACTGGAAGAGGAGTTGAGTCCCCTTTACTCTCGGCTCAGTCTGCCACAGGGACGGCTGGAGCTGATGACGGGGATCCGGAGCCGTCGCCTCTGGGATCAAGGCACCCGGCCCAGCCAGGCCGCAGCCATGGCGGGGGAACAGGCCATTGCGGCCTCAGGCATCGGGAAGAACGATCTTGGCTGCCTGCTGTTTACCTCGGTGAGCCGGGATATGCTCGAGCCCAGTACCGCCTCTTTCGTGCATCGTCAGCTTGGACTGCCCCAGTGCTGTCAGGTGTTTGATATCTCCAATGCCTGCCTGGGTTTTCTCAACGGTATGGTGATGCTGGCCGGGATGATCGAGCTTGGTCAGGTGAAAAGCGGGCTTGTCGTTGCCGGGGAGACCGCCGAAGACCTGGTTCATTCGACCATCAGGCTTCTGCAGACCGACCAGACGATTTCCCGTAAGAGCATCAAACCGCTGTTCGCCTCCCTGACCATCGGCTCTGGAGCAGTAGCCCTGGTGCTCACCAGTGACACGTTCAGCGATTCCGGCCATTACTTGCGCGGCGGAGCCTGTCGGGCCAACACCGAGTACAACCATCTCTGCCAGGGCGGCCAGAACGCCGAGCAGGGTGTACTCATGTCCACGGATTCCGAGGAGCTGCTCATTCGCGGCGTCGAGACTGCCCGTGACTGCTGGGATGATTTTCTCCAGGAGTTGGCATGGCAGCCGGAAACCGTTGACCGGTTTTTCTGTCATCAGGTGGGGCGCGCCCATGCTCACCTCCTGTTTTCGAGCCTGAAACTTGACCCGGCGCGTAACTTCGAGACGCTTGCCGAGCTGGGCAACGTCGGGTCAGTGAGCGCGCCGATCACCATGGCCCTGGGAATTGAACGGGGATACCTGCAACCCGGGCAGCGTTGCGCCTTGCTGGGCATCGGTTCCGGAATCAACACCATGATGCTGGGGATAGACTGGTGAGCATGTCCTTGTATGAGTACCCCTTCAAACCGGTCAGGGTTGAGGTGGGTGGAGTGCGGATGTCTTGTGTGGATGAGGGCCATGGTCCGGCAGTGGTCATGGTGCACGGAAACCCCAGTTGGTCTTATCTGTACCGCAGGGTCATCACTGCCTTGAGCGGGCGATATCGCTGTGTGGCGCCGGATCATATCGGCTGTGGCCTGTCCGACAAACCCCAGCAGTACCCCTACACGCTCAGCCAGCATATCGATAATCTGGAAGCCTTGCTCGAGGAGCGCGATATCCAGCGGTGCCTGTTGATGGTGCATGACTGGGGCGGGGCTATTGGCATGGGCTGGGCCGGACGTCATCCGGATCGGGTAGCCGGTATTGTCGTTACCAATACCGCTGCCTTTCCTATGCCGTACATCCCTTTGCGCCTCAGTGTCTGCCGGGTGCCGGGCCTTGGCGCCTTGCTGGTGCGCGGTCTCAACGGCTTTGCCCGACCATCGGTGCAGATGGCGGTAACAACACCCCTGACAGCTGAGCGGGCTGCCGGCTTTCTTGCCCCGTACCGCTCCTGGCATGACCGTGTCGCCCTGTACCGTTTCGTCAGGGATATTCCCATGAACAGCAGGCATCCCTCATGGGCAACACTCAAGGAGGTGGAGGCCGGTTTAGCGGGTCTTGAAGATTGCCCCATGCTGCTTTGCTGGGGAGGGCGTGATTTTTGTTTTAATGAGGTCTTTTTTGCTGAGTGGCGCCGACGTTTTCCCGATGCACAGACTCTGTACTGTAAGGATGCCGGACATTATGTGCTTGAGGACGCCTTTGCCGAGGCCATGGGAGTGATCACTCCCTTTGTGGAGCGCTGCCTTGGCTGCTGAGTATAATATCGCCTCGGTGCTGCGGAAGGTGGCGGCGGTCCAGGGGTCGGCCCGGGCCGTGACCATGACCGCAGGGAGAAGGGGCTACCGGCACTGGAGTTTTGCCCAGTTACAGGAGGCCGCCGATGGCTATGCGGCACGCCTGGAGGCCGAAGGCGTCCGTGCCGGTGACCGGGTTATCCTCATGGTACGGCCATCCATGGAGTTCATCTCGCTCACCTTTGCCCTCTTTCAGCTGGGGGCAGTGCTTATCCTTATAGATCCGGGGATGGGGTATGCAAACCTGCTGCGCTGCATCGGCGGGGTTCGTCCCGATATCCTGGTGGGCATTCCCCGGGCCGTACTTTTCAGTCGGTTTGTCCCTGGCCCCTTTAAAACGCTCCGGCAGCGTTTCTGTGTTGGCGGCGGACTCGGGCCGCTGGCCAGACGGCTGCGTCCTGCTGTTGCCACCCCTTTTCCGGTGGTGAAGGCGGCGCCCGGACAGCTGGCCGCCATTATCTTTACCACCGGTTCCACCGGGCCGCCCAAGGGCGTGGAGTATACCCACGGTATCTTTCATGCCCAACTTGAGATGATCCGCGACTATTACCGTATAGGTCCGGATGATGTTGATCAGCCCGGTTTCCCCCTTTTTGCGCTGTTTTCCACAGCGTTGGGTGTCCGAGCTGTTATCCCGGATATGGATCCCAGCCGTCCGGCTCAGGTGCAGCCCGACAAGTTTGTTCGCAGTATAGTTGAGCAGGGGGTGACCTACTCCTTCGGGTCTCCGGCAATCTGGAACGTGGTCAGCCGCTACTGCCTGAAACAGGGAATTACACTGCCGGTTCGTAAGGTGCTCATGGCCGGGGCACCGGTTCCCGGTGAATTGATTGACAGGGTGCGGCGAATTCTTCCGGACCGGGCAGAGATTCATACACCCTACGGTGCCACTGAATCGTTGCCGACCACCTCCTGTACCGGTGAGGAAATTCTGCGCTCCACCTGGGCAATGACGGGCAGTGGCGCCGGTGCCTGTGTGGGCAGACCTCTGCCAGGCATGGAGATCCGGGTGATCCGGCCGGTGGATGGGCCCATCAGTCGGATGGAGCTGGCAGAGGAACTACCACCAGGGGACATTGGCGAGATTGTGGTGCGCGGTCCGGTGGTCACCCAGGCCTATTTCGACAATGCAGAGGAAACGCGACTGGCAAAAATTGCCAGTGACGAGGGGCTTTGGCACCGCTTCGGGGACATGGGATACCGGGACGATACAGGGAGGCTCTGGTTCTGCGGGCGTAAGGCCCATCGGGTGCTCACGCCGACAGGCCCCATGTACACCGTCTGTTGTGAGGCGATCTTCAATGCGCATCCTCGGGTGTTCAGGTCAGCCCTGGTGGGGATCGGAGCTCCCGGTCAACAGCGCCCTGTACTGCTCGTCGAGCTTATGGATCGGCAGGAGCCCGCTGCCCTGTTCAAGGAGCTGCGAGCGCTGGCCCTGGGGAATCCTTTGACGGCAACCATTACCGATTTTCTTGTTCACCCGGGCTTTCCTGTGGATATTCGCCACAATGCCAAGATCTTTCGTGAACAGTTGGGACAATGGGCGGCAGACCGTGTGGGAAGCGACAAGGAGGGCGGCAGATGAAGAACGTTCTGGTCACCGGTGGCGGAGGGTTTATCGGCCAGGGAATTGTCAGGGCTCTGCTTGCCAGGGGGCTCAGGGTAGCGGTGTTCGGCCGCAACAGGTACCCAGAGATTGAGGCGCTTGGGGCCGAGTGCATCGTCGGCGATCTTCGTGACCTTGAAGAGGTGAGGCAGGCCGTCATGGGCCGGGATACAGTCTTTCATGTTGCTGCCAAGGCTGGTATCTGGGGAGCGAGTCGGGAGTATCACGACATTAACGTGGGTGGCACTGTACATGTTATCAGGGCATGCCAGGAGTCCGGCGTTGCGGCACTGGTCTATACGTCTACGCCATCGGTGGTTTTTGCCGGAAAAAACATTGAGGGAGGGGAGGAAACGTTGCCGTACGGCAGGAGGCCGCTCTGTGCCTATGCCCGCACCAAAATTGAAGCGGAACGGCTGGTGCTCGCAGCCAGTACTGCGGAGCTCAGGACCACGGCGATACGTCCGCACCTGGTCTGGGGGCCTGGTGATCGTCACCTGATTCCGAGGCTGCTGGAACGGGGCAGAAATGGGCAACTGCGGATTGTCGGTGATGGTGGCAACCGTGTGGATATCAGCTATATCGAGAATGTTGTCCATCTCCATCTGCTGGCTGCTGAAAGTCTTCATGGAGATGGTGCTGCCGCTGGCGAGGCTTTTTTTATCGGCCAGGAAAGAGCGGTGAACCTGTGGGACTGGATCAATACCCTGTTTCGTCGTCTTGATATCGCTCCAGTACGCAGACGGGTGCCGCTGGTGATCGCCTACCTCGCTGGCTGGACCCTGGAAGGCGTTTATGCCCTTGCCCGGTGGCAAGAGGAGCCTAAGATGACAAGATTTCTTGCCCTTCAGCTGGCCCGATCTCACTGGTTCGACCATTCCAAGGCGAAGCGGTTGTTGGCATACCAGGAGCAGGTTGGCATGGAAGAAGGGCTGGACCGCCTGGTCAGCTGGCTGCAGACCAGTGGGAGACCTGTCCTGGACGAGAAGCCGGTGGCTGAAAAGGAATATTGAAAAATGGCATAAATTATACTTAAAAAAGGTTTGACAGTACCCACTTTTTTCATTAGTTATTTTAAGCCGATGTGAACAGCCATTCACTCTGCCAGCGAAATTATTACTATTTTTGAGCGATGAGGAGTAATTGGTATGATTACGATTGACATTACCCTGGTCCTGCACATCATCAACATGATCGTGCTGATGTTTGTCCTCAACGCTGTGTTGTACAAGCCGGTCCTCGGCATTCTTGAGCAGCGCAAGGAAAAAATTGCCTCACTACACGGTGATATTGAGCGGTTTCGTCAAGACGCCCGGCAGCGTCAGGCAGAAGTGGAAGAGCAGATGCGTGAAGCCAGCAGCCGCGCAAAAAAGGCCCTTGATGGTGCCCGCAGTGAGGCACAGGCTGCGGGGAGCGAAAAACTGGCCGCCATCCGCAGTGAGATGGATGAGGGTAAAGAACAGCAGCTGGCAGAGATCCGCGTGCAGGTGGATACCGCCGGTAAACAGCTCCAGGGCAATGTTGCCGGTTTTGCCAGGGAGATGGCCGAAAAGATTCTTGGAAGGAGTCTGGAAGCATGAGATCATTTATCACGAAGATTCTGTTCATGACCGCGCTGATGTTCGCTGTCGGCACGGCGTCTTTTGTCTGTGCTTCCTCGACGGATGATGGTGGTCATGAGGCAGTGCAGACCTCTGCGCAGGTGAGTGGTGCCATCCATGAGGGCGGCGCTGTTGCCCATGAAGCCAACAGCGAAGAGCATCACGGTGGCTTTCCTCCTGCGGCGAAATGGAAGGACCTTTTTTGGCGAACCGTCAACTTTGTCGCCTTGGTGGTCCTTCTTGTCTATTTCCTTGGCAAACCCATCAGCAACGGGCTTACCGGAAGGCAAAAGCAGGTGCGGGAAGAGCTTGAAGAGCTTGAGGGTCGTCGTGACGAGGCCCAGCAATCCTATCGTGAGTTTACCGAAAAACTGGCGGGCATGGAAAAGGAGATGGAGCAGGTTGTTGAAAAGGCCATCGCCCAGGCGAAAAACGAGAAAGAGCGGATTCTTGCCGAGGCCGAGAAAGCCGCTGAAGATATCAAGCGTCAGGCTGAGGCTGCCGTCCAGGCGGAAGTGGTTGATGCCCGCCGCAGATTACTGGTTGACGCTGCAGATGCGGCAGCCGGTATGGCTGAGGAGCTGATCGTCAAGAACCTCACTCCGGAGGATCAGAAAACGATCACTGAACAGTATCTCCAACGAGTGGGTGCGGTACGGTGAAACAGACAATTTTGGCCCGCAGATATGCGAAAGCACTTTTTTCCCTTGGCAAGGAACAGGGGCAGGAAGAGACCTACAGCGAGGCACTCAACAGTATTGCCGCGCTCTACACGCCCGAGTCAGGTGTCGGTGATTCCCTGTCGAATCCGCTGTATCCTCTGGAGGCCAGACAAAAAATCATGGCGAGGATCGCTGAGTCCATTGAGGCCGATACCTTTTTGACTGGTTTCCTCCACCTGCTGATCGAAAAGAAACGGGCCACGCTCCTGCCGGACATTGCCGAAGAGATGCAGGTAATGGTCGACCGGGAGAAGGGTATCAGCCATGGTTCGGTGATCTCTGCAGTGGAGCTGGATGATGACCTTCAGGAAAAGATCCGTACGACCCTGGAGCAACTCACTGGCAACAAGGTGACCATTACAACCGAGGTGGATCCTTCCATTATTGGCGGAATCATAGCAAAGGTTGGCGATCTGGTGCTGGACGGAAGCATAAGAACGCAGCTCAACAGCTTAAAAGAATCTATTAAGGGGAGAGATTAGTCAAATGCAGATCAAAGCCGAAGAAATCAGTCAAATCATCAAAGACCAGATCGCGGGCTATGAGAGTGATGTTGACCTGAAGGAAACTGGCGTCGTCCTCTCTGTGGGTGACGGTATTGCCCGTGTCTACGGCGTGGAGAATTGCCAGGCCATGGAACTGCTCGAGTTTCCTGGCAACATCTTTGGCCTGGCATTGAATCTTGAAGAGGACAATGTCGGTTGCGCGGTTCTCGGTGATGTCCGCGACATCAAAGAGGGCGATATTGTCAAGCGGACGGGCCGTATTGCCGAGGTGCCGGTTGGCCCTGAAATGGAAGGCCGGGTTGTTGATGGTATCGGCCAGCCCATTGACGGGAAGGGCCCCATTGACGCCAAGCAGTTCTCCAAGATCGAGGTGCTGGCTCCCGGAGTTATCGCCCGGAAGAGCGTGCATGAGCCCTGCTATACTGGAGCCAAGGCGGTTGACGCCATGACACCTGTTGGCCGTGGCCAGCGAGAGCTGGTGATCGGAGACCGGCAGATCGGTAAAACTGCCCTGTGTGTTGACGCTATTATTGCCCAGAAAAACACCGATGTTCACTGCATCTATGTGGCTATCGGCCAGAAAAAATCCACTGTTGCCCTGGTGGTCGAGGCGCTGCGCAAGCATGGCGCCATGGAGTACACCACCGTGGTTGCCGCCTGCGCCTCTGATCCTGCGCCCATGCAGTATGTTTCTGCCTTTGCCGGTTGCGCCATGGGCGAGTACTTCCGCGACAATGGCCAGCATGCCCTGATTATCTATGATGATCTCTCCAAACAGGCGGTCAGCTACCGCGAACTGTCGCTGCTGCTTCGTCGCCCTCCCGGACGTGAGGCCTATCCGGGTGATATCTTCTTCAACCATTCCCGGTTGCTTGAGCGTGCCTCCAAGGTCAATGACGAGCTTGGTGCCGGTTCACTGACGGCACTGCCCATCATCGAAACCCAGGCGGGTGATGTCTCCGCCTTTATTCCCACCAACGTTATTTCCATTACCGACGGCCAGGTCTATCTGGAGCCGAGCCTGTTCTTTGCCGGTGTCCGTCCGGCGATCAATGTCGGCCTGTCTGTCTCCCGCGTCGGTGGTGCTGCACAGGTCAAGGCCATGAAGCAGGTCGCCGGCACCTTGCGGCTCGACCTGGCTCAGTACCGTGAGCTTGCCGCCTTTGCCAGTTTCGGTTCTGACCTTGATGCTGCAACACAGGCCCAGCTGACTCGAGGCGAGCGCCTGGTGGAGATCCTCAAGCAGCCGCAGTATCAGCCGCTGCCCATGGAAAAACAGGTGGCGATCATCTTTGCAGGCACCAAGGGCCTGCTCGATCAGTTTCCCGTAGATACCCTGGCCGATTACGAGCAGGAACTCTATGGATACATTGAGGCCAACGAGCCCTCCATCTTTGAAGAACTTCGTGAAAAGCAGGCCATTTCGCCTGAGCTTGAAGAGAAGATGAAGAAGACCATGACCAGCTTCGGCGAGACCTTCAAGGCGACCAAGGGGCTGAACTAACTGCTGAGGAAGAGTTGATATGCCTGGATTAAAGGATGTCAAAATAAAGATCAACGGCGTCAAGAAGACGGCGCAGATCACCAAGGCCATGAATATGGTTGCCTCGGCAAAGTTACGGGGTGCCCAGGAAAAGATGGAGGCATTTCGCCCCTATGCCGAAAAATTTGCCGAGGCCATGCATGACCTCTCTGGTAGCATGGAGGGCGCCAACCTTCCCCTGATGGAAGTCCGTGACGTCAAGGCCGTGGAGATCGTGGTGGTCACTTCAGACCGGGGCCTGTGCGGTAGTTTCAACGCCAATGTCGTTGCCTTGGCAGAGCAGTTGACCCGCAAATACGAGAGCGAGGGCAAGACGGTCAGCTATGTAACCGTTGGCCGGAAGGCGTCGCAGCTCCTGAAAAAAACCGGCAAGGTTCGGATGCGGTTCAATGATATCATGGGAACCTTCCAGATGTTCAACGCCCGTGAGATCAGCCAGACGGTTACCCAGGCCTTTGTCTCTGCCGAGACTGATCAGGTGGATGTGGTGTACAGCCGCTTCATGTCCGTGGCCAACCAGAGGCCCGCTACCGAACAGTTGTTGCCGATCAGGCCGCTCGAAGAAAAGCATGAGGAGCGTGCTGTGGCAGAGAGCAAAGCTGGGGTGACAGGAGCCTACATCTATGAACCCGAGCCTGGGGAGATCATGGAAGTCCTGTTGCCGCTTTATCTTAACGTCCAGACCTACCATGCCATGCTGGAGGTGGGTGCCGGTGAGCATGCGGCCAGAATGACAGCCATGGATAACGCCACCAACGCCTGTAAGGATATGATCAGGGATCTGACCATGCTTTACAACAAGGCAAGGCAGTCGGCGGTTACCAGTGAGCTCATGGATATTGTTGGCGGTGCCGAGGCGCTGCGAGGATAAGTTACGCGATACCAACGGGTATTTTTAATCTTTGAGGAGGCCATTGCAAATGGGTGAGTCGCGAGTAGGAAAAATTATACAGGTCATTGGGCCGGTTGTGGATGTTGAATTTGAGCCTGGCGATCTTCCGGAGATCATGAATGCGCTGTTTATCTCCAACCCGGCGATTAACGATGAGGCTGACAACCTCGTGGTAGAGGTCGCCCAGCACCTCGGTGACAATGTTGTCCGCACCGTTGCCATGGATCAGACGGACGGCTTGGTCCGCGGGATGGAAGCCCGTGATTCTGGAGAGCCGATCTCCATTCCCGTGGGTGAGCCTGCGCTTGGCAGGATCATGAACGTTGTCGGCCGACCGGTGGATGGCCTCGGACCCATTGACTCTGAAAAGAAGATGTCCATTCATCGTCCTGCTCCGGACTTCACTGATCAGGATACTGAAGTCAATGTCCTTGAGACGGGCATCAAGGTTATCGACCTGCTGGTTCCCTTTCCCCGTGGCGGTAAGATGGGACTGTTTGGCGGTGCCGGCTGTGGCAAGACCGTTATCATGATGGAGATGGTCAACAACATCGCCATGCAGCACGGCGGTATTTCGGTGTTCTGCGGTGTTGGTGAGCGAACCCGCGAAGGTAACGATCTGTATAACGAGATGAAGGAATCCGGGGTTCTGCCAAAGGCTGCATTGGTTTACGGACAGATGACCGAGCCTCCCGGTGCCCGTAGCCGCGTTGGCCTAACTGGACTTACGGCGGCTGAGTATTTCCGCGATGAAGAGGGGCAGGACGTCCTCTTTTTTGTGGACAATATCTTTCGGTTCACCCAGGCCGGTTCAGAGGTCTCAGCGCTGCTGGGCCGTATGCCTTCGGCCGTGGGGTATCAGCCAACACTGGCCACTGACCTTGGCGCCCTGCAGGAGCGTATCACCTCGACCAGCAAGGGCTCCATTACCGCTGTCCAGTGCGTGTACGTACCAGCCGACGACCTGACCGACCCTGCCCCGGCAACCACCTTTGCCCACCTTGACGGTACCGTCGTCCTTTCCCGGCAGATTGCAGAGTTGGGGATTTATCCGGCAGTGGATCCGTTGGACTCCACCTCACGCATCCTTGACCCCAATGTTGTCGGTGAGGAACATTATCAGACGGCACGGGGTGTCCAGGTTGCCTTGCAGAAGTACAAGGAGTTGCAGGATATCATCGCCATTCTTGGTATGGACGAGCTCTCTGAGGAAGACCAGCTAACCGTGGCCCGGGCCAGGAAGGTACAGCGTTTTCTGTCCCAGCCCTTCCACGTGGCCGAGGTCTTCACCGGCTTCCCTGGCAAATACTGCAAGGTCGAGGATACGGTGCGTGGCTTCAAGGAGATTCTCGAGGGCAAGCATGATGAACTGGCTGAATCTGCCTTCTACATGGTTGGCAACATTGAAGAGGCCGTGGAAAAGGCAGCAGCGTCAAAGGCTGAAGCGTAATTTTTTCCAACTGATCTGAGGGGATATTATGGCACAGATTCATTTGGAAGTTGTTACTCCGTCCGGCCCAGTTGTCAGTGAAGATGTTGACATTGTCACCGCTCCAGGCGTTGGCGGTGAATTTGGTGTACTTGCGCATCATGCACCTTTTTTGAGTACCATCAAGACAGGAACCTTGAGCTTTAAGAAGGACAAGGAAACGAGGTTCCTGATGGTCAGTGGCGGGTTTAGCGAGGTTTCCAATAACAAGATTACCTTTCTTGTGGAATCCGCTGAGGATGGTGGGGACATTGATGTTGACCGCGCCCTTCGCTCAAAGGAGCGGGCCGAGAAGCGTTTGGCCCAGGCTGCTGCCCAGCAGCGGGGCGAAAAGATCAACAGTATTCGTGCCGAAGCATCCTTGCAGCGAGCCCTGGCCAGGTTGCGTACAGCCGAGAAGGTCAAGGGCTTCTAGTGTCATGTCAAAGGTGTCTCCAGGAGTGCGTGGAATTTTGTTTTCCTGTGAGGCACCTATGAGAAGGTGCTGGTAGTGCTCAACTCGAACACCTTCTTAGGGTTAAAAAAGCTAATTTCTTTAGGGCTGACACCTGACCCTAAAGAAGTTAGGGTTGTGGTGGTTCAGGCCTGAGCAGACAACTACCCAGTTTTGACGAGGTATTTGTCAGCTCAAATTCAGTTCAGCTTTTTTTTCCATCCCTCCACTGAACCACCCCGAGGTTATGGGAACGTATGTTGTCTGAGTCACGCAACCGCGTCCTCAGCATTCGTATAATACAACATCTCAAACTCAGCGGGTGGAATATCGCCAATGGGTTTGAGAATTCGGCGCTGGCTAAATCCATCGACCCAATTTAGGGTTGCATATCAAAAGGGAAGATACCAGACTTCGGCAGCTGTTTATACCTTAGCCGCAGGTACCGCCCACTGCGTTGAATTACTCTCATTACGACGCTGTCTGACCGCCGTCCTGGAGTGATCAGACAGCGTCCATGTCAAAAAGCCTTTCAAACTATCATTCGCACCGCCACTCAACAACTTACTGGATGGAGCTCTAAATTGTACGTATTCCTACACTGTGATGCGCTTCCAGAAGTAACGCCACCCTGAATGATTGAATTTACAATCCTTGTGAGGGAGTCACCTATAGAGGCTCCTTTTCCATCTCCCCACAATACTGAATTGTTGACATGGCTGATGCTGTTCGTTGAATTATAAAGGGCTGTCGCTCCTCCACCGATGGCTCTTGCATCAACATCAGTAAGACGAAGATAAGACTCGTCCAAATTATAAACAGCTGTGATATTAGCTGCCGGCTGCGGTCCTGGGAGTATTAGCACGCTTACATTTTTTAGAAACACGTTTTTAACATCACTACAATACAGGCCGGCAGCATAGTTTAAGGAAGAAGTCAGCCCCAAATTAGCAATGGAAATATTGCTGAGTTCCACATCAGAGGCGCCTTGTATAATGGCTGCAGTATCTATGGAACTTGAACCGATATTGCCCCACAATGTTGTTACTTTTTGGCCGCTGCCAGTAATACTGACCCAGGGTTTCATTGTAATGGTCTGCTCTACTCTGTACCTGCCGGGTGCAATGACTATCAGATAGGGATTCTCAAGACTCGCATCGGTAATGGAGTCTATCGCTTTCTGCAGATCTGTAAAGTCTCCGCCGCTTTTGGCCACGGTGACAATATTGTTCATGGACTTGTTTGCTAACATGGGAATAACAACTACCTTTTCCTTCGCTGATACAGGTACTCCAATCATCAGCATACCAAACAAGCTCAGTAACAGTATCACATGCTTTTTCATCGGATCCTCCTTGTGTTGGTGTTTTGCTCACCTACTCGCAAGCCCTGTTCATTCACAGTGGAACCAGTAAAGAAAGGTTCAGCCGCTACATCCTTTGGAAACATGTTGTTTTTAGGTCTCAGCCTGCGTAAAGATTGCCATTGCAGCCATCATCTTCGGTTGCAGCGGCAATGTTCATAGACAGGGCTACAATTTTATCACAGGCGCGTATAAAGAAGCAATAATTTTTCGGTTCTCCAAAATCACATTTATTATCAAAATACAAATAACTGGTCGATTTTTTTTAATATAATTTACACCAATAAGATATGTATGCAGCAGGGTGAGATAGGAAAGTATACAGTCTCTCAGTGGTGTTTTATCGTTTCTCCCCTAATAAAAGCTGTGGAGAAACGATAAATTATTTGTCAGGAGGATTTGACAAATCAATTAGAGATTGCCTTTCAAACAAATGGAAATGTAATAATCGTAAAATCTTGGTGAGGGGAATACCGAGCTTTACTTTAAATTTTACAAATGAGCGGAGAGAGTAAACACAAAGGACATGCCATACCTGGGAAAGAACAGCATTAACCGATGTGCCATAGAGGGTCTTGACCTTCAAGTTCTGCCATCTGAAAAATTGCACAATCTGCGACGCTCCTTATACAAATCAGCAATAGCCTGAGCATTCAACTGGTTGGTATTGGTAAGGAATTGTTACTTTTTCTGTTTCAGGATCAGTATGTTCAATAAGACTCAGCGCCGCATTCATTTTACTGAGCGTGATTGTTTGATCTTTACAAATAGTTGTTGGTTTACGTCCAGGTCGTTTTTTAAGATAAGTTGGGATCGTGTTCCTTTTCATTCTGGTAACAAAGAAAATGCCCCGATCACAGAGATCCTGATATCACCGATAATCGGTAAACCTTCTGTCAAAAACCAGATATGAACCAGAGGAGATATTCTGCAGTTTTCTGGCCTATCGTCTTTCATGGAGCTTACCGTCTCTCAGATCGATGAATGCAGGAAGGTGGCATCAAGACCAAAAGGGAATTTGATGGCTCCTTTTGCTCTCCTGAATTTTGCCCAGGGAAAAACCGACAGACACAGGTCAATGGTAGCGGTATCAAGTAAAATAATTCTACCCTTGCATCGCAAGGGAGACGAAAGCTTAAGGAAAGTTACAGAAAAGATGTTACGTTATCTCAAAGACAAACGAGGAAGCACCAAGCTTATGAGTTTAGGGATGATGAATACTTCAAATGACGACTCTATGCCATTGACCCGGCAAGGAGATACCATATGATCGCAGCTCTGGCATTTTTCCACTTTGCCCTTGTGGTGGGATTTACCCTTCGTATTCTTTTGCGTGACGACCTGTCGCCTCCGGCGAGGCTTGCGTGGTTCATCATCATGAATATTCTGCCTTATTTCGGCAGCATGGTCTATTTTTTGTTTGGAGAGATCGACCTTGGCCAGAGCGCCAACAAGCACCACAAAGAGATTTTTGCCGCAATCAAGACCCGGGCCGTGCGTTGTATGGGGGATGAGACTCAAGTCGACAAGCTGATTGAGCCACATTTTCGCCCGGCTTTTCGCTATGTGGCCTCGATCAACGGCTTTCACCCTGTTCCAGGTAACCGGGCCGAGGTAATGGCCGATGCGATGACGACCCGTAGACGGCTGGTGGCCGATATAGACGCTGCCACTGACCATGTGCATGTGCTGTACTATATCTGGCTGGCCGATGATACCGGTACCGACGTGGCCGAGGCGTTGATCCGTGCGGCTCAGAGGGGAGTCGTTTGCCGGGCAATGGCAGATGGGCTTGGTTCGCGAGCGATGGTTACCTCTGAGCTCTGGCGGCGGATGAAAGAGGCCGGGGTACAACTGGCCGTTGCCATGCCCTTGGACAGGCCAATGCATACCATTTTGACCAGCCGGTTGGACCTGCGTAATCATCGCAAGATTACCGTCATTGATGGGCGTATAACCTACTGCGGCAGCCGCAATTCAGCCGATCCTGAATTTCGCGTCAAAGCGAAGTATGCCCCCTGGGTGGATATTATGCTTCGTTTCGAGGGCCCGGTGGTGTTGCAAAACCAGATCCTGTTTGCCAGTGACTGGATGCAGGCCACCGGTGATAGTCTTGAGGTCATCCCGCTGCCGGCCTTACCGGCAAAAGAGGGGTTTCCAGCGCAGGTCATGGGTGATGGCCCGACAGAACGCAGGGGAGCCACTCCACAGCTGTTTGCCACCCTGATCGCCAATGCCCAAAGAACGCTGACGCTTACCACCCCTTATTTTGTGCCTGACGCAACAGTTCTGGAGGCGCTCTGTTCGGCTGCGCATCGTGGGGTAGCGGTCACCCTGGTTTTCCCGCAACGCAACGACAGCTGGGTCGTTGCTGCTGCCAGCCGCAGTTATTACCGTAACCTGCTCGAAGCAGGCTGCCTGATCTACGAGTTTCAGGGCGGACTGCTGCACTCGAAAACCCTGACCATTGACGGTCAGGTCAGCTTGATCGGCTCTTCTAACCTGGACCTGCGCAGTTTTGACCTGAACTATGAAAACAATATCTTGTTGCAGGATGTGGTGACAACCGAAACCGTTTGCCGTCGGCAAAACGACTATATTGCCAGAGCAGTGCCTGTAACGCTGGCAGATGTGCGCAACTGGCCCTATTACAGGCGTATCTGGAACAACGTTATCGCAACTATTGGTCCGGTGCTGTAGGTTTGAAGGTCAACCGTAAAACGAGCGGTTTCAGCCATCGCCAGCATCCGGATCAAGGCCGGTATGTTCCCAATTCCCTTGATGGTCACCAACAGTTCGTGCAGTTGCTGATTGTCTCCATGGTACCCAGGCCGCAGATCAGCTGTTTTCCATTCTTGAAAAGGATTTCGTGTCAGCGCGGTCATCTGCACCAGGATGAGGACTACTGCTGGCACATGACCGGGCTCCTGCAACAGTTGCTTGAGCTACCCGGGAGAACCACTGACTCGCTTACGCTGCATCAACCTCTGTGGATAGACTGGTTTCTTTTTTTGTCTTGCCTGGCCGGAGGGTTTTGGAGTAGCTTCTTTGCTTTACCTGCAGGAGTTTCATCCTGTTGTCCGGCGACTGCGTGTGAGCTTGTTTTTTCCTTTTTCCAAGGTCTTGCCTGCCATAATCATAGATGTGGTACCGGAGTGTATGCATGAAGATAGACAATAAGGAGAGCCTTTGGCTTTCAGGGAACGAGGCGATTGCCCTGGGTGCGTGGGAGGCGGGAATCCGGGTTGCCTCGGGGTATCCAGGGACGCCGTCCACCGAAATTATGGGAAATTTTGCCCGCTACGACGGCGTGTATGCAGAATGGGCACCTAACGAGAAGGTGGGCTTGGAAGTGGCCATTGGTGCCAGTTTCGCGGGCTCGAGGGCCATGGCAACCATGAAACATGTCGGCCTCAACGTTGCTGCCGATCCGCTGTTCACCGCCGCGTATACAGGGGTGCGCGGCGGTCTGGTGATAGTTGATGCCGACGACCCGCAGATGCACAGCTCCCAGAATGAGCAGGATAACCGCAATTATGCCTTTGCCGCTAAGCTCCCTATGCTTGAGCCTTCAGACCCTGCCGAGGCCAAGGCCATGGTCCGCTCGGCCTGTGAGTTGAGCGAAGAGCTGGACACCCCGGTACTGCTTCGCATTACCACCCGCATCGCCCATGTCAAGGGGGTGGTCTCGCGTGGAGAACCGGTGCCTGCTGCTCAGGCCTCCATTGAAAAGGCACCAGCCAAGTTTGTGATGCTGCCAGGAAATGCCCGGGTCCGCAGACAGGCCGTTGAGGAGCGCATGGAACGGGCCGGTGAACTGGCCGAGAACCTCAATCTCAACCGGGTGGAGCCGGGGAAGGGCACCAGGGGATTTATCACCGCTGGCACCAGTTACAACTACGTGAAGGAGGCCTTTCCCGAAGCTCCGGTTCTTAAACTGGGGATGGTCTGGCCGCTTCCTGAAAAGAAGATTCGAGACTTTGCCGCCTCGGTGGAGGAGCTCATCGTTGTCGAGGAGCTCGATCCTTTTTTTGAGACTCACATCCGCGCCATGGGCATCGACTGTCGCGGCAAGGACCTCATCCCTGCCATTGGTGAGCTCAATTCGCATATCGTCCGTCATGCCCTGGATCCGGAAGCGGCACCACCGCCTTTTACGCCGTTGGAACTCCCTGTTCGGCCTCCCAATATGTGTGCTGGCTGTCCCCACCGGGGAATTTTTTACAGCCTGTCCCGGATGAAAAACGTGTTTGTTTCCGGTGATATCGGCTGCTATACCCTCGGATTCCTTCCGCCACTTTCAGCGATGGATTCCTGCGTGTGCATGGGGGCGTCGGTGACCGTTGCCCACGGTATGGCCAAGGCCTTGGGGGCAGAAGGAGAGGGCCGTCTGGTCGCTGTGTTGGGGGATTCTACCTTCTTACATTCTGGAATCACCGGACTGTTGAATTCGGTGTACAATAACTCCTACGCCTCGGTGATCATCCTCGATAACCGCACCACTGCCATGACCGGTCACCAGGAGAATCCGGCCACCGGCAGGACCATCAAGGGCGAGCCGGCCTCGGCCATTGACCTGGAGCTCCTCTGTCGTAGCCTGGGTGTTCGCCACGTTGTCGTGGTCAACCCCCATGATATTGCGACAACCCGCAAGCTTCTCAAAGAGGAGATTGAGCGCGACGAACCCTCGGTGATTATCAGCAGGGCCCCCTGTGTACTCCTGCCCGAAGAGGTCAGGCGGGAGAAACCTGTCTATCGGACGACGCTGGCCAACTGCAGGGGCTGCACCGCATGTGTCGGCCTGGGCTGTCCGGCCATCAGTTGGGAGCCGCTGACGCCGGCAGAGGCCCTGGCACAAGGATATAGAAAGCAGCAGAAAGGGCGCGCCCGTATTACAGAGGTGCAGTGTAACGGCTGTGGTCAGTGCGCCTGCCTCTGTACGTTCGATGCGATTCACCCCGTGGAGATCGAGCAATGAGACAAAGCGGTAACATCCTGTTTTGCGGTGTCGGTGGTCAGGGCATCCTGTTGGCGAGCGAGCTGACAGCCTATGCCCAGCTGGCCATGGGGTATGACGTGAAAAAATCTGAGGTCCACGGCATGGCCCAGCGCGGCGGCTCGGTGGAGGCCCATCTCCGCTACGGTGAGCGCGTCTATTCGCCGCTGATCGAGCCGGGTTGTGCCGATATCCTGGTGGCCTTTGAGGTCCTTGAGGCGGTCAGGTATCTGCCGTATCTGCACGCAGACTGTGCGGTGGTGGTCAATACCCAGAAGATCCTGCCGCCTGCAGTGGCACTGGGAAGGATGTCCTACCCGGAAAATATCCTTGATGAGTTACGCGATCGGCGGATCAACGTGATTGCCCTTGATGCCTTTGCCGTAGCTGAGGAGGTCGGAGAGCTGCGTACCGCCAATGTGGCCATGGTCGGTGCCATGTCCAATTTTCTGGCCGTTGATCCTGCTGTTTTTCTCGAAGTGATCGACACCAAGGTCAAGGCACAGTTCAGAGAGGTCAACAAGGCGGCGTTTACCGCAGGCAGGGCAAAGGTGTACGCCTGAACAGAGAGGAGCAGGGAAAAGTGCAGATGACGTGGGTGGAAGAAATTGAAAGGTTGCCCCGCCAGGGGCTTGAGGCTATCCAGGCGACCAGGCTGCGATATCTGGTGGAACGGGTTTACCGGTCAGTGGCGCCTTACCGGGAAAAGATGGATGCCGCGGGCATCGCCCCTGAAGACGTGCGCAGCCTCGATGATCTCAGGCTGCTGCCCTTTACCACCAAGGACGATCTGCGCGACAATTATCCTTTTGGCCTGTTTACCGTTGATTTGCAAGAAGTTATCCGGGTTCACGCCTCTTCCGGTACCACGGGGAAGCCAACAGTGGTCGGCTATACACAAGGCGATATTGACCTCTGGGCCCAGATTATGGCGCGTTGCCTGGCCATGGCCGGTGTCACCCGGGGCGACATGGTGCACAATGCCTACGGGTATGGGCTCTTTACCGGCGGACTTGGTGCGCATTACGGGATAGAGGCGCTGGGCGCCACCGTCATTCCTGTATCAGGTGGGAACTCCAAGCGGCAGGTCAACATCATGCGGGATTTTGGTTCCACGGTGTTGTTGTCCACTCCCAGTTACGCCCTTAACCTGGCCGATGCCATGACCGACATGGGGGTGAAGCCAGAGGAGCTACAGTTGCGGGTAGGCATCCACGGGGCTGAACCCTGGAGTGAGCACATGCGTGACGAGGTTGAGCGTAAGCTGGGGATCAAGGCTGTCGATATCTACGGCCTGTCCGAGGTCATGGGACCGGGTGTGGGCATGGAATGTCTCAGCAGCAGCGGTGGCATGCACATACTCGAGGATCACTTCCTGCCCGAGATTATTGATCCTGAAACACTGGAGCCGGTGCCGCCGGGTATGCCAGGTGAGCTGGTGTTTACCACCCTCACCAAGGAGGCCTTTCCCCTGATCCGTTACCGTACCAAGGATATCAGCCGGCTGTTCGTGGAGACCTGCGACTGCGGTCGGACCCTGGTGCGTATGGAAAAAGTGAGCGGCCGTACCGATGACATGCTCATCATCCGCGGCGTCAATGTCTTTCCTTCTCAGGTTGAACACGTGCTCGTCGGTATCGATGGTGTCGAGCCCCACTACCAGATCGAGGTCAACCGTGAGGGGAACCTGGATACCATGAGCGTGCTCGTCGAGGTCAGTGAACGTGTTTTCTCAGACGAGATTCGGGTGCTGGAGACCTTGAGCAGGCAGATTCAAAAGGATATAAAGGATATTCTCGGGGTCACCTGCAAGGTCAAACTGGTGGAGCCCCGAACTATTGCCCGCTCTGAAGGCAAGGCTCAACGGGTGATTGACCACCGGAACCTCTGAGCCCTTTATGAACCGGGTTGATGATAACTACCAGCAGGGAGGTAAACAGTGCGAGTTGAACAGATAGCGGTTTTTCTCGAAAACACGGCGGGCCGCCTCGCTGAGATAACCGGGGTGCTGGCTGCCAACGATGTCAATATCCGAGCGCTCAGTGTCGCCGATACCGCTGATTTCGGTATCCTCAGGCTCATTGTCGACAAGGTCGATCTGGCCGAAAAGGTCCTGCGGTCTGCCGGCTTTACCGTAAGCAAGACCAACGTGGTGGCAGTGGAGGTGTCGGATAGTGTCGGCGGGCTGAATCGTGTTCTCAAGGTGATCGAGGTCGATCAGATTAACGTCGAATATATGTACGCATTTGTCAACAGAAGTGGCGCAGATGCGGTGCTTATCTTTCGCTTCGATGACATGGACAGGGCTATCACCACCCTGAACCGGGAGAAGTTTACCCTGCTCACGGGTGAGCAGGTCTGCGCGCTATAGCTGGCCGGGTTTGGCGCCGCGCTGCTTGTCGGAAGAACGACCGCCTTTTACCGGGCTGTCAGGGGTGTTGACCTGTGCCCTTACCGGTGCCTTTCGGGTATATCCTGGAGATCACCCCTTCCATCCTGGAGTTATGGCCGGTGCCAGGGCACGATCATCTCGATCGTACTGAAAAAACGGCAGCAAACCGGGCGGTTGAGGTCTTCAGGCCCGGGAAATCTGACCGAGAGCAACAGCAGGAGAAGCATAGAATGTATTGGGAACCGGAATATGAATGCATGGACAGGGAAGAGCTCGAACAGCTGCAACTGGAGCGGCTGCAGGCCACCCTGTACCGGATGGAAACCCATGTACCTTTCTATCGCAAGAGATTCGCTGAGAACAAGGTCAATGGTGAGCAGATTCGTTCGCTAAGTGATCTCAGGCGGTTACCCTTTACTGTCAAGCAGGACCTGCGCGACAACTACCCCTATGGCCTTTTTGCGGTGCCGCTACGTGACGTCGTGCGGCTCCACTCTTCTTCGGGAACCACTGGTAATGCCACGGTGGTTGGCTATACGCAACAGGATATTCGCACCTGGGCCAGCCTGGTGGCCCGGATACTGGTAAGTGCGGGTGTCACCTCCAACGATGTTATTCAGATTGCCTTTGGCTATGGGTTGTTTACCGGTGGTTTTGGCCTGCACTATGGATCAGAGCACCTCGGCGCTTCGGTTATCCCTGTCTCGGCCGGGAATACCAAACGGCAGATCCAGATCATGCAGGACTTCAAGACAACGGCCCTGGTCTCTACCCCCTCCTATGCCCTGGTGATTGCCGACACCATGATGGAGATGGGGATCAATCCCAACGGCCTGTCTCTGCGCTACGGTCTTTTCGGTGCTGAACCCTGGTCTGAGTCCATGCGTCGGGAGATCAGCGAACAACTTGGCATTATCGCCACTGATAATTATGGCCTGTCCGAGGTGATGGGGCCGGGGGTGGCCGGTGAATGTCAGGAATGTAACGGCCTGCACATCAATGAAGATCATTTTCTCGTTGAGGTTATCGATCCAGACAGTCTCGAGCCTGTGGCACCGGGAGAGATGGGCGAGCTGGTCATCACCACCCTGACCAGGGAGGCCTTTCCTCTGATCCGTTACCGAACCCGGGATCTGACCCGGCTACTGCCCGAGCCTTGCCCCTGTGGGCGGACACAGAGGCGGATGCAGCGGATGATGGGGCGTAGCGACGATATGCTGATTATTAAAGGTGTCAATGTCTTTCCGCTGCAGATCGAGCAGGTACTCTTTGAGATCGAGGGAACAGAGCCCCATTATCAGATTGTGATTGAGCGGGAGAAGCATGCAGATAAGGTTACGGTCATGGTCGAGGTGATGGAGTCCATCTTTTTTGATGCGATGAAAAAACAGCGGGGTATGGTCGAACATATCAAGACGCGACTAGCCTCGGAGCTGGGCATTGCCGTTGCTGTCAAACTGGTCGAGGAGAAGTCCCTCGATCGTTCCTTGGGCAAGGCACAGCGAGTGATCGATAAACGCCAGTTTTAGGGGGGGAGCCTGCCGGGGCAAAAAAAGGGTTCGAGGTATTCGTCGAGTATCTTATGGGTGTGTTTGCCGATTTTTCCTGTTTCCTGTATATGCTAAGATAGCTGCAGTGATAACGAGCAGGCTGTTGCCTGACCAATTGTCGGATATTTTTTTACTTCAAGGAGAACTTATATGAAAAGAATTGTTGCTGTATTGCTGACCTCAGTTTTCATCGCCGGGACAGCCGGTGCCAAGGAGATGACCTCCCTTGCCGGTGATGACGAGAAGCTTGGGTATGCCATGGGAATCGATCTGGGAACGTATCTCAAGGGGGTTGGTGAACCTGTGCATATCGATGCCCTGATCAAAGGTATTACAGATGCCTATGCAGAGAAGGAGCTGTTGCTGTCCCCTGAGGAGGTCTCTGCGGTGAAGCAGGCCTTTGCCGAGCGCCAGCAAAAGCGCCAGGTTGAGGCAACGGTGAAGGCCCTTCAGGAAAACCAGGCGGCCGGCAAGAAGTTTCTCGCTGAAAACAAGGAGAAGGAAGGTGTTGTCGTGACCGAGAGTGGCCTGCAGTACAAGGTCATCAAGGAGGGGGATGGTGCCCGGCCAGTGGCCACAGATACGGTGAAGGTCCACTACCGTGGAACGCTGCTGGATGGCACCGAGTTTGACAGCAGTTACAAGCGGGGAGAACCGATTGAGTTTCCGGTGAACCAGGTGATCCCGGGTTGGCAGGAGGCATTACCCCTGATGAAGGTGGGCTCGACCTATGAGTTTTATATCCCGGCCGAGCTGGCCTACGGTGACCGTGGAGCTCCACCGCATATTGGTCCTGCCTCCACCTTGATCTTTGAGGTGGAACTCCTTGATATTGTTACCCCTGAGGCCGCCGAGACCGAAAAACAGGAGGAACCCACCGCCAAGAAATGATTGGTTTCGGTACGCGAGTTAGCGCACATCGAACTCGTCAAGCGAGGGCGAAGTGCAACGCACAGTTCTGGCGTGCGCAGCGCGCCAGAACTGTGCGTTTATTGGCGTAGCGGTAGGAGAATTTAATGTCTAAGTACCTATTGCTGTTGGTGTTTTTTGCTCTTCAGGGGTGTATCCCTCCCGGTCACCTGCTTGTCAATAGAGATATCCAAAAACTTGAAGTCGGTTATTCTGCTGACGGTTCTAAAGAAAACCTGTTGTTAACCGATAAGGATGTCGATGCTCTGTCTTTTGAGCTTGCCATATTTCTTAACTCTAAAGGTATGGAACTCTTATCGTCAAGCGATTCTTGGGAGATTCAGCCGTTGCGGGGGCATGCTAAAAATATGGACTTTAGATATCCAGGCAAGGATTACTTGTACTTGTTTATTAAGATATCTAAAGCAGAATTTGAGGCGGTATTCGTTGAAGTGGAGAAGGAATCAAATACCAATATATTTTTAACAACAGAAAAAGATATTAAAGATATTGGCATGATAGTAGAAAGTCTAAGATCTTTTGCAAGATCAAAGTTTGCAAAAAGAGCTATTAAAGTTTCATTCTATGATTATGTATATGTTCCTCATAGATAAGCTAGGCCAGCGTTTGGCAGTTTGCCTGCCTATATGGTTGTTGTTATTTATAAAAATATAACAGGTTTTTATAAAAATATTCTTGAAAACAAGAAGTAATACGCGATAAAGGATGGGTATCTGCTTAGGTGCTCGTTATTACTATATACTGCTTGAGTATAATCAAGATTATTTTTATTTATAAAGGGTAAATATTTATTACTTGTTTAAAGTAATCCTCAGGTATCATTGATACGCAGGGAGAGCTCTGCGTTTGCGGTTAAAAGCGGCGGCGGAAACCAGCAGCCGAGGGGCAATGACCCGGCCGCAGAGAGACAGATACTCTTTCCGAGCTGTTGCTGTCGGCACTCAGGAAAGAGGGCCAGCCGCCTCAACGGTCGCCTGTAGTCCTTCCAGCAGGACAAATCTGCCCAGCGTTGTCACCTCGCAGGGAAAACTCGCCACAAACAGGGGGTTGTCGCAGAGGCCACCTGAGAGGAACAGGTGCGTGGGAGATCCGGCAAAACGGTAGGCGTTATGGGCGATACCTCGGATGAACTTGGCAACAGCGTCTTTTTCTGAGCTCCCGGAGACCACGGCGTCAAAGATGTGGCTCATCCCCAGTACTCCGCAGGTGATGGAAAAACCGGTTTTGGGAACCGGCAAGGTGGCGAAGTCCAGCTGATAGTAACGGGCGAGCAGTTCGATGGTAAAGCCCATGGAAGCTCCGCATTCATCGTTCCAGCCCATGTCTGCTACCTGGCCATTTGCAAAGCGGACAAACTTGATGTCGCGACTGCCGCAATCCAGCAGTACCGAGGTGCTGGTATCGAGCAGCCGTGCTCCCCCCCTGGCCAGTGCCGTGAGTTCATTAATGCTCTGCCTGCTTCGTCGTCCGGCATTGTGTCCGGTGGCGAGATCTGCCTGAAAGCCTCGCTGCAGTTCTCGGGTCGGCACGATCACTGGGCCGTCAGCCTTGTCAGTCTCCAGCAGCTTGCAGTAAGAGGTACCAAAGTCTGCCAGCAGCATTTATCCCTCCCTGAGCCCGGCCAGTTGGATGAAGGCCTCGATTTTTGCCTTGGCTGAGTTACCGGCGGTAACGTCAACATCGACGTACAACGCTCGCGGGTGGAGTCCGGCCAGATGTTTTGCCAGCGCTGATTTGGCACAGAAGCTCTGGGCGAAGAAGACCGTTGGCACCGCCGGGTTCATCACCTTTTCCAGCTCTAGGTCTGCCGGAGTCTTGTTTTCCATACAGCGGGTCCAGCCGTAGATATGGGTGGCGTCCGGGAAGAGCTCAAGGATGGAAAAGTCTCGGGGCGGGACCCCCCAGAAACCACAGACCGGTGGACAGTGGGGCGGCTTTTCCCCGGGAACGGCTGTCTGAACGCCCCGGGTAATCCTGGTGACCTTCTCGATGAGGGGGAGGCCGCTTGTGCACAGCGGCGTGCCAAAGGCCTGTGTATCCTGATTGTGGGTACGAATCACCGGGCAGGGAAGAAGGTGGCTGAGGATCTCGGAGACGTGCAGGGCACAGTCACATTTTCCTGGACCCACATCAATGAAAATGCGATCCAGCTGCAGATGCATGGCGTTTAGCACCACTGTTCGGAGGATGGCGCAGTAGACCCTGGGGATATAGGGAGCACTCAGGTCCATGGGCCGGTGAACCTGAGGCTCGTCCAGATCGATGATCTGATCGCCCTCCCTGTTCAGCTCACGGATGACGTCGAGTGGCGGCACCCCGACAATGCCAGTACGCTGGGCCATTACAGGTCTTCCCGAAGCAGCAGATACATACCGGCGGTGCCCATAAGGAGGTGTACGGTGATGGCGGCAATCAGCGGGTTAAGGTAGCCGGCTCTGGCCAGCGACTGCAACGTGCCCCAGACGCCCCAGCAGGCAAAGGCCATACCGCAACTCACCGGGATGGCCACTGACAGATCACGTCCCCATTTTCTGTAAACCATGAGCAGCAGCGGCAGGCCGAGCAGGAGCAGCGGCAGGCCGAGAAAGATGTAGCTGAGGCGTCCCCAGAATTCGGCGAGAACCTTGTTGCGCTCATCCGGTGAGTCTTTGCGCTGGGCATCCATGTATAGTCCCACCAGAGAGAGCTCCTTGGTGTAGTCTTCGGGAACGAAAAAGTCTTCGGGACGTTCCGAAAAGTTGAAGGCTTTACGGTCAAAGACCTCGGTGGTGTAGTTGTTGTTCGCCCCGGAAGTCTGTATGAGACCGTCGGCAAGACGCCAGGTGCCGTCCCATACGGCACCGACAGCGGCAACCAATGTGTCAATTTTGTACTGGTCGTTCCATGTCGTATAGGAGAAAAAGTGGAAGTTGTCTTTTTTCGGATCAGGTCGGGCAAAGGAGTAAAAACCCTCCTTGCTCCGGTAATAGTAGCGACCGTTACGGTAAATACCTAATGGTACTTGTTTTTTTATTTCTCTGTTCCAGATCTCGTTGGTCCTCGCCACGGTTTTGGGCAGTACCATCTGGTTCAAGGTGAGCAGCAGTAGGGTGACGCCCATAGCGGCAAGAATAATGGGAGCGGTGATGGTGCGCAAAGGAATGCCGCCAGCCTTGAGTGCGATCAGTTCGTTGCTGTGGTTGAGCAGTCCCAGGGTTACCACGCCTGTAAGCAGGATGCACACCGGGCCCATCTGATCGATAATGAAGGGAATGTTCAGCAGAAAAAACTCCATCACCAGCTGCATGGATTTGCCTCTGTCCATGAAGTTATCAATTTTTTCGAAAAAATCGATGAGCAGATAGATGGCAATGAAACTGCTGGTGATGGTCAGCAGATGCTTGAAAAACTGGGTGAGGATGTATTTATACAGTAATTTCACGGGAGGTGATAGTGGATTGGTGTGCAGTCAATGTGTTATGGATGGTTGACCGGTCTGGGGCACATGGTCTTTGTGCGTAGTCAGCGGCGACGATACTACCATATCCGCCGAGTCTTGCCTAGGCCTCCATCAGGGAGTGACAACCATTACGCAAACCCAGCGGAGAAGGGTGTTTTGTCCAGGGTTGCATTTTTCGAAACCCAAGAGTATAGTCGAGGTAACCTTGGGTTAGTCGTTATCAGCGATCACCTGTAACGGATGGCCGAGGAGAGTGAAGCAATGAATCTATTATCTGAAAACAGCACGATGGCGTCCTCTCAGACGCAGTTCATGAAAGGGCAGACCTCCATTCAAGGCTGAAAAAGAGGTATTACCACTGTAACCGTTTGGTGTCGCTCGGTTGCGGTGGTTTTTTTTTGAGATGAAAAAAAGCCTGCCAAAGAGACTGGAAAAGATAGATGACTGCGTCACCCGCAGTGCCAGTAAGAATTCCGCACTAACCCGTCTTAATGGGTTGTGGGACAAGTTTGATCGTGAAGACCGGGTCCTTCTGGTGATCAATGCTGACCCTGATGCCATTGCCTCGGCCATGGCCATGAAGCGCCTGCTGAGCTATCGGGTGCAGAAGGTTGTGATTGCTTATCCTAATGAGATCAGGCGGTTGAATAATCTGACGATGATTGATCGACTTAAGGTGCAGATGGAAAGGCTGCATACTGTGCAACAGTCTGATTTTAACAAGAAAGTTATGATTGACTCGCAACCTACCCACCTGGCCGTTTTCTCCAAGATACAGTTTGATGTCGTCATCGACCATCATCCGGTCAGTGAGGGCTGGGATGCTGGTTTCATCGATATCCGCCCAGAATATGGAGCCGTGGCCTCCATGATGGTCGAATATCTGCGGGCGGCCAATATTAAGCCATCGGTGGCGCTTGCTACCGCGCTTTTTTATGGGATCAAGGTTGATACCCAGAATTTCCAGAAAAAAAACATGCAGGTGGCAGATGGTATAAGCTTCCGATATCTTTTTAATATTGCCAATCTTAATCTGGTGCGCAAGTTCGAGTTGACAGAGTTACGCCGTTCCGAGCTTAAGTATTTTAAAATTGCGCTGAATGAGGTGAAGGCGAGCAAAAGGCGTGCTTATGTGCATCTGGGTAAGGTAGGCACCCCGGATATTCTCGTGATCATTGCTGATTTTTTTAATCATGTCGACCAGTTCGACTGGGTTCTTGTCTCTGGTGTCTATAACGAGAAGCTAGTGGTCATCTTTCGCTGTGACGGCTATCGTAAAAACGCTGGTCAGCTCGCACAGCGGACCTTTGGTCAATTTGGTCCTGCAGGGGGGCACAAAGAGGCTGCCAGGGCAGAGGTGAGCATGAAGAGTCTGCCGATGCGTGAAGGTCAGGAGTTTACCACTAATACGCTTATGCGCTTGGCAACTCGCTATATGAAGTAATTCCCTTTTCGTAACTACTTTCCTTTTTGTTTTCCCCAGCGTCAGTCTGGTATGAGTCATCGCTCAACAAGAGGGTTACCCCCTCTTTCTCACCATACCTCAGCAACTGCAAAGCACAATTTGCTCTTCCGACTCCGGCGTGCGTAGCGCGCCGGAGTAGAACGAAGGCATGTAAACACTTCGTTCAACCAATAACAGCTCTCCACCATCAGGGATGGGTATCGTTGATTTCAGCGACTATTTCCTTTTTCCTGAAGCGTTGAGTCCTTTTTTGTAACTCTCTTTTGAGCAGGTTACTCTTGTTGTCTTAGTCCTTATGCGCTAATAAGGGTAACCGTTCAATATCTTATATTTTTTTCTTTTAGCCTGACGAGAACCCTGACAAACTGTTTCTCCCCACCCTTCTCCTATGGAAGACAAGAGGAGACAACGCTGGTAAAAAAGCAGTGCCATGCAGGCAGAAATTTTTTCGTCAACCTTGATCTGGATTGAAAAATCGAATAGTTCAAGATGCCAGTATGAGAGAGGTAAAATAACAAAAATTACTCTATGTGGCAGCGGCAACGATTTCCCAACAGAATTGGAGTTCCCGTGAAGGGTGTCTCACATGGCGCTTCCCGTCAGCCTCGGCAGACGTCGTCGGCCGGCCTGCCGCTAAGCCGCTCAACTCACTGTTATCCTTACGCTTGCCCCGAGAGAAGAAATGAACTGGCCACAACTCTTTCTGAAGATGAATATCCGGTAACAAGATGCCTGTTTTTTGAAGCGCTGAGTAATCAGCCCAACTCTCAAGTAGAGGAGTGAATTTTTCATACTTTTTTCCTCTCTTTTTTAGTTAGTTTCATCTCTGATGGAGAAAGATCAATGGTGTTGAACAGAGAAACACTAACCGTTCAGGAAAAAGATCTGCTTGCCGACCTGGAGAGGATGCTGGTAACCACGTCGCGCGAGGAGGGCGGGCTGATCCCCGCCCTGCAGACAACCCAGGAGCTTTTTGGTTATGTCCCTGAATCCGCGATGCAGAGAATCAGTGAGCAGCTCCACGTTCCGATGTCCACCATTTACGGGGTTGTCACCTTTTATCATTTCTTTTCATTACAGCCACGCGGCATCTACACCATACGGGTCTGTCTCGGCACCGCCTGT
>PDTC01000024.1 GCA_002748735.1 Desulfobulbus propionicus | reverse complement strand
TGTGAGGATCGGATTGTCTCTGTGTCTCAACCTCATGTTCGTCCAAGGCAGGAAGAGCACTGAATTTGGAGCAAAGAACAGAGTGAGTAGACTGCCGGTAGGTTCGCTTTTGTCGACAGGATTGGCTGGGATGCGTTTAAATGAGAGTACGGATCTTACGAGCCAGGTGGAAGGGTACAGGAACCGCTTTGGCTGTCTGCCGAAGACTGTACTCGCAGACCAGCTGGTACTCGCGACAACAGGCGTTTTCTGAAGGATGTTCAACCAGCTATCCTCTGCCGACCCAACGACAACGACTGCTCAAAGCTCACCGAAAACCGAAAAATTTTTCAGCAAAAAACTCAATTTCTCGTTTTTCTCTGCGCATCTCCAATGGAGAGCACATACGGATGGTGCTTGCGTAGGTGAACCGGCATAGTATTACGGGCCTGGCGAGCCTGGTCCATGGAATCATAGGTTCCGTAAAACACAAAAACCGTTAACGGCGACGTTTTTTTTCTGAGGATAAACAACTCATCAAGCAACTCATAATATTCATCCTGCACCAACATCTTCTTGATATTGGCACTCGCCTGCTTTGACGTCAGCATCATGAGCTGAATGGTATATTTACCTTGATAAGCGCCGCCTAACCAACCTTCGCTTGCCCGAAGGCGCTCCATAAACAGCATATTACCGTCCCGCCCTTCAGGAGTTTTCTTTTCCTGAAATTTAACTACCTTGCCAGGCTCAGGTTGAATCACCGCGTCAGTTATTCGCCGTTTCACCCCATCTGGCATAATTACCGGTAACGCACCTGCCCCGTTCATCACCTGTGACTGGGCGGTGACAGCAGGTTCAACCGTGGCCTCGGGTCTGGAAACCGTATCTTGAGGCATGGAGGCCTGCACAGCTATCCTTGATCCTTGCATGGCAGCCTGTTCACCCGCCTGATCAACAGAAGACAACGCAGTGTCACGTCGTTGTCCAGCAATATCCTGCTCATCTGATAGGCGCTCGGCCACAACATCTTGTGCGTTTGAATCGTCTGGAGCCTGAAGAGGTACTGCTCGTTGCCGTTGAGGCTCTTTTTCGGGAAGTACGTCAGCAGCAGTTCCTTCCTGCTGCCCTGCTGATACCTGCGCTTCCGGTGATAGAGACGGTTTCTCCCTCACCGTCTCTGCGCCGGGATCGTTCGTCTCTTTTTTCCTTGGTTTTACCGGCTCATGAGTGGCAATGATCACAGGGGGGGCGTCATTCGTCAACACCGCACCCTCCCCAGACGGAGACGTCGAAACAGATGACGGATACGAGGGGGGTGCTGATCTTTTTTCCGGAAATGCTGAAGTCTGTGTCAGGTTTTCCTCATCTGATCGCCCTCCCAACATACTCATACACAACAGAACAATGCTGGCAAACGCGATACCAGCGACCAGCAGAACCCGTTTGTTCTGGACGAAGGAAAAAAGGACATCAGGGAGCCTCCATCCTGAAGGCTCAACCATCCTGGCCTGGGGCTCCACGTGATCCAACAGGACCAAAAAAGATTTTTCTGAGCAGGAGATCTGCAGGGCTTCCTCGGCAAGGATGTTGGTCAAACGAAAATTCCCTCTCCCCTCAGCATAAATCCTGTCAACAGCGCCTTCGGTGAAAACCTTCTGATACTGTTCCTCGTCAAGTCCGGCCATGACAAGACAAAAATCAAGATATTTTCCTGTCTGGACGCGATCCATGGGCTCAAGGATATAGCCGTCCTGTACATCAACATTGGCACAGTAGATGGATAATTGTTCCAGATTAGCTTCAAGTCCGTTACGCCCTGCCAAGACAACACAGGGGCTCTCCGTCGTTTCAGCGTCACAGATCATCCGTACCAGCCGTTCCAGTGCAGCAAGAAACAGTTTTTCTGCCTCATCAATAACCAAAACCACTTTTTTCCCGGATTGGGCAAGGTCGGTCAGTCTTTGCTGGAGCTCTTCACGAAAACCTGAGCGATGACTCCCCATATCAAGACCAAGTTCAATGCAGGCCACACGTAACAGGTCATCAAAAGATCCAACAGGATTATCTAGATAGATAGGAACAAATTCTGCCGGCAGACGCTGACAGAGGACCCGACACATAAGCGTTTTGCCTGTTCCTTCCTCACCTGTCAGCTTAATCAAGAGCTGACCAGTAGTAATATCTGAAAGGATGGCGTCAAGCAGGTCTTCCCTGCCCGCTCCCGGAAAAAAAACATCAGGATCAGGCTGCTCTTGAAAGGGAGAATGTTTGAGTTGAAAATGTTCCAGGTACATGATCGTAGGTAAGGTAGATGGCTGACCTTGCTGCTTCACAGACAAAACAACACCGCTATAAATACACAATTATCAGCGAGTTGTCCCGCCATGTAAACCGTTTTTTTGCTGAATAATTATTTTTTCCGTAAAATTGAGAGGTTCTCTTCTCAGTCATCATTTTAGTACGGGGGAACGTTGAGGATTTCTCCAGCCTCTGTTTGACCGGTATCATCATTTTTTACCGAGTTAGTGGTACGATCAAGGGAAAACCGTCGTATACCGCCACCTCGAGGTGTTCGTCTCTCGATATCAACAGCAATTGCGCCAAGGTATCAGGGAAGGAGACTCTCTGCGAGCCAGAGAGGTTACCCACGTCTTTCTCCCTGTCAAGAAAACCCCAGTTTGAGGGTACCCTTTTTTGACAGGAAACGTCTCGATACGCATTGGTTAAAATTTTCCATTTCAGTTTTCCGAGTTTACGGTTTTTCGGAAAAAAAGACTTCCGGGAAACAAGAATTCCCCGACACCACAGATACAACCCCTTAAAAAAACGAAATTATATAAAAATGGCCCGCTTTATGCTTATACTTTTGCAATTAAACAAATTACCCCTGATTCTTTTCTATACTGTAAAAAGGAGAAGCAACATGAAACGCACAACTGCATTCGCCGCAACGACTATTTTTTGTGGCGTAAGTCTTCTGGCAGGAAACGCTCTTGCCGACACCTATACATTTGGTGACACTTGGGTCAACTGGGGCAACCTGCCTGAGTATAACACCAACCTCGGTGACGAATACGGAAACCCGCATATTGACTCGATGAATGTCACGGTCGAAAATAACAGGCTTACCAATGTCACCATTACGGGCAGCGACCGGGAAACATTCGACACCCTGTTCATCAACACCTCCTACACCGGGCAAAACTGGCAGGAATGGAATTACCTTGTCAGAGATGGCGTGCAAAACAATCAACAAAACGGCTATGGCCCTGGCCAGGCAAACAATGGTCTTTACACTGTTGACAGTTCTTATACCTATACAACGGCTCAAAATGGCAACGGTTACAGTGTTCGCGTCGGTAACCCTAACGGTATTCACGCTGACGATTTGACCTCTGCAAGCCTCGATTACGATATTAGCGCCTCAAGCGAAGAAGGACCTTTTACCCTTTCCTATGACTTTGCGGACGGGGGACTGGAGCTCGACGGTGGCTTCTATGTGGGATACTCTCCCTGGTGTGCGAACGATGTCATCGGTGGCGGCACTACCACATCACCGGTCCCCGAACCTGCCACCATGCTGCTCTTTGGCACAGGCCTTGCCGGCCTTGCCGGACTGCGGCGCAAAAAAATGAAAGCCTAGTAGATACCATACGCTGCAGAGCAAAAAAAGGCAGGCCTTTTGGCCTGCCTTTTTTTTCGACTTTTCTTCTTTCCCGTCGTACAACAGGCATACACTACTGGCCGACCAGCAGCATCGGCAACGTATGAACACGTATCGTTTTTCCAGTTTCTGTGTTATACGTTAAAATTACCGTCCACTTTTATTCTCTGAATAGCGCATGCCTGTTTTCCGCCTACCAGAAGAGTATATTTTTCCTCGTCCGGAACGAGCCGAACCCGATGGACTGCTTGCCATCGGTGGAGACCTCGAACCCGCACGACTGATAGCGGCCTACAGGCATGGTATTTTCCCCTGGTACGCTGAAGGTGAGCCTTTGCTGTGGTGGTCTCCTTCCCCTCGACTGGTGCTGTTCCCCGAAGAGTTTCACCTGCCCAGACGCCTGGCAAGAACGCTCCGCCAGCAGCGCTTTACCATTACCGCCGATACCGCCTTTGAGGAGGTCATCGCTTCCTGTGCTGCCTCGCCGGGTCGGCCAAATCAAGAGACGTGGATCACCTCTGACATGCAGCAGGCCTACTGCCGTCTACACATCTTGGGCTATGCCCATTCGCTCGAATGCTGGGAGAAAGAACGTCTGGTTGGCGGGCTGTACGGTATTGCTTTGGACCGTGTTTTTTTCGGAGAATCAATGTTCACGGCAAAAAACGACGGGTCCAAGGCCTGCCTCACCACCCTGGTCAGCCATGCGAGCGCCTTAAATATCGAGCTCATTGACTGTCAGATGACCACTGCCCACCTGCAACGCTTTGGCGCCCGCGAGATTTCACGCCGGCATTTTCAGGAACTGCTGCACCGCGCGATCACTGTCTGCGCACCCCAGAAAAAGTGGCACCTGCCTCAAAATCTGCCAACTGTCTGTTAATGGAGACAAAAAACGCGCCCCAATCCCCCTTATCTTGCCAGCTCAAAGACATACTCCAGCCCTGCCCGTGAAAAATGCCGCAACACCTGCCGCAACCCAAAAAGATTGGGCACCGTGAACAGGACACGCCAGTCGCCGGCTTCTCTACCATGCCTTGCTGCCAGTTCCACATGCTGTACCTGCATCTCCCCGGGTGCCACGGACAAGAGCATAAAAATCCTGCTTCGCGCCACCGCTTTCACGGTGATACATTGCGTTACCCTGACTTTCGTGAGCTGGAGTTTCCAGCGGACCTCGACAGCATCCTCGCGCTGGAACTTGATCTTTTGCAGTTGTTCACACTTGCGGTTATGCAGGGAGAGTCCCCGTATACTGAGCAGACCTATGAGTCCCTTGTCCAAAGGGCTGGGATAGCAACAGGCTGAGGTTTTCACCACCACCGGGTCGAGGGTGGTGAGTTCAATGCGATTGAATACCCCTACCGGCAACTGAAGGATTTCTCCGCCAGTGTTCAGGCGGGTGTGAATCTCCTGGATCAACTCACGCATGCGGACCCTGCCCTCACCAACCATGAGCAGCAGCTCATCCAGGTTTTTGGCCTTGAAGAAAGCGAGAACCTCGGCCATCCCCGGTTTTTCAATAATCTCACAGGGCATGCCGTAACGCCGTATCTCTTGCTGCAGGACCGAGGCACCTACCTTACGGCTGACCTCCTGTCGCCGGGCCCTGAAGGCCTTGGCCAGCTCTGATCTGGCCTTTGGAGTCTGACATTGCATCTGCATTGCCGGATCAAAACGAACGGGATCGTTACTGCGAATAATGTTAACCACATCACCATCCCTGAGCACATGACTACTGTCCACCTTACGGTTACTGATCCAAGCGCCGACACAACCATGGCCGATGGCAGTATGGATTCGAAAAGCAAAGTCCAGGACAATCGAATTCACTGGCAGGCAGAACAGATCTCCTTTGGGAGAGTAAGTATAGATCTCCTTACGGCCACTGGCTGCGATCATGTCCCGGTAACTCACCGACTCACTACTGCCGAGGATATCAAACATCTCCTGGAGTTCCCCAAGGAAACGCCTGCTCATCTTGCTGTTGGCCATCCATTCGCGGACCATCCCGCGCTGGGCCCGGCGCGCCATTTCTTTGGTACGCAGCTTAAAGAGATATTTGCGGCCATTGATGATTGCCCTGGCATGGAGCCCCTGGTAGCCGGTGGGTTTAGGATTGGCAATGAAATCACGAATAGTTCGCGGCACCGGTGGGTACACCCGATTGAGGGCCCCCAAGGCCTGGTAGCAGTTATTCCTGCTTGGCAGTATGATAAGTATCTCCAGGGGGATCTCGATCTCCTTCATAAGGATGCGGTTACGGACATCGTAATAGCCCCACAACCCTTTGACCCTGAGCGAGATCTCCGAATCAAGGCCATCGTCGTTCAGCGCTTGCTTAATTTTATCAATAATTTCAGTAAATTCAACCCCTTCACGTAATGAACGGATCTGTACCTGAAGCTTGGCACCCTGGCGGGGAAATTTGTAGGCCAGGGCGAGGTTGTACAGCTCTCGCTTGATGTTGAACAGCCCGAGAATGGTGGCCAGGGGTGCATAGATATCGAGGGTCTCATCAGCGATCTTCTGCCGTTTGTGTCTTGGCATCGAGGAAAGCGTCCGCAGGTTATGCAACCGGTCGGCTATCTTGACCAGCATCACCTCGGGTTTTGCCGCAGCCCCTGAAAAAATTTTCCGGTGAACCTGCTTCTTAAACAGCTGACGATCGCCACTTACCTTATGTACCTTGGTACAACCGTCAACAATGGCCTCGACATTGGGACCGAAATGCTCGCACACCACCTCGTTGGTGATCTCATCAACATCCTCGACCGTGTCATGCAACAAGGCAGCGGCGAGGATCTCAGGTTCGCGAATATCAAGTTCTTCAGCAAGGATCTCGGCGACACTGCAGGGATGCATGATGTACGGATCCCCGGATCGACGCCACTGGTCGGCATGGGCCTTGAGAGCGAAATCCAAGGCATCCCAGAAGACACCATTTTCTTCGGTACGGTCGCCAAGGTATGTCTCCATTCTCGACCGGTATCCTTCAATGTCAAATGCCTTATGTTGCATACCTGCCACGAAAAGCCTTTCTCTTTCCTTGCGCCTTGGATAAATTACAAAAAATATACCCTGCACTCTAGCAGATCACCGATGATGAACAAAGGAAATTCACTCCAGATGCACTGCTAACGAAAATATTCCTTCGCATCCTCTCCACCCCGTGCCCGGAGCAATCCAGTGGGAAGAAAACGACTCAACAGCCGCCGCAAAAAAACAGCCGTGCTCCGCAGAAGAGGGCAAAAGGCCCACAACCTGCAGAAAGAACTGGGCAAGCGTATCGTCAGCCTGATACAGACACGCAAGCATCCGCTTGATTTTGCTGAGATCCTCGCCGAACTGCATCTGCCACGATCAGCGCGTGCCCGTGTAAAAAAAACACTGAACAAGCTTACCGACATTGGCAAGGTACGGCGAAAGGGCAAGATATACCTGGCGGTTGGCGACCATGGCCGCCAGCTCCGGGCAGTGCTCGACACCTCCTCCCTGGGGGATGGCTTTGCTACCGTGGACAACCAGCGACCAGAGGAAAAGGATATTTTCATTGCTGCCAGACATCTTGGCAGCGCTGTCCGCGGTGACACGGTCATGGTCGAAGTGATCGGTAACAGGCGAGGCCGTCGCGAAGGCCGGGTAGTAAGGATTGTTCAGCGTGCCTTTACTCGGATCTGCGGAATTTTCACCGACGCTGGCAGGGATGGCCTGGTGCTCCCGGACCATGACCAGCTCCCTCAGCCGGTACGTATCCGGCAAAAATACAGTAAAGGTGCTGTCGACGGCCACGCTGTCCTGGTGGAGATAACCGATTACGGAACCCCGGAGCGTGGTCCGGAAGGAAAGGTCGTCGAACTGCTGGGACCTCCGGAAAATGCCGGAACCCAGATCCGTATGGCCATGCTCCGTTTTGCCCTGCCGACAGGCTTTCCACAGGCCGTGCAAAGAGAGACCGACCAGCTTTGCCCTGTCACGCAACCCGATGCCCACCGCCTTGACCTGCGTCACCTTCCCCATGTCACCATCGACGGCGCGACCGCCCGGGATTTCGATGATGCCATCTGCGTCGAGTCTACCACCTCCGGCTTCCGCCTTCATGTTTCCATCGCCGATGTCAGCACCTATGTACAGCCAGACACGGCCATCGACCGTGAGGCCTTTCACCGTGGCACCTCGATCTACCTGCCGGATCGGGTTATCCCCATGCTGCCCGAACGGCTGTCCAATGACCTCTGCAGCCTCGTTCCCTTAGAAGACCGGCCGGCATTCACCGTCATCCTCGACTTTGATCAGCAGGGCCGGCGGCAGAGCAGCCGCTATGTAAAAAGCCTGATCCGAAGCCGTTGCCGCTTTACCTACGAGGAGGTTAACCGCATCCTGTTTTTGCACTGTCCGAAGACCGCCAGCACCCATCAAGACCTGTTGCCGATGCTCAAGGACACCGGCGCTCTTGTAGAGCTGCTCAACCAGCAGCGTCGCAAGCGTGGCAGCCTCGGGTTCAACCTTCCCGAAGCCCGTATCACCCTCGACGGTGACCATGTCTCCGAGATAACCGTAGCTGAACGCAGCAGGGCCCACCAACTCGTCGAAGAGTGCATGCTCGCCGCCAATGAAGCGGTGGCCGAAACCCTCTATAATGCCGGCATCCCTGCGCTCTTCAGGATTCACGAGCAGCCTGATCCGGCCAAGGTGGAGCAGTTTACCGACGCGGCCAGGGCCATGGGATTGGAGCTCCCCCGTACCGAGATGTCGCCGGCCTGGTTTGCCGGCATCCTTGCCAGGGCACAGGGGACAGACGCCGAATACGTGATCAATAACCTCCTGTTGCGGACCATGCAGCAGGCCAGGTATACGCCGGAAAACCACGGCCATTTTGGCCTCGCCGCCCCGTACTATCTTCACTTCACCTCGCCCATCCGCCGCTATCCAGACCTGGTCGCCCACCGGGCCCTCCAGTGCCTGCTCCTGCAGGGGGAGCAGGCTGAAAAAACTGAAGGGCAGGGAAATAGCCTGGCCTCCAGCGGTGTGTACCTGTCCGAGAGAGAGCGTCATGCCGTCAATGTCGAGCGGGACATCAGGGCCCGGCTGTCGACCGTATATATGCTGTCACGCCTGGGAGAACAGTTTACCGCTATTGTTTCCGGGGTGAACTCCTTTGGCGTATTCATCGAACTCACCGACCATTTTATCAGTGGTGCCATCCCCCTCACCACCATGACCGATGATGACTATCTTGTCGACAAGCGCGGCCACCGGCTGATCGGTGAACGCACTCACCGGGTAGTGCAGCTCGGTCAGACACTCGACGTGGTGCTTGAACACGTGGACCTCGCGAACCGGCGGCTCACCTTCAGCTGTGCTGATCATGAAGCCGTCACCTGAACATGGTTGCCCCTGCGGTTTTTCTTGACGAAGTTCGGCCAATACCATAAGTTTCTTTATTTGTATTCGTTGAACCTTCAACCCTGCATTGCCCGACCGGAAGACGGGGCCGTTATTGGCAATCGTCCCTGCCGGTGGTGTGCATAATGTCTGTAGAGTATACCAAGGAGTTCTCCATGGAAGAGTCCAGCTGGATTGCCAACCTGTTCGCCAACCCGTTCATCAAGGGCCTGCTGATTGGCCTGCTGGTGGCGGTGATCCTCTATGTCAGATCGCTGTTGAAAACCCGCGAACTCAACACCAACCTGAAAAAACTCCGTGAACACCTGCATACCAAGCTGGAGATAGACTCCGAGGAGAACGAGCGTCGCAAGAAAGAGATCGACACCATCCGGCAGGAGCGTGACAACCTTCGCAACATGGTGCAGGTGCTCAACCAGAAGCCAGGCCGTCAGGAACTGCGCCAGACCCAGGTCTACCAGAAGGCGGTGGAGATCATGTTTGAAAAGTCTCCGGGCTTCGCCCCGGTCTGGCAGATCACCTTAAAAGAGGCGGAAGAGGAGATGAAAAACGCTGAGCGCGGCATTATTCCCTTTTTCAGGCGAATGACCTCCTCCACCGGAGGTGGGGCGGGGCAGTCTGGTAGTCGTCCCCTGGAACTGGAAGAGTCTTCCGGCAAATGATTCCTGCCCCCCGCCTTGGCACAACAGCATGACAATTCCGGCAAACCAGCAGCACCCCCTGGCCGAGGCAGGGATCATTCTAGTCAACCCCCGGATTCCTGAAAATATAGGGGCAGCAGCCAGGATCGCCCACAACTTCGGAATCAGGGAACTGCTGGTGGTTGGCGAAAGGACGTACGACGAGGAGGCCATGCTCAAAATGGCCACCCACAAGGCTGCCCATCTCATCCGCAACCTTCGCCGTTACCAGAGTACCGCTGAGGCGGCCAGCCCGTTTCACTTCCTTGTGGCAACAACCGCCCGACAGGGCAAACAGCGACTTCCCCTTCAGGAACCGCGGGAAGTCATGGCAGAGGTTGCCCCCCTGGCTGCGCAGAGCAGGGTTGCCCTGATGTTCGGCCCGGAAAATGCTGGTCTGACCAATGAAGATCTTGACCTCTGCCAGTGGGCCTCAACCATCCCCACCGCTGATTTTGCTTCGCTGAACCTGGCCCAGGCCGTGGCCATCCACTGTTACGAGCTCAGCACAGCGGTGCAGGCCTTGGCCTCACAGCGGCACGAACCCGCCACCTCTGACTATGCCAACTCTTTTGACCTGGAAGGCATGTACGGCCACCTTGCCGAAGCACTTGAGCAGGTCACCTTTCTCCAGGAAACCAACCGTACTTTCTGGATGCGTAACATCCGGCAGTTTCTCGGCCGCATGCATCTCACCAAGAAAGAGGCGAGCATGGTCCGGGGCATCTGCAGAAAATTTCTCTGGCACCAGACCAGAGGGCCGGGGGCTATATCGGCAAGGCCTCTTGAACAAGAGTCAATCAGCTGAGGTGCACGCCCTGCAGGGGGCATCCTTCACAGTGGGGTCTGTTCTTCTTGCAGAAGTCCTTTCCCACCTGCACCAGCAGGGCATGATACTCGTTATACAGGGCGGCATCCGCGGGCAGATTGTCCATGAACAGTTCCTGTAGCTGGGCATACTCCCAGCCCTCGAGTTCAAAACCATGCCGTGCCAATATCCTGAACGTATAGGCATCTATAACAAAGACTGGACGATTGCAGGCATAGAGAAGGATAGAATCAGCGGTCTCCGGGCCGACCCCCTTGACGCTGAGTAACTGTTCTCGTAGCACCGCTGTCTCCTCGGCAAAGAACAGCTCCAGATCACCCTGATACGCAGTCGTAATCAGTGCCAACAAGTTGGCAAGTCGCTTTGCCTTGAGGTTATAATAGCCTGCCGGTCGAATATACTCGGCCAGGAGACCATGTGGCATCTCCGCTATGGAGGTGAGATCGAGCCGACCAATGCTTTTTAGATTATCCAGTGCCTTCTCAACGTTGCCCCAGTTGGTATTCTGGGTGAGGATCGCTCCGACCAGCACCTCAAAGCGCGACTCTGCGGGCCACCAGTGCTGTGGTCCGAAGTGCCTGAACAAACGATCATAAATGTCCTGCAGGATGGTGCTGCTCCCCATGCCTCCTCTCCCTTTGTCGCTGTCCTTTTCGGTAGGTTTACCAGGACCGGAGGATAATCGACCTGGAAATGACAGGCAAACATTGAAAAAACGAAAAGTGTTCCTATTATATAAAGCTAAGTCTTTTTTTACCGGAACAATCGTGATAGGATGAGACGTTATGCTAATAGAGTGACGGCTGCCCGGCAACACAAACCTTTTGCCAGGAATGCGGCAGCCCCTTACCCAGGCTACCCATATGGAGGTACTGTATGTTTGAAGTAACAGATTCTGCCAAGAAGAACCTTAAAGCCTATCTGGAGCAGAACAATATTGATTCTGCAATCCGGATAGCCCTGATGCAGGGCGGCTGATCCGGGCCCTCATTGGGCCTGGCTCTGGATGAGCCAAAAGATACTGATCGGACATTCACCGAAGATTCCCTGACCTTTCTTGTTGAAGAAAGCCTGCTCACCTCTTGTGGAGCGATCAAGGTGGATTACTACGATGCCGGCTACAGATCCGGTTTTTCCATCAACCCCGCCATCCCCCTTGGTGGCGGAGGCGGTTGCAGTTCGGGTTCCTGCAGTTCCGGCTCCTGCGGCGGCTGAACCGATACTCTTCAAGGCCCCTTTGAACAAAGGGGCCTTATTTTTTGCCGACACAAAAGGGTATTACACCTTTGTAATAATCGTTGTGACAAAATCTTGACACCTCTCTAAACAGCCTTATCATTTCTCCTGAAAACATTCATAAAAGCGGAGCCGTACAAAGACCACGGCATTCACAGGAGAAAAGATATGCAGCTTGATAAATTCACCCTTAAATCCCAGGAAGCCATTCAGGCGGCGCACTATCTCGCCCAGAATAACGGCCACCAGGAGATTCAGCCCGAACATCTGCTCAAGATTATCCTTGAGCAACCCGAAGGTATTGTTGCCCCGGTCCTGCAGAAGATGGGTGTCGCTCCGGCCACCGTCCTTAGCGAGACCAATCAGCTCATCGGGCAGCTGCCCAAGGTCTCCGGAGCGGCCGCCAATCAGACCTACGCGGCTAGCGCCTTTCGGGCCCTTCTCGACAGGTCATTCAAGACCGCCGCTGCCATGCAAGACGATTATGTCAGCCAGGAGCACCTGTTCATGGCCATGCTCGAGGATGCAACCCTGGCGGTCAACCGCATGCTCAAGCGCCAGGGAGTGAGCAAAGACGCCTTTCTCCAGGCCCTGAAAACCGTTCGCGGCAGTCAGCGGGTCACTGATCCTTATCCCGAGGAAAAGTACCAGGCTCTGGAAAAATACGCCCGCAACCTGACCGACATCTCCCGTCAGGGTAAACTGGATCCGGTCATCGGTCGGGATGAAGAAATCCGCCGCATCATTCAGGTATTGTCGCGGCGCACCAAAAATAACCCGGTGCTCATCGGTGAACCCGGCGTCGGCAAGACTGCCATTGTCGAAGGATTGGCGCAGCGTATCGTCAATGGTGATGTACCCTCCACCCTGGACGGTAAGCAGGTTATCTCCCTTGATCTCGGCGCCCTGGTGGCGGGAGCCAAATATCGGGGCGAATTCGAGGACCGACTCAAGGCTGTCCTCAAGGAGGTTGAGGCCAGGGCCGGGAAGATCATCCTGTTTATCGACGAGATTCACACCCTGGTCGGTGCCGGCGCAGCAGAGGGATCAATGGACGCGTCCAACATGCTCAAGCCCGCCCTGGCCCGAGGAGAACTGCACTGCGTTGGCGCCACCACTCTGGACGAGTACCGCAAACACATCGAAAAAGATGCGGCCCTTGAACGCCGCTTTCAGCCTGTACTGGTGCAGGAACCCAGCGAAGAGGACACCATCGCCATCTTGCGCGGTATTAAGGAAAAGTACGAGGTGCACCACGGCGTCCGCATCCAGGATGCGGCGACCGTGGCAGCGGTAACCCTCTCCAACCGCTACATCACCGACCGCTTTCTTCCGGATAAGGCCATTGATCTCATTGATGAGGCCGCCTCGCGGCTTCGTATCGAGATTGACTCCATGCCCACGGAAATTGACACCCTTGAACGGCGAAAGATCAAGATGGAGATTGAGCAGGAGGCGTTAAAAAAGGAAAAAGACAAGGCCTCCCGTGAACGGCTGGAGACCTTGAAGCAGGAGCTGGCCGACCTCGACGATCAGCTCAAGGCCATGAAAGCGCAATGGACTCTGGAACGGGAGACCATCGCTGCCATCCGTGATACCAAGGCAAAGATCGATGAAGCTCAGGTTGAGGCGCAGCAGGCCGAGCGCACCGGTGATCTCAGTCGGGTCGCCGAGATTCGTTATGGCAGGATTGTCGAGCTTCAGCGTGAGCTTGAAGACGCCAAGGGGAAGCTTGCCCAGGTGCAGCAGAACCAGATGATGCTTAAGGAAGAGGTCGCTGAAGAAGATGTTGCCACGGTGGTGGCAAAGTGGACAGGAATCCCTGTGGACAAGCTGCTGGAAGGGGAAAAGGAAAAACTGGTTCGGGCTGAACAGGTCCTCGCCAAACGGGTCATTGGCCAGAAAGAGGCCATAGGGGCCGTGGCCAATGCTGTTCGCCGAGCCCGCGCCGGCCTCCAGGACCCTGACCGCCCCCTGGGCAGCTTCATCTTTCTCGGCCCCACCGGCGTCGGCAAGACCGAGCTGGCCAGGAGCCTTGCCGAGTTTCTCTTTGATGCGGAGAGCGCCATGATCAGGGTGGACATGTCAGAGTACATGGAAAAGCATTCGGTGGCCCGCCTTATTGGCGCGCCTCCCGGATACGTGGGATACGATGAAGGCGGTCTATTGACAGAGGCGGTACGACGCAGGCCGTATTCGGTCATCTTGCTCGATGAGATTGAAAAGGCGCACCCGGACGTCTTCAACGTCCTGCTCCAGGTGCTCGACGATGGGCGGATGACCGACGGCAAGGGGCGGACCGTGGACTTCAAGAATACCATCCTCATCATGACCTCCAACCTAGGCAGCCCCATCATCATGGAGCTGGGGCAGACCGACCCCGAGGAGATGGAACGCCAGATCAATGCGCTGCTTCACCGCCAGTTCAAGCCAGAGTTTCTTAATCGGGTTGACGAGGTGATCACCTTCCATGGCCTCAGCCGCGAAGACCTGCTGAAAATTGTCGATATTCAGACAGAACGGATGAGCAGGCGGCTGGCGCAGCAGAAGTTCAAGATAACCCTGACCAAAGAGGCGAAGCTACTGCTGGTCAATGCCGGCTATGACCCGGCCTTTGGCGCCAGGCCGCTCAAACGGGCAATACAGCGGCATATCGAGGATCCGCTGGCTATGGAGATTTTGGAGGGAACATTTGTTCCGGGCAACCACATCCTCATTGACGCTGATGGCAGTGGTAACCTGCGATTCAGTCTCACTGCTGAGAGCCCGCAAGCGGTTACGCCCTGACGTTCCCGGTACCACCCCGGGGGGCCGATCCCGGGGTGGTACCAAAACGACAAAAAAAGCGGCAACGATTGTTTTTTTCACCTGGCTGCGATAGGTTGTTGCCCCGTTCATCGCGCAGTGCCTTTACGCGCCGCTTTTCAACCACCACCAGCGAGGTGTTTTATGGCTGCAGATGCCAATGATATCACGATAAACTACGAAGAAGATGGCAGGCTCATTGTCAAAGAACTGGACAAGGAAATTCTCTCCAAAGGGGCATGGACAACCATCATCTTCAAGTACCAGGAGATGAACAGGGGCACCGGAGAGTATGGTGCAGAAAAGTACACCATCCGTCGTTATCAGAAGAGAAACGACGCCTATTTCCCCAAGTCTAAGTTTAACATATCCAGTCCAACCCAGGCGAAAAAGCTCGTTGATGTCCTGGAAAAATGGCTGGATCAGTCGCGATAAAGATGTGAGGGATCTTGGCGCGATATAGCCGCTACCGGCAAACAGGGCTGCTCGGGGAGAAGAAAATCTCCGACCGATCATTTTCCTGTTGACACGACAACCGCTTTCCAGTAGGTTTGCGCCCCGTTGCTCAGCATGAGAGTCGGGCAACCGGGAATAAGCCGTTGACAGGCAAGCGCAACTGAGTTACTTTGATTGTCTACGCTTTTGACTAAAAAGCGTTTCACGTCTTATTGGGCAAAGTGCTCCTTGAGTAGCCCTGCCTTGATCTTTGAAAACTGAAGAGTAGTAGCGAGCGGGCCGATAGAAGTAAATATGGTAGTATTGAATAAAGAGTCGGTCGAAAGTGACTGGCTGGG
>PDTC01000023.1 GCA_002748735.1 Desulfobulbus propionicus | reverse complement strand
TGATCACGCCGATCGCGATGGAGGCAGGGCTTCGCTTTGCGATTCGCGAGGGAGGTCGTACCGTGGGTGCGGGTGTTGTCAGCGAAATTATCGAGTAAGCGTTCTTCTCCCTCTGAGGGGCAGTCAGCCGCATGAAGTTATCAGCAGCCGGGTTTTGCCCGGCTGCTGTCACTCTAACGGATAGAATTATGAGAGATATCATTACGTTAGCCTGCACCGAGTGCAAGCAGCGCAACTACACGACGACAAAGAACAAGCGGACAATTCCCCATAAGCTGGAATTGAAAAAGTACTGCCCGTTCTGCAGGACGCACAGGCCACACAAGGAAACAAAATAAGGCAGGCCAGTAGCTCTAACGGTAGAGCACCGGACTCCAAATCCGGGGGTTGGGGGTTCGAATCCCTCCTGGCCTGCCAGTGTCGGTGTGTGGTTCGATAATTTTCGGCTAATCACGTTTCTGGAAGCATCATGGCAAACACCAAAAAGGCGAAAAACACCAAGAACAAGGCGGTGGCCAAAAAGGACAATGCCGCTTCGAAGAACTACCTGACCCCTTCGGGTATCAAGGCGTTCGTTCAAGAGGTCAGGGGTGAGTTCAATAAGATCGCCTGGCCCGACAAAAAGGTCACTTTCGGGTTGACTGGTTTTGTCGTGGTGCTTGTTACCTTGATGGCTATCTATCTGGGAACAGCGGATCTTTTGCTTGGTAAGCTTATTTCCGCTATCCTGAATTGATGAGTGGCAGCGAGTCGACCTTTATGGGAAAAAATTGGTATATCGTTCATACGCATACGGGATTTGAGAACAAGGTCAAGGCGACCCTTGAGGAGCGAGTGAAGGCCGCTGGGCAGGAGGAGATGTTCGGTGAGATCCTTATCCCCACAGAGCAAGTGGTGGAGATGGTTAAGGGTGCCCGTAAGACCAGTGAGCGAAAATTTTTTCCCGGATATATTCTGGTGCGCATGGAGATGAATGAGCACAGCTGGCATACTGTCCAGCAGACTCCGAGGGTCACAGGTTTTGTCGGCATCAATGCCAACCAGAGCCTGGGAGCAGAAGAATTAAAGCTCATCCCATCGCTGACCGATGATGAGGCCATGAAGATTATTGGCCGTATCCAGGAAGGTGCCGCCAAGCCCAAGCCCAAGGTAATCTTTGACGAAGGCGATCTGGTTCGGGTTGTTGATGGACCTTTTGCCAACTTTCAAGGTGTTATCGAAGAGGTGTATCCCGACAAGGGCCGGGTTAAAGTTATGGTATCCATTTTTGGGCGATCTACGCCTGTGGAGCTGGAGTATATTCAGGTTAACAAAAGCTAGCAAAGTTGCTCAGCAGTAAGGAGTAAGCAATGGCCAAGAAAATCAGCGCATACATAAAACTTCAAATTCCAGCAGGTAAGGCGAATCCATCACCACCTGTCGGTCCGGCGCTTGGACAGCACGGGGTAAATATCATGGATTTTTGCAAGGCCTTTAATGCAAAAACCCAATCCATGGGTGACACTATTGTTCCGGTAGTGATCACCGTGTACTCGGACCGGTCCTTTTCCTATATCACCAAGACTCCACCTGCGTCTGTCCTGTTGCTTAAGGCCGCTGGTATTGCCAGTGGTTCCAGTAATCCAAAGCGCGAGCGTGTTGCTGAGCTGGGCAGGGAGAAAATTCGGGAAATTGCCGAAATCAAGATGCCGGACCTGAACGCCTACGATATTGAGCAGGCCATGCGGATTGTCGAGGGAACAGCCAGAAGTTGCGGCATTACCGTCAAGGAATAGCCGTCTTATCATTCGTTTACACCTGCCCGCTCCCCACGGGCCAGGGAGAAAGGAAAAGGGGAATATCATGCCGAAACACGGAAAGCAGTACCGAAATGTTGTCGCTAATCTGGAGCGTGGCAAGGTCTATAACCTAGATGACGCCGTTGAGCTGCTCCTGAAAAGCACCTATGCAAAATTTGACGAATCTGTAGATATAGCTGTCCGCCTTGGTGTTGATCCTCGTCATGCTGACCAGATGGTGCGCTCCAGTGTCCTCCTGCCTCACGGCACCGGAAAGCAGTTGCGTGTGCTCGTTTTTGCCAAGGGCGAAAAAGAAAGTGAGGCCTTGAACGCCGGTGCCGATTATGCCGGTGCCGATGAGCTGGTGGAAAAGATTAAGGAAGGCTGGCTTGAGTTTGACCGTACTATCGCCACGCCTGACATGATGGGAACAGTCGGGAAGATCGGACGTATACTCGGTCCCCGAAACCTCATGCCCAACGCCAAGCTTGGCACGGTGACCTTTGATGTTGCCCGGGTGGTGGAAGAGATCAAGAAGGGGAAGGTTGACTTCCGTGTCGATAAAGCCGGAGTTGTGCACGCGCTTATGGGGAAGGTCTCCTTCGGCTCCGAGAAACTCTGCGAGAACATCGTTGCTTTTGTTGACAAGCTTGTCCAGCTCAAACCTGCGACCAGCAAGGGGATCTATCTGCGGGGTATCTCGTTATCCAGCACGATGGGCCCCGGGCTCAAAGTCGACCCCTTGCAGGTCCGTACCCTGCTGAAGGGATAAGCGTAACCACGGAAACCTAGTGTTTCCGTGTATTGTATATAGAGTAAGGCGTTTTTTCGTGTGAAAAAACAAAAGTGTTCCTGGGAAGGTCAGAGACAGCAGGTACCTGTGTTTAATAATCGTTGTCATGCAGCGGTTGCCCGCCGAGACCTGGAAAGACGGAGTGTATCCGTCGCCAGTTATTATTCCTCTTGTCTGCTTTCAGCGACCAGTCCCGTAAACAGTAAGGGAGGTGAACCCCTTGAATCGAAATGAAAAGGCCTCAAAAGTCAGTGAGCTGAACGAGACCTTTTCCAAAGCCAAGTTTGCGGTAGTTACTGATTACCGTGGACTCAAGGTAACGGAACTGGAAAAACTGCGCCGTGACCTGAGAGAGCAGAATGCACAGATCCAGATCGCCAAGAACACCTTATTGCGATTGGCTGTACAGGGTACCGAATATGAAGTGCTCAGCGAGCATTTCACGGGAACCACCGCCATAGCTGTGGCCTTTGATGATCCTGTCGGTTCAGCCAAGGCTCTGGCGGCTTTTGCCAAGGATTTTGAGAATCTTGAAATCAGATCTGCATATCTGGATGGCTCGGTGCTGAGTGCCGATGACGTCACTGTGCTCTCTAAGCTTCCTGGAAAAGACGAACTGCGCGCCAAGCTCCTCGGTACCATGGCAGCGGTTCCCACAGGGTTTGTTCGGGTTCTCAATGGTGTTCCGCAGAAACTGGTTTATGCCCTCCAGGCTATTAAGGACCAGAAGGAAAGCTGAACAGTCAGATCTGGATTGTACTGATCACAACTTATTATCTGTCAGGAGGAATGATAGATGGCTATTAGCAAAGATGATGTAATTGAGTTTATTGCCAACATGTCTGTTCTCGAGCTTTCCGAGCTCGTCAAGGAACTGGAAGAAAAATTTGGCGTTTCCGCCGCTGCTCCGGTGGCTGTGGCAGCTGGGGGTGCAGCAGGGCCCGTAGCTGAAGCAGCTGAAGAGAAGACAGAGTTTGATGTTGTCCTCACCGATGTCGGCGGCGAAAAGATTAAGGTAATTAAAGAGGTGCGTGCTATTACCTCGCTGGGCCTTAAAGAAGCGAAAGAGCTTGTTGAGAGCACGCCCGCTCCGGTCAAGGAGGGTGTATCCAAAGAGGAAGCTGAAGAGATCAAGAAGAAGATCGAAGGAGCTGGTGCTTCCGTAGAGATCAAGTAAAAGATCCTTCAGCTGTAGCACCCCCGGGGATCACCCGGGGCAACATCTTTGATGAAACGCTACGGGGGACAACCCTCGTAGCGTTGCTGCGTTTACAGAACCACCCCTCGTTCAGGCGTGTTGCCTGGAGTGTTAAGGGGATGAAGTCCGGTATAAAAAGGGTCTTCGGGTCGTGAAGACTCGGGCAATTCTTGAGGAAATCCATGAAAAGAGTTCGAAAATCATTTGCCAAAACAAACCAGATTGTAGAGCCGCCCCATCTTATTGCCATGCAGAAGGAGTCGTACGAACACTTTCTGCAGGCTGATGTGGATGCGGATCAACGCGAACCCCGAGGGTTACAGGCGATTTTTCAGGATATCTTTCCCATCGAGGATTTCAATGGCCTCTGCTCTCTTGAGTTTGTCCGGTATGCCTTTGGTGAGCCCAAGTATATGGTGGCGGAGTGCATTGAGCGCGGGATGACGTACGAAGTTCCGGTCAAGATCACTGTTCGCCTCATCACCTATGACGTCGACGAGGATACCCAGGTGAAATCCGTCCGGGACATCAAGGAACAGGAGGTGTTTCTTGGAGCTCTACCGCTGATGACCAAGGATGGGGTCTTTGTTATCAATGGGACGGAGCGGGTTATCGTTAATCAGCTGCAGCGCTCCCCTGGCCTGTTTTATACCCATGATAACGGCAAGTCTCATGCCTCCGGGAAGAGGCTCTATTCGGCTCGTATCATTCCGGTTCGCGGATCATGGCTTGATTTTGAGTTCGACATAAAAGACGTGCTCTACGTTCGCATAGATCGCCGACGTAAACTTCCGGTTACCACGCTGCTCAAGGCCCTTGGTCATACCGATGAGGAGTTGCTGCGTGAGTTTTACCCCGTCGAGGAGGTCACCCTTGCCAATGACCGGTTTTCCCTCAAGTTTAACGAAGAAACCCTTGTCGGCCAGCGGTTGCAAAAAGACCTGATAAACCCTGGAGACGGGAAGGTGCTCGCCAAGCAGGGACGGAAGGTTTCCAAGGCGTTGCTTAAAAAGATAGTTGCTGCCGGGATAGTTGAGCTTGATGTTGAGGATGAAAATCTTCTTGACCGTTACCTGGCTGCAGATGTTGTGTGCAGCGAAACGGGGGAGATCCTTGGCAGATGCAACGACGCCGTCACCGAAGAGCTGCTGGCGGCTATCCGTGAGCATAAGATTGCATCGTTTGAGGTGCTGTTCATCGATGGTGTTACTCGCTCGGACTCCTTCAGGAAGACCTTGGCGCTGGATAAGGTTGCAACCACAGAGGCTGCCCTGCTTGAGATCTATCGACGCCTTCGCCCCTCCAGTCCTCCGACCGCTGAAGTCGCCCAGTCGTTTTTTGAGAATCTGTTTTTTAACTCCTCCACCTATGACCTCTCCGAGGTGGGTCGTTACAAGATTAACACCAAACTCGGCCTGAAGACCCCCATTGAAAACCGGACCCTCACCCGCGAGGACATCCTTAAAGGGGTAAAGCACCTGGTGCGTATCAAGGATGAACTCAAGGACGGCGATGATATCGACCACCTGGGTAACCGCCGGGTGCGGACAGTTGGAGAGCTCTGCGAAAATCAATACCGAATGGGCCTGGTTCGTATGGAGCGTGCCATTAAGGAACGGATGACCCTGCAGGAAATTGAAACACTCATGCCCCATGATCTTGTCAACCCCAAACCGGTCACCTCTGCCATCAAGGAGTTTTTTGGTACCAGTCAGTTATCCCAGTTCATGGACCAGACCAATCCCCTGTCCGAGGTGACGCACAAGCGACGTCTCTCGGCGCTTGGACCCGGAGGACTTTCCCGTGAACGTGCCGGCTTTGAGGTCCGCGATGTGCATCCCACCCATTATGGACGGATCTGCCCGGTTGAGACTCCTGAAGGTCCTAATATCGGGCTGATTGTCTCTCTGGCTACCTATGCCAAGGTCAATCCGTATGGCTTTATAGAGACGCCCTACCGGTTTGTCGAGGACCGTAAGGTGTCGGCTGAATACGAGTATCTTTCCGCCACAGAGGAAGAGCGCCATGTGATAGCGCCGGCGAAAATTGAGATGAAGGGGGCGATGCTGACCGAGGACCTGTTTATCGCCCGTCATGAAAACGAGGTTATCATGACGTCTGCAACCGAGGTTGACCGCATGGATGTGGCGCCAAACCAGATGGTCTCTGTGGCTGCGTCCCTGGTGCCTTTTTTGGAGAATGACGACGCCAACCGTGCACTTATGGGGTCCAACATGCAGCGCCAAGCAGTGCCACTGCTCAAAACTGCAGCCCCGCTTGTGGGAACCGGCATAGAGAAGTACGTGGCCACCGATTCCGGGGCCTGTCTGCTTGCAGAGGGTGAAGGCGTGGTCGAAGAGGCAGATGCCAATCGTGTGGTGGTCAGGTACAGTCAACCAGGGACGGACGGTTTTGAAACCGGTGTCGGCATCTATCATCTGTCAAAGTACAAAAAATCCAATCAGAACACCTGCTTCAACCAGAAAGCCCTGGTTTTTCCCGGGCAAAAGGTCGAGCAGGGGACCGTTCTTGCCGATGGGCCTTCCTGCGAGAGTGGTGAACTGGGTCTGGGAAAAAATGTGACCATCGCCTTTATGCCGTGGCGTGGCTACAACTTTGAGGATTCGATCCTCGTCAATGAGCGGTTGTTGCGTGAGGACACCTTTACCAGTGTCCATATCGAGATCTTCGAAACCATGGCCCGTGATACCAAGCTGGGGAAGGAAGAGATTACCCGGGATATTCCCAATGTTGGCGAGGAGGCGCTGAGGGATCTGGATGAGTCGGGTATCATTCGTATCGGTGCCGAAGTGCACGCTGGCGACATGCTGGTGGGCAAGGTCACTCCCAAAGGGGAGACGATGCTCTCGCCCGAAGAGAAGCTACTGCGGGCAATTTTTGGGGAAAAAGCTGGTGACGTCAAGGATTCGTCACTCAGGGTACCTCCTGGAATCGAAGGCGTTGTCATTGATGCCAAGGTCTTTTCCCGAAAAGGCGTGGATAAGGACGAACGGACCCTGCTCATTGAAGAAGCTGAAATTGAACGGCTCAACCGTGACATGGAAGACGAGGTAAAAAGCCTGAAAAAGGCTGTTCGTCGTTCTCTTGGCGATATCCTTGCCGGGCGTACTGCCAAGCGTGACGTTACCGATGGCAAGGGAAAGGTCCTGCTCAAACTCGGAAAGAAGGTCACCCCCAAGGTGATTGATGGCGTACCGTTTACTGAACTGCGCCAGATCGATTTCTCCGGGCGTGCCGAACTGGAAGGAGAGATCGAGGCTGTTTTTGAACGTTTCAATCGGCAGGCAGCAATGGTTCGTGAGCGCTACCAGGGCATTGTTGAACGTATGGAAAAGGGTGATGACCTGCCTCCAGGGGTTGTCAAGATGGTCAAGATCTACGTGGCCACCAAGCGCAGGCTTGCCGTGGGCGACAAGATGGCTGGGCGACACGGCAACAAGGGCGTGGTCTCCCGGTTGCTCCCTGAGGAAGACATGCCGTTTTTTGAAGATGGGACTACCGTTGATATTGTCCTTAATCCCCTGGGTGTTCCATCACGTATGAACGTCGGCCAGGTCCTGGAATGCCACCTGGGGTATGCCGCTAAAAAGCTGGGAGAGCAGTTGGCCGAGCTTGCCCGGCGAAACGAGGCCGACCTTTTACGGCAGCGGCTGCAGGCGCTCTACAGTGTCGACGAGTACGAGCGGCTGACCGCAGGGCTCGATGATGCCCAGCTTGTTGACCAGGCCCGCAAGTATATGCACGGGGTACACGTGGCTACCCCTGTGTTTGACGGGGCTTCTGAAACAGAGATTCGCAGACTGCTGGTGGAGGCCGGCCTCGACGAGGTGGGACAGGCGACCCTGTACGATGGTCTCAGTGGTGATCCCTTTGCCAACAAGGTCACAGTGGGCACCATGTACATGCTCAAGCTGCATCACCTGGTGGACAATAAGATTCATGCCCGATCAACCGGTCCCTACTCGCTGGTGACCCAGCAGCCCCTCGGAGGTAAGGCCCAGTTTGGTGGACAGCGGCTGGGCGAGATGGAGGTATGGGCCATGGAGGCCTATGGTGCCGCCTATACACTCAAAGAATTTCTCACCGTCAAGTCTGACGATGTTGAGGGGCGGACCACCATGTACGAGAAGATCGTGAAAGGGACCAATTTTCTGGAAACCGGACTCCCCGAGTCTTTTCATGTCCTTGTCAAGGAGTTGAAGGGACTTTGTCTGGACGTGGAACTCCTGGAGTAATTCCCGGTGAACGTCCATGTGTGCGGGTAAGGTTAACTGGTATTCGATGATATAATACATAGGTGATTTCGTGGAAGAACTTTTTAGTTTCTTTGCAAAACCAAAGGGCCCGGTCAAGTTTAACAAGGTCAAGATATCCCTTGCCTCTCCTGAGAAGATTCGTGAATGGTCCCATGGTGAGGTGAAAAAACCTGAAACAATCAATTACCGGACCTTCAAGCCGGAGCGTGATGGCTTGTTTTGTGCGAAAATTTTTGGGCCGGTCAAGGACTACGAGTGCAACTGCGGCAAGTACAAGCGCATGAAGCACCGAGGTGTGGTCTGTGAAAAATGCGGGGTGGAGGTTATTCAGTCCAAGGTCCGCCGTGATCGGCTCGGCCACATCGAGCTGGCCGCACCCGTGGCCCATATCTGGTTCTTGAAGTCGCTACCGTCGAAGATTGGAGCCGTACTCGACATGACGCTCAAGCAGCTTGAGCGAATTCTCTACTTCGAGTCCTATGTGGTCCTGACGTCGGCAACCGAGGCCATCAAGGTCTGCGACCTACTCAACGAGGAGCAGTACCGGCAAAGACTTGAGGAGTATCCCGGACAATTCACTGTGGGGATTGGTGCGGAAGCCATCCGTCTGCTGCTTTCCGGGCTTGATCTGGAGACCCTCTCCAAAGAGCTTCGCGAGCAGATGAAAGAGACCAACTCGGTTACCAAGCGGACAAAGTTCGGTAAGCGGCTCACCGCAGTGGAGGCGTTTCAGGAGTCCGGCAATCGGCCGGAGTGGATGATTCTCGAGGTTATTCCGGTGCTGCCTCCAGATCTTCGCCCGCTGGTGCCCCTGGAGGGTGGGCGGTTCGCTACCAGTGACCTCAATGATTTGTACCGGCGGGTCATAAACCGCAACAATCGTCTCAAACGGCTGCTTGAGCTCGATGCCCCTGACATCATCATTCGCAATGAAAAACGGATGCTGCAGGAAGCCGTTGATGTCCTCTTTGATAATGGCCGGCGCGGACGCACCATTACCGGACCGAACAAACGCCCCCTCAAGTCGCTTTCCGATATGCTCAAGGGGAAGCAGGGACGCTTTCGCCAGAATCTGCTGGGAAAACGCGTCGATTACTCTGGCCGTTCAGTTATCGTTGTTGGCCCGCATCTCAGGCTGCATCAATGTGGGCTGCCTAAGAAGATGGCCCTGGAGCTCTTTAAACCCTTTATCTACAACCGCCTTGAACGAATGGGGGCGGTGAGTACCATCAAGAGTGCACGTAAGATGGTGGAAAAGGGGACCAAAGAGGTTTGGGACGTCCTTGACGACATTGTCCGTGAATACCCGGTTATCCTTAACCGGGCGCCGACCCTGCATCGTTTGGGCATGCAGGCCTTTGAGGTGTTGCTTATCGAAGGGAAGGCCATTCAGCTGCATCCCCTGGTCTGTGCCGCTTTTAACGCAGACTTCGATGGTGACCAGATGGCCGTCCATGTCCCTCTTTCCGTGGAATCTCAGGTGGAAGCCCGGGTGCTGATGATGAGCACCAATAATATTCTGTCCCCGGCCAATGGCGGTCCTATCATCATTCCCAGTCAGGATATTGTTCTCGGGCTGTACTATATGACCAGGGAACGCTTGGGGGGCAAGGGTGAGGGTTCTGTCTTTGGTTCTCCAGCCGAGGCACGGATGGCCTTTGATCATGATGCTGTCCACCTGCAGGCCAGGGTAAAGGTGCGCATTGACGGCGCTCTGGTGGAAACCACCATTGGCCGAGTGCTTGTCGCCGAACTTCTGCCACCGACAGTGCCCTTCTCACTGGTGAACAAAGAGCTCGCCAAGCGTGAGCTGGCCTTTCTTATCGATTACACCTATCGGCATGCCGGCACCAAAGATACGGTCATTCTTGCTGATCGCCTCAAGGATATGGGGTACGAGTTCGCGACGAGGGCCGGTATTTCCATCTGCATCAATGACATGAAGATCCCGGTGGCCAAGGAGGAATTTGTCGAAGAGGCCGAAAAAAAGGCGGCGGATGTCGAACAGCAGTACAGCGACGGCCTCATTACCGATGGTGAAAAGTATAACAAGGTTATCGATATCTGGTCCAAGGCCACCGATCGTATCACCAAGGAGATGATGGATGAGATGGCGGTGGAATACGTTCAGACCGCCGATAGACAGCTGCAGGAGATCAAGAGCTTTAATGCGGTGTATATCATGGCAGACTCCGGTGCTCGTGGCTCCAAGGATCAGATCCGCCAGCTCGCCGGGATGCGCGGGCTTATGGCCAAACCCTCCGGGGAAATCATTGAGACGCCGATCAAGGCAAACTTCCGCGAAGGGCTTAACGTGCTTGAGTACTTCATCTCCACCCACGGGGCCCGGAAAGGTCTGGCGGATACTGCCCTGAAGACCGCCAACTCCGGGTATCTGACCCGTCGGCTCGTCGATGTTGCCCAGGACTCGACGATTGTCATGAAAGACTGCGGGACCATGCGGGGAACCCTTGCCGAACCACTGATCGAGGGTGGTGAGGTCATCGTCCGTATTGGTGAGCGCATCCTTGGCCGTGTCGCACTCGATGACGTTGTCGATCCCCACTCCGGCGAAATACTGGTGGAGATGGACGAGGAGATCACCGAGGACAAGGTCGATGCGATCGAAGCTGCCGGTATTGATCAGGTACAGATTCGTTCAGTCTTGACCTGCGAGGCCAAACGCGGTGTCTGCGCGATGTGTTATGGTCGTGATCTTGGTCGCGGTCATATGGTGAATATCGGCGAGGCTGTGGGGATTATCGCTGCGCAGTCCATCGGTGAGCCAGGGACCCAGCTGACCATGCGGACCTTCCACATCGGTGGAACTGCAAGCCGGGCCATCGAACAGGCTGAAGTACGAACCCAGCGTGGCGGAACCCTCCGGTTTAAGAATCTGCATTCGGTACAAAATCGCGACGGTAAAGATGTTGTCATGAACCGCAACGCCGAGATCTTTGTGCTCGACGAAAAGGGTGTCGATCGTGAGCGTTTTCCTGTGCCGTATGGCGCCGAGCTCAAGATTCATGACGGAGAAGATGTCGAACCTGGCGCAATCATTGCCGACTGGGATGCCTTTTCCATTCCCATTGTCTCGGAGACTGGCGGTAAGGTCAAGTACGGGGATGTCCTTGAGGGTAGCTCCATGCAGGAGCGGGTTGACCAGATTACTGGTAAGGCGAGTAAGGTTATTGTGGCAACGCCGTCTTCTGATCAGTTAAACCCCAGGGTTTCCATCAAAAATGAGAAGACCGGCAAGACAAAAAAATTGCCAGCAACAGACCTGCCTGCCCGGTATCCGCTGCCGGTCGGGTCTATTATCACTGTGGACGAGGGCGAAATCATCACCCCGGGCACGGTGGTTGCCAAGATTCCCAGGGAGACGACCAAAACCAAGGATATTACTGGCGGTCTGCCCCGGGTTGCCGAGTTGTTTGAAGTTCGCAAGCCCAAGGAGCAGGCGATCGTTTCCGAGATTAATGGCCGGGTCACCTTTGGCAAAGATCTTAAGGGGAAACGACGGGTCGTTGTGACGCCAGAGCATGGTGACCCCATGGAGTATCTTATCCCCAAGGCTAAACACGTCACTGTCCATGAAGGAGATTATGTCAAGGCTGGCGAGCAGTTGATGGAGGGCTCCATCCTGCCCAATGACATCCTCAGGGTGCTGGGCGCCGAAGAGCTGGCCCGTTTTCTTGTTGATGAAATTCAGGAGGTTTACCGCCTCCAGGGCGTTAAGATTAACGATAAGCACATAGAGACCATTGTTCGGCAGATGTTGAAAAGGGTACGGGTGACTGATCCCGGAGACTCCCGTTTCACCATGGATCAGCAGGTGGAGTGGTGGAAATTCAACGAGGAAAACGAACGAGTACTCGCCGAGAACGAACGCCTGCGAGGCGCAGGTGAGGCTGAGCTCAAACCTGCTGCGGCTGAACCTCTTCTTCTTGGAGTTACCAAGGCGTCACTCTCCACAGACTCCTTCATTTCAGCGGCTAGCTTCCAGGAAACCACCAAGGTGTTGACCAATGCTGCCATGGCTGGCAAGGTGGACGAGCTGCTCGGTCTCAAAGAGAATGTAATAATGGGGCGGTTGATCTCTGCTGGAACCGGACTGGGGCGCTATGAACTCAGTGAAGAGGGAAGCTAAAATAAACTTGACACAGATTTTTCAATAGATTAAATATACTGCCCTTCGTGTCAGATATGAAAATGCTGACCAGAAGCATATTTATTAGAGGAGTGGTCTGAATGCCAACGATTAATCAACTTGTCCGGAAAAGACGAAAAAAAATCACCAAGCGGTCAAATACTCCGGCGTTGCAGAACTGCCCGCAAAAAAGAGGTGTTTGCGTGCGCGTTTATACCACGACGCCGAAAAAGCCGAACTCCGCTTTGCGCAAAGTAGCGAGGGTCCGGTTGACCAACGGTATTGAGGTAACCTCCTATATTCCGGGTATCGGGCATAACTTACAGGAGCACTCGGTGGTGCTCATCCGGGGCGGCCGTGTCAAAGACCTTCCCGGTGTTCGCTATCATATCGTCCGGGGAACACTGGACTCGCTGGGGGTAAGTGATCGTCGGCAAGGACGTTCGAAATATGGCGCCAAGCGGCCAAAATAGCAGCTGTTACTAGTAGATGCGGAGTCTCTGAACATGCCGAGAAAAAAACTGACAGAAAAACGACCACTGGCGCCTGATCCAAAGTTCAATTCAATGCTGGTCTCCAAGTTCACTAATGGCTTGATGGAGCGCGGCAAAAAGACGGTTGCCAGGGGGATTTTTTATGATGCCCTTGAGATCATTGAGAGCAAGATAAGCGATGCTGACCCGTTGGCTGTCTTTGAGGAGGCCATGGAAAATGTGCGTCCGCGGGTTGAGGTCAAGAGCCGCAGGGTTGGCGGTGCTACCTATCAGGTGCCGATCGAGGTGCGACCGGAACGACGTAATGCCTTGGCCATTCGCTGGATTATCGGATTTGCCAAGGCCCGTTCAGGGCAGGCCATGAGCCAGCGCCTGGCGGCAGAGCTGCTTGATGCCTATAACAACCGTGGCGCCTCAGTGAAGAAAAAGGATGACACCCACAAGATGGCCGAAGCTAACAAGGCCTTTGCCCATTATCGCTGGTAGCTTTTTTTTTTCAGGAAAGGCGGTATTGTGGTTGACTTAATTTGAGGAATCAGCTAGGAAGTACCGTTCTTGACGGTGACCTGAGGATGGCACGAAAGAGAGTACACTATGGCGGCGGTCGGGGGAGGGGCATTAGCCAACCTGCGTAATATTGGCATTATGGCCCATATAGACGCGGGTAAGACCACCACCACAGAGCGGATCCTCTTTTACACCGGCAGGTCACATAAACTTGGTGAGGTTCATGATGGCGCTGCTGTCATGGACTGGATGGAGCAGGAGCAAGAGCGGGGAATAACGATCACCTCCGCGGCAACGACCTGCAGATGGAAGGATGTTGTTATCAACATCATCGATACACCCGGGCATGTTGATTTCACTGTAGAGGTGGAGCGGTGTCTCAGGGTGCTGGACGGCGTAATTGCTGTCTTTTGCGCGGTTGGCGGCGTAGAACCGCAGTCTGAAACGGTCTGGCGGCAAGCAAACCGTTACCAGATACCGCGCATCGCCTTTGTCAACAAGATGGACCGGATTGGTGCAGATTTTGACAAATGCGTTGGGCAGCTTGAGGAGCGGCTGGGAGCTAATCCCGCTGTTATCACGCTGCCCTGTGGTGCTGAAGACGGTTTCTCAGGGGTTATTGACCTGATACAGCAGAAACTGGTTCGATTCGATGAACAATCCTTGGGGAACGATGTCGTCGTTGAGCCGATTCCTGGGCCTGAACAGCACAGATCTACGGCCGCCAGAATGAAGCTTCTCGAGAAGTTGGCCGACTTCGATGAGGAGCTCATGGAAAAATACCTGGATGATCAAGAGATCGCTCCTGGTGAGGTGCACCGAGTGTTGCGAAAGGCAACGCTCTCCCTTGATGTGGTGCCGGTATTATGCGGATCTGCCTTTAAGAACAAAGGCGTGCAGCCGCTCTTGGATGCAGTTGCCCGGTATCTGCCCTCGCCCGTAGATGTTCCCCCGGTTGTGGGGAAGGACAAGAACGGTGAGCCGCTTGTCCGTAAACCTGAACGGAGCGAAAAGTTTTGTGGCTTGGTGTTCAAGCTGCAGTCTGATCCCTTTGTCGGTAGCCTTGGCTTTGTCCGCGTCTATTCCGGGGCATTTACGGTCGGCGACAAGGTGTTCAACCCGCTGAAGCGGAAACAGGAAAAGATCTCGAAACTGTTAAAACTTCACGCCAACAAACGTGAAGAAGTCGATACCATCGGCACGGGTGATATCGGCGCCATTGTCGGGTTGAAATTTTCGACCACCGGTGACACGCTCTGCGACAATGGAGATTACATAGCCCTGGAAACCATGGAGTTTCCGGAGCCGGTTATCGGCGTTGCCATTGAGCCGAAGACAAAGGCTGACGAGGCCAGGCTCAATGAAGCACTGGAGAAGGTTGCCAGTGAAGACCCCAGCTTTCGGGTGAGCCTCAACGAGGACACCGGACAGCGAATTATCTCGGGCATGGGCGAATTGCACCTGGAGATCATCACTGACCGGCTGGTGAGGGAGTTCAAGGTCGCTGCCAACGTCGGCAAGCCCCAGGTTTCCTTTAGGGAGGCGATTACAGCCGAGGCTACTGCTGAGGGCAGATTTGAGACAATGGGCAGTGGCAGGCTGCAGTACGGACACGTGGAAATCAGGCTTAGGCCTGGCCAGAAGGGTCAGGGAGTTACCTTTGCCTGCGAGGTGGATGAGCTGCAGGTCCCGGCGCAGTATCTGAGCGCGATAGAGGCCGGTGTGCGCGACAGTCTGGATTCTGGGCCCCTTGTTGGGTATCCGTTGCTTGACGTTGAAGCAACGCTTGTGGATGGTTCCTATGACGAGGAGCACTCCACGGAGATGGCCTTTGGTGTGGCCGCTACCATGGCCTGCCGCAAGGCTTCGGCACAGGCAGAGCCGGTGCTCATGGAACCTGTTATGGAGCTTGAAGTTGTTACCCCGGAGGAGTACCTCGGGGATGTCATCAACGACCTCAATCGGAAACGGGCTCAGGTTACCGGGGTGGAGGCTGAAGGTGGTCGGCAGGTTGTCCGGGCCCGAACACCTCTGGCTGAGATGTTCGGCTACTCGACGGATCTCAGGTCAGCGACCCAGGGCAGAGCGACTTTTACAATGCAGTTTAGCGAGTTTGCGGTCGTGCCCGCCAGGCAGGCCGAACTTGTAATACAGAAAATTCATGGTTTTTAATTGAGCTAAGCGAACGAGGCTAATCCATGGCAAAGGAAAAATTTGAGCGCACGAAGCCGCATGTAAACGTAGGGACAATCGGTCATATTGACCATGGGAAGACGACATTAACGGCAGCGATTAC
>PDTC01000018.1 GCA_002748735.1 Desulfobulbus propionicus | reverse complement strand
AGTTGAAAAGGATGGAGAAGTATAGCATAGTATCAACAATTCAGATAGTTAAAACGAATATCGTACTCGTTTTGCTGTAGTAATTATTCGAGAAACCCTATAGTGAATCAGCAGAGGCCGTTATGATCGAGATACAACCGGTAACTGACCTGCGGGCTGTCCTGGAAGTACCAGGTTCCAAAAGTCTTACCCAGCGGGCCCTGATCGCTGCTGCTTTGGCAGAGGGAGAGTCCAGCCTTCGGCATCCGCTGGCCAGTGAAGATACCGGTTACACCATTGAGGCGTTACGTGCCGTAGGTATCGCCGTGGATGACAGCGATCCGAGGTGTTGGAAGATAACAGGGGGAGGAGGTCTTGTCCGTGAACCAAAAAAGGATATTTTTTTAGGCAACAACGGCACTGCAACCCGTTTTTTTACCTCTGTGGCTAGCCTGGGGTATGGACGCTTTCACATTACCGGTGACAAGCGGATGCGTGAACGACCCATCCAGCCATTACTAATGGCCCTGCACGGCTGGGACGTAGATATTGTCAGTGATGCCGGGACGGGCTGCCCGCCACTGACCATTCAGGCCCATGGTCTGGCCGGCGGCCGTACCGTACTTCCCGAGGGCAAATCCAGCCAGTATCTGTCGTCGTTGCTGCTGGTAGCACCCTATGGCAAAAGTGCTGCTGAACTGGAAGTGCAGGGTGTGGTGCTGTCTCGTCCCTATGTGGAGATGACGCTGGCTGTGATGGCAGCATTTGGTATCAGCGGAGAGGTGGCTCCCGGATTTACTCGTTTCCGGATTCCCACAGGGGTGTATAAGGCAAGAGCGTATACCGTGGAAGGTGACGCTTCCGGTGCTTCCTATTTTTGGGCAGCAGCAGCAGTAAGTGGCGGACAGGTGACCGTGACCAATGTGCCGGTGCCTTCATTGCAGGGTGATACCGGGCTGGTTCCTCTGCTGGCACGTATGGGGTGCAGTGTTCGCCAGGCAGCTTCCGGCTTTACTGTAATCGGTCCGCAACGACTCGAAGCCATAGAGGTGGATATGGGTGACATGCCTGATGTCGCACCGACGCTGGCGGTGGTGGCGGCATTTGCGGAAGGCAGCACTGTTATCCGGAATATTGCCCATCTCAGGGTTAAAGAGTGTGATCGTTTATCGGCCGTGGTTACTGAGCTTCGGAGGATGGGTGCCAAGGTCGATGAGCAGGAGGACGCCATGACCATCCATGGCCGGGCGGGCGGTGTCAACCTCCATGGTGCCGAGATCGAAACCTACGACGATCATCGCATTGCCATGAGTTTTGCCGTGGCTGGACTTCGTGTCCCCGGGGTACGTATCACTGGTGAGCGATGTGTCGACAAATCCTTTCCTGATTTCTGGGAACGGTTTGGTGGCATGGCCCAGGGACGTCCAGCTGATCATTTTTGAGGGTCTCAAGCAGGGTTACATCGCGACGGCGGTAGGAAAACATATTCAGCGGAAAAGGTACTCACGTTTCATGCTTTTAGAGGTGAATGTTTTCCGGACGAAGACCTTCTTTGAGCAGAAGAAAATACAGGGTCCCGTTTTCCTTCATATGGCCGGCAGCCAGACCGGCCTGCTCCCCTGTTCCCCAGTAAAGATCCAGGCGCTGCGGGCCACGAATGGCCGAACCGGTATCGTGAACGGTGACGAAACGCTCAAGATCAACCCAGTTAACCACACGTCCCTTGTCTATCAGGGGCTTGCGCGTGCGCAGAAATCCCAGGGCTGCCGGAGGGAAGCAGTGTTGATCCACAGCTATGGATCGGCCGGCAACCAGTTCCTTGCCGAGATTGCCGATGGCACCCTTGGCATCACTCCATTCAAAAAAGATAAAGGACGGATTGTGTTCCAGGATAGTCTCGCGTTCCTCCGGGTGATTGTCGAGGTAGTGTCTGATGGCACTCATGCTCACCTCTTCAAGACGCATTTTTCCTGTCTCCACCATATAGCGACCAATGCTTCTGTATGGGTGGCCGTTGCTTGAAGCGTAGTGAACGCCACGGGTACTCCCATCCGGGAAACTGACCAGGCCTGACCCCTGGATGTGAAGATTGAAGGCGTCAAAGGGATCGCCGAGCCAGACCAGTTCATGGCCTTTTGCTTTTCCCTGGGTCTCAATTTCCGCACGACTCCAGTACGGTGAAAAGGCAGCACCTTCGAGTCGTCCAACAGTCGAGTGCGGTGAATGATGACGGACAGCCAGGTCATCCGGAACAGCGAACAGCGGGTGGATATACGGAGGCTTGCGCTGCAGACACCCCTTAATAATGGGTTGGTAGTAGCCGGTAACCAGTACCTTGTTTTTTTGGGGAAAAAGGTTGGGGCCTCCTACCTTGTAGAGGACAAAGTAGCGGGAAAGGAGAATGTTGAGGCGTTGAGTGCTTGGTCGTGCCAGGGCAATACGTCGGAAGGCCTGCAGGGAAGCGACCAGGTGACTGCGGGAGACCTGCCTGTTGCCTAAGGTGAAGGTTGTCTCTGCTGAACGCTGGCGTAAATATCCAAGACTCTGCTCAAGGGCCGTTGACAGAGAACGATATCGCATGTCGTCGGAGAGCCAGGGGTGCTGCTGATCTGTCGCGGCTGCACCGCGTGCCAGGCCAACAAGGATCAAAAAAGCTGTAAGCAGGATGCGCCAGGCAGAGAGAGGCATCGGAGACAGCGACTCAGTGTTCACTGGCTATTGCCCGACCAAGCGCAGAGACAGCCATGGCATACGAGTTGGAGTGGTTCCATGCGGTGATCGCCTGAAAATTCGGGTAACCGGCAAGATAACGCATGGTATCCTTCTCTTTTGGGTCACGTTTAAGGCCAACGATGGTAAGCGGCAGACCAGCCGGAGACCGAGGCATTTCCAGACCCTGACTCTGCATCACTACTTCACGGGAAACGTGGCCGTTCCGTCCCTTATGATAGGCCGCCACCAGCCGGGGATCATGGAGCTCATTGCCGATATCGACGGCACATGGCGCATCCAGGACCCAGCCAAACTGCTGCAGATAATTTGCAATCGAGGCGAGAATATCGGGAACAGAATTCCACACATCCACCCGGGTATCGCCGTCAAAACTGACACCGTAGCGGCGAAATGAGCTGGGAATGAACTGGGTCTGGCCAAAGGCACCAGCATAACTGCCTTTGACCTGCCGGGGATCAACGCTGTTCTCACGACAAAGCAGCAAAAACTCGATCAGTTGACCACGAAAAAATTGTGACCGTCTGGGATAGGCGGCGAACAGGGTATTGAGGGTACGAAAGACGTTGAATCCTCCCTGATTGGCGCCATAACGTGTTTCAATCCCCCAGATAGCGATAACAATCTCCCGATCCACACCAAACTGTTGCTCGATCTGTTCCAGGAGGACGCGGTATCTGCGCATCATCTCCTGTCCTTTCTTGATGGAAGAACGGGTAACGAAGAGCGGCTCATACTGGTAATAGGGCTTGGCCTCCCACTGGGTATCCATCAGCTCGAGAACCCGCCGTGAAATGTTCACCCCGGTAAAGAGTGCGTCGAGTTCTTTTTGGCTGAAGCCGTGGACAGCTCTTAGTTCGGCGAATAACTCCTGATACCTGGGCTGGTTCAGCTCAATAGGCTCCTTGTCGCGGACCTGTTCTGCTGCCGATTTTTCACCTGTGAGCCCGACTGAAGGTAACAGGAGCAGGAGTGAGGTTAACAGGCAAAGAAGATGATGGGGCATGGCAGGCATCAGTTGCTGGCGAAGTGATGGCTGAAGACGTCGAGGAATCTTTGTAACTGATTTCCCGGGAGTCGATTGATGCCGGCAGCAGCAGCCCGGCCTCCACCTGTGGGAAAGGCTCTGCACAGGCTGTCGGCGCCGGTGCCAGTGCGAAGAGGTGCACGGACACTGATCCGGAGGCTGTCGTCACTGTTGGTGTTGATCAGCGCGTGGGCCAGATGTGGCTGTTCACGGGCAAGATGATTGGCAAAAACGCCACTGATCCTGCGGGCCCAGGGCTTTTCTGGAAGGCGATAGACTCGGCTGGAACTGTTGTGCTGGAGGGGAGGGATGGCGGAGGCCTGTGCCATGTCATCAGCATACCCTCTGCGCAGGGATTCAGCGATGGTCGAGTCCCGTCCAAAGATAAAAGGGTCCGAGTACTGGTGTAGTTCCTGATAGAGATTTTTTGGGGGGAAATACAGGTCTTCAAGGGATTCACCGTAGCTATTGTAATTGAGGAGAACCCCCAACTCCTGGAGAATCACAAGTTGTGAGGAGCCAAGACCAGCACGGCGGCCTGTTTTTTCTGCAACATCATTGAGGTTATCCCCATAGGCACCGACGACAGCCCAGGATACATATGCCCCTTCCAACAGCGTATTGATAATAAGCGAAGTACAGGTCTGGGGTTGTGGATCAATATGTGCAGTGAGCCCGGGGTGATCCGGGAGGATGCCGCCATAATGATGATCAGCATAAAAAACTCGGTTCCCGGCAGCAAGCAGGCGTTCCAGTTCGATACGGTTACGATCGAGGGAGATATCCAGTACCGTGATGTCCGTTTCTCTGGCCTCAACGTTTGCCAGGAGAACTATATCCCGTTTGACTCCGGTGATCAGATGATTTTCTGGTTGCGGATAGCGGAGACGCAACTGGTGAAGGGCACAGATACCATCAGCGTCTCCATTGAAAACGTCAAACATGCGGCTGGGTTCAAGCGCTCAGAAATTCATACCCACAGGAGCACCGATGTTGGCCAGTCTGAACAAAACCATGAACGTTGTATCGCTTTCGTTACGCTCGGTAGCCAACTCCACGGACCAGCAGGGTGCCTGGTAGAGAAGCCGATAAATCTCTTCGATAGTCTGGTCATCCTCAATTGAGCGTTGCAGACTGTACCCTGCTGCAAAATGATAGGGAAGCACTATCCATGCAGAGCCACTGATGGAGTTGATGTCATTGACGCTGTCATAGCGGTAATCGAGGGCAAAGGCATCACCACGACTGCTTTTGTAGTCAGCCTCGACACTGTGGCGGAACCAGCCATCGTCATAGACATCAATATCGGTCTTGTAAATGAAGCGAAATCTCTCTACTGGGTAGTATTCCAGACGAAGGTTAACCGGGGTGAAGGGCGTTTCTTCATCCTCTTCTTTGAGGCTATACCCCTGGCGGAATTTCAGTACGGCATAAGAGCGTCCGTAAGATTTTTTGCCTCCGGAGCCGTAGAGATCAAAATAATTATCCAGGCCATAGTAGAGAAGGCTCTTGTTATCAATATTGTCAATGGAGTCAAACTGCGGCAGATCATTTTGATCGTCGTCGGAGATAAAGGAGTACCCGACATAGGGCCGCAGGGTATGCTTCAACTCATCGGCCCTGCTGAAGTTGATCGAAAAATCACGCATCAGGGTGGAGCTGATCTCGGTGTTGAAATTGGCAAGAAAACGGTTGGCACTGCTGCTGTCTGCCCATTCTTCATCGCCGTTATCGTCAATGATGTAGGCTGTGTCACGAACACCCGCTGTCATTGTCGTTTCCAGGTAGCGGCTCAGCGGTACGGAAAAGGTGATTTCCGGGAAAAGGTCGAATCTTTGGGCAGTCACTCCCTCTTCGCGCCAGTAGTGGACGTAATCGGCGTTCCAGCGGAAGTCCACACCTGTTTTGGCCACAGGAAGCAGGCCAGTGAAGCTCAACGCCGGCAACTTCCAGAGCGGGATCTCTTCGTTGGTATCCTCTCTGAGATCGTTGATCCCCAAAATCTCTGCCTCAAGGGAAAGACCGTTGTCCCATGAACGCAGGGTCGTCAGGCTGTTTGTCCTTGATTCATCGGTCTTATTTTCCAGGCCGCGTCCAAAATTATCAAGGAATTGTGTATTGCTGGCATTAAAACTCGTAAAACCGGTAGTAAATTCGGTGAGGTAATCGCTATCAGAGAGAATATCCAGGTCCATACGGGTAATCCAGGAGGCGAAATTATGGTCAGCCTTGCCCCGTATCCAGTACCTGTTCTGGTTGGTGTGCGTGAAGTTGCCATCAGCATAATACTCCTGTTCATCCGGGTTGCTGAGGCTGTCTTTGAGCCAGTTGCCCATCAGGGTACCCTTGGAGTCCTCGGCCATGACATAGCGAAACTCAGCACCGGCCATGATCCCGCGCTTTGCCATATATCGTGGGTAAAGGGTGATGTCACTGCTGGGGCTCAGGTTGATGAAAAAGGGAATTTCCATGCCAAAGCCATCCTGCTCTGAAAGACTCAATAACGGAAAAAGAAAGCCTGTTTGGCGGCTACGTTTGGCCGGCAGTATCATATAAGGTGTGTAGAGGATGGGTATCCCTTTCACTCTGAAAGTAGCATGTTTGAGGAGGGCGTAGCCACCGTCGGTAATGCTGGCGTCTGCCGCCGCAAAACTCCATGGGGGAGTCTCGCCGTTCTGTAGTTTACAGGTGACGAACCAGCCATCTTCAATATGGTACGTGAGATCTCCGGTTTTTTCTATTACCCGGCCCTCAAAATGCATATCCTTGTACTCACGAAGGATAGAGGCATTTTCGAACGTGCCGGTTTGCCGGTTAAGGTCAATTGTGCCGACCTCGGCGCTCAGTTGATCCGGACCGATGTCAATGACCAGGTTGCCACGGGCTTTGATCTTGGCGAGATCTATGTCATACACGACCCAGTCAGCGGAGATGGTCGTCAAGACTTTTGTTTTGGTGATCACCTCTTCTGTGCTGGCCGGTTTGGACGGCGAGGTGTCTCCCTCATTGAGTAGTTCGGCCCAGTTTGTCTGCTGTGTGTTTCTTCGGGGCTGGGTGATGGTCTCCTGTTTAGTCAGGACAACGTTACCCTCGGCGATGACACTGGGAGGATCCTCGTATCGGGTTATCTTATTGGCAGTGATTTCCCATTGCTCGGCCTGGACCGCTGCAGCGAAAACAGCAGGCGGTTGTACTAGGCAAAGAATAGTCAAAAAAAATAGTAAGATCGGGAAGGGAGATTTGCAGTTGAACACCTCGACCTGCTCCTTGAATAGCCTGTGAACAACAGGGATTAGGGAAAAACAACACCATCGTTTATTCTAGAAATGTACGCTGTATTTCCCTTTTATGTCAAGACGAAAGTAGGAGATATAGCTTGCGTAGGCCTTGAAATTAGTTTAAAAAAGTGCAATGCCGTCGAGTTGGTTCAGTAAATGCGAGGCTATTCCGGCAGGATGCACGTCCAGGCAAGAGCACTCGAAGGGTTGGTTCCGACGCGTTGCGCGCGTGTCAGAACTTGATATTATGCAGCTACCACTCTTTTCATCCCGGTCTATTTCCGGCGACGCACCTCGACATCCCAGACTGTCTATTGCTACGTGAAAAAGGTACCAGTTTCGGTATAGGCTTACTTTGGAGTATATCAGGAAAAAGTCGCATGACGCTGTGCTCGGGTGGAAAATGATGGGGGCTCGTTAAATTTGACAATAGGCCCATGTGCTATTGCTTGATATGCCCTGCAGACGTAATTTTTATATGAAATTTGATTAGTTATCCAGAGAGCTCTTGCCCGTCAGAAAAGCATAGACAAGGCGCAGCAGCGGTCGAAGTTTGAGCCGGGGATCCTGTTTTATTTCAGGGGTGCACTACAGCGTTGAGCACAAAAGGTTCCTCCCGGCTTCGCGCAATACAGATCAGGTATATGTACCATCGACTGTCCGGCGACCTCCAGACAGCAAAAAATGGTGTACCAGGCCTTAGTGTCTGAAGATGCCAGGAGATACAGAAAAAATATGACAGAAAAGACCAACGAAAAACAGCAGACAGACAAAAAGCCGGTCCCTCAAAAGAGCAGAAAGGCATCTACCGGTGCCTGGTGGAAAAGTGTAACCAATCTGTTGGCAAAAAAGGAAGAGGAAGTGCAGCCATCGATCCAGGACTCTGCTGCTGCCCTTTCTTTGCATGCCCCAAAAACATCCTCTCCTGTGGAGGAAGATGACAAGACTGAAAAAAAGAGTATCGTCACCGCAGTTATAGAGGAGCAGGGAGAAGACACCGCAGGGGGAAAGGAAAAGAGTTCAAAGCCCCGGCCGCGTAACCGACAGGGCCGCAAGGGTGGACGGGAGAAAGGCCAGCAACGTGAGCAGGCTGTGGCCGATTCCAATGGCAATGAGCAGAAGCCTGGTAGGGGTGGTGAAAAGAAGAAGGGGGCGGCTCCTGCTCGTCCCTCTGAGGGGAACGTTGTCACCAAGCTGCTCATCAATGCCGAAGAACCTGAGGAGTGTCGGATCGCCCTGATCGAAAATGGCCGGCTGGAATCTTTTCACCTCAGTACCTCTGGGGGAAGTCGAACAAAAAACAATATTTACAAGGGACGGATTGTGGCTGTGGAGGCAAATCTCCAGGCGGCCTTTGTCGATATCGGTACCGAGCGCAACGGTTTTCTCCCTTTTGCTGAAATTCATCCGGAGTATTACCGGGAGGATGTCAGCGAACGGTGCCGTGAGTTTATCATCCAGCATCAATGGAAAAAACTGAAAATCGAAGACGTCGTAAAAAAGGGACAGGAAGTGCTGGTGCAGGTGGTTAAGGAGCCAGTTGGCAACAAAGGCGCCAACATGACCACTTACCTCTCTCTGCCTGGTCGTTTCCTGGTGCTTATGCCTGGAAGCGACTCTTCGGGTATTTCCCGGAAGATTGTCGGCGAGTCACAGCGGACAAAACTTCGGGAAATGATGGATAGTTTTTCGCTACCTGAAGGGGTCGGTTACATTATCCGGACGGCAAGTGCGGAAATAACCAAGACCGCCCTGCAGAACGACCTTCGTTTTCTCGTCAAGCTCTGGCGGGAAATCAAGAAAAATGGGCAGCAACGGAATGCTCCGACATTGCTCTACCAGGAACAGGACACGGTGGTGAGGTTTCTTCGCGATCATTTTGTCCCGCAGATCCATGAAATTCTTGTGGATACCGAAGAAAGCCTGGAAAAAGTACGGCAGTTTATCGCCCTGCTACCGGCCAAGCAGCAATCAGTGAAAATACGTCTGCACAAAGGCGCCAGGCCAATTTTTAATCAGCATAATATTGAGGAGCAGATTGAGTCTATTTATCGACCGCAAGTGCAACTTCCCAGTGGTGGATCAATAGTCATCGATCCCACCGAGGCGCTCGTGGCCATTGATGTTAATTCAGGACGTACTTCAAAAAACGATGATTTTGAAGAAACTATTTTTCTCGCCAACATGGAAGCGGCAGAGGAATTGACCCGTCAACTGCGGCTGCGAGATCTCGGCGGCCTGATCGTTGTCGATTTTATCGATATGCGAAGCAATAAAAATATCCGTGAGGTGGAACGGCACGTTAAGGCCTCACTCAAACGCGATAAGGCCAAGTCGGATGTCAGTCGGATTTCTCGCTTTGGGTTGATGCAGATCTCCCGTCAGAAGATGGGAGCCCCTATTGAAAAGGGCAGCTACGAGACCTGCACGCACTGCCAGGGGCGTGGCGTGGTTCGTTCCGTAGAGACCCAGGCACTATATTATTTACGGCGGATTCATACCGGGATCAGCCGCAAAAAGGTGGAGCGGGTGGAATGCAGGTTGCCGCTGGACGTGGCTACTTACCTGCTCAACCGTAAACGTTCAGAGTTGCTGGAGCTGGAAGAAAAAAATAACGCCATCATTGCCATCGAAGGTGACACAGGGATGTTACCCGCAGAGAGCCGGATTGATTTTCTACAGGGAGAGAGAGAGCAGAAGTAGCGTCCTTAACAGGTATCAGCTCTCCTCTGTCGATTGGCTAAGGGTGGTGCGGATCAGTTCTGCAATGGCCTGCTCGAAAGAAGAGGGTAACTCGGTGAACTTACAGCCGAGATATATGCGTTTATATTCCGGGTTGTTAACCACCCAGCAGACCTCAATTTCCGCAATACTCTCTATGCAAAGCTTACTTCCTTCAAGCCGGGTGAGCGAGAGTTTATCGCCGACGGTACAGTGTGTTTCAGCGGGCGCACTGAAATGTAATCCTCCTAGCCCCAGGTCGAGGACCGGGACGATGTAAGAGCGTGGAGCTTCTCCCCTGGTGACAATCTCTGCATTAAGTCGCTCGTCGTCATTGAAGTAAATGCGTGGACTCTTTCTCCGGTTGTTCATGCTGTTCTCATCTGTCTCGTGCGTAAGCGAGGATAGGGTCCTTTTTCAGGGTAAAGACCTTTCACGGAGGGTCGTTACCCTGAAAAGGGTACACATTGGCTAACAGATTATCCGAAGTGAAAGAATAAAGAGGTTGTCTATCCGCCATGGTTCGGGTATATTCCTGCCACTTCATGCGCCAGTAGCTCAGCTGGATAGAGTGCCGGACTACGAATCCGTAGGTCGGGGGTTCGAATCCTCCCTGGCGCGCCAAGAACTTTAAGGGCTTGTAGGGGTATCTGCAAGCCCTTTTTTTTGTCCTGTTCTTAGTGCGTGTAACACGCTCCTGGAGTGTAAAGTGTACCTGCTGATAAGACGGTGAGGAAGGAATCAGCACCCTGGCTGATGATCCTGTCACCGTGCAGACCTGCGGTCTGGCACTGATGTTTGCTGGGAAAGGAACGGCCATAATTGGGAGGTGAGCATTCCCAAAAGCATCAGGCAACAACCGATAACGCCGCGCAGACTGAGATGTTCACCCAACAGCCACCAACCTCCGAAGGCCGCAAAAGGTGATTCCAGGCTTAACAAAATGGCGGCATGGGCCGGATGAGCACGGCGCTGTACCAGGACCTGCAAGGTATACCCCACGCCCACCGATACACAGCCGCCGTAAAGAACAGGGAGTATTGCGCCACGGATACCGGCAGAGGTTATGCTTTCTGTGACAGCGGCTACGCCCAGACTTAAAAGGCCACAGACAAAAAACTGGACAATAGCCAGTTGTATTGGTGCCGTTCTGGGGGAGAGATATCCCAGAGTCAGGACATGCAGTGCCCAGAAAATTGTGCCGACAAGCTCGAGCAGATCTCCGTAACTGATGTTGTTGATCCCTCTTACACTCAGGAGATAGAGGCCAATCGTTGCCAGGATCGCTCCAAGCCAGGCACCAATGGTGGTTCGCTGATGCAGCAACAGGCCGATAATCGGAACCAGAACCACATAAAGTCCGGTAATGAAACCAGCTTTTCCCGCAGTGGTAAATTGCAGGCCAAGTTGCTGGAGGGTTGCGCCGGCAAAGAGAAAAAGCCCGGCAAGGCTTCCTGCCAGCCCGCTGTGGATTCGACCTTCGGGCAAGGCCGGTTTATCTTTATGGCGTAGCAGGAGAGCCAGCGGAATCAGACAGAGGCCGGCCAGGAGAAAGCGGAACCCGTTGAAACTGTAAGGGCCAAGGTGCTCCATACCGACACGCTGGGCAACAAAGCCAAAGCCCCAGACCATTGCGGTGAGCAGCAGCAGCAAGTCGGAAAAAAAATGATGATCTTTTTTCTGTTGCATTCTTGGTGGTGTTTTGTTTGGTAGCAGGAAGAAAACTCAGGTGAACCTAGCCTGACCGGATGATAAATGCTGTAAAAAAGGAATAACGCAATGAAGAGATCTTGGATTGTGCTAATGGTTGCAGCTCTGGGGCTTGGCGGATGCGCAGACAAAGAGGCCACATATCAAGGCATCGCTTATGCGCCTACCCATGAAGTGAAGACAGTCTATCACTTTCGTCAAGTTCCCCCTGGCTGTAAGGTCTTTGCCCATGTACTGATCAGCTTTCCGGCAGACAGCGATGGCTCAGCCATGCAGCAGAGCGTCTATGGCGAAGCTGAAAGACGAGGGGCTGATGTGGTTTTTCTTGGGCAGAGCCGCCAGATGGAAGACGATGAGGCGTTGCAGTTCAGGTATTATGGCCCTGAAAGCGAATATGATTTCCGCCAGCAGTGGAAAGGCTGGAAGTGGGGATTTGATCAGTGGCGACAGCAGGGGCAGTGGGTTGGAATCGGTGCCCGCGAATGGGGCGCTGCAACTCTTCGCTTCGAGTATCCGGTCATGACCCAGGCCGCGTTTCTCCGCTGTTCTGCCAACAAATAGCAGGCGCTGTGGCCTGCAGGGTGGCCTCTGGAACCACCAGCAACAACAAGGTTCCCATCATCGGGATCCCTGTTGTTGTGGTGTGCAATATTTTTTAATCGTTATAGAGGTTGGCCTTTTTGAGCAATTTTACTGCCAACAGGTAGGTAACGACGATAAGAGACACCCAGCCAAGCAGTAGGATTGTATTCATCATGATGATCTCTCCTTGATCACAAGAGTCAGCCTCTCCCGGAAAGAAGGCTTTTCCGGGAGAGAAATTTTTCAGTACGCAGCCGTATCGCCAGTATCTTCAATCTTCATCTTGCGCCGGTCCATGAGGTACCAGACATAGATAATGTAGGCCAGCACAAAGGGAATGGCCAGGGCGACATAGGTCATTACCGTTAAGGTGTAATGGCTTGAAGAGGCGTTGTAGATGGTCAGGCTCGACTGCAGGTCGGTTTTTGAAGGGTAAAAGGCTGTGTTATTGTACGCTGGCAGTAACAGGACTGTCAGCCCCACCAGTACGGTGCCCAGGCCACCAGGCCAGATGCCCCTGGTGGAGTCACTTTTCGCACTCTTGAACACGGACCAAATTACCAGCGCCAGCCCTATGGCGAGCAGTACCAGCAGCCAGGGATTGGCCAGCAGATTGTGCAGGTACTTGAACCCTACCATCCCGATGGTACCCTGCTCGTCAATGATACCGAAACCTTTTCTTAAGAGCAGGCTGAGCAGTACATACCCGAGAAATGGCAGGGAGCAGAGGAAGTTGATCCACACCTGACTGCGCAACCGGGGAGCCATTTCCGGCGCATCGTTTAGGTCAACATTGTTGAGCAGATACTGGGCACCCAGTACCCTGGCGTTAAACACCAGGAACAGACCGAGCGAAAGATTGAAGAGGCTGAAGGCCGCTTCAAGGCCCCGCAACGGTGAGGTCCAGGTGACGAAGTTATACCCGGAAAGCGTAAAGTTGGAGCCGGTGAAAAAGGTGCCCACCGCCGCTCCGATCAGCAAAATACCCACTGTGCCGTTAATGAGCATAAACAGTTCATAAACGGTCGAACCCAGAATATTTCGAGGTTTACGCCGATACTCGTAACTTACCGCCTGGAGGATAAAGGTGAAGAGAATCAGTATCCACACCCAGTAGGCACCGCCAAAGGAGGTGGAATAAAATTTCGGGAAACTGGCAAACAGGGCGCCGCCGAAGAGGACGAGGGTCGTAAAGGTCAGCTCCCACTTGCGGCCCAGCGAGTTGATCACCAGGCTTTTTTCTGTCTCGGTTTTCGCGACTTGCCACAGGAGGCTTTGGCCACCCTGGACAAAGGTGAGAAACAGGAACAACGAGCCCACCACCGAACAGAGCAGCCACCACAGGTGCTGCAGGATCACATAATCAAGGTTACCAATCATCTTAGTTCTCCTTTGGGCCGATGCCGACCTGTTTGGCCATGATGCTGATTTCGGCAATAAGTAAAATGGTGAAGAGGACGACGAACATCCAGAACGTCGTCTGGACGGTTGCTGCAGTCAGGTTGGTGCGGGCCACGGTCACCGGCAGCAGTCCCTGGATAGCCCATGGTTGACGCCCAGCTTCAGCGACGATCCAGCCTGCCTGCGAAGCGGTCAATCCCAGGATAAACAGGGAAGTACTTGGCCAGAGGAGCCATTTTTTCCCCTCAAGCGTTCCCTTCATCAAAAAGACGAGAAAGGCCACGCAGACCAGCGGGAAGAGTGTTCCCAGGAACACCATTACGTGAAAGGCGTTAAAGTTTAAGGCCACCGGTGGGACTGCTTCGGTGGGAGAGGTGAGATGGCCGTATCCCAGAAATTCACTGTGCTCATTGAATATCTTGAGATGTCCCTTGGCTGCAACCTCATCCCCCTGTTTGCCGGCTTCCTTGTAGGCCGCCAGTTCCTCGAGGGCAATCCTGCCCCGCTCGATTTTCTCCTTGGCACCCATGATCCCTTTTTCTTCGTTACCGTAGACCAGGTCTTCGATTCCGGGCACATAGGCATCAAAGCTACGGGTGGCCATGAGGCCGAGCAGTCGTGGAATCTTTATGCTGAAAGAGAAAGGTTCCAGGTCGTTGTCTACCCGTTTTTCCCGGTTAACCAGACCTAAGGCGACAATGTCGGCATTCTGCTCACCTTCGAATAATCCCTCAAAAGCGGCAAGCTTCATAGGCTGAACCTGGGCGATCTCGTAGGCTGCTTCATCGCCGGTAAAGACGGTAAAACCTGAGGTAAGGATCCCAAACAAAGAGGCGACCACGATGGAACGTTGAGCCATCTTGACGTGTCTTTTTTTGAGCAGAAACCAGGAGCTGATCGAGAGAATGAACAGCGCCGCCACCAACATGGAGCTGGAGGCCGTGTGGGTGAACTTGCTAACCGCATAAGGACTGAGGGCAACATCGAAGAAGTTCTCCATCTCGAACCGTGCCGTATCCGGGTTGAAACGCTGCCCGACCGGGTACTGCATCCAGGCGTTGGCGACGAGAATCCACACCGCACTCATGTTTGAACCAACGGCGACCATCCAGGTGGAGAAAAGGTGAAACCTCTTAGAGACGCGGTTCCAGCCAAAGAACATCACCGCAAAGAAAGTGGCTTCCAGGAAAAAGGCGACAATGCCCTCGATAGCCAGTGGTGCTCCGAAAATATCACCCACCATCCACGAGTAATTGGACCAGTTGGTGCCAAACTCGAACTCCATAATAATACCGGTGGCGACGCCAATGGCAAAGTTAACCCCAAAGAGTTTCATCCAGAATTTGGTCAAATTTTTCCATTCTTCACTGCCGGTTTTCACATAGATGGTATGAAAAATGGCAATAATCCAGGTGATTCCCAGGGTCAGTGGAACGAAAATCCAGTGATATATGGCGGTCAGCGCGAATTGAGCCCTGGCCCAGTTGACCATGGTTAGGTCCACATTTTCAATCATAGTTTTCTCCTGTGGTTATGGCGTCGGGTCATGGGGCGACTGGGTGAGCTCCTCCAGCACATAGTCGGCCCGTTGTGCATCGGTTGAAAAATTGACGGCAAGGAAGTCTGGAAAGAAGAACAGCTTGAGGATTCCAAACATGATAAACAGTTTAAGAAAAATAACCTTCCACAGTGTCCGGCCCAGAGTCATGTTCCTGAAACCGTCTGTGTACAGGTGCAGAACGCGGGTGACAAAACCGGATTTTTGAGTTGCGAGCATCTGTTCCATGGAAATTGTTGGTTTAAGGGTGCATGTGGATACCGGTGAGGGGCTCGAAGTTCTCGTCCATGCATGAGGGTTCCACGACCAACTGGTCAAAGGTGACTGCCCGCAGGGAGTTGCGCAACTGGTCGCGGGTATCAAGCCAGACGCGGTGCACGGCACACGAGTATGAGAGCTGGCAGTTGGATGGACGGCCTACACAGTCGTTGAGGTAGATTTCACCGATCATGGTTTCCACCACTGCCAGCATTGTGATGTCAGCGGGATCCATGAGTAATATGAAGCCTCCCCTGGACCCCTGCCGGATCTCGATAAATCCTCCCTTGGCAAGATCCTGGGCGATCTTAGCGAGAAAGTGGACGGGGATGGCTGCCTCGTCAGCAATCTCCTGTCGGCTGGTGACAACCCCTCTTCCCTGTTTTGCCAGATATACCATGCAACGAACGGCATACTCTGCGGCTCGTGTTATTCGCAATTTTACCTTACTGATCGAAATAGGATAATTTTAATCTTAAATATCTTATACACGAGGGCATGATCTTATACACGAGGGCATGAACTGTCAATGGGAAATGTGAGGGTCCCGGGAATAGATAAATTGTAATAACTAAGGGTAGATAACTTTTTATGCTTGGCTGTGAAAGAGGATTACGGAAGTAGCTTTATGAGGCGGATAAAAGCTGTTAGAGAAAAGAAAGGTCATGCTAGTTGTGAAACTTATATGAGACGGCAAAAGGGCAAATTGACTGAGATGGAGACGGTTCACTGAGTAGGGCTGCGTGGCCTTTTGACTCTATTTTCGCCTGCTCGAGAGCACTTGATGGGCACGATACCCAACTACTCAGTTGAACGCCTTATGCATAAAAGACGTCGCTCGTCATCTGTTGCAGGTTAGCAGCGCCAGAAAAAGAAGATGCATGAAAAGTGATTTTGATGTATCTGGGTAGGTCGTAGAAGGTTTACGTTGATGGATATACACGGACAAGATACGTCTCGCCAATGTTCATTGAATTCCCCGGACTCCGAGGATACAGATGATAAAAGTCTTCGTGCTTCCAAGCTCCCTCCTGTGCACAGCAAAGGCTTCTTTACGTCTTTTGAGATAAACGAAACATGTACCGCTAAATGGGTGGCAAGCTACGCCTGAAAAGAGAGAGACTATGACGAAAAACCTGTATATCACCGCAACCGAGGAGCAAAGTGGTAAGTCCGCAATTATCCTTGGAACCATGCAGCTGCTCAAGAAAAGCCTTGATAGGGTAGCTTTCTATCGACCCATCATTGATGATCAACCCTTTGGTCGCCATGACTATGACATTGACCTGGTGCTCAAGTACTTCAAGCTTGATACGCCCTACGAAGACACCTATGCGTATACCCTCGGTCAGGCGCGACAGTTGATCACGTCCGGTGAACAGGGAGTCCTGTTCGAAACGATCCTTAAAAAGTATAAGCATCTGGAACAGCATCACGATTTTGTCCTTTGTGAAGGCACCAATTTTCGCGGCAAGGATGCCAATTTCGAGTTCGATCTCAATTCAGATATTGCCAGCAACCTTGGGAGCCCGGTGCTGATCGTCGCCTCAGGCCGTAACAAGACCGCCGATGAAATCTGCAGTTTTACCCAGATCACCATGGATGTCCTCACCGAAAAAGGCGTTGATCTGGCGGCCTGCATTATCAACCGGGCACCAGAAGGCTTCCTCAAGGACTCGGAGGGGAGCCTTACCTGTCAAGCGCAGTTCAACAGTGCTGTGCCTCTCTATACTATTCCAGAGAACAAGGCACTGAGTAACCCTTCTGTGGGTGATGTGCGCCGCTGGCTTGGCGGTCGAGTGCTGTACGGAGAGGCACATCTGCGGACATTGGTGGACAACTACATTGTCGCTGCCATGCAGATCGATAACTTCCTCGAGTATATCAAGCCGGCATCACTAATCATCACCCCAGGTGATCGGGCAGATATTATTCTTGCCTCGCTGGCCAGCCGGATATCTGAATCATATCCGAACATATCGGCAATTTTGCTTACCGGTGGCCTTGAACCCCGAGCCAACGTCCATAAACTGATCCAGGGCTGGACCGGCACCCCGGTACCGATCATCAGTGTGGACACCCATACCTACCAGACAGTTCAGTGCATCAGTGATTTATACGGACGCCTGGAAGCCGATGACCAACAGCGCATTGCCACGGCACTGGGCGAGTTTGACCGGCACGTCAACGTCGCCGAGTTACAGGAAAAGGTGGTCAGCCAGCGAACCCGTAGAATAACCCCGAAGATGTTTGAATATGCCCTGGTTGAGCGTGCTGCCAGGAACCGGCAGCGTATTGTTTTGCCGGAAGGGACCGGGGATCGTGTCCTCACCGCCACTGATATTGCCCTGCGTCGCGGGTTTGCCGATATCATTCTCCTGGGTAAAGAGGAGCAGATCCGAGCTAGGGCCTCGACGCTCAATATTGACATTGACGGTGCTGCGATCATCAACCCCGTGACCTCACCGTACTATGACGATTTTGTCGAGACTTACTATCAGCTGCGTAAACATAAAAATATCGTCCGTGAGGTTGCCCGGGACCGCATGTCTGATCCCACCTATTTTGGAACGATGATGGTCCATAAGGACCTCGCTGACGGCATGGTCTCGGGTTCGGTAACGACCACCGCCCAGACCATACGCCCAGCGTTTGAGTTTATCAAGACCAAGCCAGGTGTCTCCATCGTCAGCTCGGTTTTCATTATGTGCCTGCAGTCGAGGATCCTCGTCTATGGGGACTGCGCGGTGAATCCCAACCCCAATGCCCGACAGCTCGCAGAGATTGCCCTGAGTGCGGCCGAGACCGCGCAGATATACGGGATTGAGCCCCGTGTTGCCCTGTTGAGTTACTCCACCGGTGAATCAGGTAAGGGTGCTGATGTCGAGAAGGTTGTCGAAGCCACCAAAATCGCTCTTGAACTTATGGAGGAACGGGGGTTGCAATATCCGCTGGAAGGACCGTTGCAGTACGATGCGGCTGTTGATCCCGAAGTGGCTCGCCTCAAGCTGCCCGACTCAAAAGTGGCGGGGAAGGCTACGGTTTTTATCTTTCCGGACCTAAATACCGGTAACAATACCTATAAGGCGGTGCAGAGAGCTGCCAAGGCAGTAGCCATGGGGCCGATTCTTCAAGGGCTCAATAAGCCGGTCAACGACCTGTCACGTGGTTGTACGGTTCATGATATTGTCGATACCATTGCTCTGACTGCCGTACAGGCTCAGGCCGCTAAGGGTATATAGTAGAGAGATCTTTTCAGTGCCAGCATCTAAAGGAGTTTACAATGAAAGTTTTGGTTATTAATTCAGGAAGTTCTTCAATCAAATATCAGGTGCTGGACATGGAGGGAGAGACAGTACTCGCCGCCGGCTTGGTTGAACGTATAGGTGAGCCCGAAGGAACCTTGACCTGCACGCTGTATCCAAAGACAGAAAAAGAGCAAAAAGTAGATCTTCGCCAGTCTATTCCCAACCATCAGCATGGCATGGAGATGGTTATCGGGCAGCTGACCGATAAGCGCATCGGCGTAATAGGTGATACCTCAGAGATAGGCGCTATAGGTCACCGTGTTGTCCATGGCGGCGAAGCCTTCCATGCGTCCACTGTTATCGACAGCGAGGTACTCGCCGCTATCGAGGATTACTGTCCACTGGCTCCGTTGCACAACCCGGCCAATCTGGACGGTATCCGTGTGGCTCAAGAGCTTTTCCCGGCTATTCCTCATGTTGCGGTGTTCGACACCGCCTTTCATCAATCCATGCCTGCCTATGCCTACGTTTATGCACTGCCCTATGAGATGTACAGTGACAGACGGGTTCGCCGCTATGGTTTTCATGGTACCTCGCATAAGTTTATCAGCGGTGAGTGCGCCGCCATGTTGGGCAAACCACTTGAAGAGTGCAACCTCATCACCGTCCACCTGGGCAACGGTTGTTCGATGACGGCTGTGAAAAACGGGAAAAGCGTGGATACTTCCATGGGGTTGACACCGCTGGAAGGATTAATGATGGGGACCCGCTCCGGTGACGTCGATCCTGCGGTCCATGCCTTCCTTAGTCGAAATTATGATATGGAGCTCGAAGAAATCGACGAGATGCTCAACAAAAAATCCGGCCTCAAAGGGCTTTGTGGCTTGAATGATATGCGGGATATCCACGATGCCGTGGCCCAGGGAGATAAACATGCCCGCCTGGCCCTGCAGGCACAGACCTATCGCAATAAAAAATACATTGGTGCCTATATGGCGGCATTGGGCCGGGTCGACGCCATTGTCTTTACTGCGGGGATCGGTGAGAATGACGACATTGTCCGCCTGGAATCTCTGCGAGGCCTTGAGGAGATGGGCGTTGTTGTCGATGAAGCGAAGAACCAGGGCCGCAAAAAACAACCTGTTCTCATCTCTGCGGAAGGATCTCCGGTCAAGGTGTTTGTCATTCCCACCAACGAAGAGCTGGCCATTGCCCGCGAGACAGTTTTGGTCATCGGCTAGCCTGCATTTCTCCCAAGGAAATGTCCAATATAGAGGCAAGTGGTTTGCACAAAAAGCCTGTTAAGGGGGTAGCCTTCGGCAAAAGAGAGCCATACTTTTTTCATGGTTATTCGTCTTCTCTCACCGCTCTTCAGCAATCTCAGCCTGTGATTGTAGCGCCCTGAGTTTTTGCCATCTTTGTACCCCTCGAGGGCTTACGTCGACCTGGCCTGGAGGAGTACAGAGGTGATTTCCAGTTCATGATGAGGCTCCCTGACAGGTTGTCAGGCATTAAGTTTGGACCAAGGTTATCGGCGGCAGGTTGTGCTGACCAGCGCCTCTTGACCGTTATCGATTCCACCATAAAATAAAACTATCTATTTGTGCTGTATCTGGAATCTTGTCGCGATTGACCGTTTTTGTGGCGTTGTCCCACCAGCCTTGTTGTAATGTTGTTTTTGGGATACTAAAATTAGCATTTATCTCGTCGACAACCAGAATAATATGGTTCATATCAGGTAAAATTTCAGTAACAGTGTAAGCATTTTTAATGTCCTGGTATGTTGAGTTGCAATGTATACCTTTTGATGTTTTAAGGAGAGGGCTTTTGATAGATACTCTATTTATTTTTTGTTGAATTTTCCCCGTATATTTTGGCGTCAACGTAAAAAGATGATGATTGTTTCTGGTATATATTTCATAGTCATCATACAGGTAGTCTGCGAATTCTCCTCTACCCTTCTTCTTGTATACCTGCGTTAAAGGAAGTGTCTGTAACATGTCCTCAATGGTAGTTGAGGTGTTAAAAACTCCGACACTGTCAGCGGTAATCATATTTTTAATATATTCTCCAGTCAGAGAGCCGCCTCCTTTACAGTAACGCATTAAGTGGAAGTGTTGTTCAGGATCAGGGGTAAATACTTTCACGCCAAGATTATCATGAGTCGGGGCTATATGCATGAGTACTTCTGTGTTTGTCTCGGTGCTGATATTTGCCCAGAGTTTGCCTGCTTCCAACCACGCTGTTGCTGAGAAATGACAACGTTCCGTGCCTCCTGCTGTTGCCACTGAAAAATCAATTTGAAATTCTTCCCCTTTCGGTGAGATAGAAAGCGTTTGTTTATATTCTTCTTTTCCTGCAGGAAAAGAAGAATATCTGCCCGGATAGGTAAACTTCCCCTGTTTTTTGAGTGTATAGTAAGGTGCAAGCATACCCTGGGGAGGTTGCAACTCACTGTCCAAGAGGACAAGGGCGCGATCTTCGATAAGAAAATGCACTGGAGTATTGTTCTCTTGTATAGTTAATATTTTTCCTTTAACAAAATAATTTCCTGTATATGTAAAAAATCTATATTTTTTATCTAGATAGGTTTTTTCATATGTAAAAGTTTTGTCTTTATTCAGGGTAAGCTTGCTCTCAATGCCTCCGCAATCAGCACAGGGCATGGTCCCTTTGTAAGTTCCCTCATAGTATAGTGTTGTCTTTGCTGGTTTTTTATCTGTTATAACTTCTTGGTTAAATTGACAGGCAGTCAGTGCTAACAAGAGTGACAATAATAGATAAAATAAATTTTTCATTTTTTACTCTGGGTTATATGGATAGGTTATATTGAAAAAGCCTTTTACGAGCTCAACTTAACTTGCCGAAAACTCTCCTGGAGAGGCGATGTCCTGAATGCAGAGTCAATCCAGAACAAAATTTTATCTCAGAATGACCAAGCACAAAAAATAAGATCAGCTCCTCCAGAAATTTCATCAGTTTCTTGAATTAGACATCTGTAGTGCTCATACTTGCACTCGCTGATAGGCTGACTCCTTTGCCGCAAAACGCGGTGTTTCGTTGAGGCCGATAAGGCCCCGCATGGAGAGCGTTAAACTTGTGTCTGTCGATACGTTGAGCAGTTGTGTGGGTACGGTGTTGCCATGAGCATTGCCTGAATTTTCTTTTATATTAACCTGTTAGGAAAACACCAAGTTGCACAAAAGCTGATTTTCAGGCCTTGTCTATGTTCTTCGCCGGACAGGAGTGCCGTGGAGGGAACGGCCAGATGCCGGTTGATGTATGCATGAGATTTTTATCGGCCAATCCCGTTGCAGGCCGATGCGATTGCCTCATGACTTTTTTTGCCACCTTCAGTGTCAGGCGTGTTCTGACCAAGGATAACTTTTGCTATCCCTGCCTGGTCGAATGCCTGCTCAGGTAAACAGGGGAGAAGGCGGTCATCGCGCTGTGAATGATGGAAAAGCCCTTGTGCAACGAGTTTTTCAAGTACCTCCTTTCCCAGTGTATAGCTGTAGTTGATCTGTTCTAAAACCTGCTGTGAGGTGACCGCCTGCCCCGTTGTGAAATTTCGGTAAATAGAGTCGGAGATATCAAAGGCCGCAGCCAGTTGCAATGCCGGTTCGGCACGAGCTACGGTAAAAGAAAATCTGCGGTGATGCTGAATGGCCCAGGCAAACTGCGCACCCAGAAATATAAAGACCCAGCCAAGCCAGATCCAGACAAGAAAAAGCGGTGCAGAAGCAAATGTTCCGTAAATGGCATTATATTTGGCTACCCCGATTTGCAGGGTTATATAAACATTTTGCATTATAAACCAGAGTACTGCTGCGAGAAAGGCTCCTGCCAGTGCTGCCACTGTTTTTACCCTTGTATTGGGGAAGAAGATATATACGGCAGAGAGGGAAATGGTGATAAAAAATATTGGCACTGCTTGAAGAACAAGGGGTTGCATCCAGTCGAACGGAACAATAAGGTTAAATTTTTCTGAAAATTCAGGATGTCGCAAAATGGCACTGGCTGCGAAGGTGATATTGATCGATAGGGGAAAAAGGATCAATAATGTCATATAGTCGGAGAGTTTTCGCATCAGGGAACGTCCGGACTCCACCGCCCATATCACATTCATCGTTTTTTCAATATGGTTGAGCATGAGCAGGGCGGTAAGCAATATTCCCAAAACGCCAAAACTGCCCAGAGTGGCAAAATTGGTATGGTCAACATAATCAAAGACTTTATCCACAACAGTACGCAGCCAAGCGGTCAGTGTCTTTTTCGATTCGGTTTCCGGTTGTTGTTCTTTTTTCGACCCAAAATCAGGAAGAGCAAACCCCTTGCTCTCTTCAAGGGTATCGAGATACCTGTAGGCAAGATTCTTCAGCTGATTGCCGCCACCCATCCCCTTGACCACTGCAGTACTCATTGCAAGCATTGGTACTAGTGAAAGCAGCAGGGTGAAGGTCATTGCGCTGGAGCGTAGTGACAGATTATTGTTGATAAACCGATAAAGAGTGATGGCAATTATTCTGGCCGCAGACAGTAGCTTCTGCTGTATAGGAGAGAGATCGGTCCGCTCCCTGTCAAGCCAATGGAAAAATCTGTTATCAAGAGTATATTTCATGGCCTTTCCTGCTCAAGGTTTTTTCCAGCAAAACAGGCCTGGCGGCACAAAAAGTATCAAGTTTTTCTCGCCCATATATCACTACTGCTGAAATTCAGGGTACAAAGCAAAAAGAAGGGTGTCAAAGACTTTGTCCAGATCGGTCTGAATGCTCGCTGCTGCAGGGCAGTTCCAATACAAGTGAGAGCTACCAGACTGCCACAGTGGACATCTGGGACAAAGGCGCTGGGAGAAGCTTCTGCAAAACTGGGCCAGTCATCTTCCCGTGAGGAGACGGCTGAATAAAAAAAACGGCCCTTTTTTCAGTGGCATCGATTGGATGGCCTTGTCTCTGTTCAGGGAGGCGATCACGTCTTCATCCCACATGGCTTGGCCCCTCGAATATTTTTTCAGGCCCCAGGCCTTGCTTAGCGAGTGCTGTCACGAGGCTGAAAAAATTTTACCCTTGTGTTGGGAAAGAAGATAGATCGCAACATGCGAGGTTTCCTTTTAAATATCCAGTGTTAAGTCCTCAGGTTTAATCTGTTTTGTCGTAACTAGTACTAAATAAACGCCGTAGCCGATTACTGCTGGCAGTATAAAGTGAACAAGCACAATTGATAAATACATCGTTATCCCGCCTTTGCCTGCGGCCTCCATCGCCGTGATGGCACCAAATTGCCCGACAAGGCCAGACGTGCCCATACCCGAGCCAATAGCGGTGTTTTCCATCTGCAGCAGGGTACTTGAAATCGGACCGACAAAAGCTGATGCGACAATGGCCGGTATCCAGATTTTCCAGTTTTTAATGATATTAGGAAGTTGTAGCATAGACGTGCCCAGACCTTGCGACAGTAAGCCGCCAACACCGTTGACGCGATAGCTGATTACAGCAAAGACTACCATCTGCGCTGCGCAACCTGCAGCGGACGCCCCCGCTGCTAAACCGCTAAGACCTAATGAGATGCCAATTGCCGCGCTGCTAATGGGCAGGGTCAAGGCCATCCCCATAATCACTGCGACAATTATGCCCATAGGAACGGGATGAAGCACTGTTGCGGCGTTGATGATATCGCCTACATAGCCCATCATCTTACCAATCACTGGTCCAATGAGCACGCCAACAGCAACGCCAACTAAAATTGTCACACCAGGTGTCACTAAGATGTCAATTTTGGATTCTTTAGAAACCATTTTGCCAAATTCTGCACCAACCACAGCGGCCAATAAAGCGCCAACTGGTCCACCTAAAGCTGCACCTGCTGCACCATTAATAACAGAGGAGAACAGTACCAAGGGTGGTGCTTGTAGGCCATAGGCGATGGCCACGGCAATACCAGGGCCCATCATTGCTCGGGCGGTAGGCCAAATTGTCTCTGTTAAGAAACTACTCCCCAGCTTTTCGCCAATAACATGTAAAATACTGCCAATAATTAACGTGCCAAACAAACCTAAAGCCATGTGGTTGAGAGTGTCGATTAAATAGCGTTTGACAGACACCTCAATGTTTTTTCGTTGTAAAAACGCCTTGACCTTTGGGAGATGAGTTGTCGGTTTTTTTTGCATCGGTAGTCCTTCGCGTTGATCTCAGGCAGAGTCAGTGGAAAGAGAGTATGCGGCGAGACGCGCTCTCTTTCGCCAGGGAGAGGTCCAAAAATATCTTTTACTCTTTCCTGCTGGCGCGTGGCGGGTTGCCGGATGGCTGTCTTTTCCTGCGGTTCTGTCCTGGGCGCCGATGAAGTAAATGACGACAAAGAGAAAATCGAGAATTGTCAGGCCAATGACAAGATTGAGGAGATCCTTCCGGTTCATGATGAGCCTCCCTGACAAGTTTTCGGGTATCAGGTTTGGGGTAACAAGGTTGCCGGTACCAGGGGAAGAGACGCCCTTATCATAGGTGCTTTTTTCAGGAAAACAACCGGGAAAAGAAGGTCAGCGCCGTTGCGGTGGTCGGGGAATCAGCATGGGTACCCGGCTGCAGTATTCAGTATAGGCGTCCCCAAGTTCAGCCTTGAGCTTGCCCTCTTCAAACCAGGTTCCCAGGATAAAATAGCCGGTGAGCAGGAGCTTTATGGGCAGGTTGACGTCTGAAACCGGTCCAGCGGTCCAGAGCAGGAGGAGGCCGCCACTGTACCAGGGGTGACGGACCCAGGCGAGGATACCGGAGTCACGAAAGGGTGTTACTGATGGTGTCCGGCCGATGCGGTACTCCATCCACTGTTTGAGTCCGAGGAAATAGCCAGCATCGTAGACACGGGTGCCGCCGTGGAAGAGCAGCACAGCTGCAAGCAGGAGTGTCGCCTGCGGTAGGTGCCACCAGCCGTGCCATGCGAACAGCACTTGCTGCTCCCGTGAGAAAGAGTACCAGAGCAGCGGCATCAGGCTGACGATGGAAAAAATGACATAACCCAACCGGTAACCGGCGAGCAGTCTCCCGCCACGGCGGGCAAACCACCGTTTGACCGGGGCTGCGATCAAAAGGCTGTGCAGGGCGCACCATAGAATCCAGGCGAGCAACAGGAAGACCATTTTTACTGTGATGTTATTTGTGGGGAGAAAGCAGGTATCATGGAAGAGCCTTTGACAGGGCGTTTTCGGCGACAGGGCTGAGCTCAATGCATTTTTTCGGGCAGAGCTTGGCTGCCTCGCGGACACAGGGTGTGACCGGCTGCTCTTGCCGCCGCAGCTCCGCCTTGCCGGTCAACGGGCTGATCTGAAAAATATCAGGGCATAAACTCACACAGCCAGTACAGCCGCTGCAGAGATAAATGTCAATACTGATGACCATGCAGGGGTCTCCTGACAGGGCCGTCAGCTGGTTTCTCAACCGACCAGGGCATGTTTCTGAAAACGTCGATCTGGTTCAAGGGGATAATTTCCGTCAAAACAGGCCAGGCAGAACTGTTCGCGCTTGAGGCCTGTAGCTTCCACCATTCCCTCAATGCTCAGGTAGGTGAGACTGTCCAGGCCAAGGTACTCACGGACTCCATCAACGGAGTGTCTGGCAGCGATGAGTTCAGTACAGGAGGGGAAGTCAATGCCATAGTAACAGGCATGCATGGTGGGCGGGCAGCTGACGAGCATATGCACTTCCCGGGCGCCCGCCTTGCGCAGGGCTCGGACCCGGCTGCGCCCTGTGGTGCCCCGGATAATGGAATCCTCAACAATGATCACTCGCTTGTCCTTGAGAAGGTTCGGCACCGGATTGAGCTTCACTCGTACCGAAAAGTCACGCATGGACTGACTGGGCTGAATAAAGGTCCTGCCCACATAATGATTGCGGATCATCCCCATCTCCAAGGGGATGCCCGAGGCCTGGGAGAAGCCGATGGCTGCGTAGTTGCCGGAATCTGGAAAGGGCATAACGAAATCAGCGTCGATGTGGACTTCACGGGCCAGGAATTCACCCATACGCTTGCGAGCGGCGTAGACATTGCACCCGAAGACATCGCTGTCAGGTCTGGCAAAGTAGACCTGTTCGAAGATACAGTGGCTGGTCTTGGCCTGTGGCCAGGGAAAAAGTGACTGCAGACCGCTAGTATCAACGATCAGTACCTCTCCCGGGGCCACGTCACGGATATAGTTAGCCTCAATGAGATCCAGGGCACAGGTTTCCGAGGCCACCACATGGGCACCATTGCCAAGTTTTCCCAGGCAGAGCGGCCTGAACCCGTTGGGATCGCGGACCGCGATCATGGTGTCTTTGGTCATCAGCAGAAGAGAGTAGGCGCCACGGATACGGGAAAAAGTCTCGGTGATCGCTGCGACCAATCCCTTCTCCATATTCCGGGCGAGAAGATGGAGAACAATCTCCGAGTCCATGGTGGTTTGGAAAATGGAACCACTGGTTTCCAGTTCGCCGCGCAGGGCGATGGAGTTGACCAGATTGCCATTATGGGCGACGCACAGCTGACAACCCTTGTGTGTCACCATAAACGGCTGGGTATTGGTGATCGTGGATTCACCGGTGGTGGAGTAACGTACATGCCCCACTGCCAGGTCGCCGCAGAGCCTGGAGAGCTGATTTTCCGTGAAAACTTCAGGGACAAGGCCCATCCCTTTGTGGAGAGCAAGGCGCTCACCGTTGCCGGCAACAATGCCGGCGCTTTCTTGGCCTCGGTGCTGGAGGGCGTATAGACCGAAATAGGTCAGCTTGGCAGCATCCTCATGGCCGAAGATCCCGCAGATCCCGCATTCATGCTGAGGGCGAAGCGTCGTCGAGTGAGGGGAGAGTCTGTCCATTTGTCCGGCTTGTCGGCTGCAGGCGTTCGCCAGAAAATTTGAAGGGCACAGGAACTGATCCTTGTGCCCGGTGCTGATCGGATGTACTGTGGAAAGCGAACGCCAAAATATACTATCAACCAGATTGTCGTTTATTTTGCAACAAACAAAATACTGGGAGAGTGATTCCCGGTTGTCTGGTCGGTGGAGATGATTTTTCATGGGGAAGAGGTATGGTCAAGAAAGAGCGGCTGACCCAGACCGTCAAAGCTGCCGGCTGAGCAGCCAAGCTCGGTCCGGCGGACCTGGGGAACATACTCTGCGGGCTGGAGCTGCCCACAGATCCCAACCTTCTGGTGGGGACAGAGACCAGCGATGATGCCGGGGTCTATCGGCTCAATGACGAGACAGCCCTGATTCAGACCCTGGACTTCTTTACTCCCATTGTTGATGACCCTTACGATTTTGGTCGTATTGCCGCTGCAAACGCCCTGTCTGATGTGTATGCCATGGGAGGTCGGCCGCTTTTGTGCATGAATATCCTGGCTTGCCCCACTGGCACGATGGAGACCGGCGTGTTTCGCAAAGTGGTGGAAGGGGGGCTGGCAAAGGTACGGGAAGCGGGTGCCTTGCTTGTCGGCGGGCACTCTATTGAAGACGGTGAGCTCAAGTATGGGCTGTCGGTCACCGGGCTTGTTCATCCCGACAGGGTGTGGACCAACAGCGGGGCCAGACAGGGAGATATTCTGGTGCTCACTAAACCGCTGGGTACCGGGATTCTGTCCACCGCTATCAAGGGTGAGCTGGGCGGGCCAGAGGTGGAAGAGAGGCTGGTGGCCGTGATGGCGACGCTGAACCACGCTGCTCCGGCGATTCTTCAAGAGGCTGTTTTCAGTGTGGCTGGAGCCTGCCACAGCTGTACCGACATCACCGGCTTTGGGCTTTTTGGTCATCTTCACGAGATGGCGGCGGCGTCTGGAACGGCCATGCGCGTCAGGGCCGAAAGTCTGCCGTTGCTGCCCGGAGCAGTTGAATTTGCAGAGATGGGCATTATCCCGGCGGGTGCCTATGCCAACCGCAGGCACTACGCAGGTTTTATGGTGAGTTCACATCCAGAAGGTACTGTCCTGGAAATGCTAGGTTTCGATCCGCAGACATCAGGAGGTCTCCTGCTGGCCCTTGAGAAGACACGGGTCAATAACTTTCTCGAGCGGCTGGAATCCCTGGGCGAGACTTTTGGTGCCGTTGTCATTGGTGAGGTGGTTTCAGGGGTTCCGGGAACCGTGTATTTCGACTGATGGTGTCTTTTTTTCTTTAGGTCCCGCCCAAGGCTTTGCAGGTTTGATCAGCCTGCCCGCTGCGCCCGCATAAGTACGACGGCATGAGCGGCGATCCCTTCGCCCCGCCCGGTGTAGCCCATCTGTTCGGTGGTGGTGGCCTTGATGTTCAGCTGCTCCGGCCTGCAGTCACAGGTATGAGCCAGGGTTTTTTTCATCATTTTGATATAGGGGGCCAGTCGGGGCCGCTGACAGACCACCGTGATATCGGCATTGCCCAAGGCATATCCAGCGGCAGCAGCCTTGTCGATGATTGCCTCGAGCAGGGTGAGACTGCTGACACCCCGGTACTGTTCGTCATCATCTGGAAAATGGCGTCCCAGGTCACCAAGGCCGAGGGCACCGAGAATGGCATCGCCAAGGGCGTGGCTGAGGACATCGGCGTCGGAATGGCCAAGTAATCCCTGGTGATGCTCGATGGCAACGCCTCCAAGGATAAGGGGGAGGCCGTCGACAAGGCGGTGGGCGTCAAAGCCGTGACCAATGGTATCGTTCATGGGTGGGCGTTGTCCTCCGGTCAGGATCTGTGCCAGCTCCAGGTCACCGGGTCGGGTGATTTTCAGGTTGCGTTCGCTGCCATTGACGATACGGACCGGGATGCCGAGCTCCTCCAGGAGTGAAGCCTCGTCAGTGGCGAGAAGACCCTGGTGTTCAGCAGCACTAAAAGCCTCTTCCAGCAGTCGGCGGCGTACGGTCTGGGGTGTCTGCGCCTGCCAGAGATTGCCACGGTCGACGGTGGCGCGGATGAGGCCATCTTCAACCCGTTTCAGGGTGTCCTTGACCTCAAGGGCGGCAATGGCGGCGCCGTACTCATGTGCAGCCTGCAGACATCTGCTGATCAGAGCGGTGTCCACAAGGGGGCGGGCTCCATCATGCACCAGTACCATCTCGATCTCCGGGGACAGGGCTTTCACCCCGAGGTAGACCGAATCCTGGCGACGCGCACCGCCATGGACAAGCAGGATCCTCCCGAAGATTGCCGGAGTACAGTGTTTTTGCAAAATTGCCTCGATATCCGGGGCAAAAGCGGGCGGTACGACAACGACAATTTCGTTGACCTTGGGGTGCTGCCAGAAAACCCTGCAGGTCTTGACCAGAAGAGGTTCGCCGCCTATCTCCAGTAACTGTTTGGGGAGACGGCTCCCCATGCGGCTGCCGGTACCGGCGGCCGGGATTACCACCCCGGTAGGGGGGAGGCCATGAGTCTTGTCTGGCTGGCGCATAAGATGTTCAGTGAAACACGAAAAAAATGAGGGGCGGGCTGTAAGCCGAATTCTGTCCCCGTTTGCACGGGCCATGGTCATTTGACTGGGATGCCGGTCACCCGGCACCTCGTGCGACCTACCCGGAAGCTTCAGACGGGCCGTCTTCCAGCGCTTCCCTATTTGGTCTTGCACCCGGTGGGGTTTACCCTGCCCTGCATATCACTATGCAGGCGGTGAGCTCTTACCTCGCCATTTCACCCTTGCCTGTGGGCCGACAGCCCCATCGGCGGTGTCTTTTCTGTGGCACTTTCCCACAGTTACCTGCGGTTCGCGTTACGAACCACCGTGCCCTCTGGTGTTCGGACTTTCCTCTCCGGCAGCATGGCCGGAGCGACCATGCGCCCGCCCCTCAACTGCTTGCAAGTGTCTTTACCCTGTTTGCTGTCGGCTGTCTATACCCTGGTTGGCCATCTTGTCGGCACGGCTGTTTTGCGTCCTGGGAATATGCTGGATCTGCCAGTGGGTAAAACGAGGTAGGCGCTCGCGTACCCGGGAAAAAAGTGGTTGAAGCGTCTGGTGCTTGACCTTGTAGTCTCCCTGAATCTGGCGAACGATGAGCTCGGAGTCGAGAAAGATGGCAATCTCTGTGCAGCCCAGTTCAAGAGCGGTGTCCAGCCCCAGGATCAGGGCATGGTATTCAGCAGCGTTATTGGTCATCTGTCCGAGATAGGCACTCCGGGTCAGGAGTTCCTCGCCCTTGTCATTCTGGAGAACAATACCTGCTCCGGCTTCTCCGGGGTTGCCCCGGGAGGCGCCATCGGTATATAAGCGGCAGGGCTGTACTCCGGAGGCGGGTAAGGGCGGATCCTGAAGGGCAGGCGTCTCCAGGAGATCAAGCTCGCCGGCGATGAGGCGGCGAAGCTCTGCCGGAGGATGGTCCGGGAAATATACTCGAAGCGTCTCCTCAGGCAGAAGCCGCGACAGGAGTTGCAATGCCGTCTCACGGCCCAGTGGTTTACTGGGCAGCACTTTCCGCCTCGGGTTCCTTGAAGAAGAGAATCCGCTGACAGGTTGGACAGAGGTTGAGTTTGTCGCCCCTGCGGATTTCGTTGTACTGCTGTGGTGGAATAGCCATGTAACATCCCTGACAGACACTGTCCACCGCCGGTACTACAGCCAGCCCACCTCGTTTTTTCAGGAGCTTGTCATAGCGCTTCAGGGAGTTCTCCTTGAGCTTCTTGGCCATCTGCTCCCGTTTCTTGACGATAGATTTTTTCTTGTTCTCGATTTTTTTGATTTCCTTGCTTACCTTGGTGCTGTCCTCTTCAAGGAGTTCACGCTCGCCCTTACACAGATTCTCCAGCTCCTTGATTTCCTTGTTGATCTGCTCGAACTGCTCCATACTTTGCAGCAGCTGTTCTTCACCTTCCTTGAGCTGCCGCTTGTTCTCCTCGATCTCCTTGAGCAGGGCCTGGTGTTCGCGGCTGGTCTGGACCTGCATCATCTTGTTCTGTCGATCCTTGATCCTGGTGTCAGCCTCCTCGTTTTCAAACTTGAGGGTGCGCTGCAGCCGGTTGAGCTCTTCAATGCGGAGCCTGTGCTCCTCGATTGTTGCCTCTTTTTGGGAGATGCCTTCTTCTCTGACAGTGACTACCCGTTGTTGTTCGGCAATCTGTTTGTCAAAGCTGGCGATTTCAATGTCAAAGTCCTGGAGGTTGATGAGCTTGCCAATTTCCTCTTTCAAAGCGTTACTCCTCGCGTCTGGCAGTTAATATCTTTTAATGAAATTTTTCAGTTGTTAGCGGTAAAGTCACCGGTGGAGGTCTGCTCCTGGTTGAGCAGGTTGTTGCCAAATTTGATCAAGTGCGTATTCCACCGCCTTTTGAGCGTGAAGCGCTGTTGTATCCATAAGCTGCACCGTTGTGTCAGTCTGGTTCACCAGCATCCCGATTTCCGTACAACCGAGAATGACAGCCTCTGCACCCTGAGCGGCGAGATCATCAATAATACGTAAGTATTCTGTTCTTGATGCGGGGTGAATGTTGCCAAGGCAAAGCTCTTCGTAGATACTTCTATGCACGAAGTGCCGGTCATTTTCTTCTGGAATGAGCACCTGCAGGCCATGGTTGTCAGTCAGTCGTTCTTTGTAAAAGTCCTGCTCCATGGTAAATGCGGTCCCGAGCAGGCCGACAGTTTTTATGCCCTGACCCATTAAGTGTTCAGCTGTCGCGTCGGCGATATGCAGCAAGGGAATGTCAATTGCCGCCTCGATTTCAGGGGCGACTTTATGCATGGTGTTGGTGCATATAAGCAGAAAATCAGCTCCAGCCGCCTGTATGTTTTTTGCAGCTTCAGTCAGTATGTTCGCGGTCCCTGCCCAGTCTCCGGCATGTTGCAGTCTTTCTATAGGCTCAAAATCAACGCTTAGCATGCCGATTCTGGCCGAGTGCAGGCCGCCGAGTCGCTGTTTAACGCCCTGGTTGATGGCCCGGTAATACCCAAGGGTGCTTTCCCAGCTCATTCCTCCCAATAATCCGGTTGTCTTCATGGTGAGCACCGGTTGGGAATCAGGGTCAATGGTGGAGCCTGGGCAGCGAGGTGCAGGGGAGGTTGTATCCCTGCAGCGTCAAGCTGTTTTTCCAGTTGCTCCTTAAGGACCGGTATGGCCAGGTTCTCGGTGGCAAAATGGCCGCCATCCACCATCCAGAAACGCTGTTCCTCTGCCCAGCGGGCCTTGTCATGTTTGATCTCTGAGGTGACAAAGACGTCTGCTTCCCGGGTTAACGCTGCCGCTGCAAAATCCGAGCAGGAGCCGCCGCAGACTGCGACCCGACGGATTCGATCAGGCCGGGGACCAGCCTCCAGCAGCCATGGTGGCTGAAGCGCACTGTGTAGGCGATCGATGAACTCTTCTGGACTCAAGCCCTCTTTTTCCTTATCGTACTGTCCCATACGGCCCAGTCCGCATTCTGGCCGCTTCGGATCAGAGCCTGGAATGAGCGGGGTAAGGCTGGACAGGCCGAGGCGCTTTGCGAGGACGTCGCTGACGCCGTGTCTGACCGCGTCCAGGTTGGTATGACAGCCGATGAGGGCAATATCGTGGGCAAGTGCCTTTTGCAGGAGGCGGCCCGGAGACTGGTCGAGACGCAGGGCCTTGAGGGGGTGGAAAATGACAGGATGGTGGGTAAGAACGACGTTGGCGCCAACGGAGACTGCCTGGCTGACAAGAGAGAGAGTGGGGTCAAGCGCCAGCAGTACCCCTCTGATTGGGGCTGAGGGATCGCCAACCAGCAGGCCGACGTTATCCCATCTTTCGGCAAGGTGCTCCGGGGCTATCTGTTGCAGGATGTCAGTCAGATCACGAATCGTTGGCTGCATGGTTCAGTGGATAAAAAAAGAGGCACCCCGCGTAGATGGGTACCTCTTTGCTGGACATTGGCTACAATGCCGGAGTCGATGAGTTGTTGTGTTCGCTGGGCCTGTCTGTGTTTCAATGGCCTGAAGTATATGGTAATGAAGGAACGATTGTGAGCCTGCGGCTCTTCCTGTCTTGCTTCCTGGTGGGCCCACCTGGACTCGAACCAGGGACCGACCGGTTATGAGCCGGTGGCTCTAGCCAACTGAGCTATGGGCCCTACTGTATAACGTAACATTTTAAAATACTCCTACCTGAAAATCCGTCAAGCTTTTTTGGCCTTTTTGCCGAAAAAAAAGAGGTGATATGGCATTGAGAGTAGCGATCCGGTGGCGGTTTCCCCTCAGGTGTTTTATACAAAGAGAGACATGAAGGCTTTGGAGGTGGATGAGCGAGATGATGTATACAACTCTTCTCTATTTTCTTGTGGTGATCTTTGTACTCTCCACCAGTAGTGACACCGGTAGGCCGCTATTGGGGGCAGTGCCTTTTTTTACGGTCTGTCTCGGTCTTCTGTACGCATATGCCCGTCTGTGTGCCCTCGGATTTCGCGACATCGGGGGCAGCTCCCAGGCCTATTTCAAGACTGAAAAACGGCTCTCGATTTTTGCCGTGCTGGTGTTTACCGGGTTGGTCTATGTCCTTGATCTCAACATCTATCTGGGTCGGCTGCCCTTTGCCGACAGCCTGCCGGTGCTGCAAAATCTGGGTGGGCTTGTCGTGTTTTTCCTTCTGCTCATTATCATGTGGCAGCGAGCCCGACCCGCGTATGAGCAGGTTTTTAACCGCAGCTATAGCGCCTCTGCCTTTATCCTGTCCAACATCAAGGCGAACCTGCCGGTTATTCTGCCGTGGCTAATACTTTCGTTGGTCTTTGATGTCATGGCGTTGTTGCCCTTACCACAGCTCCACAAGATACTGGCATCACCCTGGGGAGATCTGGTGCTGTTTATGGTTTTCGTGGTTTTCCTCGTGTTATTTTTCCCACCACTGATTCGCAGGCTTTGGGGGTGTCGGCCCATGCCTGAAGGTCAGCTACGATCACGTATTGAGGACTTTTGTCAAGGGCAGGGGTTTTCCTCTGAAATTCTCATGTGGCCACTGTTCGAAGGGCAGGTGCTCACTGCCGGGATCATGGGTATTCTGCCCCGGTTTCGCTATCTGCTTATTACTCCGGCGCTGCTTGCCGCCCTGAACCGCGAAGAACTTGAGGCCGTGGTTTCCCATGAACTTGGCCATGTGAAGAGAATGCATCTGGTGCTGTATGTCGCCCTGTTTCTCGGGTTCAGTGTCGTCGCCGGTGTCCTTGCCGAACCCTTACCCCATGTACTGCTTGCAGGTGATTTTTTTTATCAAATCCTGAGAGCCACGGACATCCAGCCTGATACGTTGCTCGCTGTTTTCGGGGCCTTGCCGTTACTTGTCCTGCTGCTCGTGTACTTCCGCTTTGTTTTTGGTTACTTTATTCGCAATTTTGAGCGTCAGGCAGATCTGTTTGTCTTTTCCACGCAGGGAACAGGTCGAGCCCTGGTGGGGGCATTTGAAAAGATTGCCTGGCTCAGCGGCAACAGTCGTGACCAGAAGAGCTGGCACCATTTCGGTATTGCCGAACGTGTGGAGATGCTCGAGCACTGTGAGAAGGATCGTTCTCTGGTACGTCGACATGATCGTAAGGTCTACATGTCGCTGGTGATATACTTTGTGATCATCGCCGCGATCACCTGGGGTAACGGGAGCCTGGACACCAGCACATTGGTACAGGGGGCTGAGATCCGCTACGCCGAGTCGGTGCTCATGGACAAGGCCAAGAAGGACCCAGAGAACAGTCTCTGGTACCTTTTGCTGGGGGACCTGCTCAAGGTCAGGGAGCTGGAACAGCGAGCGATCAATGCCTATGGGCGGGCCTTGGAGATTTCTCCGGCCAACGCCGAGGTCAATAATAACCTGGCCTGGCTGTTGCTGACGGCCAGGGATCGATCACTTCGCGATCAGCAGCGGGCATTGACCCTGGCACGGGCTGCCGCTCTACTCAAAGAAGAGGGGTATATCCTCGATACCCTGGCAACTGCGTTCTGGGCCAACGGCTTTCTCGAGGAGGCCCTGCTGGTGGAGGTCAGGGCGATGAAGGCGGACCCTGCTAATAGCGCTTACTATCGCTCCCAGCTTGAGCGGTTTAACAGCAGTTCATGGGAAAAGAAACCGTGAACAGCGCCGCTGCTGAGAATCTCAGAATGATGGGCGTGGAGTTAATCGTGCTGGACGCTCATGTCGCCACGATTGAAGGCAAGGACAAAAGCCTCGACTGCTTCCGGATCATATGTGCCGGCGCTAACAATCTTGTCGCGGGCCTGAAGGGGTGATAGCGCTTCCTGGCCACGGGGGTTGGTTACCAGGGAGTCGTAAGTCTTTGCCACCTCAAGAATGGCAGCGCCCAGTGCCTCGGGATCTTCTGATTCACGTGTGGCGACAGGGGGGCTGTTTTTGTGGTTCAGTAACATGCGCAGAATTCGTTCCAGTCGTCCTTCAAGGATATCGACAATGGTTATGCGCTCCCAGACGTGAGGTTCCGGCGTTGTCCGACTGTCCAGGGTTTTCTGCAGTACTTCACTGGCCAGGGCTGGCGCACCTGCTTCGGCAAGTAAGGCCGTGGCCCGTAAATCCTTGATGTCGTCTGTCTGTATCCCCCTTGCTGCGGCGATTTTGGCGGTGTAGCGCGAGATACGTTTGGCCCTGTGGTCACCGCGACTCAGCTGCGCCAGTAACCTGGAGAGTATCTGCAAAAGACCACAGCGGGTTTGATACAACTCAGCGGCAGTGGTCAGTAAACGTTTGTGGAGGAGTGCTGAGGTGAGGGTGATAACAATGAGCACCAGTGCCCACGAGGCTATAAGGCTAGGAGGACCTGCCGCAGCTAGTAGCGCCCCGCCCGGGAGTACTTGTCCCAGGTGGAGAGGGCCGGCACCAGCAATCAGGATAATGGAGCACAGGCAGGTGAGCACGGTAGAAAGTGGACCGAGAAGGTAGGCAGCCAGCACCGTGGGCAGGGTAAAGAGAGGCAGCAGCAGGACAGAGGCATCAAGGAGGTAATTGGCCATTAGGGCGGCAGCCACCATAATGAGGGCCAAGGCGAGTTGCAGGGCAGCTTGCCAGGCCTGTCTTTTGAACCATATGCTGGGCCGTTTTTCCAGGCGATCCAGATCTGGTACGACCAGGTCGTCTTCATCAACACTGCCAACAGGTGGCATTGAGGGTAATTTTTGTTGGGTTGTTGTTGCGAATTCTCTGGTAGACTGCGGCCCCGCCGGAATAAAAACAGCTTCTGCTCCCAACTTTTTAAGGGTCTGGATCACTTGGTGCGCAGCGGGTTCAGGGATATTGCGTTCGAGGATAAAGGGGAGGTTGGCGAGGATGGCAGCCATTTTTTCTCGACGTACCCTTTTGGTTCGCTTCAGGAGAAAGATAGCCACCGACTGTTCGGCCTCGTCTTTTGTCAGCGCCGTAAGAATAATCGAGCCGATACAGCTTGTTATGGGATCTGTTGAACTGCTTTTCATGGGGTCTGCTGAACTCCTGCTAAAACAAGAAAACCCGGCCTGGCGTAGATCCTTCCAGCCGGAACACATGTTAATTATATAGGAAACAACAAGGCGCAACAAGCAATCAGTTGTTTTTTGCGCCGCTGAAAGTATGGCGTTGCCACCTTTTACCATGAGGGAAAAAGCCTGTGCCTCTCTCTCTGGCCTTTTGGTCTGTTCGTCGGCACAGGGAACCGATAATAACGGAGGGATGGTATGCAAACAGGGAAACAACGGGCATGGACAATCTGGCTGGTGGTCACTGAGCTTGTCTTGCTGGTCACCGCTGGCGGTTGTATCCTCTTGTACAGAATGCAACTGCTGGCCTTGAAGCCGGCTCTGCTGGGCGTGGCTGGTGCTCTTTTTCTTGTGATCTTCATGGGGATGTTTTCCCTGCTGGTTATCCTTGTGTGTGTGGTGAAAGGAAGGTCCGGGCTGAGCCGTTGGGCGCTGCTGGCTGTCCTTTTTGCGTTACCAACGCTTGTGGGGGTCCTGGTGCAGGGGTTACGCAGTGTGGGGGTGCCGTCAATTCATGACATCAGCACCGACCTGGAGGACCCGCCACGTTTTGTCAGGGCCGCTGAGCTGCGTGACCCGCAGGATAACCCCCTGGAATATGCCGGTGTGAAACTGGCGAATCGTCAACGCCAGGGGTATCCGGAAATTGGCCCCCAGCTTGTTGCCCTTCCTGCCAGGGAGGCTTTTGTTCGATGCCTGGAGATTGCTGGAAAACTGGGCTGGGAGGTAACCGTTCAGGACCCGGATGGGGGCAGAATCGAGGCGGTTGATCAGAGTCTGCTGTTTGGTTTTATCGATGATATTGTCATTAGAATCAGATCGGTGGATGACAAGAGTCGGGTGGATCTTCGTTCGGTATCCCGGGTTGGTGTGAGTGACCTGGGCGTCAATGCCCGTAGGATCAAGGCCTTTCAGGAGGAGCTGAACGAATACCGGTGAAAAAGAGGTCGTGGCTTGACTTCCCCGGGGACGACAGGTACAGTGAAAACGCTTCAGGTGTCCGTGACCAACGGATGAAAAGGGAATCCGGTGTGACTCCGGAACGGGCCCACCGCTGTAACCGGGGACGAGTCCCGCAATGTGCCACTGTCAGCAGACGGGAAGGCGCGGGATGAGGAGGAGCCGGAAGTCAGAAGACCTGCCTGGAGAGAGCCGACGATATGGACAGGTCTGTCGGTGTGCAGCCCGGATGAAAACAAGGGACATCCCGGATCACTTTTTTGGTTTGGGATTTTTTTGTATCTTTGCTCCCACTCTCTCTTGCCCGTATGCCCGCCGTGAACGTTTCGAATACTTCCTCCGGAGAGATCGCTGTTGTCCTGGCAATGTTTGGTACTGCCAGGGAAGCGGGAGTATCGGCTCTTCTCCATGTTCGTGATGTCTTCTCTGCTGCATTTCCCAGGACGGCGGTACACATGAGCTTTACCTCGGACGTACTCCGGGCTATCTGGCACAGACGGCGTAAGGACAAGGCATATCTCCGGGCACACCCGGTAATTCCGACCGAAGTGTTTGCCTGCAGGAGCCCCTTGGCAGTCATTGCCGATCTCCACGATCAGGGCTATAAAACCCTTGTGGTGCAGGCCGTGCATGTTGCTCCGGGTGAGGAATATCTGGATCTCTGCCACCTGGTTGAAACCCTGGCAGGTCTCCGGACTGTTCACCCCGACCAGCAGCCTCTCCTGAGGCTTGCCGTCGGTCGTCCTGTTCTTGGTGGCGATCCGGCAGGAAAGCGTTCTGCTGGCAAAGATATCCGTGCTGCTGCTGCTGCCCTGGGCGAGGATGTCCGGCTGGCCGAGGAGCGTGACGCGGCCCTGCTCTACATGGGACACGGCAGTAAACGTCTGCCCCTGGGCCATCATTACCAGGAACTGAGCGTCTGTATGGAGCAGATGTATCCCCGGGTGCTCACCCGTATCGGCATACTCGAAGGCTTTCCTTCACTGGAGCAACTGCTGGAGGAGCTGCGCGCCCGCCAGACGCAGCGGGTCATCCTCAGACCGTTGTTGGTGGCTGCCGGGAATCACGTTGTCGAAGACATGACCCAGGGACCTGCGTCATGGAAAGAACGGCTTGAGGCTGCTGGTATTGAGGTGGCTGTTAAATGCCAGGGGCTGGGAGAGTCGGATGCCTTTACCGCCATCCTTGTTCGTCACGCCAGGGAGGCGGCAGTGGATGCCGGTTTATTCCTTGCCTGAATGCACGATGCGCTCGAAACTGTACCTCACCGTCCTGTTACTCCTGCTGCTCCTGGTCACCATGCTGGTGGCTGCTGGTATGGGATTTATGCCGTTGAGCCCAGGGGTAATCCTGGAGATTGTCTGGGAGCGGCTATTGGGCGTGGAGCATATGTCTGCCAATGCGGCTGCCACGGCAGTGGTGATGGATGTGCGCCTGCCCCGTATTCTGGCGGCGGTCTTTATTGGCGGCATCTTGTCTCTGAGCGGCGCTGTCCTCCAGGGTGTCCTCCTGAATCCGCTGGCAGATTCCTATACCCTGGGCATTTCCACTGGTGCGGCTTTTGGTGCCTCGCTCGCCCTGTTACTGCGGCTTTTGGGTGTGGTATTACCTGAGGCGGTCTCTGTCCCGATCTTTGCCTTTGCCGGATCCATGGGAACCCTGCTGGCGGTCTTGTTGCTTGCTGGCGGTGACCGCCGCCTTTCCTCGACAAACCTTATCCTGGCTGGGGTGATCGTCGCTGCCATCCTTTCGGCGGGTATCGGCTTGGTGAAATTCCTTGCCGATGAGCAGGTCGGGGTGCTCATCTTCTGGCTGATGGGCAGCCTGTCAGGCGTCTCCTGGAGGGATCTGGCAGTGTTGGGACCGGCCGCTGCTATCGGCGTCTTTTTCTGTTGTGCCTTCAGCCGTGATCTCAATGCCATGGCCACAGGTGAGCGGATTGCTGTCAGCCTTGGTGTTTCCGTGGTACGGCTGCGTTTTTTGCTGCTGACCTTGACCTCGCTGCTGACGGCGTTGGCCGTAGCTGTTTCCGGGATTATCGGTTTTGTCGGACTGGTGATCCCGCACCTGCTACGTTTTATTGCCGGGCCGGATAATCGTTGGCTGCTGCCGCTCAGCTTCCTTGGTGGGGGCTGGCTGCTGTTGCTCGCCGACACCCTGACGCGTGCTGTCCTCCCTGCCGAGGTGCCCATAGGGGTGCTCACCGCGCTCCTGGGTGGTCCATTTTTCTGTGTGATCTTTTTGCGCCGCCGGCACAGGGGAGGTTTGTAGATGCCAGCACCTCTCTGGGAGGTAAACAATGTGGGGTTCAGCTATGGCGGCCCACCAGTGTTTCGTTGCCTGAGCTGCAGCCTTGAGGCAGGGGTATACGGCATTCTTGGGCCCAATGGCAGCGGCAAGACAACCCTGCTTGATCTGCTTATGGGAGTGGTGCGTCCCCAGACTGGCACTATTCGTTTTTGCGGTCGTTTGCTTGGTTCCTGGAGTCCCCGGCAGCTCTCCCGAGTCTTGTCACTGGTGCCCCAGGATTTTCAACTCCGGTTTAACTTCACGGTGCGCGAGGCGGTCACCATGGGGTTGTATCCACATATCGGCCGATTTGCTGAACCTGGACCAGGGCAACTGGACCGAATTGACGAAGTGCTTGACGAACTGGGTATCGCCTCTCTGGCAGAACGTCAGGTCACCAGGTTGTCCGGTGGAGAAAAGCAGCGGGTGGCCGTGGCCCGGGCCCTGGTGCAGCAGCCCCAAGTGCTGCTGCTGGATGAGGCCACCTCCAGCCTCGATATCCGGCATACCCTGGAGATTCTTTATCTGTTGGGTAGGCGGGTCCGAGAAGAGGGCCTCCAGGTGATCTCGGTGTTCCATGACCTTAACCTGGCGGCCCGTTTCTGTGACCAGCTGCTCTTTCTCAAAGACGGAAGTGTCGCCTGCCAGGGAAAGGTGGCTGATGTCCTTGTCGCGGAGAACATCAGCCATATATACGGCGTTGATGCACGCGTTGAGGAAAATGACTATGTCGGCTGCCTCCAGGCCGGTTTTCGGTTAAGGGACAGGGCATGCGTCGGCTAATCATGGCAGCCTTGCTGGGGGTGCTGCTCGCAGGGTTTTGCCCCGCAGGCACCAGCGCTTTTCAGGTGGAGGATGCAGAGGGCCGTCTTCATGCGCTGGCAGCACCTGCGACACGGATTATCAGCTTTTATCCGGCTCATACCCGTAACCTGGTGGAGATGGGGGCGGGTGCCACGATTGTCGCTGTGGGTCGGTCCGATGAATACCTTCCGGATCTACCGCGTCTGAGCTACAGAGATGATCCTGAGCGCATGCTGGCCTTAAATCCGGATCTGGTACTGATCCGACCGATGATCAGCAGGGGGTATCCGGAGCTGACCACGCAGATGGAACGGGTTGGGGTGCGAGTGCTGTCACTGCAGCCACGCTCCATGGAGGAGATGTTCGCTTACTGGCGAACCCTGGGCCGAGTCATTGGCAGGTCTGCTGCCGCTGAGCAGATGATTGCGCGGTTTACCGAGGAACTCAACGGGATACGGCAGCGGCTCGAGGCTGTTCCGGAGGCCTCACGCCAGCGGGTATTTTTCGAGGCCCGTCATGCCAGCATGCGGACCTTTGCCGCAGGCTCCATCGCTGCCTTTGTCCTGGAGTCGGCCGGTGGCGTCAATATAGCCGTTGATGCACCCACAGTGCGTACCACCAATATCGCCTTGTACGGCAAGGAGCGACTCCTGGCCAGAGCCGAGGAGATTGATGTGTATCTTGCCCAGCAGGGGCGGATGAATCCGATCACTCTTTCTGCTATTTATGAAGAGCCGGGCTTTCAGGTTATACGTGCTGTTCGCAAGCAGCAGGTCTACCTGGTACCGGAGCGGCTGGTGGCCCGACCGACCATTGATCTGCTTGAAGGTATCCGTCTGATCCACCATATCCTGTACCGGCAGGCGGTATCCCCGGAGATCCGCAAATGAGTGGCGCTGTCCTGATCGCTGGAACCCATTCGGGTTGCGGGAAGACCACGGTCAGCCTGGGAATTATGGCGGCTCTGACCTTACGGGGCGTCGACGTCCGTCCCTTCAAGTGCGGACCGGACTTCATCGACCCCACCCTGCATCGCCTGATTACCGGGCGGAGCAGCCGTAATCTTGATCTGCGTATGTGTGGCGAATCCTTTGTCCGGCGTTGTTTTGCCGACCAGATGGACAGTGATACTGGCGATGCTTTTGGGCTGATTGAAGGGGTGATGGGGTTGTTTGATGGCGGCCAGGGCTCAGCCGCAACCCTTGCTACCTGCCTTGGGCTGCCAGTGGTGTTAGTGGTGGATGTCCGGTCGGCGGCGGAGAGTGTCGCTGCTGTGGTTCACGGTTTCGAAGCGCTTGATGCACGGGTGAGGGTTCGGGGGGTGATCCTGAACCGGATGGGTTCTGAGCGCCATCGACGATTGGTCTGTGATGCTGTCCGCCGCCACTGCCGCGCCGAGATTCTCGGGGTTCTCTCCAGGGATGAATCTGTTGGAATACCTTCTCGTCACCTTGGGCTGCACATGGATGAGGACGGGCCATTTGGCCCTGCAGGTGTCGAGTATCTAGCCGGATGGGCTGCCGCTGGAGTCGATCTGGACCGGCTTGTCACTTTGGGAGCTACCTGTGCAGTCCAAGAAGCGCCCGAGATTTCGGCGATCACCTCTGCCGCACCGGTACGAATCGGGGTCGCCAGAGACCGCGCTTTTTGTTTTTATTACGAGGACAATCTAGAGCTCCTGGAAAAGGCCGGGGCTCAACTCATACGGTTCAGCCCCCTGCATGATCAGGCCCTGCCCGAGGGGCTGCAGGGCATCTATCTTGGCGGTGGGTATCCGGAGCTGTATGCCAAGCGTTTGAGTGAAAATACTGGTATCCTGCGTGACATCCTGGAATTCGCGAAATCCGGACGCCCGGTATACGCGGAATGTGGAGGCTTTATGTATCTGTGCCGCACTCTGAGGGATCTCGAGGGAAACAGCCACGCCATGGCCGGTTTTTTCCCTGCCACTGTCACGATGCGTCCTCGATTACAGCAGCTTGGTTACCGGTGCGTCGAACAGGTCCGCAGGACTTTTTTTGGCCCCAAAGGTCTGCAGCTGCACGGCCACGAGTTCCATTATTCCGAGCTGGAGGAAGGCACTGCCCCAGGTGTACCGGCCTACCGCCTTGATAATGGCCGGCACGAAGGATATGGCACAGACAGCGTCCTGGGAGGTTATGTCCATCTTCACTGGGGAAGAACACCGGCAGCCGCAGCCGCCTTTGTGCAGGCGTGCCGCGATTTTTGAACATGGAGCAAAAAGAGTATGGTGAAGATTCAGCGTATAGCACCTGGTGATATTGAGACAGAGAGTTTTCGGATCATTGCCGAAGAGATGGGGCCCCATTCGTTTAGTCCCGGAGAGTTCAGGGTAGTGCAGCGGATGATTCACGCCACCGGTGACTTCAGTTTTATCCAGCAGGTTCGTTTTCGAGGAGATGCCATTACCCGGGGGATTGCGTCTCTGCAGGCTGGCAAGAATGTGCTGGTGGACGTGAATATGGCGGTGGCCGGTATTTCCAAGGGACTGTTGGAACGTCACGGTGGCCGGGTTGTCTGCCGGTTGACCGATGAGGAGACAGCGCGCAGGGCCGAAGAAAGGGGGGAGACCCGTACAGAAGCGGCAATGGAACTGGCCGCTGACGAGAATGTTGGCATCGTTGCCATCGGTAATGCACCGACCGCCCTTCTGAAGGTCCTCAAGCTCATTGATGAGGAACGGCTGCGGCCGGATCTCGTCATTGGAGTGCCGGTGGGATTTGTCAATGCCGCCGAGTCCAAGGAGCTTCTCGCAGCAACAACGAAGGTTCCCTATATCACCGTTCTTGGTCGTAAGGGGGGGACACCGGTGGCGGTAGCCACGGTTAATGCCCTGCTGCGACTGGCGTAAGGGGTATCTTTTTGGGAACCTCCCAAAAACGACCCCTGCGGTCAGGCTTCACCACCGGAGCCTGCGCTGCCGCTGCTGCACGAGGGGCAATAACTGCTCTTGTTTCGGGTAGTTGTCCCGGAAAAGTGGAGATCCCCTTTCCTGGAGGAGATCGCCATCTCTTTACTCTGCATCGCTGCTCTACCGATAAGGAAGAGGCCCTGGCCTCGGTGATCAAGAATGCCGGTGATGATCCTGATGTCACCAATGGTGCTGAGATCGGGGCACGCTGCCGGAGAAGCATGGGCGACGCGGTGGTGTTGCTGGCCGGTCCTGGGGTCGGCCGGGTAACCAAGCCCGGGCTGCCGGTGGCTGTGGGGGAACCGGCCATCAATCCTGTACCGCGTCAGATGATCCAGGCAGCGATCCGGGAGGCTCTCGCCGACCTGGGATGGGAAGCTGGAGAAGGATTTGAACTGGAAATTTTCGTCACAAATGGTGAAGAGCTGGCGACTCGAACCCTGAATCGGCGCCTGGGCATTGTTGGTGGACTGTCTATCCTGGGAACAACCGGTATCGTGCGGCCACTGTCAACCCGAGCCTGGACCGAGACCATTGAGAGTTCCATGCGGGTAGCCAGGGCCAATGGGCTTGAGGATGTTCTCCTCTCGACTGGGCGGACATCGGAGGCGGCGGTGCAGAAGCTTCTGGCATTGCCAGAGGAGGCGCAGGTGATGATGGGTGACTATCTGCGTTACAGTTTGGAAGCTGCACACCGGCATGGCTTCTCCCGGATTCACCTTGCCATGATGTGGGGAAAGATGGTCAAGGCTGCCTTGGCCGTCCCCCAGACCCATGTACGACATGGCGACCTGGTGCCGGCAGATGTTGGTAGTCTGCTGATCAGGCTGGGGCTGGATGCCGCACAGGCCACCAGACTTGCTGAGGCAAACACTGCCCGCCAGATTTTTGAAAAATTGCGGGAAGAAGGCCAGAACCATATCATCAATCGCGTCATTAACAGGGCAAGGGAACAGGCCGAACAGTGGGCAGGCAGTAAGGTCCGCATATACCTGGTGACAGCGCAGCGGCAGATTTTTTGCGGGGGAGGTTCATGAACCGGATCCAGCTCATAGGTATCGAAGGGGAACAGTTGCAGGGCTGGCAGAAAGAGATGGTGTGCGCCTCTGTTCTGGTGGTGGCTTCCAGGCGTTATCGTCTGCTGGTGGACAACCTCGGCACAGCGGTTGTTGCCATTGCTCCCCTGGCCGGGATGCTGGAACAACTGGCCGATGGTCTGCAAAAAGGAGATGTGGCTGTACTCGCCAGTGGCGATCCCCTGCTCTATGGTATTGGCCGGTTACTGCTCAAGCGTTTTGGCCCTGACCGGGTGCGGGTCTATCCGGCGGTTTCTGCGGTGCAGCTGGCCTGCAGCCGTTTTGCCCTGCCGTGGGATGACCTGCCGCTGGTCAGTCTGCACGGCAGGGCCCTGGAGAATCCCGGCAAGCTGCTCTGCTACCCCCGGGTGCTGCTGTTCACCGATGAGACCAACAGCCCTGACCGGGTGGCCGAGGTCTTGCAAAAGCTGTTATTGCGGGTTGGAGACACTGCGCGCTGCAGAGCGATAGGTGTACGTGTTGCTGAAAATCTGGGGTTGAGTGATGAGCGGCTGGTGAGTGGTACACTGGCGGAGATAGCGGATCAGCGTTTTGCACCGCTCAATATGATGCTGCTGGAGCAGCCAGAGGTTGATGGCTCTCCTGCCGCCGGGCCCTTTGGTTTGCGCGAGGCCGATATTCACCATTCCCGGGGGTTGATCACCAAGGATGAGGTGCGGGCTGCGATCCTCCACCAGCTCAAGCTTCCCCATGTCGGAACCTTCTGGGATATTGGCGGCGGCTCCGGCGCTGTTTCCCTGGAGGCTGCTCGGCTCTGCCCAGACCTGAATATCTATACCGTGGAGCGGCGTGCCGAACAGCTGGACAATATACACGCCAATATCCGTCGGTACGCTGCTTTTTCCATCCAGACTGTGGATGGAGAGGCGCCTACAGCTCTCGATCGTCTGCCTGATCCGCACCGGGTGTTCATCGGCGGCAGCGGCGGCAATTTGGAGGGAATTATCACCACGGTACTTGACCGCCTTAATCCTGGCGGTCGGGTGGTGGTAAGCGCGATACTGAAGGCGACAGCAGCATTGGCGCCAGTGCTGCTGCATGCTGGTGGCTGCCGGGTGAGCGTTCGCACTGTGCAGGTCGAACGGTGGAGCTGGCCAGAAAAAGAGTTGATCCGTCTCAATCCGATCACGATTATTACAGGAGAGCGATGAACGAGCAGGACAGTACAACCCAGGGGCGCCTGTTGCTGGTTGGCGTTGGTCCCGGCGATCCGGAGCTGATGACCTACCGGGCCGTGCAGGCCATGGCTGATGCCCCGGTGTGGATTGGACCCAAGGCCCGGGAAAATGGAACCTCCAGTGCCCTGGCCATTGCCAGCAGCAAGGTCGCGCCCCAGGGCCATGAAGTACTGGAGCTGCGATTTCCCATGCAGAAGGTCAACCTCGGCGAGAATGTCCCTCAGGAGGTGGAAAATGCCTGGCGGAGTGCCGCTGCCAAGGTCCTGGCTCGGATCGACCAGGGACAGGACGTCGCCTTTCCAACGCTGGGTGACCCCGGGGTATATTCCACGGGGTTTTATCTGCTGGCGACCCTGCAGGAGCAACGGCCGACCCTCAAGGTCGAGATTATACCAGGGATTACGGCGATGTCTGCCTGCTCAGCTCAGCTGGCGCAGCCACTGGCCCTGGGGGATGATGTCCTGGCAGTGGTGCCTGCCGCCTTTGACGATGACCGGCTTCGCCGTATCCTGGCGGAACATGACGTCATCGTCCTGATGAAGGTCTACCGGCGGCTACCGGTGCTGGTCAGCCTGCTCCAGGAGATGGGGCTTCTCGAGAATGCCCTCCTGATTGAACGCGCCGGTTTTGCCGATCAGCGAATTTATACCAACCTGGTGGAAGTACAGGATCAGCCTCTGCATTATTTCTCCACGTTACTGCTCCGCAAACGCCGTGTTCAGCTGAGGTCATGTCATGATGTCTAAAAAAATTGTTTTTGTCGGTGCCGGTCCCGGTGACCCGGAGTTGATTACCGTCCGCGGTCGACGCCTGCTGGATACGGCAGACCGTATCATCTATGCTGGCAGCCTGGTGAACACCGTCCTGCTGGACAAGGTGAAGGCACGCCTGTACGATTCAGCCGGGCTTGATCTGGATGAGATTGTCCACCTCATGAAAGAGGGGTGGCGAGCAGGTGAGCTGGTGGTCCGTCTGCATACTGGTGACCCTGCCCTCTATGGTGCCATCCGTGAGCAGATACAGCGGCTGGATCAGGAAAATATTCCCTACGAGGTGGTGCCCGGCGTCAGCTCTGCGTTTGCCGCGGCTGCAGCTCTCGGGCAGGAGCTTACCGCACCGGAGGTCAGCCAGACCGTGATTTTCACCCGGCGAGCCGGGCGAACACCAGTACCGGAACGCGAGGGACTGGAGCATCTCGCCTTGATTGGCGCCACCATGTGTATTTTTTTGAGTGCCGCTATGATGGAAAAGGTGGTGGCAGAACTCATGGCAGGCGGTTATTCTGGTGATACCCCGGCTGCGGTGGTGGCCAGGGTCTCCTGGCCGGATCAGCAGGTCGTCAGGGGCTGCCTTGCAGATATCGCCGGCAAAGCAGCGGTGGCCGGGATCAGTAAAACCGCTGTAATTCTCGTGGGAGGGGCCTTGGGTGGCGAACCTGGGCCGGAGTCGTTACTGTACGCTTCCGGCTTCAGTCACGGCTATAGAACCGGAAGAAAAAAGACACGCTGATAAAGCATACTTCATCTGTAAGAGGCTATGCGTGGAAAACACTTTTTTTGCAGGCAGGCTGGCGGTCGTTTATCTGACCAGAGGCGGTGCCCGGCTGGCGGAGCGAATCGGTGCGGCCGTTATCGGCGCAGAGGTGGTTGACGGCTCTTCAGGGGTCCGAAAGGTGCTGGCCCGGCTCTGGCCCGAAATCGACGGCCTAATCTGCATCATGGCGGCCGGTATTGTCGTTCGGGCCATCGCGCCACTTACCGCTGACAAACGCACCGACCCCGCAGTGGTCGTCTGCGATGAGGCCGGCCGTTTCGCAGTCTCACTGCTGTCCGGCCACCTGGGCGGAGCCAATGAACTGGCCAGGCAGCTTGCCGACCTTACAGGCGGGCAGGCCGTGATAACCACCGCCTCGGATGTGCTGGGCCGCACGGCACTGGACCTCTGGTGCCGAAAGCTGGGACTGACGGTTTCGAATAAGAGCGCCCTTACACGGGCCATGTCGCGGCTGGTGAATGACGGGAAACTGCGGGTGTACTCGCAGGTTACCTTGCCTGAGCTGCCAGCGGATCTGATCCATATTGATTCTCCGGAAAAGGCCGATCTGGTGGTCAGCTGCGCGACGCTGCCGGTTGATACGCTCCTCCTCTATCCCAGGGCGTTGGCAGTTGGTATCGGGTGTAATCGGGGGACCTCGGCGAGTGATATAGGGGAAGCTGTGAGAACGACGTTCCAGCGCCATAATCTTGCCCTGGAGTCCGTGAGGACCTTTGCCTCCATTGACGTGAAAGCCGATGAACAGGGCCTTTTGACCATGGCTCACGAGCAGGCCCGACCCTTGATCTTCTTTGACCGGAAGCAGCTCAACAGCGTCGAGGGCATCCAGGTATCAGCGGCGGCGCTCAGGGCCACCGGGGCTAAAGGTGTGGCTGAACCTTCGGCAATTCTTGCCGCAAAAGGTGGTTTTTTGCTGGTACCCAAGCAGGTGTTTAAGGATGTGACCGTGGCTATTGCCCTGGATGAGGTATTGCATTTGTCTGTTACGTAGGCAAGAAAAAATCATGAGGTAAGCAAATCAGACACAATCGAACTATTTTTTAACTACGGGCAATTGAATCTTTTTTGATACATTTAGGCTGTTACCTGTAAGTGATGCGGATTGTAAAAAAATCCTCCCATGTCGCTTCATCGGACTCGTTGTACTCGCCGGTGAATTTACCCTTGCACGATAAGGAGAAAACAATAGCTCATGTCAAAACCGACAAAACATTTTCAGTGGAATGCCGCTGATTATGCAAAGAATTCCAGTGTGCAACAAGCTTGGGCAAGAGAGTTAATCGCCAAGCTTGAACTAAGTGGTAAAGAAGCACTTTTGGACATTGGCTGCGGTGATGGAAAAATAACAGCAGAGATAGCTCAAGTATTGACAGAAGGCTCTGTTATCGGTGTAGACAGCTCAAAAGAGATGGTTCAGCTCGCGAAGCAAAACTTTCCACCAACATCCTATTCAAATCTATCCTTTGACCAGGTTGATGCACAACATCTTAATTTCAAAGAACAATTTGACGTTATCTTTTCTAACGCGGCGTTGCATTGGGTCCTTGATCATAAGCCCATTCTCTTTGGTATTTATCAGGCGCTCAAGCCAGAAGGTAAGGTGCTTGTACAAATGGGTGGTAAAGGTAATGCTCAACAACTGATCGCTTTTGTTGAACAAATACTGAAGGAATCTGAATGGAAAAAATATTTCAAGGATTTTCTTTTCCCTTATGGTTTCTACTCTCCTGAAGAATATACTCCATGGGTAAAGGATTGTGGGTTGGAATTGCTTCAAATTTCGTTAATACCAAAAGATATGGTTTATAAAAGCCCAGATGCTTTCAAAGGATGGTTTCGCACAACCTGGCTCCCTTATCTTGAGAGGGTCCCTCGCGAACGACAAAGTCAATTTATCGATGATGTTGTTGAAATGTATCTTGCCGTAAATCCTCCAAATGAAAACGGCGAGATATCTATAAAAATGCAACGATTGGAGTTTATTGCTAAAAAAACGTACAATAAGTTGAGATAGTTTCGATTTGATTGGACAGCTTACTTGAAAAAGAGAGGGGTACCATTTTTGATAACGGTGCGAGCTAACAAGCAAAACGAAGGAGCTGGCCGCATACTTTAGGGTAACAAACGTAGCTAAAACACAAGATCGGGTTACTCAATCTGGCAGAAAAATTCTTAACTGTCTCACGGGCCTGCAACGTAATGGGCTCTCTCGAGATACTTTCTATCGTTACAAAAACGCCGTCAAAGAAGGCGGTATTGATGCCCTGATCGACAACAACAAGCTTCCAAGATCTGTTCCGGCGTGCTGCGCACGCCGGAACAGCGAGGGCAGAGCGCAACTCGCTGATAGATATACTCCACAACAATGCAAAACTTGGTGATTGGAGTACCCGGGAGAAAATAGCTGTATCATGCCCATAAAGAATCAATCATGAAAAGAGGTTTGTTATGACCTTGGTATTTCATGCAAAACAGACGGTTAAGGTGGTTTTATCGGGCGTTTTTATCGTGTTCGTTTTCTCTGCGAGCGGCTGCACAGGAGATACTCTCGTACTCAACCCTCCTGCTGATAGTTCTCTGCTTGGCATGGTCATTCATTTTGATGAACCGATGGGATATCTGCTGCTTTCAGAAAAGGACAGTGATGATTTTGATAAAAAGGCAATCGAACTAGGCAGAGTCATTATGTCTAAAAACGATCTGGAAGATAAGCACAGTATATTTAACAAGTATCCAAGAGAATACTTCAAGCCTGATATGTCCTTTACAATAATTGGTTCATTTTGGGTTCGTAGAGGCTGGTTTACTCGTGGGTTTGTCTCTGATAGGCATGAGGTCATTCTGGAGGATGAAAACGGCATCCGGTCGGCATGCGGTCTCTGGGAGATTGACAGTATTGAAACGACATTAAAAGGTGAGCTGAAATGAAACATATTGTTTTTATCGTTTTTCTGTTTTTTATGTTGCTATCTGCTGATATTTTGGCTGCGGTTGAATGTGATAATCCGGATGCGCCGGAATCTGTGCGAATCTATTTTGCAAACGGTATGAGTAATACAAGGTCGAAAACAGAAAAAAATAAAGAAGAACTACGGGAAGTGTTGAGGTATATAAGCAACGCAAAAATTCATCCGATGATTTCTGGTATTGGCTGAGAAATATGGAAAAAGCCCCGCAATGGTTTCATGATGAATACGTACAAAGAGTTGGACGCTTCAATGAAAATATTGTTCGCAACGATCCGACCTGTTTAGCCATATAAATCATTAGTTAGCAGATTCCCAATGTGACACCATATGATAACTCGGATTCTATGACCAATCATGAATTTGTTGACACATATCTGGCTGGATATAAAAATCGTATTAGAAATCAAATGGTAAACAGAATTGCGAGGTTGAAATTCCCTGAAAAACACTTTGACTGCCAGGAACCGGACGAGGTTCTGAGGGTTTATCAACAACTTTTACGATGGGAACAAGATGGGAACAACAGCTGGTGATGTTTTGGTAGAATTCGAGGCCTGCCGTATAACCAGACAAACGTATAATTACTCATGGGGGCACCCAAATGTATTCGACTGGTGGGTATGTTTCTGGTTTTCATTCAGAATCTATTTATCATAATCCTTCTCAAGGTGAAGATTGGGAAATTCAGGTCTACGGAAACTCAAATACTGCAACAGCATGGACAGTGAACATATCTTGTCCGTCAAATTGAATAACATACAAAAAGAGAAAAAATGCCCAGCAACTCGCTTCAAGGGACCAGCGGGCAGTGAGGTTTTTCGACATTCACCCTTGCAGCCAAAGACACAGGTGCATTCAAGCCCATTGCTGCAAATCTTGCTGGTCCCTGAGCTTAACCGTACTGGAGGGCGTTTGGAGGCTGGAGAATGAATCTTGATGTTTTTTTTGTACACGGTGGGGCTACGTGGGAGAGGTCATGGGAAGAGACGGTTGCCTGAGCGTGGTGGGTACGGGCCCTGGGGCCCTGGATCTCATTGCCCCCAGAGCAGAAGAGCGTATCCGTACAGCCGGGGTGGTGATAGGGTATCGCACCTACCTGGAGCTGATCGAGCCTCTTATCGGTCCAGACGCAGAGGTTGCCGCTTCAACGATGATGCAGGAGATGGATCGGTGCCGCCTTGCGCTGGAGCTGGCGGAAAATGGTCAGCGGGTGGCGCTGGTCTGTGGTGGCGACCCCGGCATTTACGCCATGGCTGGGCTGGTGTTCGAGCTGGCCACCGAGACTGGTTCTACGGCAGAGATCGAGGTGATCCCGGGAATTCCTGCGCTCGGTGCTGCTGCAGCACTGCTTGGCGCCCCGTTGATGCACGATTTTGCTGTCATCAGTCTGAGTGATCTCCTCACGCCCATGGAGCTGATCGAGGTCCGTCTTGTGGCTGCTGCCCAGGCAGACTTTGTCACGGCACTGTATAATCCCCGCTCGAAAAAACGTACCAGCCAGTTACCACGGGCTCGGGACATCTTCCTTGGCCACCGTAGCGGCTCCACCCCTGTGGGTATCGTCACCGGGGCCAACCGCCAGGGACAGGCTATCAGGCTGTGCACCCTCGAAGGTCTACCCGTCGAAGAAGTGGGCATGCAATCGATAGTTATTATTGGTAATTCAACAACATTTACCCACGAAGGGTGGATGATTACCCCTCGAGGATATCATGAGAAATACGGGATAGGGCGATGAATCGACCACTGATACTTGTGACCAACGATGACGGGGTTCACGCCCCTGGTGTACGCACCTTGTTTGACGCAGTGACACCCCTGGGAGAATGCTATCTGATCGCACCACTGCGTGATAATTCGGCGGTGAGTCATTCACTGACAATTGACAGGCCGCTTCGGGTTATACAACTCGAGGACCGGGTCTATACCCTTGACGGCACCCCCACGGACTGCGTGAATATCGGCATCAACAAGGTGCTGCCCCGGCATCCCGATCTTCTGGTATCGGGCATCAATTCCGGGCATAACCTGGGTGATGATATCAGCTATTCGGGAACGGTGAGTGCCGCCATTGAGGGCACGATGTACGCTGTCGCCTCAATGGCATTCAGCCTCGGCGGCGGTCCTGTCTATGATTTTGAGGTGGCTGGCAGTGTTGCTTGGAAACTGGCGGCCATGGCCCTGCAGTTCGAGCTACCGCCGGGGGCCCTGTTGAACGTCAATATTCCGCCGTTGCCAGCAGGCAAGATCAAGGGTATTCGGTTTACCCGGCAGGGGCGAAAGACCTACGAGAATGCCATTCAGGAGACAGAGGATCCGTGGGGACGCCCCCACTACTGGATTGGTGGCGGAACCGTGCATTGGACAGGAGCTGACAATACCGATGAGAAAGCCATCCGTGATGGCTTTATTTCCATAACTCCCATTCAACTCGACCTGACCAATCTGGCCGGGCTCGATTACCTGCATCGACACTGGCCCATGTGAGATGCCACTGCTTGGTGCCCATCAATCCATCAGTGATTGCTGGTGATGGATAACGGGGAGAATCTGCGAAGATCAGATGAATTTACAGTGGTTACACGCACTGAGAGACGAAAAGACAATGGAGTGATTATGCCTGAGATTACTACTGTACTCGATCATTTGGATAAACAGCTTGATACCAGCCTGGAGCGGCTGTTTACCCTGCTGCGGCTGCCGTCAGTTTCTGCAGACCCGGCGTACCATCAGGGCTGTCTGGACACTGCCGACTGGCTGGCCCGTGATTTGCAATCCATGGGATTTTCTGCATCGGTTCGGGAGACTCCGGGAAAACCCATGGTGGTCGGCCATCAACCTGGCCCCCGTCCGGACAGTTTCCATGTCCTTTTTTACGGGCATTATGACGTGCAGCCCGTTGATCCCTTGGAGCTCTGGGACAACGATCCCTTTGCCCCCGCAGTTAACGTAATGGATGGCGGCTGCAAGGTGATTACCGGCCGCGGCTCCAGCGATGACAAGGGACAACTGATGACCTTCCTTGAGGCCTGTCGGGCCTGGCATGATGTCGGTGGCGGCCTGCCGATCAGGGTGAGCGTTTTCCTTGAGGGTGAAGAAGAGTCGGGCTCTCCCTCAATGCACTCGTTTCTTGAGGCAAATCGTCAAGAGCTGCAGGCGGACCTGGCGCTCGTCTGTGACACCTGCATGTGGAACGCGCAGACCCCGGCCATAAGTACCAGCCTGCGTGGTCTGGTTGCCGAGACGGTCGTCGTATACGGTCCAGATCGAGATCTGCATTCAGGCCATTACGGCGGTGTATCTGTCAATCCCTTGCGGGTACTCTCAGGTATCCTCGCACAGCTCCATGATGCCAACGGTCGAGTCACCCTGGATGGTTTTTATGAGGGGGTACAGGAGGTGCCGGCCGAGATACGGCAATCCTGGGAAGCGCTTGAGAGAGAGGCTGCCGAGCAGTTTCGTGACGTCGGCTTGACCAGGTCGGTTGGTGAAACTGGTCGGACACTGCTGGAGCAGATCTGGAGCCGGCCAACGGCGGAGATCAATGGCATGAGTGGTGGTTACAGTGGTGAGGGCTTTAAAACCGTAATTCCGGCAGTCGCCACGGCCAAGGTCAGTTTCCGCCTGGTGGGTGGACAGGATCCTCATCAGGTTCGCGAGGCTTTTCGAGCACATGTAAGGGCGGCCCTGCCGACAGATTGTCGGGTAGAATTTCATGGTCATGGAGGTGCCCCGGCAGTGGAGATGGACTGGGACAGCCCGTTTGTGGAGATGACTCGTCGTGCCCTCAGTGAAGAGTGGCCTGAGCCGACGGTACTTGTCGGTATGGGCGGCTCTATCCCGGTGGTCGGTGATTTTAAGCGAATGCTCGGCATGGATTCCTTGCTGGTGGGCTTCGGACTCGACGATGACAGGATTCACTCTCCCAATGAAAAGTATGCGCTGACAAGCTTTCATCACGGCCAGCGCTCCTGGGCGCGGATTCTTGATCTTCTTGCCCGGGAAGCCTCGAGGCGTTGAATCGTGCCGGACTTGGGCTGTAGAGCTCCTGAAGAGCAGAGCAGAGCAGCGTCCTGGCTTGACGTACAGCTTGGTAATTTGCTATAGGACAAAAAGGGTAGAACTGTACAGTTTACCTCATGGTGCCCAAAGGATGAGTTTGATAACTCTTTATAGAGACTGTACAAGATTCAACATCAAGTACCGCCTGTGTCGAATACATTAGAGCGCAGATCTTTTCCTCGCCATCAGCTGAATTTTAGTCTGAAGGTTGAGGGGAAGAATTCATCGGGACGTATCTTTCGGGATACGTGTCAACTGATATCCATTTCCGGTAACGGTGCCCAGTTCCTTACCCGTCAGGGTGCCCACTATTTTCAGGATCAAGAATTGGAGATACATATAGTACTTCCCGGTACAGCCGAGGTAAGGGGAAGTATGGTGACTGTGGCGAGTGTCTGTCGGGTCGAAGCGGTACTGGACGCTGAAGATAGCCCTGAGGAGATGAAGGTGGCTGTACGTTTTCTCCAGTCGTTACAGATGAGACGTGGCACTCCCACCCAGACTGAGCCGGAGGAAACGCGGTGAATCGGGGAATTCGGAGGGGACAAGGTTTTCAGGGTAAGATTCGGGTAAGCCTTTGTATGATGGGGCTGCTCCCTTTTCTTTTGGTTATCTATCTGCTGTTGCAGGAGCACTTTGATTTTACTGAAAGAATTATTCTTTCCGGCGCCTTGATCCTTTTCTCCATCCTCAGCGGGTTTGTCTTGCTGCGGCATTCGGCAGATCAACTGACCATGCTGGCACAGGAGACCGGCAATCGGTTGGCAGAAAAAATTCCGGCTGCTCTGGAGCTTCAGGTTGACGATGAACTTGGCGATATAGCCGCCCATTTCAACGCGATGGTGGAGCGGCTCAGCTCGGCACATCATGATATTCAGGCACAGTCGGTACAGTTGCTTCAGTATGCACGGGATCTCTCTTTTTCTTATGAGAAGTTACGCCAGGAAGAGGAGGTCCGCTACCGGCTCTGTCGCTATATCAGCAAGGATGTCGTGGAACAACTGCTGGACGTTCGGAATGACTTCCTCCTGGAGAACCGACGTACACCAGTAACGGTGATGTTTGTCGACATTCGCGGGTTTACCTCCATTGCCGAACATATGGAATCCGAAGAGGTGGTGGCCATGCTCAATCGTTATTTTGAGGCCATGGTGGAAATCGTTTTTCGCCATCACGGATTGCTGGACAAGTTCGTGGGGGATCAGCTGATGGCGGTGTTTGGGCATATCAGCAGTGAAATTGAGGGTGCCCGGGATGCAGTGAATGCCGCTCTGGAAATGCAGTCGACCATGAACAACCTGATGGAACAGGATGAATGGCAGCATTGGCCACGATTTGCCATCGGTATCGGGATAAATACCGGTCCTGCTATCATTGGTAATGTCGGGTCCAGTAACCGTATGGACTATACAGTCATCGGAGACATGGTCAATACGGCGGCTCGACTGGAAAAACAGGCAAATGGTGGTGAGATCTGTATTGGCGAACGAACACGCCGACATCTGCCGTCCCGTATCCGAGTCAGCGAGCAGAAAGAGATACGACTGCGCAACCGATTGCAGCCTGTAATTTGTTGCAATGTATTAGGGTAACAGGTTTTTCGTAGTATTGCGCTGATGGCGCTCAGTGACCGCGGGGTTGCCGGCAAGTTAAAAAGACCTTTTTCTGTCAGATTCAACGGACAATTGCGCTGAAATATTCTTCGACAGTGGGCAGGGCACCCTTGAGGGCCGCGAGAGTGGTAACCTCAGTGGAGGCAAGAAAAACTTGGGCATCCTTACCCATGCGGTTGTCGAAATTGCGTGTAGACGTGGAAATGACAGTGGCTTTGGGGCGAACCCGGGCCTGGTTACCCATACACAGACTACAGCCAGGGATCTCCACCCTACCGCCCACAGCCGCAAAGATGGCCAGGGCGCCTTCTTGTTTGAGTTGATCCCGAATCATGCGGGTTGGGGGAGCAATCCACAAGCGCGTATTGGCGTAGTCTGCTTCCCGGCAGATGCTCGCCGCAGTACGCAGATGATCCAGGTGGACCATACAGGAGCCGATGAAGGCCTCTTCCACAGGTGTACCTTCCACCTCGCTTAGGGGCTTGACATCGTCAGGATCGTTAGGGCAGGCGAGGAGGGGTTCGGTGATGGTGGCCAGATCTATCTCTATGGTTGCCAGGTACTCGGCATTGTCGTCGGCCTGGAGCAGCGTTGGTTTGTCCAGCCATTTTTCCAGGGTAAGGATGCGTCGCTCAAGGCTGGCCAGATCTTCATAGCCCTCGTCCACCAGGCTTCTGAGGAGTTCGACGTTTGCCTGCACGGAACGGCTGACAGTCTCAAGTGGAAGTCGCAGGGTGCAGGCTGCAGCGTTGCGCTCGGCTGAGGCATCACTGAGTTCAAACGCCTCTTCTATTGTCAGGTCGTCGAGACCTTCAATTTCCAGAATGGTCCCGGAAAAGATGTTCTTTTTGCCCTTTTTTGCCACCGTCAGCAGCCCCTGCTTAATGGCGGCATAGGCAATGGCATTCACCATATCGCGAACGCTGATGCCAGGGCGTCGCTGACCGGTGAAGCGTACGCGTACGGAAGGGGGCATCTCCAGTGGCATGAAGCCGAGGGCACCGGCAAAGGCGACCAGGCCTGAACCTGCCGGAAAGCTGATGCCCAGGGGAAAGCGGGTATGTGAGTCACCGCCGGTACCTACGGTGTCTGGTACCAGCATGGTATTCAGCCAGGAATGAATCACTCCGTCCCCGGGTTTAAGGGCCACGCCACCACAGGCGATGGTGGTCTCGGTCATGGTCTGCCAGCGTTCCAGGTCAGAGGCCTTGGGATAGGCTGCCGTGTGGCAGAAGCTCTGCATGAACAGGTCAGTCTTGAAGTGCAGACAGGCAAGCTCGGCAATTTCCTGCATGGTCATGGGGCCGGTCGTATCCTGAGAGCCGACGGTCGTAATGACAGGTTCGCAGGCTGTACCCGGCAGAATTCCCGTTACCCCGCAGGCCTTTCCCACCATCTTCTGGGCAAGAGTGTACCCCTGGTCTTTTGCAGGCGTCGGATTTTTTATCTCGCGAAAGGGAGGTAAGGGCCGCTCCAGGGCTTCACAGGCGGTTTTCGTGAGGTTTCGACCAATAATCAGGCTGAGCCGTCCCCCGGCGCGGTACTCGTCGAGCAGGGTAGGCGGGGGGGGATCCAGGGGGATGCTCGAACCGTCTGCTGCTGCCAGGGTCCAGGCGGCTAGATCCAGGGTGACGATGTCACCGTTATTGATCCTGGATACGTCACAGATCACCGGTAACAGCCCAGCATCCCGTGCGGTTGCCGAGAAAATCGGAGCAATGGTCGAGGCCAGAATGATGCCGCCGGCGCGTTTGTTGGGTACCTGGTCAATGTCTGTGCCAAGGTGCCAGGCCATGGAGTTGATTGCCGATTTACGGGAGGACCCGGTTCCGACGACGTCACCTGCAAAGGCAACTGTCCTGCCCTGGGCACGGTAGTCGGCGATTTTTTTGATCCCCCCGGGAAAGCGGGTGTGCCCAAAGAAGGTGGCATGAAGGGGAATGTCAGCCCGGGATTGGGCCTGGTTGCCCGGAGAGAAATCGTCTGTGTTGATCTCTCCGTCCACCTTGAAGACCGTCAGTTCGATCTGGTCTGGGAGCTTCGGAGCCAGGAAAAACCAGTCAGCTCTGGCCCAGGATTCGACGATTTCCCGGGCATGGGAATTGGACTCCGAGAGGAGCAGTACCTGATCAAAGGCCTCATACACCTTGGTCAGTTTTTTGAGTGCTGCAGCCGCCGCTTCGGCGGTCTTTTCCTCTTTGAGAAGTTCGAGAAGAACCTGAACATTGTAGCCACCACCCATTCCGGCCAGCATCCTGATGGCCTCATCTGGGGCAGGAGCTGCTGCCGTGTCCATTGTCCCGCTGGCAATACTGCCCAGCCATTCAGCCTTGATTCGGGCAGCAGCACTGACGCCTGGCTCAACCCGGTTTTTGAGCAGCTCCAGGAGTACCTCTTGCTCGGGGTGCCCTTCTTCCAGCAGCCTGATGAGTGCCTGTACCTGTTCCGAGCTGAGCGGAAGCGGCGGGATACCCAGGGCTTTTCGCTCTTCGGCAGCAGCGGTATATGCGTCAAGCATTGTCTTTTCTCCTGGTCAGCTGAGGGCCTGTTGCAGATTCTCGTCCAGTTTGGTCAGAAACTCTTCAGTGGTCAGCCAGGTCTGATTATTTCCAACGAGAAGGGCGAGATCCTTGGTCATGAACCCTGATTCCACGGTCTCTACACAGACCCGTTCCAACTGCTTGGCAAAGTTGACGACCTCGGGGGTGTTGTCGAACTTACCCCGGTAGCTGAGGCCACGGGTCCAGGCAAAGATCGAGGCAATAGGGTTGGTCGAGGTGGCATTGCCCTTTTGATGTTCGCGAAAATGGCGGGTAACCGTGCCATGCGCGGCTTCGGCTTCGATGGTTTGACCATCCTCGGTCATGAGGACCGAGGTCATGAGCCCCAGGCTGCCAAAGCCCTGAGCAACGGTGTCGGACTGCACGTCGCCGTCGTAGTTCTTGCACGCCCAGACAAAGCCACCTTCCCATTTGAGGGCCGCAGCCACCATGTCATCGATGAGCCGGTGCTCGTACGTAATACCAGCTTCTTTGAAGCGCTCGGCAAATTCGGTTTCGAAGACCTCCTGGAAGAGATCTTTGAAGCGACCATCATACTTTTTGAGGATCGTGTTTTTTGTGGAAAGATACACGGGCCAGCCCAGATCCAGACCGTAATTCATGCAGGAGCGGGCAAAGCCTCGGATGGCGTCGTCAAGATTGTACATGCCCATGGCACAGCCACTTCCGGGAAAATCGAAGACCGTATACTCCTGAGGAGGACCACCGTCAGCCGGCTCAAATTTCATGGTCAGCCTGCCGGGCCCAGGGACAAGAAAATCAGTGGCGCGGTACTGATCGCCAAAGGCATGGCGGCCGATGACGATCGGCTTTTTCCAGCCAGGGACCAGCCTGGGAATATTGTTACAGAGAATGGGCTGGCGGAAGACTGTTCCGCCAATAATGTTGCGAATGGTTCCGTTGGGGCTTTTCCACATGCGCTTGAGGCCAAATTCTTCCACCCGTGCCTCATCCGGAGTGATGGTGGCACATTTGACACCAACGCGATACTGCTTGATGGCCTCGGCAGCCTCGACAGTCACCTGGTCGTCTGTCGCATCGCGTTGCTGGATGGCAAGATCGTAGTATTTCAGGTCGATTTCCAGGTAGGGAAGGAGCAGCCTTTCCTTGATAAAGGCCCAGATTATGCGGGTCATTTCGTCGCCGTCAAGCTCGACCATGGGGTTGACTACCTGTATCTTTTTCATCCTCTGTCTCCAGGTGAAGGTGGTGATGCCGTGGCCCCACTGGACCTGCATCATAGCCAGGTGAACGGCAAACGCCTCAATCGTTGTGCCAGGCCTGCTGACGGGGGTGGTCAGGGCTTGTACTGATACTGTGAACCCAGGTCCAGGCCAATATTTAGAGCTTGCTGGTTCATTTCGATAAAGTCTTTGGGGAGCCGGCGCTTAAGGACCTTGAGAACCGACTCGGGATTGACAAGCCCGGTGATACCAACGAGCGCTCCCAGCATACAGATGTTGTAAACAATTGGTTTACCAACTTTTTCCATGACCGTGTCATAGAGGGGCAGCTCAATCTGCCTGGCATCGGTTTTCTTTGTCGTTTCCACATTACGTGAGTCGGTAAGCAGCAAGCCTCCCGGCCTGACAATACCGGAGAACTTGGTATAAGCTGTCTGGGTGAGGCAGGTGAGGATGTTGGGTTCGATCACCTTGGGGTAAAGCACTGGGTTGGCTGAGATGATCACGTCGCTGCGGGTGGCCCCTCCTCTTGCCTCGGCACCGTAACTTTGCGACTGGGTCGCGTTTTTGTTTTCAAACAGGACTGCTGCCTCAGCGAGCAGAATGGCTGCCGTGATTACCCCCTGGCCGCCGGAACCTGAAAAGACGAGTCGCACCCGGTTCATGATTGTGTCCTTTTGCTTGCGTATTCAATGATCTTGTCGTACTCCTCACAATACTCTGGCGCTTCCTTGTCGACAAAGATCCCCCTGGGAATGGCACCCGGGTTGTTTTCCATCGCCTTGGAACCCACCGGTGCGGTATTTGCTTTAAATAGGTCAAGCATATCTGGAGAGTCCCCCTCCTTGTTTTTTCGACCATAATAGGTCGGACACTGGGAGAGGATTTCCACCACTGAAAAGCCTTTGTGAGTAATGGCTTTTTTCAGATAGTTGACGATTTCGTTGACATGAAACGCCGTGGTGCGGGCCACAAAGGTGGCTCCAGCTGCCGTGGCCAGTTCCACTACATCGAAGTCGTTGTCAATGGTGGTGTACGGGGCAGTGGTCGCCCGTTTACCATAGCCGGAGAGTGGGGAGAACTGGCCGCCAGTCATACCGTAGATCCGGTTGTTCATGATGATGGCGGTGATGTTCAAGTTGCGCCGGGCCGCATGGATGAAATGATTCCCGCCGATGGCCAGGGCATCGCCGTCACCCATGGGAACGATGACGTTGAGTTCTGGTTTGCTGAACTTGACGCCCGTGGCAAAGGCCAGGGCACGACCGTGCAGGGTATGCAGGCTGTGAAAGTCGACATACCCTGAAATACGGGCCGAGCAACCGATGCCAGAGGTCATTACGATCTCTTTTTTTTCCAGGCCCAGTTGCTCAACAGCGCGTAGAAGGGAGTTCAGTATCGTGCCATGACCACAGCCAGGACACCACATGTGGGGGAAAAATCGTTCACGGAGATATTCTTGGACACTCATTTCACACCCCCTTGCCCTGGATGACCCTGAGCAGGGATTTGATATCATTCGGGGTAATTAGCTCGCCGTCGATGCGGTTGGCGAGAAAGACCCGATTGGGATTGTCGACAGCCATTTTTACCTGGGCGAGGACCTGGCCCATGTTCATTTCCACAACAACGATCGCTTTTGCGTTGGCACATTTTTCTCGGATCATGGTCTCGGGGAAGGGCCAGATCGTCTGGAGTTCGAGAACACCGAGTCGATAGCCCTTGTTACGTCTGTCGGTGGCGAGTGCCAGCGCCGAACGGGCCGACGAGCCGTAGCTGATCAGGACAATTTCGGCATCGTCCATGAAATGCTCTTTGTACCTGGTCAAGGCGTGAACGTTGTTTTCAATCTTGTCGACGATATGGTGAAGGAGCTCGCTGACCACCTGGGGTTTACTGGAAGGAAAGCCCCACATGTCATGAAAAAGACCGGTGACGTTGTAGCGGTGATCACCGCCGAAGTCAGACATGGGTAAGCGTCCATCCTCTCTGGCAAGGTAGGGGTGGTAGTTGACGTCCTTGGGCACGGAGGTGCGTAGGCGGTCAATGATCGGCAAAGCACCGGGTTCGGGAATTGTCAGCTTTTCCCGCATGTGGCCGACAACTTCGTCAAAGAGAAGAATCACCGGGGTGCGGTACGTCTCGGCAAAATTGAACGCCTCGACGGTGACCTCGAAAACGTCCTGATGATTGGATGCTGTCAGGGCGACAATGGCGTGATCACCGTGGGTGCCCCATCTGGCCTGATTGATATCTCCCTGGCTTACATGAGTGGGGTTGCCGGTGGAGGGACCGCCTCGCTGTACGTTGACGATGACACAGGGGATTTCCGCCATACAGGCGTAGCCCAGTGCTTCCTGTTTGAGGCTGAATCCTGGTCCACTGGTTGCGGTCATTACCTTTTTACCGGTGAGCGAGGCGCCGATAATGGCGCACATGGAAGCAATTTCATCTTCCATCTGAATGAACCTGCCACCGCGTTCCGGTAGACGTCGCGACAGTAACTCAGCTACCTCTGTTGATGGGGTTATGGGGTAGCCGGCAAAAAAGTCGAGTCCGGCATAGAGCGCTCCTTCGACGCAGGCCTCATTTCCCTGTACAAATGCCAGCTGCTCACCCATTGTCCGTCTCCTTGTCCAGAATTATTTCAATGGCCAGATCCGGACAGCGGTACTCACACATTTTACAGCAAATACAGTCCTCGGGTCGAGCCGCCACTACCTTGCCGTATCGGTCCAGTTCGAGGACCTGTTTGGGACAGAAACGTACACAGACGCCACATCCTTTACACCAGTCACGGTTGATCTGGTGTTCCTTGAGTTTTTTTCTTGCCATGGGTCATTAAACTCCGAATACGTCAAAAAATGAGATTAAGGGTTGTGGGAGCTACTCTGAAGATCAGAGCAAACACCTAATGACGATTCTGTTTACAGCCGCAACCTATACAAAAACTTTCTTCTTTTTTTTAGCTAAATCGACACCTCGCACGAAAAAAAGCAGGGAAACCATAGGCAATAATAAGGAAAATAACTACCTTTTCAAGGCGTTGTTTGCGATTAAAGAGAAAATTGTACGATCAGTGGGGCCGGCGTAAAAAAGGTGGCGATTGCATGGTGTGGTAAAAAGAGATCGTGCCGTGTTGTCAGTTTTTGTCTGGTCGATGGTGGGTATGCCAGTAAAACTGTGAGAAGGAAAATGGAACGGGATCGTCACAGGACCAGTCAATCTGTACCCCCCCCTCGAAAAAAAAGAGGAGTTAACAGTAGAGGGTTCTCGTTACGTTAGCACGAAGGACTTTCTAGAAAAAAGTTATGATACTCAGATAGCCAGGTCATTACGGTCTTGAAATAAAATAAAGCAGGGCTGAGTGTAGTTGACCTGTGCCGCGAAGTAGCAGGCGATGAGATCTTTCAAGTAACAGGCCAAGAAAGCAGACAGTATAATAAATTTTACAATAACAACGAAGAGAAGGATGCTATTTGAGAGAACCTCTATTTCCTGTTTTTCTTGTACCCGGATCAGCAAGTTTCTTTTTGTTGATCCGGGTAGTTGTTTGAGGAAAGTTGCCTGAATATTATTCAGTTGCAGGAACTTTTTGGTCAGGATTTTTTGCTATAGTAAAAAACAAAATAATCAGTGCAATAAATCCCAGAGAAAGTAGTATGATTGAGCTGAATTGTATGAATCCATAAAGGACAAAGAGTAATCCAGTTACGGCTGCAACTGCAATTGCATAAGGAATCTGGGTTGACACATGGTCTATATGGTCTGCCCCGGCAAAAATTGAGGAAAAGACAGTAGTGTCAGAAATAGGTGAACAATGATCACCAAAAATTGCCCCGGAGAGAACAACGCCAGCAAGGGCTATTGCTGTATGTACATCGCCTGTCATCTGGTATCCAAGGGGGATGGCAACTGGAGTGAGAATAGTCATCGTTCCCCATGATGTCCCTGTGGCAAAAGAGATCAACATTCCAAAGACAAAGATTATTATGGGAACAATTGCAAAAGGAATATTGTTCCCAATTATCTTGATGATAAAGTCGGCAAGCTTCATATCTTTGATAACTCCGCCGAGAGACCATGCCAGAACCAGGATACAACAGGCAAGCAACAGCAGTTTCATACCGTTAAGCAACGTATCCATCGCCTCTCCAACAGTCATAATTTTACGACCAATGGCAAGAAAAAAGCCGGAAAGAGCCATGGCAAACGCTCCCCAGAGCAAAGCTTTGGCAGGGTCACATTTTGCGAGGATATCGACAATTCCGTCCCCTGCACGTCCTGTCCACCAAAAACCGAAGAGGGTTACACCGACCAGGGTTAACATTGGGATAAAGAGATTGCTAAGTCGGGGGGTTGTATCAAACGGTTCACCCAGCTCAAAACCAACATCCATGAGCGGTTGCCCACCGTCCCTGACAAGTTTTCCAGTATTCCGAGCCCTGTTTTCTGCTGTCCACATAGCGCCAAAATCTTTTCCTGAAATGACAACAATACCGACAAAGGCGATGGAAAGGATGGCATAGATATTCATGGGAAGAGTTTGCAGATAGGCTGAAAATGCAGAAACGTCCTTGATATTTGCGGCCTCAAGCCCAGTATTGATCATTCCTATCTGAAAGGCGACCCAGTCGGAAAGCAGCAAGCTCGCAATCGGCGCCGCTGTAGAGTCCAAAAGATAGGAAAGTTTCTCGGTTGAGATACGGTGAGCCTTGGCAATATCCCTGGAGACATTGCCAACGATTGCCGAATTGACGCAGTCATTAAAAAAGATAATGAACCCAAAAATCCAGATTCCCACCCCTGCCATTCGCTGAGATTTTATCTTCTTTGCCGCCCAGGCAGACAGGGCCTGGCTTCCGCCAAGTTTCCAGACAAATGCGATACCACAGCCCATGAAGATACTAAAAAGTAGGAGACTGGCGTTCCAGCTATCAGTGATGCTCTTAATCATGGCATCAAGAGTGTATTCAAACCCACTCAAGGGGTTTCCCCCCATTATGATAACCCCGCCGGTGTAAATTCCCACAAACAGGGAGAGAACGACCTGTTTGGTCCAAAAACAGAGCAGTATTGCAATCAACGGTGGTAGCACTGCCAAAAAATCATATTCCATGAGAGCCTCCTTACATATAGTTGCCTGAATTTTGGATGCCCGCCACAACCTGGGCCTCTTCTCTTGTGCCTCGTTTTTTTGTTGTAGACCTCCTTTCTAGCCAATTTTGTATAAGATTTCCTGTTTCACGCCAGTTATGATTCTGAGATAGCCGGATAGAGCCTGGTCCATTTCCGAACAACCGGTATCAACCAGCATCGGTTGACCATGGAAAGACGCAATTTTTTCCATGGTTGCGGCAACGATGATGTTTTCCTTTCCCAATGTTCGTAACACCCTGGGACTGAACTGTGGGTTACCGCGACCAAAGAGCGCGGCCTGTCCGCCTGTTGGCGTCACTATAAGCTTGCATTCTCTCCCGGCTATTGCCTTGAGAATATCCTGCTCAGAGAGATCCTGCTGGATCGTTCTCCTGTTTTGCATAAGATCAACACCTAGCAGGGAACACGGCTGGTGTAAACTCTCCATGAGCAAACGCAGGGTAGAACCCGGACCGATCAGATAAAGCATATCGGGTATAAGGCGATCAATGATTTCAAAAACTACCGACTGCTGCATGGCACGTTCCGAGAGCGGGGTGCCGGCTTTACGATTCTGCATACAGGTTCGTTCAATTGGGACCTGAAGAAAGCCGTATAGGCTGGTTTGTACCCTGTTGTGACGACATGCCTCCTCGTCAATATCGAGCACCTCGGCAAGGTGTACCGGAAAATGATCTTCACCAAGAAAACGAACAGCCAATTCCCCGGCACTCCTTGGCGTTCTTGCAAAAACCGGAGAGTGTATCTTAACTCCAGCTGGAACACCAATAACCACGACCTTGTCGCCAACAGCCTCATAGATATCCCGTGCTGTTCCATCTCCGCCTGCAAAGAGAATGCAGTCAACATCTTCCCTTACCATCTGCTGGGCTGTCCGGACGGTGTCTCTGCCAGAAGTTACCTTTTTTTCAGGAGATGCAATGACCTGGTAGGGAACCTCCGTGTCCTTGAGAAGATTTTCCCCCATTTCTCCAGCCGGGCAGAGGAAACGGAGAGGAAAGGTAATCTGTCGCAGAGGGACGAGCGCTCTTGCCATCCGCTGTTCAGCTTGTGGTTCCGCCCCTCGTTTCAGTGCCTCTTCCAACATTCCGTCGGTGCCTTTCAGCCCTACCCTGCCACCCATTCCGGCAACGGGATTGATAAGCAGGCCAACCCTCTTCATCAAAATATCCTAAGCCTGCCCTGTTTTCTTCAGATAGGCTCTCCAGGTAATGCACCACTTGTTCGGGTCATCCACACCTGAACTGTCAACCCGGTGACAAACACTGCGATGCGGGGCATTGAGGATTATTTCAGGTGTCTCATAAGCCTCCCTGAAAATCTGGGTGAGCGTTGCAACATACTCGTCAAGATCCTCTTTGGATGGTGTCTCTGTTGGCTCCAGCGTCATGGGTTCCGGCAGGTGGTAAGGATGATGGCTGCTCCAATAATGCATCCCAAAATCCATCATCCGGCGTTGGATATCCCCAGTGGTTATTCCCGTCTCTTTTTCCAGTTTTTCCAGGGTGTAGCGGACCTGCTCAACCCTCTGCTTTCCGGGAATAAAATAGGCACCGACGCAATCCACATTCAAAAGTTTCTTAAACAGGTAGTTGTTGTTGAGCACAGCAACCTTGGCGACCTCGTAGAGACCTTCTGCGCCAAGCGAGCGAATCCACGCATAGGATTTAAGCACGACCGGAGCAACCCCCATAAATGCCCGTACTTTTGCTACACTGTCAGGGTTGTTGACATTGTCGTAGCTGAGAGTAAAGCCGTCTTCGCTCTTTTCAACCAGGGGGCCTGGCAAAAAATTTGTAAGATGTTCGACCACACCAACTGCACCACATGCCGGCCCGCCACAACCGTGGGGAGTTGAAAAGGTTTTATGGAGATTGAAGAAACACATATCAAAACCAGCTTCCCTCGCCCTGCTGACACCGAGCAGACCATTCGCGTTGGCCTGATCATACCCACAGAGGCCACCATGCTCGTGAACAAGAGAGGTGAACTCCTTGATTTTGCTGTTATAGACACCTGTGTCCTCGGGATTGGCAATAATCAGTGCCGCTGTTTTGTCACTTACTGCCGCTTTGAATGCTTCAAGATCAGGATAACCGTCGGCATCAGGACCGATATAGACTATTTTAAACCCCTGTACTGCCGGAGCCGCAGCGTCAGAAGGATGGGAAAAGATTGTTGTGATTATCTCATTACGCTGCGCTCCTTCTCCCTTTGCTGCAAAATATTTTCTGATTATTGAGGCGATGGTCAATATTCCCTGACTTCCCCCGCCGGGTTGAAAACTGAAACGATCCATCCCCGATATCTCGCGCATGTAATGATCCGTCCTGTGGTAGATATCAAGAATCCCCTGTACAGTCTCCTCTGCTTGCAGCGGGTGTATTTCGGCGATTCCAGGTAGGCGCGAGAGTATTTCGTTGATTTTTGGGCTGTATTTGACCGTGCAGGTGCCTTGGCCTATTTCAATATTGACATCAGCTCCAAGGGTTTCCTGGGACAGACGCATATAGTGGCGTAGAATCCGCGGCTGAGATATTTCAGGGAGCATCAACGGTACGGACCGACGCATATTTTTCGGAATTACCGAGACTCCATCCCCTACTTGAGAGACGATTTCAGGATCGGCAGCAGCAACGTGGATACCTCTTTCCCCTTTATTGCTTAACTCAAAGATAATAGGCTCATCCCACTTGGCCTGATGAAAGCCATTGCGAACTTTTGCGCTTCTCTCTATTTTTTTAATCATGTATAATCCTCCAAGATCAAACCAGGGTGTTATTCGATAATTTCCTGAAGAGCGGAAACCAGAGTATCAATATCTTTCTTGCTGTGAATTTCAGTTACGCAATACAGTGCGGCTTGACCCAGATTCTGCAGGTCTGTGGAGAGATCTTTTCCTCCAAAAATCCCCTTCTCCAGCAATAACTGGTTAATTTGTTTAACGGTCATGCCGCATGCTGAAAAATCAACGACAAACTCCTTGAAGACAACAGCTGAAAAGGGGTTTACTGATATACCGGAGAGCGTTGATAACTGCTGCATGGCATATTGAACATTCTGCATGATGGTTTTGCCAACATCAGCCATGCCGACGGGCCCCATTGTTGCCAGATAGACACCTGCCGTTATTCCCCATAGGGCTGCCTGGGTGCCGACATATTCCTTGCCTTGTTCTCGGTGATGGCCGAAAGATGTTCGATCATACGCGATATCATCAAAACCATATTCCCCTTCTACGGTGGTAGGCACAATGCCGAAGAGCCGGGAGGGGTATTCCATAACAAACTTCTCTTCATCACGGGTGGCAATAAAGCCGGCCTGGCCACCGCCATACTGCATATGCATCCCCAGCGGTTGCAGATCTCCACAGATAATATCTGCACCGTATTCTGACGGAGGCTGAAGAACTCCAAGGGATATGGGGTCTACTCCGACAACAAAAAGAGCTCCTGCATCATGTGAAATTTGTGCTATTTCTGCGCCATTTTCCTCGATAAAGCCAAGATAACCGGGATTTTCAATATAGACTGCTGCCACTTCTTCAGTGACCTGAGCCTTGAGAGCCTCTCTATCAAGTAATCCTGATGTTACGTCATGCTCTGCGAGGATAAGGGTGATATCAGGCTCGCAGTAGTTTTTCATGATCAAGAATTTTTCCCTGTCCATCAGCGTCGGAACAATGATCTTTTTCCGCCCTGTAATTCGGCTAGCCATTCGTAATGACGTTGCTGCCGCCTGCCCCCAATCCATGGTGGGAACGTTGACAACATCCATGCCGACAAGTTCACCTACCATTGACTGGTACTCAAATAACGCCTGAAATCTTCCGAAATCATTATACATTTCGCCCCCGTAGGCGGTGAGGAATTCCCCGCGGGAATTGATCTCATCACAAATACTCGGCACATAGTGCTGCCAGCAGCCGGCCCCCAGAAAATTTAAATTTTGCTGACAATTTTTATTTTTCTCCAGTAGCTGTTCCACATGTCTGCGCAAGGTGGATTCAGCAGACAATGCTTTTGGAAGGTTTAAGTTTTCCTTTAATTTAAGTTGTTCCGGTATTTCGGCATGCAGGTCTTCAAGGGATTGCAGCCCAATTTCGCCAAGCATTTGCTGTTGTATCTCGGGAACCGAGTTTGGAATATAGGGGTGGTTCTTAAAACCTTTTATACTCATTATCTTTCTCCGTTGATTTTATTGGAAAGTTTGCAGGGAGCCAGGCTCACGGAAAAACCATGTATTCTAGATAGCTTCCGTGGTGGACTTGCCAGACAACAAACAGGATAATTATTGAAAACCACTTTTCGTCAGGCAATTCCTCCTCCATCAACAACTAGGGCGGCGCCGGTAACCCAACTGCTCAAATCACTTGCCAGATAGAGAACCGCATTGCCAATATCCCGGGGCATACCGATTCGCCGTAAAGGGCGGTCAGTTCCACAATCTTTGAGGTATGTCTCACATGATGCGGCGTCAGTCACAACTCCGGTTTGCACGCCCTCATCTCGCAGCATGGGAGTATCGGTATCACCGGGATTAACGCTGTTAACTCGAATATTATCGGGGCCATGGTCTATGGCCATTGCTCTTGTCAAATTGACAATGCCACCTTTAACGGCACAATACGCAGCGGCATGATCACCACCTTTCAATCCCCAACCGGAGCCAGAGTTGATAATACTCCCTCCGCCTTGCTGTACCATGATGGGAATAACCTGGCGGGACATCAGAAACGTTCCTTTCAGGCCCACATCAAGAACAAAATCCCACTCTTTTTCTGAAAGATCGACAACTGTCTTTCGTACTGTAACGCCGGCATTGTTAAAGAGGATATCAATTTGTCCCCACTGCTTCATAACAGCAGCAACAGCATGTTCGACATCGGAAAGCAGGGCTACATTACAATGGTAAAACAATGCATCATGCCCCTCATTGCGTAATTTTTCGGCCTGCTGCTCTCCTTTATCACTTAAGTCCATCAGGGCGACTGCTGCCCCATTTTCCGCAAGAACCCTTGATGTTTCCAGGCCAATTCCCGCTGCAGCACCGGTAACGACGGCAACTTTTCCTTTTAGTGATAGTGCATTTTTGCTGTCAACCATGTTCTCATCTCCTGTTTCTATGGCAATGAACTATTAAAAATGACGAGTAAAGAATGCTCATTATTGAGGCGATAGTATTTTATCGTTTTTAAGTATTGTAAAATGCATGATTTATGCCAAGCACTTAATTAAGTGAAGGGCGTAGGTATATCATCCAAAAAAAACATTTTTACATAGAAAAACAGTATGTTAGATAAGGGTCAAGGTTTGGCAAAGCATTAGCCTATGCTTTGAGGGAAGCTGTCTTTGTCATGTTTGACATTTTTCTGGTCAATTTGTTTGTCAAGTGGCAATATAAGAGAGAGTGCCACAGCATTTTTGCCTGGAGGGAAAAGGGCAAGGCGCAACTCGCTGATATACTGCCTAATGTTAAATTTGATTTACCTGTTTCCGTAAATTATATCTAAAATTTATGCTTATGCTTAGAGCGAATTTGAATGATTTGCAAAAAATGGTGCGGCTTATCAGTCAGTTGCTGAAAATAGATGTGGCTGTATTTAACCGAAACTGTAAAATTATTGCCTGTACAGAGGATTACCGAAAATTAAAGGGAAAAACGGTGCATGGTCCTAGCATTGAGGAGGTCATCACCCAGAAAAAAGTCGTAGTGTATAAGCCTGGTCATATGGAGAGCTGTATTGGATGCCGATTCAATCTCAATTGCCCCGCTACAATTGAAATCTTGCGAGCCATGGAAATTGACGGAACCCCTTTCGGAGCAATTACCTTCACCTCTTTTACCCGAGAAGGTCACGAAAAAATAACGAGTGATATTGAATTTTATAAAAATACCCTAAAATCATTTACAGAATGGCTAGTTGCTGTGATTCGTTCCAGAGAGCAGAAAAAGCTACTGGATGTAACAAAAAATGTTCTGCAAAGCACCCTTGATCTTTCGCGGGCTTCAATTTTTACCGTAGATATCGAGGGGAAAGTGATACACTGCAATAAATCTGCATTGGATCTATTCTCTTTTTGTAACCTTTATACCTGTTCTCTCTATCATCTCCTTCCAAAGCCGATTGTTCATGATATCCTGGGAGGAAAAATAATAAAAAATTTTAAGCTGCAAACCGATAATCTTAAGGTGCTGATCTCCTCCAGGCCCATAATTGAAAATGGGCAATTGCAGGGAGTGGTGCTCTACTTGCGAGACACAAACAGCTCGTTACCTGCTCCTAAACTGAAACTGAAACGTGTTACAGCATCTCTTGCCGATTTTAAGGGGATTAGTAATGAGATCGTTAATATCAGAAAAATGTGTAAAAGAATCGCGAATTCACCCTCGACAATTCTTATACAGGGAGAGACGGGAACTGGAAAAAGTATGTTGGCAAAGTTAATTCATACCACCAGTAACAGAGCTAATCATCCGTTTATTGTTGTCAATTGCAGTAGTATTCCTGAAACTCTTTTTGAAAGTGAAATTTTTGGCTATGAAGAGGGTGCTTTTACCGGTGCAAAAAAAGGGGGGAAGCTGGGACGTATCGAACAAGCTGATGGTGGGACATTGTTCCTCGATGAAATAGCAGAAATGCCTCTTCGTCTGCAGGCAAAATTGCTAAGCGTGCTCCAGGAAAACGTTATAGAGCGCGTTGGTGGTTTAGTGCAAATCCCTGTTAATGTCCGTTATATAGCTGCAACGAATCAAGACCTGACAAGACTGATAGAGCAAAAAAAATTCCGATCAGATCTTTTCTATCGTTTGAATATCATACCAATAAAAATATCACCACTGAGAAATCGCAAGGAAGATCTCCTTGACCTTATTGATGAATTCCTGCGAAATTGCAGTGTCAGGCTTGGTAAAAAGCGGCCGTCGGTCTCTTCTGCATTTATTGAAGTTCTTCTTGAATATTCCTGGCCAGGAAATGCCCGTGAATTGCAAAATATTATCGAGTATTGCGTAAATATGGAAGAAGCTCAGCTGCTGTCTCCGGCAAGTTTACCGGAACATTTCTTACAACCAGTAGCCTCGTCGTCTCTTCCTGGCAGTACAAACAGGTATGGCAAACGGGAGGCTATCGAAACTGCTGAAAATTATCGCTTACTCTCCATTGTCAATCAGTGTGGTTGGCATGTTTCCGGAAAAGAGAATGCTGCCCGTATGATGGGTATCAGTCTGCGCACACTGTACAGAAGATTGAAGGAGATTGACTCAACCTTTGTGGAGCAAATGAAAGAAAGGATCCCTTGATGGTAGAAGATTGCTCAAAAAATAGGAGCGCCGGATTTGTTGGTAGACTTTTCTCAAGGAGTTGCTTTTTAAGGACAATTAACTGAAGTGCTGTTGAATCTGATGACCTCAGGCACCAGAAGAGTGTGCAGGTTGGCTTCTAGCTATGGCACTTGTTTTGTACGCCTTGGTAGAAATATAAAAAAATGCTTGGTTCCGGCCTGCCGCTAAGTCGCTCAACTTGCTGTTATAACTTCATAAAAATTCTATCAAATATTTCAAAATAGGATTTTTATGCATTACCATTACGCATTAGTGACATAAACAGAGATTTTCATCCAATTATAGCACTGCCCAGAAAAAACACATGAAGACCAACAGCTTTCCAGATGCTTCGAGAAAATTTCAAAACATTTATAACAAATTTTTTGAAATAAATGGAGATCCAAAAGAAGCCATAAAGATTATTGATAAATTTCTAAAAGAAGAGCCATATTATCCAGAAGCGTTAATCTTCAAGGCAAGGATGTTACTTGCTCTCGGAAAAAACAATGAAGCCATAAAAATTATTGAGCTTGCAGAGAAGCAAGATAAATGGAGGCTAATAGGAAAGTTCGATAAAGCTGAAGCTTATCTTGAAAAAGGTGAAACTGAGCATTCAATTTCTGAATTTATAAATGCAATTAAATGTTATCAATATGAGGTAAAAAATGGAATTGAGTCATACTTATTGTCTATAGTCAATCAAAAAGAATCAAATAAAATAAAAGAAAAAGTACTTGCATGCTTGGCATTATTTTGGCAAGATATTGAAAAAGGTGATGAACACTTAAAAAATCTCGAGAAATATTGCAGTAAAAATAAAAAGAAATTTAAGGCTGAAAGATGAAGTTTATAACAAGTCGTTTCACCAGACTCGTTTCACTCGCTGGTGAACTCTACTCTCGCCGTTACACGTCTAAGCGATCAAGTGGACTGAACCAGTGGTGTCTCATAGTTGCCTCCACAACAAAAGTTGAGGAGAAACAGTTGGTTGTCTGTCAGGAGGCTTCAATAAATCAATAAGAGAACGCCT
>PDTC01000017.1 GCA_002748735.1 Desulfobulbus propionicus | reverse complement strand
GAAATTGAAATCAGTGTCTTGAAGAGACAGTGCTTTGCCGGGAGGATTGATTGCATTAACAAGATACGGCAAAAAGTGGCGGCTTGGAATTTAGATCGAAACAGTTGCCAGACCAAAATTGATTGGCAATTTAAAACGAAAGATGCCAGGGTAAAGCTGAAACGACTTTATCCGAAGATTTAAGCTTTACTGTGTACTAGTGTTTGGGGTCAGTTTTGCTGCACGAGTTAGCATGAATTTTCATTTTCTTTGTAGGTGAAAGGGGATATGTCTCGACCTTTTCCTCAACCTGTCGTGCTTGTAAGTCGTTGCCTTGGCTTTGATTTCTGCCGCTATGATGGACAACGGCTGAGTGCCGAAATTATTGAGCTGCTGCAGGGCCATGTGCAGTTTATTGATATCTGTCCAGAGATGGCTGCCGGACTTGGAGTGCCGAGGGCGCCGATACGTCTCTGTATGAAAGAAGAGACGATCGAGGTTTGGCAACCGGCCGAGTCCCGGGCGGTAACGGCGCAGCTGGAAACGGCTGCTGCTGATGTCCTTCCCCTGTTCACCGGCTGTGACGGTGCCGTGCTGAAAAGTAGATCTCCCTCCTGCGGCCTGCATGATGCAAAGGTGTTTCTTAGCAGGGATCAGCCGCAATTTCTCCGCTGGGGGAGTGGAGTGCTGGGGGAGCAGATTCTCGCGGCAGCAGCCCACCGGTCCGTTGATGACGAGATGCGCCTGACCAATATCGTTCTCCGTGAGCATTTTCTTATAAAGCTTTATGCCAGTGCCCGTTTCCGGGAGATTGCCCAGACAATGAAGATGAGGGATCTTATCTCTTTTCACGCCTCCTATAAGTTCCTGTTCCTCGCCTATAACGAGCAACATTTCCGGCAGTGTGGCAGAATCGTCGCCAACCATGAAAAGCTTTGCAGCGACGAGGTGTTCAGCCTCTATCGTGCTGAGATGGCCCGGCTTCTTCGGCGTCCCTTTCGTAGGGAGGCTATGGTCAATACCCTGTACCATGCCTATGGCCTGATATCGGCAGGGCTAGCCGCAGAAGAGAAGGAGTATATCATCAACACCATTGAAGAGTACCGTGATGAAAGAATACCGCTGCAGGCAGTAACCCGTCTCCTCGAAGGGCAGGCGCTTCGTTTTGGTCAGCAATATCTCCTTGACCAGGCATTACTCCAGCCTTTTCCGGTCGAACTTTCCCTACTGACAGACAGCGGTAAGGGGAGGCGGGTGAAATGAAAAAATACATAATAACATATTGAAAAATTCTAAAAATTTTGATTGACAGCTCATGGATGATTCACCCGAAAAAAACGGATTCTTATCACTGGGGCCACCGGCTATAGAGGTCGAAGACTGGCTTTTCGTCTGCTTGATAACGGGGCCTTATCTCTCCCGGCTTTGTCGCCACACCCCTGACGGACCGCAATGATTTTCCCATGCCTTTCCGGGTCAGTGTTGAGCAGGCAAGCAGATATTGCCCAGGCTTGGCCGCTGGTTTTCGCCGGCAGTAAAAAAACAGGATCCCTCCTGGGCCCTCTGCCGTTTTTACCGTAACGACTATTACGGTAGCGCAGCACAGCCTCTTGCAGCGGCAATAAAAGAGAGAATGGCAGAATTGACCGGAGAACCGGTCAGCGGTGAAGTCTATGGACTGCTCAATATGCGAACCCTGGGGCTTTACTTCAGTCCGGTCAACTTCTACTACGGCTATGACTAACAGAGAAGGCTCAGCCATTTTCTCGCGGAAGTTGCCAATACGCCGTGGAATGAGCGCCATCAATACTGCCACCTGGTTACCGACGGTAACTTTGCCCTGGAACATGAGAAAACCTTTCATGTCTCGCCGTTTAACCCGATCGATCAGCACTATCGCTGGCAAGTTATCCCTCCCGGCCGCAATCTTTTGGTGCAGATCAAGGTGGATGATGAGCGGGGGTATATCTTCACGGCAACACTTGCGCTGGAGCCGCTGCCTCTGGATCTGCCAACTGTGCGTCACCAGTTACTGAAAAAGCCGGTCATGCCGGCATTCATCATCGCCGGATCTACTGGCAGGCACTTAAGCTCTACACCAGGGGCGTGCCCTATATCGCTTACCAGCAGGAGAAGGGATGAAAAAAACTCCTTGTACTCACCAGAGGACAGCGACAGGCCGTGGAATGGTGACGGATTGGACAAGAAAACTGTTTTTGCACATGCTGTCATCTATTGAAGCGGGGCAGCTCATCGTCAGGGAGCAGAACCGGCAGTGGCACTTTGGCAATGATGACAGCCTGCATGTCGAGCTTGTTATTTTGGACCCAGGCGCTTATCAGAAAATACTGTTTGGTGGCTCTATCGGTGCCGGAGAATCCTATAAGAGGCTCAAAAACGAATCCACGCCGCTGATCTCAGCGACAAGATAACCCTGCTCCGCGATGATTACCGTGACCTGACAGGTCGGTACGACAAGCTGGTCAGTATAGAGATGGTAGAGGCGGTGGAACATAGATATCTGCCGCTTTTTTTCAAAAAATGCGGCGAACTGTTGCAACCGGACGGTAACCTGCTGCTGCATCTGTTCTTTTTTGATAAGAAAACTGTCGATATATTGACTATGGCAGCACTGCTTGGCACTGGTATGATCGTTGATGGGACGCTGTCCCATCTCGGCCTGTTTTCTTTTCGTGAACCAGGAGTTATCCTGCCACTGTGGCCGATGATTATCTGGCTCGCCCTTGGCATCACTCCAAACCACAGCCTGGCATGGATGAAGCGCAGGCCGATAGTCTCTTGCCTGTTCGGTGCTGTTGGCGGGCCAGCCGCCTATTGGGCTGGAACCCGACTGGAGGCCGCTGAGTTTCACTGGTCTCTTGCTGCCTCACTGTTGACCCTGGCGGTAATCTGGGCGCTGTTATGGCCCCTGGTGATGTACTGTAGTGCCTCTTTTGAGAAACGCTTTTCAAAAAAACAACGTTAGGAGAATACCATGGATCTGAAAAAATATTTTACCGACACAGACGGTGTCGGGGTGCTGTCCACTGCCGATGCTAACGGCAAGGTCAACGGTGCCATCTATTCCAGACCGCATCTGCTTGATGACGGCTATGCCAGCTTTATCATGCGCAACCGGCTTACCAGAAAGAATCTGCAGGACAACCCCCATGCGCACTATCTGTTTCTGGAAAAAGGCGGTGGATATTCTGGTGTGCGCCTGTATCTGGAAAAGGTGAACGAGGTGGAGGACGAAGAACTGATTGCCCGGCTCTCCAGACGAAAAGAGAGCTCAGGCAAACAGGGGAAAGATTCTTCCATTTTTCTGGTCTCGTTTACCATTGTCAAAGCCATTGAACTCCTCGGAGATAAAGAGAGTACCGAGGAATAGGAGAGAGCCAACAACCATGATACCCGGTACAAGGGCAGTACTTGTTGCCCCTCAGGAGATTTGCCGCAACCTCTTGAGGGCATCCCTGTTCACTTCTATCTGCGCAAGGAAATCTCCATGACAGCCGATCTCGCCATTCACTGGTTTCGCAACGATCTGCGCCTCGTAGATAATCCGGCGCTGCTGCAGGCTGCTGGGCACGGCCAGGTGTTGCCGATCTATATCCTGGACGAAGAAAATGCCGGTGAATATGCCATGGGCTCGGCAAGCCGCTGGTGGCTTCATCATTCCCTCATGGCCTTAAATAGCGACCTTGGTGGTGCCTTATCGCTTTATCGTGGCGACCCGTTGACCATCCTGCAGTCGCTGATTGAACGCCTTCCGGTCAGGGCTGTTTACTGGAATCGCTGCTATGAACCCTGGCGGATCCAGCGTGATATGCGTATAAAGAAAACCCTGCAACAGCAGAATATTGCTGTTGAAAGCCACAATGGATCACTGCTGTGGGAGCCGTGGACGGTGAGCAAACAAGATGGCACCCCCTATAAGGTTTTCACCCCTTATTATCGCCGCGGCTGTTTAGCTGGTGTGCCGCCACGCAGCCCCCTGGACGCACCCCGACAGGTCCAATGGTATCAAGATGATACGGCTGCTGGTATAGCTGCACTCGAGCTCCTGCCCAGTATCCGTTGGGATGAGCAGCTCGAGCCCCATTGGCAAATCGGTGAGCATGCCGCCCATGCCCGCCTGGCCGCGTTTCTTGATGAAGGGCTGTTTAATTACCGAGAAGGCCGGGACTTTCCCGCGAAAAACCAGACGTCAAAACTCTCAGCGCATCTCCACTTTGGGGAGATCTCACCCCATCAGGTCTGGCATACCCTCGACAGTGTCGCCGACAGTGACGATACTGACCATTTTCGCAGTGAGTTGGGATGGCGGGAATTTTCCTCCTATCTGCTCTTCCACAACCCCGGTCTTCCCAGGGAAAACCTGCGGCAAAAATTTACTCATTTTCCCTGGGAAAAAGATCCGTTGAGTCAACAGGCCTGGCAGAAGGGAAAAACTGGTATTCCCCTGGTGGACGCGGGGATGCGTGAGCTGTGGCAGACTGGCTATATGCACAACCGTGTACGCATGATTGTCGGCTCGTTTTTGGTGAAAAATTTACGTCTGCACTGGCACGAGGGGGCCCGCTGGTTCTGGGATTGTCTGGTTGATGCCGATCTTGCCAGTAACTCTGCCAGCTGGCAATGGATTGCCGGTTGCGGCAGTGACGCGGTTCCCTATTTCCGTATCTTCAACCCAGTGACCCAAGGCAAGAAATTTGATCCTGAGGGCAGTTATATCCGTCGCTATGTTCCAGAGATTGCCGTCCTGCCCGACAAGTACCTGTTCAGCCCGTGGACTGCCCCGAAATCGGTGTTGCAGGCGGCAAACATTACCCTTGGGAAAACCTATCCTGAGCCTCTTGTCGATTTACAGATTTCACGAAAGCTGGCGCTGGCAGCTTTTCATTCGCTCCAGGAGGACCCGCCGATAAAAAGCAAAGATATGCCCCTCTGGTGAACGCACTGGTCTTTTTTTCCACTTTTCACCACCATTTTTCTCCTGAAGTATGTCCTATTTTTTCTTCTTGTTAATTTTTTTTATTATAATCAATAAGTTAATTTCTTCTTTTTTTGTAGCTCTTGTGTGGTTTAGCGCTGTGATCAGCGACCTTCTTTCTCTTTTTAGTATACTTTACATACTAGTTCTACAATATATAGTATGATTTTTCCCGCGGCAACGGGGTAAGGCTTCGATCTACCAGTCTATTTTTCTTGACGTTTCCCCTTCTAGTGAGATAAAAGGGTTAATAGGTGGTGTAAAGTGGAGTAACATGGTTTTTTGCCCCTGAAGAGAGATCGCCTTGAACGAGATGGACAGCGAGCCCAGGTTTCGCGGCCGCTCAGAACATACTCTGGACGCCAAGGGGAGACTGAACATTCCCAGTCGCTTTCGCGAGGTGCTCCGCTCCGCCTACAGTGAGAGGCTGGTGATCACCACTTGGGAGAAAAGTCTGAAGGCCTACCCGGTTCGCGAGTGGCGCAAGGTGGAAGAGAAACTCCAGCATCAGGGGAAACTTCAACCCGGTTTCGGTGACCTCATTCGCTATGTTGTCTCTGCTGTGACAGAGTGCTCATTGGATAAACAGGGGCGGATACTTTTACCTCCGACGCTCAGGAATGTGTTTGCCATCGAAGCTAGTGTGATGCTCATCGGCATGCTTGATCATTTCGAGATCTGGGATCGTACCGCCTGGGAGGAAGAAGAGCGGCGGACAAGGGAAAATTTTCAGAGCTATGAAGAAGGTCTCTCGAACCTCGGTATCTTGTAAGAAGGGAGATGGCAGGGGTCAACGGTTGTCATGTCGCTGTCATGGCCACAGAGATGGTCGATCTGCTCTCGCCCCAAGGCGGTGGCATCTATGTTGACGCCACCCTTGGGTTGGGTGGCCATGGGGAAGAGATCCTTCGCCGCTCTGTTCCCGATGGTCGACTGATTGGATTTGAATGGGATGGCGAAGCGGCAGCTCTTGCCCAGCAGCGCCTGCGGCCCTATGGAGAACGGTTTCAGCTGGTGGAGGCCTCCTATGCCGGCCTTGTTCAAGAATTGACGTCCCGCGGACTGACCAGGGTGGATGGCATCATTGCCGATCTTGGTGTTTCTTCCCTGCAGTTGGACCGCGGCGATCGTGGTTTCAGTTTTATGACCGATGGACCTCTGGATATGCGGATGAATCCGGCTCTCGGTCTGTCTGCTGCAGACCTTGTCGCCGCGGCGACTGAAGAGGAGCTCGCTGATCTTTTTTATCACTACGGGGAGGAACGTCAGGCCAGGAGGATTGCCCGTTTTGTCGTGGAGGCCCGGGAAGTCTCGGCTATTACCACTACTGGTCAGCTGGTGGATATCGTTCGCCGGGCAGTGCCTCGAAAATTTTATCCGAAGAACGTCCATGTGGCCACTCGGGTATTTCAGGCCCTGCGTATTGCCGTAAACCGGGAGCTGGAAAATGTTCAGCAGCTTTTGCGGGATGCCCCCCTTGTCCTTCGATCCGGGGGGAGACTGTGCGTGTTGAGTTTTCATTCGCTTGAAGACCGTATGGTCAAGCAGGCGTTCAGCCGGGATCCGGCATATTCGGTATTGACGCGACGGCCTCTGGTGCCATCAGCTGCCGAGCTCGCCGCCAATCCGCGTGCCCGCAGTGCAAAGTTACGAGGAGCAGTTATCTCTCAAAAACATCAAATGGAGCAGGGGGGAAACAGATGAGAACAGCCATGAACGTCAGGATGGGCACTCCCAGGCCGATGACCGGGATCAGGCAGCAGGTTGCTGTCGACCTGATGCCACGGGTAACGAACAAGATGGCCCCGGTCCTTGCCGCCCTTGTTTCCTCTGCGCTGGCGCTGGTATTGCTGACAGGGCTGTGGGCAGGACATAAGGTGGATGGTATTGACCGGCAGATCAGTGCCCTTGAGCAGCAGCAGGTGCTCCTTGCCGCCGAACAGCAGACCCTGAACAAGATCCATGATCAGCTTACCTCCAAGGCCTATGTTCTCGCCGTGGCAGGGGCCAGGTTTGATCTACACAGCCCCGGTAAAGGGCAGGTCCACCGCTGGCGGTGAGTGTGACTGCCCGGTCTCGCTATACAAAGAAACGGCGCTGGCAGGGACTGCTTGCCGGCGGGCTAGGTTTACTGGTGGCGGCGGGAATACTGTACTACCGCTTCCCCTTTTCCCTCCAGGGAGGTGATGGTGTAGTACAACCCGCCAACAGTAAAACACGAAACGAAACGGCAGAGACTCTTTCTGCCGTTTCGTCTTTGAGAGGCACAATTTACGACCGCAATAATCGTGAACTGGCCGTTTCCTATCGACTCTACACCCTTGAGGTTCATCCGGCAAAGATTCGTGATCACCATGGTACAGCAAACAGACTCGCTGTCTTTACCGGGAAATCCGTCGAGGAAATTGAGCAGCAGTTAAGCAGTGCCCAGCGAACTGTTCATCTCCTCGATGATCTCGATGAACAACAGGCCGCAGAAATTACTGATATGCATCTGCAGGGGGTTGTCTGCACACCGACAGAGCACCGTTTTTACCCTGCCCATACGATGGCAGCGCATCTCTTGGGGTTTACCGATAGCGGCGTCGGTCTTGCCGGTGTTGAGGCCGCCTACGATGAACTGTTGCAGCCTAAAGATGTTCGGGGTCATGGCGCCACGACAACAGGTGGTCTGGGCGTCACCAAGAGTACAGATCTGGTGCTTACCATTGACCTGGAACAGCAACAGGAGCTCGAGCGAGCTCTTCGCCGCTATCTCGAGGATCGCCCTGCGGCTCGCGGCGTGGGCATGATGATGGAGACCGGTTCCGGGGCAATTGTTGCCCTGGCGAGTATGCCCGGATTTAATCCCAATTACTTCTGGAACGCAGATGAAGTGGCGAGAAAAAACAGCTTTCATGCGCCGCTGTTTGATCCTGGCCTCCTTAACGAAATTTTGCTGCGTGCTGCTGCGGCAGAGGCCTGTCGCGTAGGTCGAGGCGGCTTGCCGCCGGTGACCGTGGCCTCCAGCGATTTTGGGCTCGGTGCTGACGCGGCCCAAGCGTATGGCCGTCGAGTGGGTGAGTGGGAAGAGGTCGGTGAGCATTGGGATGAAGAGTTATCCCGTCCAGCCGACTCGTTGCCAAAGAAAAAAAATTTTGCGGGGAAAAGCGGCCTTTCAGCGATGCAGACGGCTATCACCCTGACGAGTCTGGTCAACGGCGGCTGGCGTCTTACGCCCTATACGCTTGCCGGAGCCTTTGATCCTGTTTCGGGCGACTATATTCCCAGAAAGATCGATACCACCAGGCGCCGCCTTGTCCTTGAGCCGACAACTGGAGTGAGGGTGCGGCGGGCGCTGCTGAAGAGCGGCGGGGTAGAGGTGAATATTCCTCAGGTATTTGTCGCCCAGACATCGGCGATGGAAATGGAAGGGCAGTTCTCCCGGCATGTACGTCAGGTTATGGTCTTTGGGACTGCACCGGTATCAATGCCTAAGTACATGCTTCTGCTGGCGGTCGACCTGGAAGGCCTCGATCCTCCGGACACCAGGAAATCTTCTCTGGCGTTAACCGATGTTGGCAGGTCCCTGCTTGCCGGAGTTGTGGCCAGTCAGCCGAGGTTTTCCGCGGTCAGGCCCGAGGTCCATTCACCGGAAAACATGAACCGGTTTCTTCTTGGCAGGCGGCTTGGTTCCCAGGGACTAGCAGCTCCACTGGCCCACGCCGAGTCGATCATGCCTGATGTGGAGGGACTGAGTTTGCGCAGGGGATTGCAACAGCTCAGCCTCTACGATGTGATGGTACGAGTGAAAGGTTCGGGCCGTATTGTGGCCCAGCATCCCAGCGCAGGTACCAGTCTCTTGGAAACCACCCAGTGCACCCTGACCCTGGAGTCGAGGATTTAGATGCCGACCCTACAACAGCTGTTGCAGCAGATATCTGGGGTGAAGAGTAGTCACCTGAGCCGGTCACAACTGAACGCTGAAGTCATCGGCGTCACCGACGACTCACGCAAGGCCGGCAGGGGTGTTGTCTTTGTTGCCCTGCGGGGCAGCCGCACGGACGGCCACGAGTATGTCCTTGATGCCTTGCAGCGAGGTTGTCCGGCAGCGGTGATCAGTGAAACTTTTCCGGGAGAACAGCCTGGTCAGGCGCTGGTCAACGTCAATGATACCCGGCGAGCTCTTGGTGAACTGGCAGCGTATCTCAGCGGTTTTTCTCCGGCCGGGATGTGTCTTGTCGGGATCACCGGGACCAATGGCAAGACCACAACTTCATGGCTGGTGGAGCAGGTGCTTGTCAGGGCCGGCCTGCGCACCGGTGTGATTGGAACGATCAATTATCGTTATTTTGACGGTACTCGTACCCGGGTGCTCCTACCAGCACCGTTGACCACCCCTGATCCGGTGACACTGTTCAACGTCCTCGCTGCCATGCAGGAAAAGGGTGTTACCCATGTGGTGATAGAGGTCTCCTCACATGCCTTGGAACAGCAGCGGCTTGGTCCGCTGGTCTTTGACGCTGCCTGTTTTACCAACCTAAGCAGGGATCATCTTGATTATCACGCCACCATGGAGATGTATTTTGCCGCGAAGAAAACCCTGTTTAGCCGCTATCTGCGACCCGGAGGCGCAGCCGTCATCGTTACCGGTGACGACCAGGGCCCTTTGCAATTTGGTGTCCGCCTGGCTGCTGAACTCGGTGGTGTCGTGATGCGTTGCGGGTTTGCAGCAGACACTGAGGTGCAGGCGCAGGCGTTTCGCCACGGTGTCGATGGTTTCACGGGTACGGTCCGCTGCCTGGAGGAGCAGGCAGTGCTGACAAGCCGGCTTACAGGGGCCCATAACGTATTGAACATGCTATGTGCGGTGGGAATTGGTCATGCCCTGGGGCTTGGCCTGCCGTCCATTTGTGAAGGGCTTGCTCACGTCTCCCGGATCCCTGGACGTCTGGAACGGGTGCGATTACCGGGAGGGCCGGCTGCCAGCACAGCGCCGGCAGTCTTCACCGATTATGCCCACACTCCAGATGCCCTTGAACATGCCCTGGTCAGTCTGAAGGGCTTGACCGGGGGGCGGCTTTTTTGCGTTTTTGGCTGTGGCGGTGATCGGGATCGAGGCAAGCGGCCGATGATGGGACAGGTGGCTGCGGCGCATGCCGATGTGACGATCGTAACCTCAGATAATCCCAGGACCGAGAAGCCGGAGGCCATTATTGACGAGATACTCGCCGGAGTACGGGAAAGTGGAACAGTGATCTGTGATCAGGAAGACTTGGGGAGAGACGGAAGCCGAGGTTGTCTTGTCTGCAGTGATCGGGCCAGGGCCATTGAAATGGCCTGCTCAAGGGCTGATGGCAATGATGTTGTGCTCATCGCCGGTAAGGGACACGAAGAGTACCAGATTGTCGGTACCCAGAAACAGTATTTTGATGATCGGGTCGAGGCCATAAACAGCCTGTTGCGCTGGAACCGTGAGCATCTCCTTGCCGCCACTGGCGCCACCGTGATCCAGGCAGGAGGCCGTCCACTCTCGGGCGCTGTTTGCACAGACACTCGACAACTGCGGCCCGGAGCCCTTTTTGTTGCCCTGCATGGCGAGCGTTTTGACGGCCATGATTTTCTGGGCAGGGCCGTCGAACAGGGAGCCGCGGCCCTGCTGGTCAACAGGCTTCCCGAAAAACTGCCGGAAGACGTCATGGTTGTGCAGGTAGAGGACACACTCAGGGCACTGGGTGACCTGGCAGGGTACCGGCGTCGTTTACTGGACCGAGAGGTAACAACACTGGCGATCACCGGCTCCAGCGGCAAGACCACGGTAAAGGAGATGGCTGCCGCGATTTTTTCCGTACATGCCTCTTGTCCGTTTCCTGGATGTGAACCTGTGCTGAAGACCAGGGGAAATTTTAATAACCTTGTGGGATTACCACGTTGCCTGCTGGAGCTGGACGGTCGGCATCGCTTTGCGGTCCTGGAAATGGGCATGAACCATCCAGGAGAGATTGACCGGCTGACAGAAATAGTTTGTCCGGACATCGGTTGCATTACCAATATTCAGGCGGCACATCTGGAAGGACTGGGCTCTCTTGCAGGAGTGGCAAAGGCCAAGGGCGAGCTGTTTACCCGCATGGGACCGGCAACGACCCTCTGCGTCAATCTCGATGATCCCCTGGTACGCGAGCTGGTTGGCGATGATAACCGGGAAGTAATCACCTATGCTGCTAATAAAAAGGGCCGACGACTGCATCCAAGGGTGCGGGCGACCCGAATTGTCAGTCAGGATGAGCGGGGAACCAGGTTCACCTTGCATGTGGATGACTGGTCGCGCCGGTTCACCTTGCCGGTACCTGGTCTACACAACGTCAGTAACAGCCTGGCAGCAGCAGCCTTGGCCGTAGCAGCCGGCGTTTCAGGAGAAGAGATCGTTGCCGGTCTTGCGCATTACCGTGGCATGGAGAACCGCCTGATGATCAGTACCCTCCCCGGTGGGCTGCATGTCGTCAATGACGCGTACAATGCCAATCCCGCTTCCATGGCTGCTGCCCTGGAGACGGTTGCCGGTTTTGCTGCTGGCGGCCGCCGGGTCGCGGCACTAGGGGAGATGCTCGAGCTTGGTCCAGCTGCTGAGGCCGCACACCGCCGCTTGGGAGAGCAGGTTGCCGCGCTGGGCTTCGACACGCTGTTAATCACCGGTCCCAGCGCTGAAATTGTCGCTGAGGCAGCACAAGAGGCGGGACTGCATGCCGTTCAGATTCACGAGAATGCCGCATCCATGGCACCTTGGCTGTACCACATGATCACCAGCGGCGTACTCGGCAGCAGTGATTGGCTGCTGGTCAAGGGGTCGCGCGGTATGCGGATGGAGACCTGTCTCGAAGAGACGATGAATTTACTGGAAATGGGCCAGAACGGATAACTGCCATGCTCTATCACCTACTGTATCCATTGCACACCGATATCGGCTGGCTCAACGTCTTTCGGTATATAACCTTTCGCTCCATTGGTGCTACGGTGACCTCTTTTTTCATTGTGGTGTGCGTCGGCCCCCTGTTCATTCGCTGGCTCCAACGGATGCAGATCGGGCAGGTTGTACGCAGTGACGGACCAGCGACGCATTTAGCAAAACAAGGCGTTCCAACCATGGGTGGGGTGCTGATTCTTCTGGCGATGACCGGGTCGATCCTCCTCTGGACTGACCTTACCAGTGGGTTGGTGTGGTTGCTGCTTGCGGTCTGTCTGTTTTTTGGGTGTGTCGGTTCAGTCGATGACCTGAAAAAGGTTCGCAACGGCAATTCAAGGGGCTTGAGTGCCAGGGAAAAGTTCTTGCTGCAGATACTCGGTGCTTCCATAGTGGGACTGTTCCTCATGGTGCATCCTGAATACGACGGCCGCCTCAGTCTGCCGTTCTTCAAAAACTTCAGACCTGATCTGGGCTGGTGGTATGTGCCCTTCGCCATTGTCGTCATCGTCGGGGCCTCCAATGCGGTCAATCTCACCGATGGGCTTGACGGCCTGGCTACCGGACCCGTGGTGATCACCGGCGCCGTCTATCTGATTTTTTCCTATGTGGCCGGTAACGCCATTGTCGCCCAGTATCTGCAGATCCCCTATGTGCAGGGAGCCGGAGAAGTGACGGTTTTTTGCGGCACCCTGGTGGGCGCCTGTCTCGGGTTCCTCTGGTTCAACTGTTATCCGGCACAGATCTTCATGGGGGACGTGGGATCACTTTCTTTGGGTGGGGCCCTGGGAGCGGTTTCCATTATCACGAAACAGGAACTGCTCCTTGCCATTGTTGGCGGCATATTTGTGATGGAGGCAGTTTCCGTGATGATTCAGGTCGGGTATTTCAGGATATCCGGGGGGAAACGAATTTTTCTCATGGCACCATTTCATCACCATTTTGAAAAAAAGGGATGGGGCGAGTCTACAGTGGTGGTGCGTTTCTGGATTATCTCCATCATCCTTGGGCTGGTTGCCCTGGCGACCTTGAAACTGCGCTGAGATGCAACTGGTACCAGGGACTGTGGCCGCTGTTCTGGGTGTAGGTACCGCCGGGTTGTCCATGGTTCGTTATTTGCATAAAAACCAGATCCAGGTACGGGCATCGGAACAGCGGTCCATCGAAAAACTTGACCCCGTGCTTCTTGCTGAACTGCAGGCGCTTGATGTGACACTCGAAACCAGCGGACATACTGTTGCTTTCCTCAAGGATGTGGAGCTTGTCGCCACCAGCCCCGGCATTCCTCTGGACTCGCCTGTTGTCAAGGCCTGCCGGCAAAACAGTATCCCGGTCATAGGAGAGCTGGCCCTCGCGGCAGGTCGGTTTGCAGTGCCGGTGGTTGCGGTGACAGGGAGTAATGGCAAGACCACCGTGACAGGGCTGATAGGCCATCTTTTCCAAAAGGCCGGGTTGCACCCCTTTATCGGCGGCAACATCGGGACACCCCTGCTTGATTTTTTTAACTCGTCCCAGGCATATGACGTGGCTGTTCTCGAGCTCTCCAGTTTCCAACTGGACCTGGCAGGAGCGTTTCGGCCCGACATCGGTGTGTTGCTCAACATCAGCCCCGATCACCTGGATCGATACTCGAGCTTTGCAGACTACCTTCACGCCAAGTATCGCTTGCTGTCGAGGCAGCGTCCCGGAGACCGGGCCGTTATTGGTCATGATGACACCCTTGCCCGCAGGGTGCCATTGCCAGAGGCGGTGGAACGCTATACCTTTGGGGCTCACCGGCAAAGTGATGCCTGTGTCGTCGGCACCTCTGTACATCTGCGCCTGGAGGAGAGGCCAGCCGAGATCTATGCACTGGCTGGAAGCGTCCTGGAGACGAGGATCAATCGAGGCAATGCCGCTGCTGCTCTTCTGGCAGCAAGACTTTTGGGCGTCCGTCCCGAGGCAATCCAGGCAGGCCTTGCTGACTACAGACCACCTCCGCACCGGATGGAAAGGGTCGCCACCATCAACGGTGTTACCTATATCAACGATTCAAAGGCGACCAATGTGGGGGCCATGGAGGCGGCCCTTCAAAGCTGTGATTCTCGAGTTGTGTTGGTTGCCGGTGGTCGGGACAAGGGTGGCAATTTTGCTGCATTGAAAGAGCTTGTTCGTCGCAAGGTCAGTTATCTTGTTCTGATAGGTGAGGCTGGCCAGTCGCTCGCAGCCGCCTTTGAGGGCGTTGTACCCTGCAGCCACGCAAAAGGCATGGATGACGCCGTAACAGCAGCGAAAACTGCAGCCATGCCTGGTGATACCGTGCTCCTGGCGCCGGGGTGTGCCAGTTTTGATCAGTTCAAGGGATATGCAGAGCGGGGAGAGGTTTTTCGTGACTGTGTCCTCAAAGGCAATACAGCATCAGGAGATGCATGAGATGATGAAGATATGTTGTGTCTGCCAGCGTCAACAACGCAATAACCAGTGGCGTTCGCGGCCCAGAATACCAGAAAAACCAGTGACCCATGGCTATTGTCCGGACTGTTTTACCAAGGCGATGGTTGATCTTGAAAAAGTAGCCATCACTCGGAGTGGTCGTCATCAACGACCCGGATTGCCGCCTTCAGGGGGATGCCTGCAGTGAGCCTGCGACTGGTTATCACCGGTGGCGGCACCGGCGGCCATCTTTTCCCGGGCATCGCCCTTGCCCAGGGGCTGATGGCGCGAACCGACGTTGCCCGCCTGCTGTTTATTGGTACGGATCGGCAGATTGACAAGGTCGCCCTGGATGGGCTCGAGTTTGACAGGGCCGTGCTCAACTGTGCCGGTCTGAAAGGAAAGGGTCTCCCGGGTACGTTGACAGCGCTTTTCAGGTTGCCGCTCGCCCTGTTACAGGCCTGGCGGATTCTGCGAGACTTTCGCCCGAACCTGGTGTTTGGCGTCGGCGGGTACGTTACCGGGCCGGTCCTGCTGGCAGCAAGGCTTTTGCGGGTACCTGTCTGTATCCATGAGCAGAACTCTGTGCCTGGGCTGGCAAACCGCCTGGTGAGCAGAGTGGCGACACGTATCTTTCTGGCCATTCCCTGTACACCGGCATTTCCGAGGTCCAAAAGCGTGCTTGCCGGCAACCCGGTGCGTTCAGCTATCCTCCAGGCTGCTGCGACAAAGAGGCCGTTTTTACCGGACAAGACGCAGGTGACCCTCTTGGTTCTGGGGGGCAGTCAAGGGGCACATCGGGTTAATCTGTTACTGGTTTCTGCGGTGAAAATACTTCTGGAATCCGGTCATACTGAGGTGGATATTCTTCATCAGACAGGCAGCGCAGATGAGGAGTTTGTGAGAAAGGCCTACGACGCCCTTGGTGTCAAGGCAAAGGTCCAGCCTTTTTTCACGGATATGGCAGGCTGTTACCAGCAGGTGGATCTCGTTGTTTCCCGAGCCGGCGCAACGACACTGGCCGAGCTTGCGGTCATGGGGCTGCCGGCGGTTTTGATTCCCTATCCCCATGCCGCTGATGATCATCAAACTGGCAATGCTCGCCATTACGCGGCAAAAGGGGGGGCACTGGTGCTGGAGGAAGACGAGCTCACCGGTCAGCAGCTCGGTGAGCAACTCAGTGCCCTCCTGGATGACCGGAAGAAACTGGCAATGATGGGGGCTGCAATGAAGGAACTGGCTGTACCGCAGGCTACCTCGGTCATTGTCGAGTCCTGCCTGGAACTGCTGAAGAAGAGGTAACGGCTCGACGATATGTACAAAAAAAACAAGCATATTCATTTCGTCGGCATTGGCGGCATAGGCATGTCCGGAATAGCCGAGCTGCTCCTCAATCTCGGCTATCAGGTAAGTGGTTCTGATCTGAACAGCTCCGGGACCACCCGCCGGCTGGAGTCCCTGGGTGCAGCCATTTATCAGGGACATGACAGCGCCTGGATTGCCGGAGCCGACGTGGTAGTGACCTCGTCGGCCATTGGTGATGACAATCCCGAGGTACGGGCCGCTGCCGGAGAACACGTACCCATTATTCAGCGCGCTGAAATGCTCGCTGAACTGATGCGCCTCAAACGCTACGGTATTGCCGTTGCCGGCAGTCATGGCAAGACTTCTACCACCTCGATGGTGGCGGCAATCCTCGCCGAGGCAGGACTGGATCCGACCGTTGTCGTTGGCGGCAAGGTAGACAGTCTCGGCGGCAACGCCAAGCTGGGAGAAGGTGAATTTCTGGTGGCCGAGGCAGACGAGAGTGACGGCTCTTTTCTCAAGCTGTCGCCGGTTATTGAGGTGGTCACTAACATTGACGTGGAACACCTTGATTTTTATCGTGATCTTGACCATATCAAAGATGTCTTTTTGGCGTTTATAGAGAAGCTACCGTTTTATGGTGTTGTTATTCTTTGCCTGGATAATGAAAATGTCGCCCAGGTGTTGCCTAAAATACAGCGGCGGGTCATGACGTACGGGTTATCTGAGCAGGCGGCGCTGTCTGCCCACAACCTCGAGATGAAGGGATGTAAAAGCTCCTTTACCGTTCGTTTCAAGGGCAAGGATTTGGGAGAGGTGGAGCTCAACCGACCGGGCAGGCATCTTGTCTACAACAGCCTTGCCGCCGTCGGTGTGGCCCTGGAGCTGGAGATTCCCTTTCCGGTAATTGCCAGGGCTCTGGCCTTGTTTAACGGCGTGCAGCGCCGGCTTGAGGTAAAGGGTGAACAGCGTTCCATCTTGGTGGTCGATGATTACGGCCATCATCCCACCGAGATTCGAGCGACCCTGGATGCCTTGCGCAAAGGCTGGCCCGATCGTCGGCTCCTCGTTGTTTTCCAGCCGCATCGCTACAGCCGGACCCGGGCACTTATCGAGGATTTTGCCACAGCGTTTCACCGGGCAGACAGGTTGTTCCTCACTGACATCTATCCAGCAGGTGAGCAGCCGCTCGAGGGTGTCAACAGTGAAGCGCTGCTGGACCTGATCCAGCGTCATGGCCAGCGGCATGCGACCCTGGTGAATAACCTCGAGGAATTGGCCCCGACGATAGCCGAGGAAGCCCGGCCCGGAGATCTGGTGCTGACCCTGGGGGCCGGCAATATTTATCATGTCGGTACCGAGCTACTCGGGTTGCTTGGTGCCGGTTCTCAGTGAAATCTATGGCCGACACGGGGCAGAGGAGGTGACCACTGCAGCCAGGGAAGGGGTGGTCAACCAGAAAAACCCGGAGAGTTGATTGAGCGTATGCGATTTTTTTTACAGCGAAAAAAAACGGCCAGGCCCGTGAGCTGGCGCCCGGCATCAATCCGTGGCAGCGGTAAAGAGAGGGTGATGCGTCGTTTACTGGCAAGGTTCAGCAGGCGAACTGGCAGAAGTCCTTTACAGGCAGCGGTGCATGGTCTGCAGCGAAAGAACAGGCAAAAAGCAGCCCTTACACGAGGTGGTTTGCTTGCCCTCCTGGGGTTGCTTCTCTTTGCCGGTTGGGCTGGAGTTTCCCTGCTGCATCAGGCCGATATCTTTCGGCTGCTGTCGGTTTCTGTGGTTGGCAACCGGGTCGTTGCCGACAGCGAGGTGTTGTCGTGGGCAAATGTCGAGCAGGGGATGAGTCTCTTGGATATCGATACCACGGCAATGGAGAAGATCGTGGCATCGCACCCCTGGATTGCCCGGGCCAAGGTGGTACGCCGGTGGCCGTCAGGACTGGAGATCTCGGTAGATGAGCAACGACCAGTCGCCCTGGTCAATGTGGTCACAGGTGATACCTCCCAGCTCATGTATGCCAGCGGTGATCGTGTCCTGTTTGCCTTGGTTGAACAGGGGCAGGATCTCGACTTTCCAGTGCTCACCGGTTCCCTGGAGGAAGCCGGGCTTGCTGGTGATCATTTTTTAGAAGACAGTCTCGCTGCCCAGGCTTTTGAGCTGTTGCGCCAGGCAGCCCGTGGGGGCGACTATTTTCTTCCGAGTCAGGCTATCTCAGAGATTTATCTTGACCCGAAGGAGGGATTGATACTCTATCTCGTTGACAAATCGTTTCCCATTTATTTTGGTGTGGGGCGGATTCATACGAAATACCAACGCCTGATCAGGGTACTGGAAGACTTGTACCGTAGCAGGCAGATTGACGACACACGTGAAATAAGAATGGATTATACCAGAAATAAGGTACTGGTGGCCCGCGCCGACTGAACAGGTGAGTTATGGATAAAGGAGAAGAACGAGAACACGGTGCACTGATCGCCGGACTTGACATTGGCACTACCAAGGTTTGCTGTGTCATTGGCGAGGTCTTTCCCAACCGGGTCAAGATCATTGGTGTGGGCAATGCCGCCTCTTCCGGGATGAAGAAAGGAGTGGTCGTCAATATCGAATCGACAGTGCGCACCATTCACCAGGCAGTTCAGGATGCCTCGGATATGGCCGGCTGTGATATTGAGCAGGTGTACGTGGGGATCGCCGGTAATCATATCAAGGGGTTCAACTCACCGGGTATTCTGGCCATCAATAATCAGCAGATACGACAGAAACATATCGAGGCGGTTATCCATGCCGCCCAGACCGTCAAGATCTCCGACAATCAGCAGATCATCCATGTCCTGCCCCAGGAGTACATGGTCGACGATCATACCGGCATCCAGAACCCGCTGGGGATGACCGGGGTTCGGCTGGTGACCAATGTCCACATTGTCACCGCCGATGTAACGGCGCTGCACAATCTGGTGACGAGCTGCAACCGTGCCGAGCTGTCGGTAGCCGAGGTGGTGCTTGAATCAGTCGCGTCCTCAGCGACAGTGTTGACCCGTGATGAGATGGAACTGGGCGTGGCGCTTGTTGACATTGGCGGCGGCACCACCGATGTCGCCATCTTCTGCAACGGCTCCATCAAGCATACCTGGGAACTCGTTTTGGGAGGGAACAACCTCACCAGCGATCTCAGTGTCGGGCTGAGGACACCATTGCAGGAGGCAGAGGAGCTGAAATACCTGTATGGCGGCGCCCTCAGCTCCATGATCAAGGAAAACTATATTATAGAGGTCCCTACTGTCGGAGACAGAAAACCCCGTAAGGTCTCCCAGCGCGTTCTGGTGGAGATTCTCGAGGCCCGGATAGAGGAAATTTTGCAGATGGTCAATAACGATATCTGTTCTTCCGGCTACCGCAATCAACTCAATGCCGGGATCGTCCTCACTGGCGGCACTGCACTTTTAGCCAATATTGTCGAGCTGGCTGAGCAGGTCTTTGATATGCCGGTGCGTATTGGCTATCCCCGTGGAATAGAAGGGCGGGTGGACGAGGTCAATTCACCGCGCTGCACCACGGCTGTGGGCCTTGTGCTCCATGGCTGTAAGGCGGGAAATTATATGGTGCAGGAGCAGGAAGGTGTTGTCGGTCGGATGCGTAACTGGATACGAAATATTTTTTGATTACTGGGAAAAGTCTTTTAATCTCAGAGAAATTGATGGTATCGTGAAAGAACTGTTCAACAGAAAAATGCAATGCCAGGGGGAAGACCATGCCGTTTAACATAGCGGAAGAGGAGTCTGTGGCAGCAATTAAGGTGATAGGTGTCGGTGGTGGTGGCGGCAACGCTATCAACACCATGGTGGAGAGCGGCCTGTCCGGGGTGGAGTTCATCACCGCCAACACAGATCTGCATGCGCTTGAAAATTCACGGGCCGATATACGGGTTCAGCTTGGCCCGGGAATTACCAAAGGTATGGGGGCCGGCGCCAATCCCGAGATGGGAAGAGAGTCCGCCCAGGAGAGTTATGAAGATCTGCAGCGGATTATCAAGAGCGCTGATATGGTGTTTATCACCGCCGGCATGGGCGGCGGCACCGGTACCGGTGCCGCCCCAGTCATCGCCCAGATCAGTAAGGAGGCCGGAGCCCTGACGGTGGCGGTGGTCACCAAGCCGTTTTACTTTGAAGGCAAGCACCGGATGCGCAACGCGGAGGCTGGCTGGGAGAGCCTCAAACAGTATGTGGACACCATCATTACCATTCCCAATGACCGGCTGTTGAGCCTGATGCAGAAGAACTCCACCTTTGTCGATATGATGAAAAAGGTGGACATGGTTTTGCTGCAGGCGGTCAAAGGCATTGCTGATCTCATTAATTCGCCCGGGTTTATGAATGTCGACTTTGCCGACCTCAAAACCGTCATGAAAGAGGTTGGTCCGGCGATCATGGGTTCTGGTTCGGCCAGCGGTGAAAAACGTGCCAGCGAGGCAACCAGGCGCGCGATCGATAACCAGCTGCTTGAAGATGTCGGTATAGATGGTGCCCGTGGTGTTCTCGTCAATATTTCAGCCAGCCGGGAAACCTTGACCATGGACGAATATATGGAGGCCTCCACCCTGGTTCATGATAAGGTCCACGAGGATGCAAACGTGATCCTCGGCACCCATTTCGACGAGTCCCTTGGCGATGAACTGCGGGTCACGGTGATCGCCACCGGCATCTCGAGCATGGAAGAGCCGGAGACCATCTCTCCGGTGGAATCGCGGGTGAGAAAGAGCCAGGCTGCGCCGCTCAGGCCGGCCGGCCAGGGGCCGAAAGAGGTGGAGCCGGAGAGCATCAGCGACAGCAAACCGGTGAGCATGGCCAAGCCCAACTCTGCACCGGATGGTCTGTCCCGTCTGCCAAGACCGATTTTCGACGACCATGAGTACAATGATTATGATGAACCCGCCTATCTGCGGAAGAAGGCAAACTAATCCTGGCAGTCTCTTAAGCGGCAGGCGGTCCACTGTACTGTCCCTGACTTCTCTTGCTTGAGCGTTGCCGGGAAACCGGGAGCGTCCGTAAACGCTGGACCGGACGGCTACCCATCGCCTTACTGTACCCCAACTGTTACTCGGTGGCCGTTTCCAATCTTGGCTATCAGCTGATCTACGCCTTGATCAACCGTGACGACAGGATAGTCTGTGAACGGTTCGTCTACCCGGAAAGCGGGTCCTTTCGTTCCCTTGAATCCAGTCGTCCCCTGCGTGATTTCCCCCTGGTTTTCGCCTCTGTGAGTTTTGAGGCAGATTATCCTGCCCTGGCAGCTCTGCTCGCTGCCGGCGGGGTTGAGCCGTTTCACCGTGATCGCGACCCAATCGTGAAACCCGGTGCGCCGCTGGTGGTGATTGGCGGTGCCGCTATGCTGGTCAACCCGGAGCCGCTCGCCCCATTTGCTGATCTCATGGTGGTGGGCGAGGCTGAACCCGTCCTTGCCGCCTTGCTTGACCTGTTGATCGAGTCGGTGGGGAGCCGCAGAAGCGAGCTCTGCCTTGCAGCGGCGTGTACGCTCGGCAGCTGTTATGCTCCTGGCTGGTACGATGACGAGTACGACGCCGATGGTCGGCTGATCGGCCAGGTGGCTCGCGGCGGTGTACCGGCAAGGGTTCGGCGGGTCCATTCCGGAGATCGGGGTATAAGCGGGCATTCGGTGCTGCAATCACCCGAGGCAGAGCTTAACATGTACATGACCGAGCTGGGGCGGGGCTGCAGCAGGGGATGCCGGTTTTGTGCGGCAGGCTTTATCTATCGCCCGCCCAGGCTCTGGAGCGGTGACGCCGTGCTCGACGCCCTGAATGTGCGTCCCCAGGAACAGTCCCATGTCGGACTTCTGGGGATGGAGATGGCAGAAACCGCGACGCTGGATCGTATTGCCGCCTACCTGGAACACCATGGCTGTTCTTTGAGCTTTTCTTCCCTGCGGGCCGACCGGATTTCAGCGCGGGTGTTGTCGTTGCTGACCGCATCGGGACTGAAAAGCGTGGCCATCGCTCCAGACGGGGCTTCCCAGCGGCTCAGGCAGGTGATCAACAAAGGCCTTGACGAAGAGGACCTGCTGAACGCAGGTGAGCGACTGGTCGGCGGCGGTATTGTCAATCTTAAGCTCTATGTGATGATTGGGCTGCCCACCGAGACAACCGCTGATCTCGATGAATTGATTGCAATGGTTCACCGCTTGCAGAAGCGGATCCTCCCGCTGGGCAGGCGGCGGGGCAGGGTGTCGGAGATTACCCTATCCGTTAACAGTTTTGTGCCTAAGCCGTGGACACCTTTTCAGTATGCCGGGTTTGGAGGGCTCGGCGAAGAGGAGTCCCTGGCAGCATCTGAGGCGACAGCCGCCATTCACCAGCTCAAAGATCGTATCCGGCATCTGCGTCAGGGGTTTGCCGGTACGGCCAATCTGCGTATAAAAACCGATCATCCGGAACGGGTACTGCAGCAGGCCGTGTTTTCCCGGGGTGATCGTCGGCTGGCCCCGGTACTGCTGGACATGGGAACCGGTCGCCGGAGTTTCAAGCAGTCCATGCGTCGACACGGCCTCAGCAGTGCTGCGTATGCGGTCCGTCATCGGGAGGAGCACGAAATATTGTGCTGGGAGCGGGTTGATCATGGTCTTCGTCCTGGTTATCTTTGGGAGGAGTATCAAAGGGGGCTGAAGGGAAAAACGACCGCGGCGTGTGATACGACAACCTGCAGGCGATGCGGAATATGTAACCGGAAATAATGAAAAAGATGCCGGCAAAAAAGGCGATCGCCAATAAGCTGCCGTTACGGCTGAAACTGCAACGGCTGCTCGAACGAGTCAGAAAACAGTTACGCCTGGATCTTCTCCCGGAGATGCGGGTAATTGGCACAGGTCTGCGTTTCTGGCCCTCCCGGCTGAAGGAGCGGCTCGACGCGGACATCTTTTTGCCCTTTGAACTTGTCAAGTATTTTGCCTTCACCAGTATCTTCCTGATACTGGTGACGGCGCTTACCCTCTCCTGGGTTATCTCAACGAACGCCCGAAATGTTCTGCTGGAGCGCAGTGAAGAATATTCCAGGTTATTTGCCGATAACCTCAATCGCCAGGTCTTTCTGCAGTTTGTGCTGCCGACCGTGGTGCGTTACGGCCACATTGCCCTTTCAGAGCAGCGCCAGTATGAACGTCTTGATCTCATTGTCCAGAGTCTTGCTCGCGGTATGCATATTGATTCCATTACCATCTTCGATTCCAGAGAAAACCGGATTGCCTACTCGACCATAGTCGAAAATATGGGGAAACGGAATATGGGTGGTCTGGAGTACCAAAAGGCGCTTGCCGGTGAAACCTCCACACATCTGATCACCAGTGGCTCCCTGTTTAACCTGCTGCCGGGAACATCCGAAGTTCTTTGCACCCTCAAAACGTATGTGCCGTTTCGTCAGGAAAACCGGCTCGGCGAACGGAGTGGTGATATCATGGGGGTGATTGAGGTCGTGCAGAATCTGTCCGGAGATCTGCGAGCCATCATTGAACTCCAGGGACGTATCATTCTCCTGTCCCTGCTCATTATGGTCCTTTTGCTGGCCGGCCTGACAGTACTGGTCATTCAGGCAAACAGGTTGATGGCTGCACGGGCCGCTGAGCAGCTTCGCCTCGAAGAGAAACTCAACGAAGCACAGCGGCTGGCAAGCCTCGGTAAGATGATCGCCGCTGTCAGTCATGAAATCAAGAATCCCCTGGGGATCGTACGATCGACCGCCGAGGTTCTCGGCAAGCGTATTTCCCGGGTGGCGCCGGGAAATGAACATCTCGCCTCTATTATCGTTGAGGAAACGACGCGGTTGGACAGTATTGTCCGGGAGTTTCTTGATTTTGCCAGACCTCGTGATCTTAAACTGGCCGCTGCGATGTTGAACGAACAGGTGGAACGGCTGCTGCGATTTATGGCACCTAAATTCAATGAGAAGGATGTCAAACCGGTCGTGATGCTGGCCCCGGATCTGCCGACCGTGCACATGGATGCAGAACAGATCTATCAGGTGATCTTCAATATCGCCTTTAACGGCCTCCAGGCCATGGCTGACGGTGGACAACTGACGTTTGCTACCGGTGAAGAGCAGGGCTGGGTATGGGTTCGCATTGAAGATACAGGGAAGGGGATTGATGAAGACACCCTCGAGCATATCTTTACGCCGTTTTATACCGACAAGAGTCGTGGAACTGGCCTAGGTCTCGCCATTGCCAAAAACATCATCGATAAGCATGGCGGGCGCATTGAGGTGAAAAGCCGTATTGGTGAGGGCAGCAGTTTTACGGTTTGCCTGCCGGTGCAGTCATGATTCGTGTGGGCGTCTGTGTTACTCCGCACGGTTTTGGCCATGGGGCACGGGCCTGTGCCGTGATGTTGGCATTGCGGCAGGTCGTGGATGTGCATTTTATCGTCCTTAGTGACCTGCCGTCCTGGTTTTTTGAGGAATCTCTGGGGAGCGGTTATACCTATTGCCGCATGGCTACAGATGTGGGGCTTATCCAGACAACAGCATTTGCCGAAGACCTTCCGGCAACGCTGAAGGCGCTGGCAGCCATGTATCCCCTTGAGGATGCGCAGGTGACGGCGGCCGTTCGATGTTTTGCCGGATGCCGGCTGATCATTGCCGATATTGCCCCGTTGGGAATCGTTGCCGCTGGTAAACTCGGAGTGCCCTCGGTGCTGGTGGAGAATTTTACCTGGGACTGGATCTATAGTGGCTATCAGCGTCGTTTTCCTGGCTTTTCCCCGTACATCGACTGGATGGAAGCGGTGTATGCCCAGGCCACCTATCATGTCCAGGCCGCACCGGTATGCCGGAAAGTCGCAGGAGCCTTTCAGGCAGAACCCCTGGCCAGGCCTCGGCGTGAGGGCCGGGAACAGTTACGAACGCGCCTTGGCCTGACAACCGGACAACGAGCTGTGCTTCTGACCATGGGTGGAATTGCTGACGATCCGCTCCCTCTCGAGCATATGGCCGAACAGGGCGCGACAATCTTTTTCCTTCGCTCTGCCGGGCGGCAGGAGGCCGTTCCGGAGAATGTCCGGGTGTTGTCCCGTTCAGCCAGTTTTTACCATCCCGACCTGGTAGACGCGGTGGATGTGGTTGTCGGCAAACTGGGCTCTTCTACCCTGGCTGAAGTGTACCAGGCAGGTACGCCCTGGGGCTATGTTAGCAGGAAGCATTTTGCTGAATCCGTGCCGTTGGCGCGTTTTGTCGAAGAGCATATGCAGGGCCGGGCCATCACCTGTCAGGCCATGCAAGACGGCACCTGGCTGGAGTCTGTCGATAGATTACTGGAACATGCCGGACCTCGTCGTCCCGGGAAGACCGGCAATCAGGCAACAGGTCGTTTCCTTGCCGATCTCCTCCAGGGATGAGCGGGCTGTGCCCGCGTCCAGATCACAGCCAGGAAAGGGCAGGGCAGTCCCCGGCAATTCGGACGGCCCTGCTTGAGATGCAATAGCCAGGAGTGGTTCTCTTCTTTGCCCAGAGAGAATCTCGTAAAACCGGGGGCTAGCGGCCTCCTGTTTCAGTGAGTCTGCCTGCGGCTGCAAAACAGGGGCCACCTGGAAACCCTGTTGACAAGGCGAATGTTTCGGGGCATGGTGCAGTTTTCCAAAACCTCCTGATTTCTCAAGGAGAAAACAAAAGGATCCGTCGTGAAACGAAAAGTCCTTACCGCCATCACCGTGCTTGTACTGGCCGTTATCGTGATGACAGGTATGTTGCCGTTACTGCTCTCCTCGCAGCTCTTCCAGGAGAAAGTGCTGGAACGGGTCAACGCGTCGATCCCGGGATCTTTACAGATCAGACGCTGCAGGGTAGGTTGGCTTGCCGGTCTCGACTGTCAGGACCTTCGCTATACTGATCTGTCACAGGGGGTCGACTTTTCCGCCAGGCGAGTGACCAACACCCAGGGGTTGTTGAAGCTACTTGCTGCCCCAAAAACGCTTGGTACCCTGGTGCTTGATACTCCAGAGGTGACCCTGACGAAAAGGAGTGCTGACCAGGAGGTACGTGCAAAAGACGCTCCTGCTCGAGCCGACACAGATAACATCGGCAGTGTTGCCGATCTCCCTGATATATCTGCAAAAAAGGAGCCATTCTGGGAAAATCTTGCCCTGGAGATAGAGGTCAAGGACGGCCGTCTCCGCGCGAAAAACCTTGCCAATGAGCTCGTCGAGCTGGCAGGGGCCATGGGCATGACCGTTGATCTGCGCGGCGGTGTCCTCCGGTATGACCTCCAGCTCCTTTCCGGTGCCGCAGGAAAATGCACCCTGCAGGGAAAGTTCAGCCTGCCGGCGCATCAGGACGCCTTTGCAGATACCCTGGTTGGTGATGGAAAGCTGGTTTTTGCCCAGCTCCAGGGACACCCCTTTCTGGAGGTGCTAGCCCGTGATGACACTGACCTCACAGGTGATTTCCGGCTTGACGGCGGCTTCACTTACAGGATTGCCGGGTTTAGCGAACTTGGGCTTGAGGGAAATCTTTCAGCGGCAGACATTGCCTTAACCGGTGGTTTTCTTGGTGATGACACTCCCCGCCTCGACAAGATCGAGCTGACCCTGAATGCTCGGCGTAGCAGTGGTAAAGGGTGGATCCTGAACGCTCTTGAACTCATGAGTGTGCCGGTGACGCTCAATGCACACGGGAACTATGGACAACAGGCTACTGTCCTGGAGACCGAGGGGCAGGTGGATATGGTCAGCCTGTTTGCTTTGCTGCCTTCCACCCTGCGACTGCGTGCGGATACCCGGGTCACGGAGGGGCTCATCAATTTTTCAGGGGAGGTACAGGCCGACGCGGGCAATGTCGAGGTAGAGGCTGACACGGTCCTCCATGGGCTTGCCGGTAGTTACCAGGGTGAAACGTTTGGGTGGAACGATCCGATACGGCTGCAACTTCAGGGACAAAAAAATGGCCGTGATATCGATATCCAGCGGTTGGCCCTATCCAGTGGGTTCATGGACATCGTTGCTAAGGGATCACCAGCCGCTTTTTCCCTTAAGGGCAGTGCTGATCTCGATCGCCTGTTCACCGAATTGAGCAGGCTTTTCACCATTGAATGGCGCTCCGGTGGTACACTGAACCTGACCGCCACAGGTGGGCGGAAACCTGAGGGTGGGGTCAGCTTCCAGACGCAGCTCGATATCGCCGACTGCATTGTCCTGCATAAGGATGTCCAGCTGGTCCCTGCCCATCCTTTTTCTCTTCATGTTCAGGCTGAGCTGCCCGAGCTCAGCGGCGACAGTCCTCTTGATTTTGCCAGCCAAGTCCAGACATATGCCGGTACTGTTGCGCTGGACGGCCGACGATTGCAGCGGCAGAATAACGGGCTGAGCGGGGGATTCAAGCTTGGCGCCGCAGTGGATCTAGAACGTGTTCTTCCCCTGCTCCAGGCTCAGGGGACCCTGCCCGATGACACCGTCCTTTCAGGTAAACTCCGGTTAGATGCGGGGGGCAGTCTTACCGGGCCGACGCTTTCGCTGTATCGCCTTGATGGTGCCCTGGAAGGGTTCCATATTCAAACCCATGGAATAAAGTACAGGGATCCAGCTATACGTTTTGCCCTCAATCGACCACCTGATCAGCCCACCAGTCCGGTTCAGGTGCACAGCCTGGTGATCGCTGATCGACTGGCCGATCTGCAGGGAAAAGGTATCGGGCTCCCCGGAGTCAATCTGGAAACACGATCACTCGATGTGCATCACCTGTTGCTGCGCTCGGCACTTGCGCAGATCACCTCCTGTTCATTGCGTGTCGGTGACTGGAGTGCCCCCTTGAGCACCCTTGAACTGGAAAGCAGTGTCAATGCCAATCTTGCCTCGATAGCCGGAATCCTGCAGCAGACCGGCCAGCTACCTGTCAATGTTTTTCTGGCCGGGCAGGCTCGGGCAGACACGCATCTGCGTCAGGTGAAGAAGGGACAACGGCTGGAAACAACCCTGCTCCTTGACCAGCTGACACTGCAGCGTGATGACAAGGTTGTCATCGAGAAACAGGGCGCAGAGATGGTGATGAGCGCCGAAGGTGGCCTGGCCGATGGTGATGTCACCCTGGCATTGGGAATCGACAGCGCTCCGTTGACGGGATCGGCTACCGGGGTGCTGGCCCGGGAGCAGGCCTTGACCCTTGAGGGCGCTTTGACCCCAGATTTTGCTGAACTTGCGCCGATGATTACTGCGGTGACCGGCCTTGACCTCAACCTTAAGGGACGCAAAGAAGAGCCTTTCAGTCTGCTCCTGCCCCTGGATGGTGGCGAGATGCGGGGCCGCGGTGCAATAACTGCCGAGCTTCTCGCCTTTCAAGGGATAGCAGTCCAGGACCTGCACCTGCCCGTGGAGCTGGAAAAAGGTGTAATGAAGCTGGCCGCTACAGGTGTGGTCAACCAGGGTGACCTGTCGTTCATACCACAGCTCTATATCGCCAGTGAACCGAAGGTACTTCTGCATCCGGAACAGCACCAGGTGCTTAGAGAGGTGGAACTCACCGAGCCTCTGGTGGACGGACTGTTGGCAAAGATTCACCCCCTGTTCGGTGTGCTGGCCGAGCCCCATGGGAAGGTTTCGCTGCGGTTGAACAGGCTCGACTGGCCACTGGGAGCGAAAAATGCCGACAGCGGTGTCTTTGCCTGCACCTTTGATGTCAGCCAGGTGAAACTTGACAGCAGCGGCCCCCTGCGCGAGGTCCTCAGGCTGATGAAGCTGGATAGTGAGCAGCTGGAATTTCGTGAGACCCAGTTCAGTTGTGAAGGTGCCAATGGTCGTATAACCTGCTCACCGATACATGTGCACGTGGCAGGGTCGGAGATGACGATTTCTGGTTCGATGGGACTGGACAAGAGTATGGACTATCTTCTGGAAGTGCCGGTGACAAAGGCACTGGTGGGTACAGAGGGGTACCGGGTCCTCGAAGGAACCACCATCAAGGTTCCGATACAGGGAACAATCGGCGCCTCCCTCGTCAAGAAGAAGGTGGTGCAGGCGGCCGTTGCTGATGTACTGAAACAGGCTGCTGGCCGTACCTTGAAACAGCAGGTGAACAAGGCTTTGCCTGGAATTTTCGACAAGTTCATCAATCGGTAGTGTATGGAAACTCTCCTGAAACTCGGAAGTATAGGTGCTGGCGGTTTTGTCGGGGCGATCTTGCGTTTTCTCGTCAGCGGGTTAGTGCAGGCGCGTTCCGGCTCGGTATTTTTCCCCTGGGGAACCATGACTGTCAACATGATAGGCTGTTTGTTAATTGGTTTTCTGAGTGTCTTGCTCGATAGTCGTCAGCTGTTCTCACATGAGGTCAGGAGTTTTTTTCTTATCGGCCTCCTGGGGGCCTTCACCACCTTTTCCACCTTTGGGTATGAAAATCTGGCCCTGATTGAGAGTAATCGTGTCGATCTGGCCGCGTTCAACGGAGGAGTCCAGCTGGTGTTGGGCGTGCTGCTGGTTTGGTTGGGCCGTTTTTTGGCGACACTGTGGAGCTAACGTTTGGAAACAGGAATATCTTTGGATGCAGGTCTTTTTTTATCAGTTTCTCTAAATGGCAAGGAAGAGTTGCCAGAGAACAACTAATCGTAAAAATTAATGGACGTGAGTTTTTAATCGGTAATCATTGGCTAACACAGGAAAATCTATAGCTGTCATCAAGGTTAACTGGGAGTATTAATGTGGTAAATTGACGTTTTCGTGATTTTTTACAGAGTTCATTTCGTGATTTTTCATCGTTGACATATTTTTTGTTATATTCAACATTGAAAACTGGTTTACTTTGACGTATAAAAGGCTGCAATTTTCCGCATTCATTGTACTCAAAACATTGTTCATTTACGGAAAAATCAAAAAAATAGACAAGGTCATCGACTTGGTCTAAATCATTTTTCAGGCCAACAGCTAAATTTCTTTTGTGGGCTTCAGAAGCAATAAATTTATTAAAATGTAATTGATCTTCTTCTGTTAAGGGAAAACCTGAATCGTTTGTATATGCATCAATATTATCAGGCTCAACTCCGTCACACCCTTTTTTTTGGGCGAGATCTAGGCGCTGCTGTATAATATACTCAATATTTTTCGAGCGAATATCCACCCATTTCTCATCCTCCCATCCGTCAAGCGTCTTGCCTAGCTCTCTTTCTTGAAAGAGATGGCTGTCAGGGCGCCAGCGTTCATAACTTCCTGCTGAAAAATAACAGATAACTTTTTTATCCTTTTCGTGTAACTCATGAATCAGCTTCTCGGAAGTATCAAAGAGGTCAATATCGTATATATCCACATGATACGAGGTGTTGACGGTACCGCTTAATTGCCATTGCCATGTGTCTGAGAGTCGAGGAGAGTACCAGGAGAGAGGTGTCGTGGTCAGTAATGTAAGAAGAATAGGCGCCAGGTACATGGTGTATTAGTCAAGACTTGATCTGACAAATAACCAATTTTGACGAGGCGTTTGTCAGATCAAATTCAGTTCAGATATTTTTCCTTCCACACAGTCTTTCCATCTTCCATAGTTTTGATTAGTTGGTTCACGCCTACATCAAAACTGGTAACCCTCATTTTTGCAACTGAGGTGTCAGATCAAATCGTAACTAATTCACTTAAATTCGATCTGACAAGCACAACTAAAAAATCGGTAACTGTCTGATCTGGTCTGAACCACTACAAATCAAGCGAATACAGAACACAACTCGCTGTTAGAGACTGTTGTCAATATCATCAAGATCTTCTTCTTCTAAATCATCATCTTCGTTTTCATCAGTATTGTTATCCAGCTCTTTATCATCAGGAGATATTTCAGGCGTGGCCTCGTCTTCCTGATCTCGGATAGCTTTCGGAATCTTCGACTCTGGAACAATAAATTTACGTATTTTGTCGACCTCTGCCGATAGATCCGGATCGATTTGACAGACCGCGCAGTCAGCAATATGCCGTTCGACAAACTCCATCATCCGGACCGGAGCCATAGTTTCTTGCTTGACGCGGAGGTACCAATCTTTCATGAGGCGAACAAGGCGATTACATTCCATTTCGCATTTAGTCACAGGAGTCCTTCTCCCTTGCGGGTGAAGTTTTTTGATGCCAAAGTTACATTTTGGCACTAATATAATAAAGATTTGTTTTTCAGGTCAATACCTATTAAAAGAGATCATGCGGAAGTGGATAGGGTTCTGGTGGCTCTCCCGGACTTCAAATCCGGTGTAGCGGGTTAATAGCTCGTTAGGTGGGTTCGATTCCCATGCACTTCCGCCATTTTTTTGTTCGTTTTCCTCCTGGTAGTGTCTCATTTTGGAAATGAGATAACATCGCTTTCCTCTAGTGAGGACTTCAGCGGGTGTGCGCTTCAGGACTTCGCCTGAGAGATAGTTTTCTTGGCTGCTCGTTATTTCATGCGGGTAAATCGAGCTGCAGCTTGCCCGCAATGAGATACGTCATCGTGATAAGATTTCGTTTGGTTTGGTAACTGCGTGCTCTGGCTTTGGCAGCCTGGATAAGGCTATTGAATCCTTCAAGGATGCCATTGTTGGTTTGTGAAGTAAACCAACGCAAGACGCCATCTCCAGTATTGGCTGCAACCGGCTGTGAGTTGCCCCAACATACCACTTCTTCAAAAAGATTTTCGTCAAGTCGGCAGGTTGTCGGTACAGTTCCTCGAAGTGGCGTTTGATATGGTAGGACTGGCTGGTTTTTAGATTGCGTTTTTTGACGATCAACTGGTCAAGTAGATCGCTTTGTGACGCCTTGAAGGTGGGCCGATTCTTTAACCAGATATACCGGGTACCTTTAAGCTCGAGACGCGCCTTGATCTCCTCTCGCCTGACCTGATGCAGCGTCGTTGAGGATCTCTATCACGTCGAACTTAGCGAACGTCAGGGGTGCTTCTGGAAAGTGCTTTTCAACACCGCTGATGGACGCAGGTGACATCTACGCCTACTTGTTTATTTTGCGACCGGGCCTTGCCCACATAGTGGTGTAAGATGCGCCATAATCGAGGATCGTGCTCGTTGACAAAGCAGGTAGTTTTTACCGGCATGGCACCATGATTATGGCTTCAAACAGCAGTGTGAAGCCGATGCCGGGCCTGGCCCAGGGCACATCAGCAAGATGAATACTACACTTTGCACAGTCGACTCTTGGGGCCCTGGGGTCAGGTATACTTCATGCCCGAAGAAATTCAGGTGCCTTTTCTTTATCGTATCGTGAGCCTTGGTACCAGGCAGGCCACATTTTGGGCAAGAGAAGGGGCTTGCTTTGGGGAAATCAAGGTGGATTCCAGGCGTTTTTCATCAGGGGTGAATTCTGCTGATGAAACCTGCCAGGGCGGTGTCAGACCAAGTACTCTTTGAAAAAGTTCTGTGTCTTTCATAGGGGGTAGTCGTTATCACTAATCGGGCAAACCAATCAACTGCCTACCCACAGGAAAGAGTGAGGAGCTGAAAGATGGCCTCTAATTGATTTATTAAAGCCCGACAACAAACAAGCAATTGTTTCTCGACAGCTTTTATTATGGGAGAAACTATGGGACGCCACTGCCTCTGACTATAAATAGCAGATAAACAACAGGGCGTCTCGAATAACGAGATATATAGAAAAAATATTTTATCTCAAAGAGTCTTTGCTTTTAAGGTAAATTTCATCAAAAACTTTTAAAACTTTTTCGCTGTTAAAATTATTTTTTATAAAATTTCTTTGTTTTTTTGACATGACTTCAAGGGATTTGTTGTCTAAAGAGTAAAGATTATCAATAATATTTGCCATTTCATCTGGAGAATCTACTGGAGATACAATACTGTCCACCTCAGGTATTCCGTCAAACGCCATACTTGTGCCAACAACAACAATACCTTTATGTAATCCTTGTAAAACTTTTCCTTTTACACCTGCTCCATATCTTAAAGGAGCGATCATGAGACGAGTGTTTGATAGTTGTAGGTCTAATTCTTTGTCGGAAATTTCACCTAAAATTTTTACATTATCGCTTTTGTAGTGAAGTAATTCCTTCGGGAAATACGGACCAACAATAAGAACTTTAATATCTTTTCGAGACAATTTGGGGAAAACTTCATCGATAAACCATAGTATCCCGTCCAAATTGGGTAAATGCAGAAAGTTACCTATAAATATAACATTTTCTCTTTTTGTTTTTAAGTATGAATAACAACTTTCGCTATCATCTAACGAATATAATGGAATATAAAAAGATTTTTCAGATAATCCTAGTGAGTCAATATATTCAATTTCAGAGGTTGATGGATATAAAATAAAGTCACTTTTTTTCCATAAATAATATTCTTGCTCTTTTATTTCTTCTATTGCATATTTTTTTGGTGGTTTTTTTTCATATTTACTTGATCTTTCCATGCGCTGGTGATGAATATCGTGACCATAGTAAACAATTTTTGGGCTCTTTGAAAGAGTGCTAAAAAAGTCTATATATTTAATGGCGATGTTAGGGCGACTTAAAAGTATAAAATCCAAAAAAGGGGCAATTTCAACAATACGTTCTTTCCAGCGCAAAGCCGAAAAGGAGTCGCACCAGACTTCTACTCCTAAATTTTCTAGTTCACTCGCGTAAGGTTCAATTCTGTTAGAATTATCTGCCATAAAAATAATTTTATAATTCGAGGTGATCAATAAATTAATATACGTCCACATTGATCTAGATCCTGCGTCTCTGTCATAGGTGGGCAGCGCGTGATCTATTATAAAGATATGGCGATGATGTCGGCTTCTATCTCGAGCAAAAAACACATTCGTTCCGTTGGAAAACTGGGTGCTGCGCAGGGTGTCTTTCCATTTAAGCCAGAATTTTTTACGATTAACAACTTGAAAAGATTTAATGGGATCTGTCAAACTGGTACCATGCGTTTTGCCTTCAAAATGCATGACCATAGATTTCGGCTGAAGTACAACTCGAAATCCCCGTTTTCTTATTTCAAAAGCGAGGTCAGTATCTTCATAATAGGCTGGGGCATAGCGAGGATCAAACCCTCCAATTTCCTTCCAGAGCTTTCGTCGAACCATAATAGCTGCTCCGGATATATAATCGACGTCTTTCATGTAGTTGTATTCAGGTTTTTCTACATTATCTCCTCTACCGTAGTTCCATGCTGTGGCATCATTCCAGACTATACCGCCAGCTTCTTGCAGTGTATGATCTGCAAAAAATAATCTCGCTCCGGCCATGCCAATATCTGGATTGTCATCCATCACCTTGACGAGATTATCAATTGATTTATCAAATAACGCTGTATCGTTATTTAAAAAAAATAGATATTCCCCATTTGCATATTGTGCCGCATAGTTACAGTTGTGGAGAAAGCCTTTTTGGTTTTTATTTTTAATTACACGTATTCCAGGGATTAATTTTTCTGCTTGCAGCGTTTTGTCAGAAGATCCATCATCAGCAATAATTAATTCGAATTTTTCTTTGTCACTAAGTAGTGATATACTCTTTATACAATTAAAAGTATATCTCCACTGGTTAAATACTGGTATAATTATAGAAACTTTTATCTTTTTATGGGTTTTAAATGTTAGCTTTGAATCGTATTTGCAGGTACGGATAGGGTAATTGAATACAGAATTTTTTCTTTTATTCACAAAAGAAAAAAAAGGGAAAGTATTTTTTCTTGATACATATTTTCTACAATAAAATTTTAATTTTTTTGTTAATTCATGGTAATGATTAAGCACCTTTCGTGCGAACATTTTTGGTGATCGCAAGCTCTTGACTATGATAAAATAATATTTGAAAAGCCTGCGTATCCATAGAGTAGCTTGATGAAATATACGATAAAGCTTATAAATAAAAAAAATGTTGCGCTTATTTTTACTTCTTTTTTTAGTGATAGGTTCTGAAAAAATCTCAATTTCTTCAGATATATCTTTGTCGATTTTTTTTTCTTGGGCAACGATGTCGGCATGTTCTATGCCTTCATACTTAAAATAAATTTCTATATTTTTAGATTTTTTGTGTATTTTTGAAAATTTAATGTAGGATTTTTTATTAAATATAAAAGAATTATTATATTCTTTAAATGCGTTGCTATCTTCGATAGTCAGTAACTGACGAGTATGGTTTTCTGGCTGATATGTTGAAGAGACTATCGTGAAGCAACATGGATTTTCTGAGGGGTTGATAGTTAATTCTATTGGAGTGTCTAGGTCGTTTATATTTAATAAATAGCTATGCTCCTTTCCTTTTTTATATGGTATTTTCTTTTCAAAAAATTCATTTGATCCTTTATTCCTTATGCAAAATTTTATATTTATAATTTTTTCTTCCATTATATCCTCTTTATTTTAATAAATCGTAAAAAAATCGATTTATTGACGATAATTTTTCAGCTAATCTCATTTAGTCTTTGCATATTGATATTCGCTTCAATTTAATATTTCTATTTTTGTCTTTCTTCGATGGCGACAACCAATTTGCCGAGAAATACTCTCTTCTCTTCCCTTGTGTCAAGCAGTATTCTTAAGTAATCTATATTAGTTATCGGATATGGTTTATAAAAATAAGATCTATCCACCGTAAAGACAGATGTCGAGACGGAGAAAATCCTCGATGTTGATGCTGCAGATTCTTCACTCATAGACGTTCTTGGCGATATCTGTTCCCTCCTTGGCATCCCTTGCATAGTAGGTGGCGCCAATTTCCTTGGCATAGCCGGGGGTCAGCACTGCGCCGCCAACCATGATCCGGCAGTTAGGGCGTTTTTCCTGGAGAAGCCGGATGGTCTCTTCCATACTTTTCAAGGTCGTTGTCATCAGGGCACTGAGGCCTACCAACTGGCAGTCGTGCTTTTCGACGGCATCAACGATAACCTCCGGGGCGACGTCCCGGCCAAGATCGATCACGGTGTAACCATAATTTTCCAGTAGAACCTTTGCGATGTTTTTGCCGATGTCGTGGATATCTCCCTTGACGGTGGCGATAACGATCTTCCCCTTGGAGACTGGCGGCGTGCTCGATGTGCTGATCTGTTCGCGGATGATAGCGAATGCCTCCTGCGCTGCTGCAGCCGACTGCAGGAGCTGGGGCAGGAAGATCCGGCCTTTTTCGAAGTTTTCTCCAACCATATCGAGCGCTGGGATCAACTTTTCGTTAACAATGGTCATCGCCGCTGTTGTTGCGAGCAGCTCCCTGGTGATCACCGCAGCCTGGCCCTTGAGCCCCTTGTCAATTGCCTCGGTAATTCCCATCTTCTCGCTGTCGGCGTCGTGAACCACAGGTGCCGTTTTTTTCTCTGCGGTCTTGCCGTAGATGTCAATATATTCGCTGGCATTGGTATCGAGGTTGGCGAGCAGCCGGTAGGCGCGGACCGCACCGCTCATTGCGGCCACATTGGGATTGATAATGGCGAGATCAAGGCCACAGTAGAGGGCCATGGTCAGGAAGTTATGGTTAAGCAGTTCCCGATTGGGCAGGCCAAAGGAGATATTGGAGACTCCAAGAACGGTGCGGACACCCAGCTGTTCCTTGACCATTCTGACCGCTGTCAGTGTCTCCATTGCCGCTGCCTGCTCCGCCGATGCTGTCAAGGTAAGGCAGTCGATGATGATATCACCCCTTGCGATACCCAGTGCATCTGCCCGTCGGCAGATTCTTTCGGCTATGTTGAAACGTCCTGCAGCTGTCTTGGGAATCCCGTTTTCATCAAGGGTGAGGCCAACAACTGCAGCACCATACTGCTTCACCAGGGGGAGGATCTTCTCCATGGACGCCTCTTCCCCGTTCACCGAGTTGACAATTGGTTTACCATTGTAGAGTCGCAGTGCCTTTGCCAGTACGTTGGCGTCATTGGAGTCGAGTTGCAAGGGGACGTCGCAGACCTCCTGGATCCCGGACATCACTTTGGCCATCATTTTCTCTTCGTCAATGCCCGGCATGCCGACATTGACATCAAGAATATCTGCTCCTCCGTCGATCTGGGTTATTGCCTGGCTGATAATATAGTTGATATTCTCCTCTTTTAGGGCCTGCTGGAAAACCTTTTTTCCGGTTGGATTGATCCTCTCACCAATGATGCGGGGTTGATCCAGAGTCACAACCTTGGTCGAGGAACAGACTGCCGGCGGGATTGTTGTCGCGCGCCGTGAAGGCTGCGGGCGGCGTGTCTTGAATCTTTTGACAAGTTCGGCGATGAATTCGGGGTTGGTACCACAGCAGCCGCCAATAATCGAGACCCCGCAGTCAAGCAGGTGTTCGATCGCATCGGCAAAGTCTTTTTTGCTGACATTGTAGGTGTTGGTGAGAGGGTCGGGAAGGCCGGCGTTGGGCTTGAGGATAAGCGGGAGGTCTGTCCAGCGGGCCAGTTCCTCAATGATCGGTTTAACCTGATCCGGGCCGAGGGAACAGTTGATACCCAGGCCCTTGATGCCCAGTCCACCAATGGTCAGGGCCATGTTCGCGGCGCTGGTGCCGGTGAAGGTTCTGCCGCTCTCCTCAAAGGTCATGGTGCAGAGAATCGGGAGATCACTGTTCTCTTTGGCGGCCAGCACAGCTGCCTTCATCTCGCGGAGATCGGTCATCGTCTCTATGACGATGAGGTCGGCAGCTGTACCGGCAAGAACAATCTCCGTAAAAATGTCGTAGGCCTCCTCAAAGGGGAGGCTGCCCATGGGCGCGAGCATCTGGCCGATGGGGCCGATATCGAGTGCGACCATCCCTGCGGTTCCCTCGCATGCTGTGCGGGCATTGTCCAGAGAGGTGGTGATGACGTCCTGAACCGTGTAGGCGGAGCCTTCCAGTTTATAGCGGTTGGCACCAAAGGTATTGCTGTAGACAATGTCGGCTCCTGCCTCGATATAGGAACGGTGTATCCGGGTAATTGTTTGCGGATGTTCGATGGACCAGAGTTCCGGGGTCTCTCCCGGTTGCAGTCCTGCCTGCTGGAGAAGGGTGCCAATGGCGCCGTCAAGGATGACAACACGCTGTTGCAAGAGGTGGTCAAGATGCACAGTGGGCTCCTTTCAGGCGAAACATGCAGTGTTCGCGGAGGTTGCAGTCCCGGCAGCCACGCCGTTTTTTCTGCAGGGGTTGTTCAGAAAGGCCAATGATGGCAGAGATGGATTTTTCCGGAACCATAATGTTGTCTGGGGTGACGACAAGCCCTATCTTTCTCGGAGCGTCAAGGACATTGAGAAAATCTTTTTGTATATGGATGGGCAGATCCCCGTAGCCGGGGCTGAAGCGAAAGGTCTGGTAGAGCGTTGGCATTCGCTGGTGAATCTTTTCTGCGACCGCGTCACAGACCTGTTCAATGGCGGTGTTAGCGGCACTGTTGGCAACAGCAGCCCTGGCCATATCATGGATCTGCAGTTTACGCAGAAGGCGGTCGGTGGCTGTGGAAAGGGTTGCGGCCATCAGCGCTGCCTGTCTGCAGCCCTGAAGGTGAGCGCTGATATCTGTTCCTGGCAGCAGCAGCTTGCCGTTATCAAGGCGGACCCCCTCTGCTGCCGGGCTAATCTGAAAAAAACGGTAGATATAGCGAGGCGAAATAACGGCGAGCAGCTGTTTTTCGGTTTCATTGACCAGCCGTGCAGTGGCGCTGTCGGGCGTGCTGTCACCATAGCCCAGATAGCGGTATATCTCCTTCTGATCAATGGCTGTTACTTCTATCATAGAGTGCCATGAAGTTACAGTGATTGCCGTTGCTTTCCCTAAAAAAAGCTACGGCTCTTTCCTGTACGGTCAAGGGAGAATGTTTTTCACGCTTTCCGTGATTTTTCTTGCGATATACGGATTGTTCATGGTGTAGAGGTGAATGCCGTCCACCCCGTTGGCAACGAGGTCTATGATCTGATTGACGGCGTAGGCGATGCCCGCATCCCGGAGGGCTTCGGGATTATGTTCAAAGCGCTGCATGGTTTTGGAGAACTTGGCGGGCAGGCTGACGCCGCAGAGCGAGACCATCCGTTCAATCTGTTTTTTGTTGACCACCGGCATGATACCCGCTTCGATCGGAACCGATATTCCGGCGATGCGCACCTTCTCGATAAATGCATAGAAGAGGCTGTTGTCAAAGAAGAGCTGAGAGATAAGATGCTCGGCGCCGGCATCGACTTTTTCCTTGAGATGATGGATATCACTGATCATGTTTTCAGCTTCCAGGTGGCCTTCCGGATAGCAGGCGGCGCTTATGCTGAAGCCACCTCTGGCCTTGATATGTGCGACGAGCTCGCTGGCATGGTTGAAGACCTCTTTGTGCGGTTGTTCGGGGTTGATGTCACCCCGGAGTGCAAGCACACTGGAGATTCCATTATCCTGCAGCTGGGACAAGATGGTATCGACATCGGTCTTTCTGGCATTGATACAGGTAAGATGGGCCAGGGCCTTTGTCTGGTATTTGTGCTGGATGGCCGAGGCGATTTCACAGGTACGGTTGTCTGCGGTATTCCCTCCGGCGCCATAGGTGACACTGATAAAATCAGGCTGGAGGTCACTGAGCTGTTCCAGGGTGTTGTAGATCGTTGTAATGGAGCTTGTTTTTTTGGGGGGAAAGACCTCAAAGGAAAAAACTTTTTTTTGTTGAAAGAGGGCGGTGATGTCCATGGGGCCTCCATACGGTGGTGAGGTTTTCAGACAACCCTGGCAGGTAGATGGTACTCTGGTACCTGGCTGCTGGAAAAGAGGAGGGGCACGTAGGGTTGCTCATTCCAGGCGACCTTTTGTCAGGGTACGCAGGGTGTCCATTCTGCTGGCCAGTTCCATATTATGGGTAACCATCACGATCGCCAGTTCAAGCGATGCGCTCAACTCGCGCAGGAGTTGAAAGACCCGCTCGCCGCTGGCGGCGTCCAGGTTTCCGGTGGGTTCGTCTGCGAGCAGCAGAGCAGGGCTCAGTATCAGGGCTCGAGCCAGAGCCACCCGTTGCTGTTCTCCACCGGAGAGCTCGCCACTACGGTGGGTCAGCCTGTGTCCCAGGCCCACGTCTTTCAGCAGGGCAGAGGCCTTTTCTTCAGTTGCAGAGCGATTGTCGCCGGAAATGAGCCCTGGCATCATGACATTTTCCAGGGCAGAGAATTCGGGTAACAGGTGGTGGAACTGGAAGATAAAGCCGACGTTGCGGTTGCGGTGACCGGCCAGTTCCGGTTCACTCAAGCCTGTGAGTTCCTGCCCCTTAAATCGCAGACTGCCGCTGTCGGGCGCATCCAGGGTCCCGAGGATCTGCAACAGGGTTGTTTTGCCGGAGCCGGAAGCGCCGATCACGGCCATCATCTCTCCCGGCATGATCTGCAGGGAGGTGTTATCAAGCACCTGGACCCGGGATTGCCCCTGACCAAATGATTTGGTTATGCCCTCGGCGACCAGGAGACTATTCATAGGTCAACGCCTCGGCAGGCCGCACCCGTGATGCCTTCCAGGAGGGATACAGGGTGGCGGCCAGGGCAATGAAGAGTGCTGACAGGGCGATCACTCCCACATCCGTGGCCACCACCTTTATCGGCATGGTCGACATGGGATAGACATTGCTGGGCAGCTCAATGATCTTGTAGCGCTTGAGGATAGCGCAGAGGCTCAGCCCCCCGAGCACTCCCAAGGTGGTGCCAAGGATACCGATCACCGCGCCCTGATAAAAAAAGATCTTCATGATCGAGCGGGTAGTTGCCCCCATGGATTTGAGGATGGCGATGTCGCGGTTTTTTTCCATGACCATCATGATCAAGGCACTGATGATATTGAGGGCGGCCACCAGGGTAATCAGGTCCAGGGCGATGAAGATGCCAGCCTTTTCCAGCTTGAGGGCGGCAAACAGGTTCTGGTTGATCTGCATCCAGTCGCGCACCAGGTACTCGCGGCCGACATTGGCCTGGACAGCTCTGGCAACGTCGTCGGCATGATCGACGTCAGCCACCCGGAATTCCACCCCGTGAATGCCGTTGTTCATGGCAGTGAGGCTGCGGGCCGTCTCCAGGCTGGTAAAGCCCATGGTCGAATCATACTCGTACATACCGGTGGCAAAGATACCCACCACCAGGCAGGTGCGAACCTTGGGGAGCACCCCCATGGGGGAAAGCGGGCCATTGGGGGAGATGAGGCGTATCTTGTCACCGGTGTTCACCCGCAGCTGTCCGGCAAGGTCCTTACCAAGGACGATCGTACCGGGGGTATTGTGCGTCAGGTCACCCAGGTTGCCGCTGATGATTTTAGCACCGAGCGTCAGGACCTTGGCAGCGCTGACCGGTGCAATGCCGCGAAGAGCAACACCGGTGGAGGCAAAGCTGGAGGCAATCAATGCCTGGGCATGGATATAGGGCATGGCAGCGACAACACCGTCGGTTGCCTCAACCTTTGCAAGGACGGCGTCCGGTGTATCAATAGGACCACCGTAACGCTGCACCAGCCCGTGACCGTTAATGCCGATAATCTGATCCCGCAGCCCTTCGGTAAAGCCGGTGTACACTGATAGTACCACGATCAGTGCCAGTACTCCGAGTGCCACACCGAGGATGGAGATCAGTGTGATCAGGCTGATGAACTTCTGCCGTCGCTTGGCTCGGAGATAACGGAGGCTGACAAACCATTCAAAGGTCATGGGTGTGGGGGACCAGGGAGAAGGGCTCAGCCCTCCTTCTGGTCGCCGTGCTCCGGTTTGAGGTGAGGGAAGAGGATGACGTCACGGATCGATGGTGCGTCGGTCAACAGCATAACCAGCCGGTCAATGCCGATACCTTCACCAGCAGCAGGCGGCATCCCGTACTCCAGGGCCCGCAGATAGTCGAGATCCAGCTCTGGATGGATCTCGTCGTCTTCGCCCCGCTCAGCGATCTGTCGTTCGAAGCGTTTGCGCTGATCCAGGGGGTCGTTAAGCTCCGAGAAGGCGTTGGCGATCTCGCGTCCGGCAATGAACAGCTCGAACCGGTCGGTGATGCCGGGATCCTCCTGGTTGCGCCGCGCCAATGGCGAGACCTCGGTGGGGTAACTGGTGATGAAGGTCGGGTTGATCAGCTTGTCCTCGACCAGCAGCTCGAAAAGCTCGGTCTTGGCCTTGCCCGCTCCAGCCTCTGGCGGCAGTTCAATACCACGACTCTTTACCATCTTAAAGAGCTGCTGGTCGTTGGCCAGGACCTCCGGGGAGATGCCGGCCACCCGCACGAGAGACTCGTCCATGGTATAGCGTTGCCAGGGTGGAGTCATGTCGATGGGCTGTGTCTGATAGGTTATCTGCATGGAGCCGGTCACCTCCTCGGCCAGCCAGGAGATCATCTCCTCGGTGAGGTCCATCAGGTCGTGGTAGGTGGCGTAGGCCTGATAGAACTCCAGCATGGTGAACTCAGGGTTGTGTCGGGTCGAGAGTCCTTCGTTTCTGAAGTTGCGGTTGATTTCAAAAACGCGTTCGAACCCGCCCACCAGGAGCCTTTTCAGGTAAAGCTCCGGGGCGATGCGCAGGTAAAGGTCCATGGAGAGGGCGTTGTGGTGCGTTTTGAAGGGTTTGGCTGTGGCGCCGCCAGGCACGGGCTGCATCATGGGTGTCTCCACCTCCATGAAGCCGCGGTTGGCAAGGAAGTCACGGATCTGGCGGATGATCTCCACCCGTTGCCGGAAGGTCTCGCGGACCTCGGGGTTGACGATCAGGTCAACGTAGCGTTGCCGGTAGCGGGTCTCCACATCGGTGAGTCCGTGAAATTTTTCCGGCAGGGGCCGCAGAGACTTGGTGATCATATGGAGTGCTGCCGCTTCCAGCGACGGTTCACCGGTCTTGGTCTTGAACAGGCCGCCATGCACCCCGACAATATCGCCCACATCCCATTTCTTGAAGAGCTTGAACGTCTCTTCACCAAGCAGGTCACGGCGGGCATAGACCTGCATGGTGGCGCTGCTGTCCTGAAGATGAAAAAAGGCGGCCTTGCCAAATTTTCGCATGGACATGATTCGTCCGGCAATGCGGTACTTCTGCCCGTCGTTTAAGTGTTCTTCAGGGGCCAGTGTTTTGGCATGGGGGAGAATCTCGGCGATGGGCCGGGGGGATTTGAAGGTGTTGCTGAACAGGTTGACCCCTTCGCTGGCAAGATTTTTGGCCTTTTCCAGGCGCTGCTTCAGTATGTTGCTTGTCGGTTCCATGGAATTGCTACTCAGGGTACCGCGTGCGCAGGCATCGCGGCCAAAGGTATTGCGATTGTAAGTAAAGGGTCAAGGGGCTCCGCTCACGTCCAAAAAAGCAACAGAGCCGTGGAGCTCATTCACCGCGAAAGGTAACACGTGTAAAAAACAGTATATGTAGTTTGTTGTCCCACGTGTGTCAATTTTTTTCCAGAAGTACCACTGCCTCAATGTGGTGGGTGTGGGGAAACATGTCGACGAGGTTGACCGAAACCATCTGGTAGCGGTGGGTGTGCAGCAGTTTGAGGTCACGGCCCAGGGTAGCGGGATCGCAGGAGATGTAGAGGATGTGATGGGCTCCCAGAGCGGCCAGGGCTCTGGCGCTGTCTGCCCCGCCTGTGAGGCCGGCACGTGGAGGATCCAACAGCACGAAATCAAAGGAGGTGCCAGTCGGATTGTCGAGAAAGGCGGCAGTATCAGTGGCAAGGAACCGCGCATGCACCGCAAGGCGTGCGGTATTGTCTCTTGCCCGGGCAATGGCGTGGTGGTTGTGCTCGATGCCGGTGACCCGGGCACCGCTGAGGGCCAGAGGAACCGAGAAATTACCCATGCCACAGAAAAGATCCAGCACCCTAGTGTCGTCGATATTTCCGGCAAGGCGAACTGCGAGCTCCACCAGATTTTCGTTGTGCCGGGCGTTGCTCTGGAAAAAACAGCCAGGATTCCAGTGTAACTGGTAGTCGAGGCTGGCAAAACAGAACCTCTGGCGCAGCTCGGCAGGGGCATCGTCCATGGCGAAGGTTCCGGGACAGAAGAGGCCGTTGACCACCCCGCACGCCCAAGCCGTGAACCGCTCCGGTATCCGGCCCTGTCTGTGGCCGCGTCGATGCAGCACCAGAAATGTCCTGCCATCGGCGGGTGACTGCAGGATTTCCAGGTTACGACACCAGGATGGCAGCCCAGGGGCATCGTTATCGCGGAGCGCTGCCAGGACCCTGTTGATACCCGGGGTGACAATGGCACAGTGCTCTATCTCCACGACCTGGTTGCTCCCGGCCCTGTAGAGGCCAAGACGTTGTCGCCGGTCAACATGGAGCAGGAGGCGATGGCGATACCCGAACAGTGCGGGTGAAGGCAGGGCAGAAGAAAGGGCAGGAAGAGCAGGGGCCGGTCCCTGGCGGGTGAGTGTCTCCCGGAGGATTTCTTCTTTGATGTGCAACTGGGCCACAGGATCGATGTGCTGGAAGTCGCAGCCGCCGCAGCTGCCGTACCAGGGGCATGGCGGACGTACCCGCAGTGGCGATGCCTCGATGATCTCGCTGACAACACCCCGGTCGTAGCCGCGCTGGCAAGAGGTTGTCTGCACCCGTACAGCCTCGCCAGGAAGGACGTGATCTACCAGGCAGACCTTGCCGTCGTTGAGGTGGCCAAGCCCGGAACCTCCCGGAATTATTTTTTTTATGACTATTTCATGTTCCATTTGCACGAAGGGGTGTCCAGTGCTACGATGCGTTCTGTGTACATAGCACCAAATTTCCCGAAAACCAACAGCGTTAACAACAGGAACTATTGTGGACAATCAGGAGACGCCGCGCATTCTCATCGTTGATGACGAACCTGTACACCGTTTTACCTTAAACGCTCTTTTCAAAGAGTGGGGGTGGCGAACCGAAGAGGCCAGTGATGGTGCCGCGGCCGTGAGCATGGCCGAGGCCGGACCGTACGACGCCATCCTTATGGACGTTCGCATGGCGGGTATGGACGGTGTTGAGGCTATGGAGAAGATTCAGTCGGTCAATCCGGCCATTCCTGTTGTTATCATGACCGCTTACTCCTCGGTGGACTCTGCTGTTGAGGCCATGAAACTTGGTGCCCGTGATTACCTGACCAAACCGCTCGACTTTGACCGCCTCCGTCAGGTTATGGAAAATGCCATGGGGCACCTGCAGGATACGGTGGAGGATACGGTCACCCCCGAGCCTCAGGTGGGTGGCGAACGGCTGGTCGGTCGCTCCACGGTCATGCGGGATCTGTGGAACGTCATTTTGCAGGTGGCGCCCACCGAGGCAACGGTGCTGGTGAGCGGTGAATCCGGTACCGGCAAAGAGCTGGTGGCAACCGCCCTGCACGAAAACAGCCGCCGCAGGAAGGGCCCCCTTGTCAAGGTCAACTGCGCGGTCCTTGCTGAATCACTGCTGGAATCGGAACTGTTCGGCCATGAGCGCGGCGCCTTTACCGGTGCGGATCGACGCCGGGAGGGCCGGTTTATCCAGGCCCAGGGAGGAACCCTTTTCCTCGATGAGGTGGGGGAGATGTCAGCGGCCATGCAGGCCAAACTGCTGCGGGTGCTCCAGGAACACGAACTGGAACGGGTCGGCGGTCAGGAAACCCTGCAGGTCGATGTTCGGATTATTGCCGCCACTAACCGGATACTCAGAGAGGAGGTGGCAGCGGGGCGGTTTCGTGAGGATCTCTTTTACCGGCTCAACGTTGTTTCCCTGGTTGTTCCGAATCTACGTGATCGACAGGGAGATGTTCCCCTGCTGGCCGAGTTCTTCCTGTCCCGGTTCGCGGCACAGAATAACCGTCAGGTCACAGGCATTACTCCTGAATGCATGGATCTGCTCAACCGTTATCCCTGGCCAGGTAATATCCGGGAGCTGGAACACTGCATGGAGCGCGGCGTTATTCTCATGCGCGGCGAGTATCTGGACGTGGAAAACCTGCCACTCACCATTCTCGAATGGGCTGGTCGTAACGCGCCTGTGGAGACAGGACGGCCGGCAACGCTTAAGGAGGCGGAAAAGGCGCTCATCCTTCAGACCCTGGAAGAGACGGGCGGGAACCGCAGCGAGGCTGCACGCCGTCTGCAGATAACCAGAAAAACCCTGTTGAACAAGCTCAAGACCTATGCTGCCGAGGAATCCGGCACAAACTGAGAGAAGTATCGTACTGATGCCACCGTCGAAGGCAGGGGAACACGTAAACAGCATCGTCGTGTAGGTTTCCTTTGGCGAGAAAGCAGGAAGGAGGGGAGAACTAGCGGTTACCCTTAGCCAGCGTTCTCCCCAAGGTCGCCTAGAGGCCGTGATCAACAGTTCCGTTATCTGCTCGAATGCGGGTGTGATCATGCGTAAGGAATTTTATTCCCGCCGCTGTTGTCAACTACTGCGGCCGCAGCTCTTCTCACAAAGGCTTAACTGCCGGGTGGCCCTGTTGATCAAGATGAGGCCAGTGTTGCCGGAAAGCTCGTCGGGACAGAGAGTTCTTCTACATCTTTTGCGCTGCCAGTAGCCGTCACAGATATTCTTTCTCCCCGTTCTTGTCCTTTCGTCCCATTTCCCTGAACCCTCCCTTGACACCGGAAAACCCCATACTTAACGTTGCCAGCAGATTTGAGCATGCGTGGTGCGATTCCTCATGGAAATGCTGAAACAAAAAGATAGTGGCTAAGATCAGGAGGTCGTCGTGGTTGACGAGGTAAGGGAGGGCAATCCCGAAGAGGAGCAGGAAGTCTCAGGGGGAGACGAGCAGCAGGGCAGTGAAGAACCGACAGTCGAGGCTACGCCAACTGCGGCAGAAGAGCTGGCTGAAACCAAGGATCGACTGCTGCGTGTCGCTGCTGAATTTGAAAATTACAAGAAGCGGATGGAGCGTGAGCGGAGCAGGTTGCTCAAATACGCCGGTGAGGCAATCCTCAAGGATCTGCTGACCACCCTGGATAACCTGGACCGTGCCGTTGAGCAGGGAAAGGCGGCAAGCGCTGATACCAGCCAGAAACTTGAGGCCATGCTCGAAGGGCTCGACCTGACCCGCAAGGGGCTGGTCAGTACCCTCGAACGTTATGAGGTGGCACCGTTGACCGCAGTTGGCCAGCCGTTTAATCCTGACGAACACGATGCCCTGACCATGGAGGCCAGTGATGAGATACCTGCCAACCATGTGCTCAAGGAGTATGCCAGGGGATATATGTTTAAGGACCGGGTGCTGCGGCATGCCCAGGTGGTGGTCTCCAGTGGTCCTGCAGGAGAATGATTGGAGAGCACCTGTTGAGGTGTGAAAGAACGTCTGCATTTCGGTAAGAGTTAAGAAGATACAGATAATCTGAGAACTGGTTTTCATTACAGGAGAGAGGAGAATATATCATGTCAAAAATCATAGGTATCGACCTGGGAACAACCAACTCGTGTGTTGCCATTATGGAGGGTGGAGATCCCAAGGTTATTGAGAACACTGAAGGTAACAGGACAACACCGTCGATCGTCGCCTTCAATGACGGTGGCGAGCGGCTGGTGGGCCAGGTCGCCAAGCGGCAGGCTGTCACTAACCCGACCCGGACCCTTTTTGCTATCAAGCGCCTTATTGGTCGTAAGTTTACCGACCCGGAGGTGAAGAAATCCGTTGAGGTCAGCCCGTTCAAGATCGTTGAAGGTCCTGATGGTGATGCCGTGGTTGAGGTGGAGGGCAAGACCTACTCTGCCGCCGAGATTTCGGCGATGATCCTCACCAAGATGAAGCAGACCGCCGAGGAGTACCTTGGTGAGACCGTCACCGATGCCGTGGTCACCGTGCCGGCATACTTCAACGATGCCCAGCGTCAGGCCACCAAGGATGCCGGAAAGATTGCCGGCCTTAACGTACAGCGCATCATCAACGAGCCCACAGCCGCGTCACTGGCCTACGGGCTTGACAAGAAAGGTGAGGAGAAGATCGCGGTTTTTGACCTCGGTGGTGGCACCTTTGATGTCTCCATCCTCGAAATCGGGGACGGTGTTTTCGAGGTTAAATCCACCAACGGTGACACCTTCCTTGGCGGCGAAGATTTTGATATGCGGATCGTCAACTGGCTGGCCGATGAGTTCAAGCGCGAGCAGGGCATTGATCTGCGTGGCGACAAGATGGCCCTTCAGCGCCTTAAAGAAGAGGCGGAAAAAGCCAAAAAAGAGCTGTCCTCAGCCCTGGAAACCGATATTAATCTGCCGTTTATCACGGCAGATGCCTCGGGCCCCAAACACTTAAATGTCAAGCTGAGTCGTGCCAAGCTCGAAGGTCTGGTCGAGGACCTCATTGACCGTACCCAGGGGCCCTGTAAGACCGCCCTGCAGGATGCCGGCCTTAATGCCGCTGACATTGACGAAGTCATCCTGGTGGGCGGCATGACCCGTATGCCTAAGGTGCAGGAGAAGGTCAAGCAGATCTTTGCGAAGGACCCGCACAAAGGCGTGAATCCTGACGAGGTGGTGGCTATCGGTGCTGCCATCCAGGGCGGCGTCCTCAGGGGCGATGTCAAGGATGTCTTGCTCCTGGATGTCACGCCGCTGTCGCTGGGTATTGAGACCCTGGGTGGCGTTATGACACGGCTTATCGACCGCAACACCACTGTTCCCACCAAGAAGAGCCAGGTGTTCTCCACCGCTGCTGATAACCAGCCGGCAGTCTCCATTCATGTGCTCCAGGGTGAGCGGGAGATGGCGCCGGATAACAAGACCATCGGCCGCTTCGAGTTGACCGATATTCCGGCCGCACCCCGTGGTGTCCCACAGATTGAGGTAACCTTTGATCTGGATGCCAACGGTATCCTCCATGTCTCGGCCAAGGATCTGGGCACCGGCAAAGAGCAGTCCATTCGTATTACTGCCAGCTCCGGCCTTTCCGAGGAGGAGATTGAGCGGATGAAAAAGGATGCTGAGCTGCATGCCGAGGAGGACAAGAAGCGCAAAGGCCTGGTTGAGGCTAAAAACAATGCCGACTCCATGGTTCACATGACCGAGAAGAGTCTGGCCGAGCTGGGTGACAAGGTGGACGCCGAAACCAAGGGCAATGTCGAGCGTGAGATCGGGAACGTCAAAAAGGCGATGGAGAGTGATGACGTCGACACCATCAAAAGCGCTACCGAGGCCTTGACGCAGGCCTCGCACAAGCTCGCCGAGCTGATGTATGCCCAGGCCTCCCAGGGTGCCCAGGGAGGAGAGGCAGCGGGCGATGGCAGCACCGGAACCGGTGCTGGAGAACATGGTGCAGGCAAGGGCAAGGATGATGACGATGTCGTCGATGCCGACTTCGAAGAGGTGAAATAAGCCGTACCATTGTCCAGGAAGCAGCCATGATGGGAGTGCGGAGGGATCTGTGCTCCCATTTTTTTTCGATGATCCCTCTGTCAGGGGGTCTCGAACAGGAACAGGGCGTCAGCCCTTCTTAATCACCACCAAAGAGAACTATGCAGCGCGTACTTTCGGGCATCCAGCCTTCAGGACAGCTTCACCTCGGGAACTATTTCGGTATGATGCAGCCCATGCTCAAGCATCAGGCCGATACCGATCTGTTCGTGTTTATTGTCGATTTCCATGCCCTCACCTCGGTGCATGACCGCGACCGGCTGCGCACCGGCACCCTGGAGGCAGCCGCCGACTTTCTCGCCCTGGGGCTGGATCCTGACAAATGTACCTTTTGGGTACAGTCAGATGTACCCGAGGTCTGTGAGCTGAGCTGGGTCTTGTCGACCATCACCCCCATGGGGCTTCTGGAGCGATGCCACTCTTACAAGGACAAGGTCGCTAAAGGACTCTCCTCCAGCCATGGCCTGTTTGCTTACCCGGTGCTCATGACTGCTGATATCCTCCTGTATCAGGCGCATGTCGTCCCTGTGGGTAAGGACCAGAAGCAGCATCTTGAAGTGGCCCGCGATATTGCCATCAAGTTTAACAATACCTTCGGTGAGACCTTTGTCCTGCCCGATGCCGCCATCAGTGAAGCCACAGCCGTTGTCCCTGGATTGGACGGTCAGAAGATGTCGAAGAGCTACGACAACACTATCCCGCTATTTATGGAGGGCAAGGCCCTGCGTAAGCGGATCATGGCGATTCAGACCGATGCCACGCCAGTGGAAGCGCCGAAAAATCCGGAAAAGTGCAATCTATACGCCCTGCTCAAGCTGTTTGCTCCGCCCGAGAAGATGGCGGAGGTGCACGCCCTTTATGTGAACGGTGGAGCCGCTTACGGGTATATCAAACAGGATCTGTTTGTCTTGATCGATGAATTCTTTGCGGTTGCCCGGGAGAAGCGGCGGGAGTTGCTAGCTCACCCCGATGATATCCGTGATATCCTTAAAGCCGGCAGTGTCAAGGCCCGGGCGGTTGCCGCAGAAACCCTTGAGCAGGTAAGAGATCGGGTTGGACTCCTGTATTAGCTGGCCTTGAAAAACAGGCTGTTTTTCTGAAGATATGTTATGAAAAAAATGAAGTAAATCTAACCATTATCCGTCTGGGGGTAACTATCTTGACAATCGTCAGTGGAAAAAAAGAGTGTTTCAGGGGCCTGTTGGTTTTGTAAGAGGGCAGCCACTGTTGACGACTAATCCCATCGGTACTACTGTATAAAAGGGAGCTGTTTTTTGGGTGAAAAAGCCGTTTTCGACAAGACGGAAAAAAAAGCCGATAAGCATGAGGAGGTTAAGAAAGAAAAAGAGGAAATACTCCTTATGGAGAAAAGACCCATGTGCTGGTACCGGAAAATTGAAGAAGAATAAATTTTGTAGAATAGCCGCAGATCGAGACCCAATGAACAGCACCATGAGATTTTTTAACTCAGGTTGTTTTTGCTAGAGGTCAACCTTTTCGTATACCCTTTTTTTTATTGTAGTTTAGTTTCTTGTCGTCCCTAGAGGGCGAGTAACTATAAACATAGGAGGGGTAATAATGAAAGAAATCGAAGCTGCAGTGGTTAATGGTGTCAACGAAGAGTACAAAATTGAAAGTATTTACGTGGATGAACCAAAAGCAAATGAAGTATTGGTAAAAATTGTTGCCAGCGGTATTTGCCACTCAGATGAAGCTTTTCGTCTAGGTGATGCTGAGTACGGGTTGCCGGCAGTGTTTGGACATGAGGGCGCCGGAATTGTCGAAGAGGTTGGGGAGGCTGTCAAAACAGTTAAAGCGGGCGATCATGTTATTCTGTCATATGCATTTTGCGGCCATTGCCACAGTTGCCTGCGTGGCAAACCTGCAACCTGCTCGGACTGGGTGCCCTTAAATGTCAGTGGTAGACGCGGTAATGGTGAGGCGGTTTTCTATAAAAAGGATAAGGTGACGCCAATTGGTAATTTTTTGGGACAATCATCCTTTGCCACACATACTGTCGTAGATGAAAAAAATATAACTAAAATTGACAGGTCAGTCGACTTGAGACTTGTGGGGCCGCTTGGTTGCGGATTTTTGACCGGAAGCGGTACCGTTTTTAACGGGTTTCAGCCTGAGATTGGGTCGACCCTGACGGTCTTTGGTACCGGAACTGTCGGGTTAGCGGCGATGATGGCAGCAAAAATATCGGCCTTTTCAGAAATTATTGCGGTCGATATCCATGATCATCGGTTAGAGACTTCGAAAAAAATGGGAGCAACGCATACTATTAACTCTAAAAATATTGACGCTGCGGAGGAAATAAAAAAGGTAACAAACGGTCTCGGTACTGATTATGTAATAGACACTACTGGGGTATCTGAAGTAATGAAAACTGCACTAGATGTAACTGCTCAAGGTGGAGTTTATGCGCCATTGGCTGTAACTAATAAAGACTTCAATATTTCTCCGTTTGTTGATGTCGTTGTTGGAACCAAAAACATTAAAGGCGTCCTTATGGGAGACGCTATTCCCCAGCTTTCTATCCCCCAGCTTATAGATTTTTATAATAAAGATCTTTTTCCTTTTGACGTAGTTATTAAAAAATTTGATTTTGAACAAATAAATGAGGCTGCAAATGCTTCCAATAGCGGCGAGGTGATAAAGCCGGTTATCATCATTGATAAAACCTATATGCCGTAAAAAAACCAGACTTGTCCGGTAAATGACAGCGAGCAGTGGAGGCAAACCTGTAACTCACTGTTGATTTCATGTAAAGGGGGCTCCAGTCACTTCATGACGTGGAGCCCTAAGAAAAGCCAAGGAGCACAGGTCTTGGCAGGTAACCAGCCAGAGCCACCTGCAACGAGGATATCTCCTTTTTTACCACCGTTCATCGTTTTTTTCGAATCTCCTGGACGTTACAGAAAAGTTCCCCATTGTTCAGGGTTACGCTGACCGGATCGTTCACTTGTACCTGGTCAACGTCTCGAATGACCGCTGTCGACGACGCCCCCTGGTGGCGGACAATAGCATACCCCCGGGCGAGTGTCGCCAGCGGGCTGACAGCGTTGAGGACCTCTGCCGCCCGTGCCAGGCCGGCGGTGTTGCACTCTACCAAACGTTTCTGGGCCGCTGCCAGCCGCCAGTAAAGATGAGCTAACTGCACAAGTCTGGTGGATATGCTGTACGAGGGACTGACGGCCTGCAGCCGTCTGGTCAGGGTTGTTAGCCTGTCGTCTTGTTGTGCACAATGTTCAGCTATCGCCTTCCAGAGCCGACCATCAAGGTGATCCAGCCGAAAAAAAAGCGGATCAAGGGGATGGGTCATGCGGCCGAGTATCGCCTCTGTCATTGCGAGCTTGGCCGTCGCTCTTTCGAGCCTGCCGTCAATTGAGCCGCAGAGTCTGGCTTGAAGCTCTCTCAACCGGATGCGGAGCTGGGCAGTATCGGGCAAGAGCATTTCGGCTGCTCCTGAAGGGGTCGGTGCTCGCAGGTCAGCGGCGAAGTCAGCGATGGTGAAGTCAATCTCATGGCCGACCGCGCTTACGACAGGGATCTGCGACGCCCTGATAGTCCTGGCCAGCTGCTCGTCATTAAATGCCCACAGATCTTCCAGAGAGCCACCACCACGACACAGGACAATAATGTCAGTCTCGACTTCGGCGTTGAGGCTGTTGATTGCCGTGATCATTTCCGGAGCGGCCTGCTCACCCTGCACCGCCACAGGATAGATAGTCATATGCAGTCCCGGCATCCGACTCCGGGCGATCCGGATAAAATCATGCACGGCTGCACCAGTGGCAGAGGTCACCAGAGTGATATGTGCAGGCATGGCCGGCAGCTCTTTTTTGAGGCGTGCGTCGAAAAGCCCCTCCTGGGCAAGCCGACGTTTCAGTTCTTCAAACGCCTGTTGCAGGACGCCGGTACCGTGGAGGGTCAGCGTATCTACGATCAGTTGGTAATCACCACGGGGAGCATAGACACTGATGCGGCCCCGACAGATAACCTGTTGCCCGTCCTTGGGGAGTTCTTTGAGATAGCGCTGCTGCATCCTGAACAGTACAGCCTTTATCTGGGCTTCTGCGTCTTTGAGGGTGAAATAGCAATGACCTGATCCGGGACGACGCAGGTTGGAAATTTCGCCGATCACCGTGATGAAAGGAAACCGTCCCTCGAGCATGTTGCGGATGGCAGCATTCAATTCGCTGACGGTGTAGGCTTTTTCAGTTGTCATGGAAAAAACTCATATAAGAGAAAAAAAGCCCTTCCGGTAAATCCGGCGGCGATGCAGAGGGCGTGATCTCGTCGAGGAGCTCTTAACTACGCAGTGTCGGTCAGGGATGTCTCTCTTGTATTCCCTCAAAAGCTGCCCACCATATCTGTGGTGAACGTTTTGTGGGCACGCTTGCTGATCTTGAACGAAAAATCTCATTGCCCAAGACATTGTGCAGACCAGGCAGCCTTCAGCTCAGCCATGGTCAGGGAAAATAACGGTTGTTTTTTTTAACGTCGCCCTTGTACTTTTTTTTAAGCACAGTGTATATTTAACGGTTCTTTTGTCGGTTGACAATGTATTTTCCTGGCCGGTGGCGGTGCGCAGATCGTTGCCATCGCGGCTGGTGAATCGTAGATAAGGCGTCAATATTTTACCCGTTGAAGAAGGAGTCCCGTATGGCCGAGCAGAAAGCCTTTGACCCTAATCGTAGCCCCTTTGAAAAACTCCATGAGCCCCAGGGGCTCCTGGAGCATCTGAACCTGCCGCCCAAGGCTGTCACCTTTATCCGCAAGCACCAGCGCACCATCTGGGTCGTGGTTATTCTGCTGGCCCTCACCGTGACAGCGGTATCGCTCTACACCTCGTACAGGGAAAGGCGGATAGCAAAGGGGGCCGCTGCCCTTGAAACAGCTATGGCGGCGACTGCCGATAAAGATATGCAGTTGCAGGGGGTCATCGACGAGTACGGCTCAACCCCTTCAGGTATCTGGGCTCGAATTGAACTGGCCCGGTATCATGTGGAACAGGGTGAGCGACAACAGGGTATCGCTGAGTTGGAGGCGGTAAAAAAAGATCTTGGTGCAGATTCATCGTTGTTGCCCCTGGTGCTTCTCAATCTCGGCGGATTGCATGAGGAAGAGGACAAGCTGAATGTGGCTGTTGCCGAGTATGAAGAACTCAGTCGGATTACTGGTTTTTCAGCCGATGCCTGGTTTGCCCTGGGACGGGTTGCCGAAGAGCAGGGGAAGCCGCAGGAGGCTGTCAGTTTCTATCAGAAGTACCTGGGGGTTGTTGCAAATAAACAGGGCTCCATTCCCGATTCTCGGCAGCAGATGGTTGAAGAGCGGATCGGCAGATTACAGAAGCAGTGAAGATTATCAAGGACCCGGAGACGATTGCCGAGTGGGCACGTGGCCGGCACGCGAGGAGACAACGTATCGCCCTGGTACCCACCATGGGCTTTTTTCACGACGGCCACCTCAGCCTGATGCGGCGGGCCGGCGAGCTTGCCGATCAGGTGGTTGTCAGCCTGTTCGTCAATCCCACGCAGTTTGGTCCCGGTGAAGATCTGGAAGCCTATCCCAGAGATGTTGAACGTGATGTCAAACTCGCTGCCGCCAGTAAGGTAAACGTCCTCTTTGCTCCGGAAACTCACCAGATGTACCCTGAAGGGTTTTTAACCGGGGTGCGGGTAGCCGAGATTTCCGAGTCCCTTTGCGGACGTGATCGTCCTGTGCATTTCCAGGGAGTGGCCACAGTGGTCTGCAAGCTCTTCAACATGATAGATCCGGATGTGGCGGTATTCGGGAACAAGGACTACCAGCAGCTTGTTCTGATTCGCCGGATGGCACGAGACCTGAATTTTCAGGTGAAGGTGGTGGGACATCCCATTGTCCGTGAGGCTGACGGCCTGGCGATGAGTTCACGTAACGCCTATCTCAGACCAGAAGATCGGTCCTCGGCACTGAGTCTTTTTTCTGGGTTGCAGATGGCCAGGCAACTGGTCGCCGCAGGTGAACGACGTGGCCAAGTCCTCTGCGAGCGAGTGAGAGCGCATATCCTCACCCATCCGAAAACATCTGTCGATTACGTTAGCGTCGTCAATAAAAACACTATGGGTGCAGTGGATGTCGTAGATCAGGATAGCCTGATGGCTGTGGCCGTGAAGGTTGCCGGCAAGGTGCGCTTGATCGACAACAGCCTGCTGCAGGGTGGCGACGAAGAGTGCCAAGACGTGATGTAGGTCAAGGGGGCCTGTGAAAGGACGTGTCTTCTCGTATGTTTTTACTGAAGTAACGATGATTTTTGCCTGCCGTTATTTTTCTTGATGAGCTTCAATGTGAGAGGGTCTTATGCCTGGTTTTGAAATTTTTGGAGATGAAGAAAAAAAAGAGATTATGGATGTCCTTGATACCGGCGTGCTGTTTCGCTACGAGTTCGGGGCGCAACGAAAGGGTGTCTACAAGGTTTTGCAGTTTGAACAGGCCTTTGCCCAGTACACCGGTGCAGCCCATGCGCAGGCGGTTACCTCGGGTACTGCTGCGTTGAAGGTTGCGCTTACTGCTCTGGGGATAGGCCCAGGAGATGAGGTTATCACCCAGGGGTTTACCTTTGTTGCCACCTGGGAGGCTATTCTTGATGTCGGGGCGACACCGGTGTTCACCGAGGTGGACACCACCCTGAACATGGACCCGGCAGATCTGGAACGAAAAATTACAGAGAAGACGAAATGTATTATTCCGGTGCACATGATGGGGGCGCCGGCAAGAATTGTCGAGATCATGGCTATAGCTGATCGCCATGGTATACCGGTACTCGAAGATACGGCCCAGGCCGCCGGGTGTCGTCTGGATGGCCGGCATCTTGGCACCTTCGGCAAGGTGGGTACGTTCAGCTTTGATGCGGTGAAAACCATGACCACCGGAGAGGGGGGGATGTGTATCACCAATGATGCGGAGCTGTGGCGGCAGATGTCCGAGTATCATGATCACGGGCATGATCACGTACAGAATCCCGGTGGCCGTGGCGGAGAAGGGCGGCGTTTTGTCGGGTTTAACTTTCGCATGATGGAACTGCAGGGAGCTCTTGGACTGGCACAGCTTGCCAAGCTGGATGAGATGATCAGGGTACAACAGGAGCACCGCGATTTTTTTGCCGAAGAGGTCTCACGGCTCGGTGATGTGGAGTTCCGTACCATCCTTGATCCCAAGGGAGACTCTGCCACCTTTTTCTCTTTCTTCCTCGCTGATGCCCAGCGTGCCGTAGCGGTCAATCAGGTACTGCGAGACTGCGGTGTCGGCGCCATCAACTGGGCTGAGAATACCTGGCATTTCTACCCCAGGTGGGAACATTTTCTGGGGGCAAAGACCCTGTGTAAGGGGGGCTGGCCTTTTGCCGCGCATGGTAAAAAACGATACATCCATGATCCCCAGGCCTTGCCAAAATCAACGGAGCTGTTGTGCCGTACGCTGGTGTATCAGGTGCCGGTGAAGATGTCCACGGAGCAGAAGCGTGCTATCAGTGATGCCCTGAAAAAGGCGGCAGCACTGTAGTACCCTTGAGCTGTGGTTCTCACCAGTGCATACGCGTTTATGAATAGTGTCAGTGGAGGAAACATGCGCTACAGCTACACACGATCGTACTGCGGTCCGGTTCAGCTGGTTGTCTTTGACTGGGCCGGGACAACCGTCGATTTTGGCTGCCAGGCCCCCATCGCCGCCTTTGTTGAAGGCTTCCGGAGCAAAGGGATAGAGCTTAGCATGGAGCAGGCTCGTGGCCCCATGGGTATGGAAAAAAGAGACCATATTCAGGCGGTCATGGAACTTGATGATGTTGCCGCTGCCTGGCAGGCACACTATGGTCGGCCCGCCAATGACAGTGACATCGATGCAATGTATACGAGCTTTGTCGATCTGCTAATGCAGGTCCTGCCCTCCCATTCCCAGGTGATTCCCGGGGTTGTTGATGTCGTTGCAGCTCTTCGTGATCAGGGGGTAAAGATCGCTGCAACGACCGGTTACTTTCGTGAAGCTGCGGCTGCTGTCGCGGGCAGTGCAGCCCAGCAGGGATATGTCCCTGATGTGGCCTTATCCTCCAGTGATGTACATGACGGTCGTCCTGCTCCATGGCTCATCTACCGGGTAATGGAGCAACTCAATATTTATCCGGCAGTAGCTGTGGTGAACGTTGGAGATACAGTGGTGGATATCGAGTCAGGACTCAACGCAGGGGTATGGAGTATCGGTGTTGCGGCAACAGGTAATGAAACAGGACTGAGTGAAGAGGAGTTTTTGGCATTGGAAGCGGAGAGCCGAGAATCACGTGTTTGCGCAGCCAGGGAAAAACTTGTCCGTGCCGGTGCCCACTACGTCATCGATACCATCGACGAACTTCCTGCTGTTGTCGACGAGATAAACGCCCTCTTGCTGCAGGGAGGCCTTCCTTAAGGGAGGTCCCCCTGCAAACGGGGAGCACTTGAAACTGAGGATGCTGGCAAGGCCGGTCAGTGGTTGAGATAAATATCAAAACGCGTGGTCTTGCCGGCCAGGGAATACGACGGTTGGCAGCCGTTCAATGGTTTGCCGAGCAATGGTCGTTTCACGACCACCTTTGTCTGCGCCAGATCCATGGCATGGTCAAGCAGCTCCGGATCTTCAGCTTCCGGCCCGATCACATACTGCAGCATCTGTAATTCTTTTTTGACCTTGGCAGTTCCGCGTTTTTCAGGAAACATTGGATCCAGATAGACCACCTCAGCTGAGGTGAGAATTTTCTGGAAGTTACCTGTGGCAACGGTGATAGCCGCACAGATAGTTCGAGTGCGTGGATCATTGGCTGCACGGGTCAGCCCGTCCTGGAGTAACGCCGCCACCACCGGATGCCGTTCCACTAAAAGTACCTGGCTTCCTGCCGCTGCCAGTAGGAAACCATCTCGTCCAAGTCCTGCGGTTGCGTCGATAACCGAGGTTGGTGGCTGTTTGCTGATGCGCACAGCCTGAATGAGTCGTTCAGCCCGTATTCTCGCTATCCTGCGAAGGATACCCTGCGCAAGAAAATCGGCGTACACGCTGCCGGAAAGGGTGGGATCGCCCGAACGCTGCAACTCTATTCTGTCCGGCCGCACCATGAGGAGCAGCCGGCTGGAACTGCGGCTGTCAAGCAGCGGCAGGCCGGTCGTCTGGGCGAGTAGAGTTGCCTGGGACTGCTGTGCCCGGGTTTCTGGGATTACTCCCATGGGGACGGTGTAGCCTGACTGGTTGTGGCGACGTTGTCTGGAAGACATAACCTTGTTTACTCGTTTACTTTTTTAGCTGCAAACTGTATCATACTTTGGGAAAAAAAAGAGGAAAAACGTTATTGAACCAGGAGGTTGTCAAAATGCTTCAGCCTGCTTCCTCCGTTGTGGCCATCATCCCGGCCCGTTATGCGTCCAGCCGATTTACCGGTAAACCACTCGCCAACATCTTGGGAAAGCCGATGATTCAGCACGTGGTCGAGCGTGCACTGGACTGCGCAATACTTTCACGTACCGTGGTGGCCACCGATGATGAGCGTATCGCTGCGGCTGTCGATGCCTTTGGTGGAGAGTATGTGCTGACCCGGTCAGACCATGCTTCCGGAACGGACCGGCTTGCCGAGGCCGTTGACAAGCTGGGGATTGATGCGCAGGATGTGGTGGTCAATATTCAGGGCGATCAGCCGCTGTTTCCTCCGGAGATCATCGAACAGGTGGCCCGGCCCCTGTTGGAGGACCTGCACCTGCCCATGGCCACCCTCATTTACCGGATCGTTCGTCCTGAAGAGATCCATGACCCCAATCATGTCAAGACCGTGTTCGACTGCAAGGGCAATGCGCTCTATTTTTCCCGTGCTCCTATTCCCTTTCAACGTCATGCAGAAGATGTGGTCTCAACTGCGTACTATAAACATTTGGGTTTTTATGCCTACCGCAAAGAATTTCTCCAAACCTTTGTCAGCCTGCCGGAAGGAGAATGGGAGCGGTGCGAAAAACTCGAACAACTCCGGGCCCTGCAATACGGTCACACCATCCGGGTCGTGTTAACAGCGTACGACTCCATTGAGGTGGATACCCCTCAAGACCTCAAACGTGTTGAACAGGTGCTGTCCGGAAAAGCTCCGCAGTCATAGGTACTCGATGAGCAGTGAATATCACCAGTTGGTCGAGCGTCTCCTCAAGGTGAGCGCTCCGCAGTTTTCCGCCCTTGATGCCCTGGGTGAGGGCAGTTTTGCCGAAAAGATGGTACAGCTGGTTTTGGAGGGCTGCCCGGATAACCTTCCCCCTCTGCTGCACAGTCAGTTAACTGATTGCCGCAGACAACTCGTCGACATGGACACCAGCCAGGCAAGGGTTGTCGTGTTCGGCGGCGGCACTGGACTCTCGAGTATCATTGGTGGTGACTCTCGGCTGCGCACATGGTGGCAACAGCCTTTTTCTGGAATGAAAGAGCTGTTTCCCCGGGTACACAGCGTGGTCTGCACCACCGATGATGGTGGTTCCACCGGCGAGCTGCTCAAGGATCTGCCGCTGGTGGGCCTGGGAGACCTCCGCCATGTCCTGCTTGCCTGTGTCCGTGACCAACCGTTACGTGATCTCTATGGCCTGGATCGACAACAGACAGTAAGGACCATCAAGGCACTGCATGGGATTTTCAATTACCGTTTTATCTCTTTTCCCCACTCTCCGAAGGCTCTTTGTCACGACACAGGCGTCGAGCTGACTGATATCCCCGGCGAACTGCGGACCTGTCTGCTGGGACTCATCGACAAACTCTTTGCTGACCCGCGGCTCAACCCGGTGCTTCTGCGACCACAGTGCCTGGGCAATCTGTTGCTGGCAGCCGCGATCTTTGCGCACATCGACTCCGCCTTCACAGGGAAGCAGCTGGACGACGCCCCTGAGGTGGTTGCGGCAGCCACTCTTCAAGGCGTGGCCGAGCTTGCTTCCCGCCTCGGTGTCCCGAAAAACGCAGTGTTACCCTGTACCATAACTGTAGCCCGTTTACAGCTTCTCTATATGAACGGTGTGCTGGCCACAGGTGAGGAGAAATCGAGCCGGGCCATGCGTGGCGTTCCGGTGGACCGGGTGTGGGTCGAATTCTTCGGAACACCGGATCCACATCCTGCGATTACTGCACTTGTCGAAGAAGCGGATATTATTGTGCTGGCACCCGGCAGTCTGTACAGTTCTATTATTCCCATTTTTCAGATACCTGGCATAGCTGATGCCGTACGTCGTAACCACAGGGCGTTGAAATTGCTGGTTGCCAACATCTGGGTCCAGCAGGGAGAAACCGACGCCTCCCGGGACGCCTGGGAGAGAAAATTTTATGTCTCCGACTTGATTCTCGCCTATCACCGTAATATTCCTGGGGGGATCCATGACCTGTTTTCCCATGTGCTGGCATTGAATCTCCGTGATATTCCCGGTTCAGTGTTACAGCGGTACGCCATTGAACAGAAGGAACCCATTTATCTGGATCGTAGCCGGGTGGCGGAGCTAGGATTTGAAACTGTGCAGGCCAGTGTCTTTGCCAAAGATAAACTTGAAAAACGCTTGGCAATTCAGCATGATCCAGACAATGTCGCCAGGGCTGTCCAGGTCCTGTGGCGGCTGAGCCAATGTGGGCAGCTGCCCCAGCCGCAGCCAACCACGGCCTTGCCGGAAGCGCTGGTCGGAGAGTTGTGCAAGACTTCCGAACTGATGATATGTCAGCGTTACCGGGCCATCCGTGTTCAGGTTGAAGCATTGACCACAGAGGAAGTCAGGAGCACGTCGGGAAAGCAGGTCACCATGGATGATCAGCAGCGTCGGTGGCTGCTGGAGCGGCTGGTGGAGATTGTCTGGCTCCACCAGGATATCCCTCTTGAGCATCTTCACTCTGCCAAGGGGGTGACCATTGTCTCCACAGAGAGCTGGCGGCGTTGTCAGCAATGGGACAATGTGTATTCCTTTTATGATCCCATGGATCAGCATATTAAGATCCGTCAGGATCAGGTAGAGGACCATGACCGCCTGGAAATGGCCTTTCTGGTGGCCCTGGGGCAGTCACTGCTGGGCAACTATGCCGGTAAGAAGGAGATGGTACCGCTTATTGAAGCAGGTGGCGAAGAAGTCGGCCTGATGTACCGTCTCACTGTACGGGATGCATCTGCACAGCGCTGTTATCTCAGTGCGGAGGATATTGACCGGTATCTCCGATTGATACGTATGCACCCCATGGAACGTCAGGCAGGGGTGTATACCCGAGTTGTCAACTTCGGTGAAGGATTTACCCCGCCCGGGCTTTTTTTTGGTCTTTTTTATGCCTGGTACCTAGACAATCGTTTCGCTGCTAATATAGAATATAAAATGTCTATAATGCAGAGTAAAGTTACAGGATTGATCCCGGAAGAGATACGGATTGCTCGGCGTCGGCAGCGAACCATTACTTTTTTTCGCAGCAGGGTTTTTCGGCAGGTGACTTTCAATGAAGACCTGAGAGGCCTTTCCGGTGAAACAATGGAGTGAGAATGTTACAGGGTAGTCTTTTGTTGGGCTTAACGTTTGCTGTCCTCCTCATCGCCGCCCTGGTCTGCTATGTTCTTGTCTTGCGTTCCCGTCTAGAAAAGACAGGGGAAAAGAATACCGAAGCCGCTCCTGCCCTACTTGAAGAATCGCCTGATTTCTGGCGCAATATCTTTGATGCCATCACTGAACCGGTCATGATAATCACCTCGGATCGAAAGGTGATCAAGGCCAACCGTGCCGCCAAGGAACTGAGCTTAGAGTTCAAGGCCAAGGATGCTGAAGAGGCAACCTGCCATCAACTGCTTCGAGACCATATTGTTCCCTGTTCGCGGTGCCAGGTCACCTCAGGATGTTTGCACAATGAGATCTATTCACGGGAGATACATCATGAAGCCTCGAATAGGATCTTTCTCGTCACCCATTCCCCCTTTGTTATCAGGGGAAAGACAGAGGGGTTTGCTCTTGTTGTCAAGGACATTTCAGCGCAGCGCCATCTGGAGAGGCAGTTGATCCATGCAAAAAAGATGGAGTCTATTTCCACCCTGGCCGCTGGTATTTCACATGATTTCAACAATATTCTCGGCGCGATCCTGGGAAATGCAGACCTTTTGCTGTTTCGGTTACCAGGAAATGATTTCAGTAAAGATTTTAGTGCACCACCGATTAGTAACGAAGAGATAAAGGGGCACGTCGAGGCGATCCGTAAAGCAGGACAACGGGCTAAAGAACTGGTCCGACAAATTCTTGCATTCAGTCGTCAGGCAGAAACTGACAAGCAAAAAATCAACATTGCTTTGATCATCAAGGAGGCCCTTAAACTTCTGCGCGCATCTCTGCCCGCCTCTATTGAGCTTGATGCTTCCGTGCAGGAGGATACAGGCTGTATTTACGGTGACCCCGGGCAAGTGCATCAGGTCCTGGTAACTCTTGTGACCAATGCGGTACAGGCGATGGAGAACAAAAAGGGCAGGATCCGTGTTGAACTCAAGGACGCCTTTGTCAGTGAAGAAGATGTTGTCCGCTACAAATCCCTCAAGCCGGGCAGGTGGGTACAGCTCAGCGTAGAAGATTCTGGCAAGGGGATAAGGCCTGAAGATCAGGGGCGGATTTTTGATCCCTTTTATACGACAAGAACGGTTGGTGACGGTGCTGGTATGGGGCTGGCCGTGCTGCACGGTATTATTGAGGCTCATCAGGGGAGCATCGATTTTTTGTCGACACCAGGGAAGGGCACCCTGTTTACTGTTTTTTTCCCAAGCATAGAAAACGATGAGCAGGAGGAAAAAAGCTCAGTTATACCCAGGGGAACCGGCACTCTTCTCTTTGTTGATGATGAAGAAGATATTGTGAAGATGCGCATGCGAATGTTAGAGTATCTTGGGTATACTGTTCTGCCGGCAACCAATGCAGAGGAGGCGTTGCAGGTTTTTTTTGAAAGATCCCAGGAAATTGACCTGGTGATTACTGATCAGACCATGCCTGGTATGGGCGGAATGGAATTTGCCAAAAAACTACGTCAGTACCAGGAGACACTTCCCATTATTCTCTGTTCCGGCTACAGCGATGCTGTCAATGCAAAAAGTGCAGAGCAGGCCGGTATTGATCTTTTTATGGCCAAACCCATAAACACCTACCAACTGGCTCGAGCCGTCAGTGAACTTCTCGGCGGTATTCCGGAGACGACCTCTAAAGACGGGGAGTAAACCTGTGAAGAAGATTTTGATAATTGATGATGACGAACAGATGCGAGTATTACTCCGCCAGGCCATGGAATTAGCTGGATATGGTGTGGTCGAGGCGGAAAACGGGCGCCAGGGGGTGCGGCAGATGCAGGACCATGACATCAATCTGGTGGTGACAGATTTGATCATGCCCGAGCAGGAAGGCCTTGAAACCATCGCTAAACTGACCAGGGAGTATCCTGCAGTGAAGATTATTGCTATCTCTGGGGGTGGCAGAATCGAACCTGAAGCCTATCTGCCGGCAGCCCTGGAACTCGGCGCCACAGAAGTATTTAGTAAACCTTTTGATATCAGGAAGTTTGTTAGAACTGTTGAGGAGATTCTCGTCGATGCCTAGCCGTGTTCTCGTTGTCGAAAACAGCCCGGTTATCCGCAGGATAGTCACCTCAGTACTTGAGGAGGAAGGGTGCGAGATCATGGAGGCCGAAGACGGCCTGCAGGCGCTTGATCGTATTGAAGAGGCACGACCGGACATTATCTTTACCGACCTGGTGATGCCCAAAATTGATGGCAGTAAGCTCAGTTATGTTATCCGTAATACCCCAGGTCTGGAAAATGTCTTTCTGGTGGTTCTTTCCGGAGTGGCTCTTGAAGATAACGCCGCAACACTGAAACTGGAGGCTGATGTCTATATTGCCAAGGGCCCTGCCAAAACTATGCGTAAGCATGTTCGTGAATCCTTGAAAAAGTATGCGTGTGGCAATCGCAGAGAACAGCTTATTCATGGTATGGAAGGCCTCTTTCCCAGAAAGGTAACAGAGGAACTGCTGGTCAGCAAGAAGCACCGCGAAGTTGTCCTGGCGGAGATGAGCGAGGGCGTGGTTGAGCTGGATGCCCAGGGGCGGATTGTTATGATCAACCGGGCGGCCTTATCGCTCTTTGGTCTCCATGAAGTACAGATGCTTGGCCGGCCACTCAGTAGTTTCCTGCCCAGGCCCGAAGCATTGCAGTTGCAGCAATGGATGGGAAGTATTGAAAAGGCAGAGAACACCGCACCGTTCACCTACACCTATGATGAACCGTTGCCCATGGGCGAACGGCAGCTGACCATGAGTCTTGTGCCGGTGGCGGAAAACCATGGTTACTTCATGGTGGCAATATTTAAGGATGTGAGTAGGCGTAAGCGTATGGAGGCGCAGCAGCGTCGCCTTGAGCGGGAGCTGCAGCGCGTTCAGAAGCTCGATGCCATGTCGTTGATGGCTAGTGGCATCGCCCACGACTTTAATAACCTCCTCACCATTATCAACGGTAATATCGAGATGGGCCGCCTGTTGACCACGGATGCTGAGGTTGCTCAACTCCTGGACGAGTCGATCCGCGCCCTCGATTTAACCTCCGGGCTGATCCGTAAGTTCACCACCTTCTCCGACACCTACCTACTGCAGAAATCAAGCGTCGATCTTGAAGGTCTGATCCGCGATGTCCTTGCCAAAGAGCTGGCGCAAACAAAGGTTACCGCTCACGTGGTTGTTGCTGATGCCCTCCCTCCACTGGATCTGGATTCGGAGTTGATGATTCAGTTACTGGCCAACCTCACTCGTAATGCTTTGAAGGCCACAGAGGGAGAGGGTATTATCGAGGTCGAGGTTGACCGTGTTGATGGGGCAACCGAGGCGGCCCGTATCGGGCGCTCCCTGCCAGAGGTGCCGTTGATTCGTCTCCGCTATACTGATAACGGCGCTGGAATTGCCGCAGAAATGCTAGACAAAATTTTTGATCCCTATTTTTCCACTAAACAGAAGGGGGTTCAGAAGGGAGTGGGGCTGGGACTCACCATTGTTCATTCTATTGTCAAAAAGCACGGTGGTGCGGTCTGGATCAGTTCAGCACCACAGGCAGGCTGTACGGTCTGGCTCTACTTCCCTGAGGCCTTAAAGGAGGAGCAGGGGCCGGCGCCTTTGAGGCAACAGGAAGGTACCAGGAGAGTATTGGTTTTAGATGATGATGAGACGATGCGTGTCATCATCGAGAAGATGTTGAAGCATTACGGATGTGATGTCGTTCTTGTCCGCGAGGGGACCGAGGCCGTTGAGCTGTACGCTGCCGCTTTTGCTGAAAAGCAGAAATTTGACCTGGTGCTGCTCGATCTCAATATCTCGGAGGGTATGGGAGGACGGGCTGCGGCAGAAAAGATCTTTACACTTGATCCTTCAGCTCCTCTGGTGGCAGTGAGTGGGGAGAGTTATTCGGATGTTCTGGTCAACTATGCCGAGCACAACTTTGTCGCAACATTGATCAAGCCCTTTTCCTTGAAGGCGGTGGGACGTCTTGTGCAACGATTTTGTTCTGCCGATAAAAAAGCGGCAGCCTGATGTTGCTTGTGCCTCTTTTGCTTCCAACCTCTGTGTTCCGGCGCGCTGCGCACGCCGGAACCAATCATTCGAGCGCGCTTCCCGTCAGCCTCGGCAGACGTCGTCTGCCGGCCTGCCGCTAAGCCGCTCAACTCGCTGTTAGCTCTCGCAAAGGAGAACTAATGAAAATTAACTTAGTCTTTTTAGTCTTATTGTCTTTGTTATTTTTTGATTATGGCGAAAAATCTTCTGCATCACCCTTATGGACCGTCTCAATAGATCCAACACTTGGTATTGAATCTGTACCCACATCCTTAGGGGATGAGTATATTTCGAATTTTAATCGCTACACAAAAGTAGTGACCCCTGATGGAGGTTTAATACATATCGTTGCGCAGAATAATATTACAAACGAACAAATTGTTCGTGCAAGGAGTGTCTTAGAGCATTACTTAAGAAACTTTCCTGGGTCTCTTTATGGTGACGATAAGTCTGCAGTCGTTAATAAGATGGCTGAGAATAATGCGATATTATTGCTCCTCAACGGTGAAGATGATGGGACAAACTTGGCGAGTAAATTAGAAGGGCAGCCGTTATATCAAAATGAAATTCAGGTTGAGGGTAATAGCTGGTATATCAATCAAGATTATAACCATCGAGATGCAACTTTCGAGGAAATTTTGCATTTAGTTCATGATACAGGTATTGGAGTGGATGGAAACGATAGATTTCTAGGTGTACTTTCTGGCTTTCAAGCCGAAATTCGGGCGGCACAGGAAAATAGTTTAGCAAAAAATCTTTGGGGAATCGATGAGAATGACTGGATTGATGAACTAAAAACAGAAAATAGCCTTTCACAAGAATATTTGGCGGCTGTAATTGATTGTTACTACGGACTTTGGGGGGCATGGAATGAAAGTTCTACGCATGGTATGTGGGGACTTTATATTGCAAAGACAAGAGAAGAAATTACTAATGAAGACCCAATGGGAGCAGGGTTAATGAATAATAAATTCTTTCACTCTTATCTGACTTACAATGCTCGAATCGATGCCAATTTTGAAGGAACTTTTTCATTGAAATTTAATAACAATTTACCTTATACACACCATTCCCAATACCTTAAAGATGTAACCCTGACAGGCAATAAAAATTCCAACGTCCGAGTTAATCAGCTTAATAACCGTATTACAGGGAACTTGGGCGTGAATACTGTTATTTTTTCAGGAAATTTGAACGAATACACCATAACCAAAAAAAGTAAAAAAGTAGTGGTCTCCGATAACCTACTCGACAGAGATGGTGTTAACACTTTAATTGACATCGAGAAGATAGAGTTCATAGATAAAACTATTCCATTATAAAAATAAAGAAAAGCTAATAAGTCGTTTTACCATACTCGTTGCACTCGCCGGTGAACTCTGCGTTCCGGCGCACTGCGCACGCCGGAACAGCGAGTGCGAAGCTCAACTCGCTGTTATGCCCTGAAGTTTATCTTCAAGATATTCATGTCTGTTTATGGTAAATGTTTTCGCCGGCCATGATCCTGGCCCAAGGATCAAGTAAGCGAGGATACCTGGCGCAGATTTTACCTTGAACGAAATTCTGCAGTTACCACTTTTGAGAAAAAATGAACATGCACCTGACGTATGTACCTAGCCCGGCTAATCGTAAATAACCGCTACCATTATCTGTTGCGGGAATCTGTGCGGGATGCGGACAACTGGACCTGCCGGGATCTTGCTGATCTCGGTGAAGATCCCTCCGTGTACATCCACTACCAGGGAGGGCTCAGTTATGAGCTTGACGAAACCCTGGTGGACCGGTTGAGGGCTCTGGGTGTCGAACACAGCTATGACCGGCTCGATGATATCCTGTTTCCCTTTGTCGAACCGGAACTTAAGGCCAGGTTGGCGCATTTTCGTGAGCGAGGCTGCCAGCGGCACTGGAAGCCCATGGACCGAGAAGCCAGGCAAAGGATTCTCGATGAAACCCATGTCTTTGATCGCCGCCGCCTGTTTTTTCTTCGGTTTGCCCAGCTTGATCTGCGCCGTATGGACCGGGCCCAGCCTGTGTACCGGGTGCTGCTCAACAAGTCCCGGGATGAGATTGAACAGTATATCCTCGCGCGCGAGCAGGTGCTGCGACCCTTTGACCTCAGGGCCTATTTTTTTGTTGCCTTTGATCTGTACAGGCATCTTCATGGCATGAATCCACGGATTGCCCTGGAGTGTGCCGGCCAGGAACAGATGGACGATGCCCTGCTGAAAAGCGTTTGTGAGCTCGACCAGGACCGTGAACTCTGGCGGGGGTTTCAGCGTCAAGCGGTACTACCTTTGTATTTGCGCCGCTACCTGGTAATCTACTTCGATTATCTGCAGTCCTCCTCTGATCCGCGTGGCAACCGGCACCGTTTTTTCTTCCATCACGAAAGTGCCAGGCAGCACCGACCGGTCAGTATGTCCATCCAGGAGGCCTTACAGCTGTTTCACCTTGATCTTCATGCCTACCAGGACATGAGCCGCGAACAGTTGAACAGGCTGTATCGCAAACGGGCCAAAAGGGTACATCCCGACCACGGGGGTGATCACGATCAGTTCATTGCCCTGACCAGGGCCTATAACGTACTGCTGCGCAATCACTCATGAGTGCACCGTCGTCCAGTGTCGTGAAAAATGCTCGCCATCTGCTGGGACTGGTGATTCCGGTCTTCCGTGAACACCGGTATCGACTGGCCCTGGGATTCACCGCCCTGCTATTGGTTGATGCCCTGCAGCTGACCGTTCCCCGGTTGATCAAGCTGGCTGTTGACGGCCTGGAAAGCCGCTGTATCAACGGGAAAACACTCCTCTGGATAGGTGCCGGTATCCTCGCCGCAGCCTTGGGGATGGCCCTGTTCCGTTTTTGCTGGCGTTACTTGATCATTGGCTTTTCCCGCATCCTTGAAAAAAATCTGCGGGATCGTATTTACCAGCACCTTCTCGGCATGGATCAGCCTTTTTTTGACCGCCGTACCACCGGCGACCTGATGGCACACTCCTCCAATGATCTGGCCTCCGTACAGCTGGCCTTTGGGATGGGCATGGTTGCCGCAACTGATGCCTTGGTCATCTCTCTTGCCGCCATCGGGTTCATGGCTGCCATCAATTTGCGGCTGACCATCATGGCACTTGCCCCCATGCCTTTTCTTGCCTTGGCTACCCGGGTGCTTGCCGCCAGGATGCATAAACGTTTTCTCCAGGTGCAGGGGCTGTTTTCCGAGCTGACCGAGTTCAGCCGTGCCGCGATCACCTCGATCCGCCTGATCAAGGCCTACACCCTTGAATCACTGCAACTCGGCGCTTTTGATCTCCTCGGGCGCCGTTATGTCCGGGCAAATCTGCGGGTGGCCTCGGTACAGGGACTGATCTTCCCTGCCGCTACCATGGCAGGCAGCCTGGGTATGCTCATCGTCTTGTCTGTTGGTGGTCGTCTGGTGATCGACAGCCAGATTACCCTGGGTGATTTTGTCGCCTTTATTGCCTACCTGAACATGCTGATATGGCCGATGATGGCTGTGGGCTGGGTCACCAGCCTGGCACAGCGCGGCCTCACCTCTCTGGGTCGTATTGACGACCTTTTGCAGGAGCGTCCTCTGGTGCATTCCACAGGCATCAGCGATATTCCCCTGCCGCTCACGTCGCCCTGCATTGTTTGTCAACAGTTGAGTTTTTCCTATCCAGGCGTCGACAAGCGGGTACTCGATCGGATCGATCTGGCCATTGCTCCAGGTATTCTTGGGATTACCGGGCCTACGGGTGCAGGAAAATCAAGTCTGTGTAAACTGCTGCTGAGGATGTACCCGGTGCCTGACCAGCGGCTGTTTATCCAGGGAATTGATGTCAATCAGGTTGATCCTGCCCGGATTCGTACCCATATCGCCTTTGTCAGCCAGGAGCCGCTGCTTTTTTCTGCTTCCATCCGCCGCAATATCGCGATGGCCAGGCCTGATGCCAGCCTTGAGGAGGTTCGTCAGGCTGCGAGGCTGGCCGCCGTTGATGCCGAGATCATGGCCTTTCCCGACGGCTATGAAGCACGTATCGGCGAGCGTGGCGTCAGGCTTTCCGGCGGCCAGAAGCAACGGGTCGCCCTGGCCAGGGCCATCCTGAGCGGCCGGCGGATCCTGATAATTGACGATGGCCTTTCCGCGCTTGACGTCGCAACTGAACAGCAGGTTCTTGACGCCCTGGTTCAAGGTGCAGCGGCAGAGGTTATCCTTATTGTCTCCCACCGGATAAATGTTCTGAGGCGTGCTGATCGCATCATCATTGTCGACCAGGGCAGGGTCGTTGCCAGCGGCGGCCATGAAGATCTTCTTGACAACGAGTTCTACCAGGCCATGCTGGAGAAACAGGAGCGCCATGGATAATTACGGCTACTCGGAAGAGGGACAGGTGAACTCCATTGGCGATCTCAGACTCTGGGCACGTATTTTCGGATTCTGCCGACCCCACGATATCAAACTGCTGCTGGCCGTTTTGCTGTCGTTACTGATCACTGCAGGGATGCTGCTGCTGCCCAGGCTTCTTCAACTGGGCATTGATCACGCTGTCACCGCTGATACGGTGGCCACGGCCGAACGGCTCAGGACGCTGGGGAGCGTGGCTCTGGGGTATGGTCTCCTGGTGGTGACGGTATTCTGTCTCACCTTTATCCAGGTGGTCCTGCTGGAGCTCATCGGTCAGTCGGTTATGCACGCCCTGCGTCAGGCCCTTTTTGCGCAGCTGCTGCGGCTGGACGTGATCTTTTTCCACGAACAACCGGTGGGGCGACTGGTTACCAGGCTCACCAATGATATTCAGAACATGAACGAGATGTTCACCTCTATCATGGTGACGCTGTTCAACGATCTGCTGCGTATGGGCGGAGTTTTTGTGGCACTGGCGATCATGAACCCGAAACTGGCGCTGGTCATGGCAGTTTTTATTCCGCTGGCAGTAGTGGTCACCGTCCTTTTTTCCCGGCTGGCGCGGGAGCGGTTTCGCCGCATTCGTACCCAGCTTGCCAAACTCAACTCGATATTTTCCGAATCCATGGGCGGAATGGTTGTCCTTCAGGCCTTTGGTCAGGAGCAGACAACCATGGAGGAGTATGCGGCGCAGAGCAAAGAGTACCTGCGCCGAACTCTGGAGCAGATCAGGCTGTTTGGCCTGTTTATGCCCATGACCGAGCTTATGAGCTCAGCGGCTGTCGCCCTGATCATCTGGTATGGTGGTGGTGAGGTGATTCGCGAGCAACTCACCCTGGGTGAGCTGGTAGCATTTATCACCTATATGCGGCTTTTTTTTCAGCCACTGCGAGAACTGTCGCAGAAGTATTCCATTGTCCAGTCTGCCGTTGCCTCTGCAGAGCGAATTTTTGAACTCCTTGATGAAGAACCGGGTATCCGTGAGGCCGGGCAAGCGCACTTGCCGGGCGACAGTAACGAAGGCGCCGCAACCGTGTGTTTTGAAGGGGTGAGTTTTGCCTACCAGGCCGGGCAGCCGGTGGTGGAAAACATTACCTTAAAGGTCAATGCTGGAGAAACACTGGCGCTGGTCGGGGCAACCGGCTCAGGAAAAACCACCTTGGCGAACCTGTTGATCCGATTTCATGACCCTGATCAGGGAAGAATTTACCTTGACGACCACCCCCTGACCAGTTACCCCCTCGATCAGTTGCGCCGCCGGGTGACGGTGATCATGCAGGATGTCTTTCTGCTGCCCGATACCATCGGCGCCAATATTACCCTGGATTTGCCTGTTGACGCTCAGCGGCTCGACAGGGTCTGTCGGGAGACCGGGCTGGCGCAGATAGTTGACGACCTGCCAGATGGCCTTGATACCGTGATCGGTGAGGGTGGCCGGAAACTTTCGGTCGGTGAAAATCAGCTGCTGGCCTTTGCCCGGGCTCTGTACCGTAGCCCTGGTATCATGGTGCTGGACGAGGCCACTGCGGCCGTGGATACCCGCTCGGAAAACATGCTGGAGAAGGCGCTCGAAGCTGTGCGTCATCAGCGAACCTCCATTATTATCGCGCACAGGCTGTCCACCATTCGTCGGGCAGACCGGATCATCGTTATGGATAAGGGACGGATAGTTGAAGAGGGCAGCCACGAACAACTCATGAGCGAAGGTACAGTGTACCGTCATCTGGTACAGCTCGATATGAAGAAAATGGCTCCGGCAGTAACAGAAAACAGTTTTGTCGGAGAACAGCCTGACAGTGTTATTGGCTCTTGACTATGATCTGGAGGCCAGTATCTCTGCGGATTGTAATACAAAGCACCCCATTACATCCTGAATCTGTCAGGCTGCCAGTACGTCAAAATAGAGGTAACCGGTCTGATCGCGAGAGCTTGCCGCGAGGCCGCAGAAGAGATTGCCCGGGCCATGGAAGGGTCTGTCAGCATTGTCCGACGCTGAGCCTTGATGCCTGCTGGAGCCCTTGTTTTTCCTCAAGGGTGCTGTGTCCGCGCCCGTTTGCCCTTGAAGTTTCTCCTGGACGTATCGGTCACCTGCCCGTGAAGAGCGGTACAGGTGGCGTACTTCTTGGCAAGGCCGCACCGCGATACTACCCTCTTACTTATCGAGATACCGGCCTTTGATGACCCTGCCCCTGGAGACAAAGCTGATCCCCTGCTGCATCTTTGTGCCAATCATGATCGATTCAATAATAGGCTCGGTGACACCTGTGGCAGCCTGCCAGCGTACCAGGAACTTGGCGCCTGAACCACCTTTGGTTTCTGATTCCTGGACAATGTAGCGTGTGGATCCCAGCGGACCGATGGTAATCGGGCTGTCGAGATATGCCTGTAACAACTTGCCGTTGGAATCATGGTAGTTGACTTCGAGGAGGGTGAGTGCTGTATCCGGGTCAGTATTACGCACGGACAGGGTCGCGGTGAGGAGAAAAGGTTTGTCGCGGTAGCGTTCGTCTGCATAAATATGGGAGTAGAGGGGAACATATACGGTCTGCCGTACCCATTTTTTCAAGGCCTCTATACCAGCGCTTTGTCCGGGGAGAACAGTGAAAAACAGAAGTACCGCAAGGCTGATTCGATGTGCCGTCGTTTTCATGGTGTAATGCCGATGGTGTTGTGTGGGGAACCCCCTTTTCCAAAAGAACGCATCACTGTCCTGATGCGTTGGCTACGTTTTCCGGAGTTTAGTGAAAATTTTTTCTCCTGTCCAGCAGGATCGAATGTCGATGCATCTCTGGTAATCACCCCTGCAAAACAGGGATGGATAAGGTGAGAGCCCCATGACTGTTGTCAGGGTTTTCGGTGTTGTTGTCGGCAGATGCAGCCAGTTACAAGACACTGACGCCGAATGGCTTCCAGCAGCACATAAGCGATACTGGATAACAACAGGCGGAATTGATTGGGCCACCAATAGTGGCACTGGTACGATCAGCAAACAAACAAAGCTGCTGTTCCTTGATGCAATTCCCCATATCTCCTCGGACACAGTAGAGCTTGTCATAAAGATTTTGCTCGCTACCTGACAGGCTGGTGACAACATAACGAGGATTGTTGCCTCTTCGACTATATTCTGCTTTAACAATGACTCTGCGTTCCCTGTCCCAGATCCCTGCTGCATAGCTCATAGCAATAAAAAGACGCTGTTTCTCTTTACTTTGAAGATATGATTCTGCTGCTTGCTGATTATCGACCAGAACTTCATGGATGGCGACAGCTTCTTTTCTTCCCATACTGTTTTCAAACCGGCAAAGAGTAGGTGAACTTGCCAAGATTTGATCCTTGCCAAGAGGTATTTCACTATACCGTCATCGACGGATATGGCGGCAGTGACACCGGACAAGTGACTGTAACGATAAGCGATCAAAATTTTGCCCCGGTTATTACCGATGAGATGGTTTGGGTTAAAGTCGGGCAGTCTATTACGATTCCGGTTCTCGCCAATGACACGGATTTGGATGGTGATACGTTAAGCATCACCCAGATCAATTATTCGGGAACCGGAACAGTCAGTCATAACGGGAAAACGATTACCGCCACACCATCTTCAGGTGTGACGTCTGAAGTCATTGGCTACACAGTCTCGGATGGGCAAGCGACAGGTGCAGGACAGGTAACGGTCTATTTAATCACGAATGAATCACCTACAGCACGTAATGATCAATTCGCAACCTACGAAGATATAGCCATAACAATGAACGTACTCAGCAATGATAGCGACCCAGAAGGAGATCCCTTAACGATTCAATCCACTTCCAGTGCATCACATGGGAGTGTCGCCATTTTGGGTGATCAGTTGTTGTATGTCCCTGGCATAAACTATCATGGTTCAGATAGCTTTACCTACATTATTTGTGATTCTCAAGGGTTAACAAGCCAGGCAACGGTTACCGTCAATATTTACAAAGACCTCACCAATGATCCGCCAATTGCGATAGATGATGATTTTCATACTAAGATCGATACAGGTAAACTCCTTAATGTCTTGGCAAATGATACCGATGTTGACCGCGATGCCCTGCATATTAAATCCTTCACCACTAACCCCAGTGAAGGAGGAACAGTCAGTCGCTCTGGAAATAATCTGTATTTTACCCCAGCCAGCGGTTTTACCGGAAAAGTCACCTTTACATATGTAGTAGAGGATGGTCGCGGTGGTCAAGATACTGGAACTGTGTCTATTACTGTGTATAACCCGGCAGTTATCATGCCGGTACTGAATTTGCTCTTGCTGGATGAGGAGGCCGCCCAATGATGAGGGGTATCGTACATCGAGGATATCGTAGGCATGGTTCCCTGTGTATTTTTACAGCCTTTCTTTTTGGTTGTCTCATGGGCTTGTCAAATAATGCATTCGCAGAAATCGCGGGAGAGGGCTGGTATGAACCTACTGCTGAATTAATAGGCGTCCGTCAGGCAGAGGCCATACTCAAAGATCAGACAAAGACTGAACAGACAAAGGACTATGCATCAAACCTTACTGCTGCGTTGAATATACCGGAAATAAAAGAACTGGCGCGTGGCCTAAAACATGATCCCATGCGTATTTTCGAATATGTGGTTAACCACATTGACTATGTTCCGTATTTTGGTTTTTTGAAAGGCCCCGAGGTCACGCTGCTAGATCGTGCAGGCAATGATTTTGATCAGGCGGCATTACTGATCACCTTACTCAGAGCATCAGGGTTCGGCGCAGATTTTGTTTATGGCACGATGACGATTCCTGCGGCCTTTACAAGTAATGGCCAAGACTTAGCGCACTGGTTTGGTGTTGAGGAAAACAGCGTGTTGGTCGAGCATATCCTGGCAAATGGCGGCATCCCGGCAACCTTTCATGGGGATAACGTCGAAGTTCGGCGTGTCTGGGTCAGGGCCAGTATTACTGGAACTGAATACCATCTTGACCCGGCATTCAAACAAGTTGAAAAGCTCGCCGGAATAGATATTGGCACTGCTTCCGGGTTTGATCTGGCAGTACTTAATGGTAGCGCTGGCGGCACCGAAGACAGTAGTTCGATTAAAAATCTCAATGAATCGGCCCTGAGATCAAAACTCCGTGAGTATACAACCAATCTGATCAATTACATTCAGGCCAATCGACCCAATGATTCCATCGAGCAGATACTTGGCAACTATGCCACTGTACAACGATCTTTTGATGTTTTGCCGGAAACCCCTGATTTTGCCTATACCATTGATGCTGTCTGGAGTGAAGTTCCTAGCCAATATATTCATAAGGTGCGCATTGAGCACGGGGCACTGGATGAAACGCTGAATATCCCTGATATTGCCGGGAAAAAACTGGCAATATCCTATGACGTGCCCGCAAACCTGAAGAAACAGACTGTCAGCAATATGCTCTTCAATGCAGATACTCCTGAAACGCTCAAAGTGGTATCACCGGCTGCCCCGCAGCCTGTAGCCTTATCAGGAAATAAGGCTGTTGCTGCAAAGTCTGGCAGCATTGGCGTTTTTTGTAGCACCAGCTGGGATTTTGGACGAATCAATCAAAGCGGCTCTGCCAGTATGCGCAGTTGTCAGATTTCAAATCCTCCCGGGAACCCCGGTTTAACTGTGCGTCTCACAATCCCCTCGGCCAGTAATACGCCATATCGCATTGATGGAGATACTGATGGCGATGGCGTTTATAGCTATACGATCAACGGCGGCAGTTCAAAAACCTTTGTCGTTCGCCTGACCGGACAAGGTGTGAGCCGGGGACAGAAAAACCAGGGCATGACTGTCTCTTCTTATTTCTCCGGGCAGTCGGCCTCTTCACATACTGTAAATCTATCGGGTTTTGTTGCCCAATCTCCTGATTTGAGTGGTTCGTATGGATTTAATTACGGCCAGAGCTTCCAGGGGGTGCCGCTTGAAGGTTCAGCCAGGTTGAAAAACAGCGGTGACTACACTCTGAAGATCACCAATATCACTCGAAACGGTAGTGATTCGGCGCGATTCTCCCCTGTTAGCGGATTCGGCACGGGTAATGTAGGTGCAGGAGCAACGCGTAACCTCACACTCAAATACAAGGCCGACCAGATCGGAACACACACGGAAAACGCTAAAGTCACCTTTACGTATGACGGGATTGCCGGATATGTCGTCGATTTGGGCTACAAGGGTGAAACAATCCCCTACGTCAATGCCAGGCTGTCGTTGGATGACAGGATCATTGCTACCGAGGGTCTGCCGCAACCCGGTATGGACATTTCCAGGATGGTGTTGACTGTCGATCATCCCTACAGTGCAAACAATGGTGACTACACTGATCAAAGGGTGACATACCAGCTCAAGCGTGGA